>NZ_CP037423.1:2402382-3002977 GCF_007754155.1 Stieleria neptunia | reverse complement strand
TGCTGATTTGGAATCTCGGGTGGGTCATTTTAACAGCAGCATGGATGGGTCCACTTCCCGACATGGCCCGCCACTCGTTTGCCGCACACATGACCTTGCACATGTTGGTCGTTGCGATCGTGGCTCCGATGCTTTCGCTCGCCGCCGCCGGACGTCGCTTTGATCCGGTCCGAGTGTGGCCGGCATTTTTTGCACCGGTTCCCGCATCGGTCGGGGAGTTGATCATCGTGTGGGCCTGGCACGGACCGGGGCTACACCATTGGGCCAGACACGACACGCTCGGATTCGTCGTGGAACAGTCGATGTTTTTGGCCGCCGGCACGTGGGTTTGGCTGTCGGCATTCGGGGGCACGCAACCACGTACCCACCAGCGCAGTGCCGCCGGAGTGGTCGGATTGCTGCTCACCTCGATGCACATGACCTTACTCGGCGCGCTGCTGGCCTTGTCGCCGCGTTTGCTGTTTCATCATCCACACGGCATGAGCGGTTTGACACCGTTGGAAGATCAACATCTCGGCGGCGCAGTGATGTTGGTCGTCGGCGGCATTGTTTACCTGGCGGGCGGTCTGGTGCTGACGGCAGATCTCTTGCGGAATCGTTCGGCGGCACTGACGTCCCGGCAGAATGAATCAACCACGCGCCCCTCGACGGTGGAGGCATCAGCATGAAGGACTTTTTGAAAAAGATTGCGCTGCTCGGCTTGGTTTTGGCAGTGATCGGTCTACTCGTGTTGGTTTCCGGCATCATGCCCGTCAAGGCCAGCAGCGGGCATTGGCCGATCACCCGTTGGATTCTCGGTTTTGCCAGCGATCGCTCCGTCGCCTTTCACAGCAACGGAACGGAGGTTCCTCCGCTGGACGAGCCCGGTATGCTGACGTTGGGCGCGGGCATCTACCAGTCCAATTGCAAATGGTGCCACGGTCGCCCCGGCTTGCCGTCGCCCCCGGTCCCAGCGGCGATGACTCCCGCGCCGCCGTACTTGCCCGACGTGCTGCACGAGTTGGAACCGTCCGAGATGTTTTACATCGTGAAACACGGAATCAAGTTTACCGGGATGCCCGCGTGGCCGACCCGCCAACGCGACGACGAGATCTGGCCATTGGTGGCGTTTCTGAAACAGTTCAGCAAGATGAGCGTCGCGGAATACCAGGACCTGGTCCACGTCACCGAGAACTCCGACGCGCCTGCAATCGTGACGGAAGCCTGCGCGGTTTGTCATGCAGCCGATGGGATGGGCCGCGACAATGCCCGCGTGCCGATCCTCGCCGGCCAAAACGAGGTCTACTTGCGGGAGTCACTGCAAGCGTTTGCCAAGGGTGATCGACATAGCGGAGTGATGGAGCCGATCGCCGCGCGGCTGAGTCAGCCGGAAATCGTCGCGGCGGCGAAGTGGTACGCCGGGCAACAGCCGACGATGCCGGATCGATCCGATTTGGACGCCGAAGAAATCCGAGCAGGACGTAAACTGATTTCGCAGCAAGACGACTCGCTGAAAGTCGCCGCCTGTTCGGAGTGCCACGGTGTGTGGAATGATCCGTCCTACCCGGTTTTGGCTGGGCAACCCGCCGAATTCTTGAGTCGTCAGCTGACGTTATTCCGGAAGCGATCACGAGGAGGCGCTGGCAGCGGCAATCTGATGCACAAAATCGCCGATGCCATCGATGAAGAACAATCACAACAGATCGCCAGCTATTTCGCGTCACTGACCCGCGACCCGACGGGAGAAGACGAATGATGTTCGTTCAACGCATGTCATCATGCGATTCGCTGTGTCAAACCATGCTCACCATGATTCGCACGATGACGAGTCGTGTGGGGGACGTCATCGCATTGCCATGCTGAATCTTTCGCTTTCCGTCGGCGGCAGCGTCACGATGTTTCTGGTCGCGGCGGTTGTCATTGGGTTCGCGGGCACGAAGATGCACGAGGCTCGTTCGACTGACATCACAAATGTACAGATCAACAAAACAACGGCCCGGGTCCAGAATCTGCCAGCTTGCTTAGCACCGCACGGAAAATAAGTGTCGGATCGGACAAGTGGGATAGGCTTCCAGCCTGTCATTCCAGAGCCGACAGGCTGGAAGCCTATCCCACTTATTTTCCGTTCGATCCTTAGCGTATCAGCCACCGTGTGACCGCATCGGCGATCATGGCCGCTGAGATCCCTTCGGCGTCGAGCAGCTCGTCCGGCGATCCGCTGAGCGGACGTTTGCGGACTGCGATGCAGTTCACCGGGGTGGAGTGATCGGACAAACTGGTCAACACCGCCTCGCCGAGTCCGCCCTCGGGAAAATGGTCTTCGACAGTGAAAACAACCTCGCTCTGGTCTGCGGCCTGCCGCACCGTCGCATGATCGAGCGGTTTGATCGAATAGAGATCGATCACGCGTGCCACAATCCCGCGGTCTTGCAACATTGCCTGTGCCGACAAACATTCATGCAATGTGATGCCCGCGGCAATCAATGTCACTTGGTCTGCGTCGCTCGTCCGCAGCACCTTGCTGCCTCCGATCTGGAATGTTTCCTCCGCATCGTAAATGACCGGAAGCTTGCCTCGCGTCGTTCTCAGGTAGGCGATCCCATCGTAATCGGCCATCAAATCGACGAGTGCTTCGGTCGACGTAGCATCGCTGGGGTACAGCACCAAACCGTTTTGGATCGTACGAAACATCGCGATGTCTTCGAGACCCATTTGCGACGGTCCGTCCTGGCCGATCGAGACGCCGCAGTGCGATCCGACAAATTTGATCGAAGCGTCTGAATACGGCGCCATACGAATCTGATCAAACGCACGGGTCAAGAACGCTGCAAACGTGGAAACGAATGGAGTTTTGCCACGCAGTGCCATCCCCGTCGCGGCGCCGACCATATTCTGTTCGGCAACAAACATCTCAAAAAAGCGATCCGGATACTGATCACGAAAGCGTTTGGATCGAGTCGAGTTGCAGACCTCGCCATCGAGCGACACCAATCGCGGGTACTTGTCAGCCAATCGAACCAAAGCGTTACCGAACGCATCGCGAGTCGCCACTTGGTCACCCAGCGAATAATCGACAGATGCGACTTCGCGGGAAGCTGCGGGATCCGGTTGATACACAACCGGCGGAGCGATTTCGCCACGGATTGACCGGTTCGGGTCGCCTAACTGCGACAGGACCTGATCAAGTGATTCCTGGTCAACCGGTTTGCCGTGATGCCCGTTTTCGTCTTCCAACGACGGAATCCCTTTCCCCTTGATCGTTCGGGCGATCAACATGGTCGGCTTGCCAGACCGCTCGCCCGCCTCGCCGAGCGCCGCATAGGCTCGTCGCACCTGATCGTAGTCATGTCCGTCTTCGATCAGCACGCATCGCCAACCGAACGACTCGATGCGATCACGGTAGGCGGTCAAATCGTGACCGTACATCGTCTCGCCACGTTGGCCCAAACGATTCACATCCAAGATCCCGATCAAATTGTCCAGTTGATAGTGAGCTGCCAACTGGATCGCTTCCCACTGTGAACCCTCCGCCATTTCGCTGTCGCCCAACAGGACGAACGTCCGACTGGGCGATCGGTCGAGAGACTTCGCTGTTAAAGCCATGCCCACCCCGATCGAAAGCCCTTGACCGAGCGATCCAGTTGCCGCTTCGGTCAAACGAAATCGTGACGTGGGGTGACCTTCCAGTCGGCTACCAAACGTTCGATAGCCCATCAAATCCTCGGGTTCAATCTCCCCCGCTGCGGCCCAAAGTGAATAGAACAGCGGCGAGGCGTGGCCTTTGGAAAAGATCAATCGGTCATTGGCGGGGTGATCGGGTTGCTGCAGATTGAACCGAAAGCAATCTCCGAATAACAGGCCCACCATCAATTCGACAGACGACAGGGAGGAGGTCGGATGCCCTGAGTCGGCCTGAGAGGTGCAGCGAATGATCCAGCGACGGATTTGTCGCGACAGTTCGTGCAGGTGTTCGGTTTGCGTTGCGGATGCAGTCGACATGTTGTTCTCCGTGCGTGTTCGAGATTCCTCTGACGAAGCCGGCGACGCCAGCCTTTGAAGCGGTTGCAAATCATGCGCCGACTGCCAACACGAATCCCCGTCGTCCAAGATCCATCTGCAATGGAACGGGACTTGCGGCCAATCCAATTTGCCTGATCGCCGCAGACGTGATGGATGTGAACCGCTCCATCTCGCGGCGATGGGATCGTCACCAGACTCGACATCCTTCAACCAAAGGACGGACCGATGAAGACCGTCACCATGTTTTTAAAAGAGCGCCAATCCGAGGACCTGATCCGGGTCAGCCGAATCGATCAACTCGCCAGTCCGCTGGAATCGGAAGTCGTCGCCAGACGGCAGGCGGGTGAAGAGGAGCAGGACGAAAGTGTGTTCGCCAAATCGGCCCTGGTGTTCCCCTCCGGCGAACCGCTGCCGCGATGCTGGACCGACCAGAAGTATCAGCTCCATTGACGGCCAAACGGGCAATCAACGACCGACGATTCCGGTCATGGGACTGAAACCTTTCCCCCGTCCACCGAGGTCGTGCAGTTTTAGAGTCACCCTCCTGGCAGGAGGGTCGAGCGAAGCGAGGGGACGTCGATCGGTGAATCGGCACGCTCACTTCACTCTCGATGGGTGCCCCAAGCAATAACTTAAAAACGGCACGACCTCCACAAGAGAGGGACTCCGGAACACAGGCTGCCCCGGAGTCTTGCTCGTGTCCTGAATCGATCTGTGGAGACGAGCGTCTGTGAATCCAGGATGCCTGGTTGGGGTGGTTGTTTGATCAGTCCCTGGCAAGTGCTGGACGAAACGCCTCCGGCGAGGGAAACGCAGTGTTTCTGGCGGAGTTTCTGGCGGACGATCGCCGCGAACGAAGCCGTTGGGGCTCGCGCCAAAGCGGCCCATCCCCTCAACCGGACGGTTGCGAGCCCCCAGGGGTACGGTAGGCTAGAGGAGCTACCCTTGGCGGTCGCCATGCCACCGTCCATAATCGGGGGTCACGTCTCTCTGCGCCGACTCAAGCGTTTCGGAATCTCACGTCCCGCGCCATCGGGCGTCCATCACGCGTCCAGACAGCCACCTTCTGCGAATCGAACGGCAGCCGGTCGAATGATCAACGAAGAATCGAAAGCTCCCCGATCCGCGTATCCCCGATCGCTGATCCTTTCGTTTGCGGCGCTGCTGCTGTTGGCGTCCACCTATTGTGTGTACTTGTTCGTGCGCGTCGACGCGGTGACCCGAACAAACAATCGTCGAGCGCCCTCGGTCGGTCGTTTGTTTGACCTTCGCAGCAGAACCAATGACGCCGTCCAAGAATGCTTTGCGTTCGTGATCTCGGGCGATGAGGCTGAAAAACGAGACTTCGAAACCTGGGCCGCGAACTACGAACAGTTCTCACGATCGTTCCTCCAGCAGGCGGCGTTGGACGCAGTCTCTCGCGAGCAATTCGATCGCGTGCTGGAGCAACAGCATCAGATCGCCGGCAGCGGCAGACAGATGATCACGACGTATGCCCAAACCGGGGTCGTCGATCGCGCAGACTTTGATGCCTTTGAACACGACGTGGACCAGTTCAGCCGGGCCATGGCTGTTTTGCAACGACAACTGGAAAGCGAATGGGCGACATCACAACAAAACACCGCGCTGGTGTGGCATCAAACCAGGACAGAGAGCCTCGTGCTGGGGGCGGTGTTCGCCGTCCTGTCTGCGACCCTGCTTTTTCTACTGCTACGCCGATTTCACGCCTACGATCAACTGCGTGAAAAGGCGATGACCAGCATCATGGAAAGCAACCGACGCTTCCGCTTGATCTTTGAGTCGGAGCCCCAGTGCGTCAAACTGGTCGACCGCGAAGGGCGTCTGGTCGACATCAACTCTGCCGGACTTCAGCTGCTCGAAGCCGAGCGGGAAGACGTCTTGGGGAAATGCATCTTCGATGTCATCGTCGAGGAAGATCGCGAGCGTTTCATCAAGGCGTCACAAGCGGTTCTGCGTGGGGAATCCAACCGTCTGGAATTCGAAATCGTCGGATTGAAGGGCCAGCATCGCACCATGACGACCCGCCAGGTTCCCATCCGATACGGAAGCGACGAGACGGCGCATGTGCTGAGTATTACCGAGGACATCACCGAGAAACGTCGCATCGAGCAACAACTCAAAGATCATCGCGATAAACTGGCACACGCCAGCCGCGTCAATCTGCTGGGCGAACTGGTTTCGTCGATCGCCCACGAACTGAATCAACCTCTTTCGGCGGCGACCAACTACGCCTTTGTCCTCGAGAAACTTGCTTCGGAGTCCCCCGTCCAGACCGCAGCCATCCGCGAACATGCCGGACGGGTTCGCGACCAGGCGCATCGCGCCGCCGAGATCGTCCGCGGCATCCGACGCCTCCTCAAGCCCAACCCGGCTGACAACCAGCCAACGGATATCCATCAGCTGATCGAAAGTTCGTTGGGCATCATGGGACCTGACCTTCGCGCCCGTGGCGTTGATCTCATCACTCAATTGCACGCCGAATCCCTGACGGTTGATGGCCATCAAGTGCAGCTCCAACAAGTGCTCATGAACCTGTTCCAAAACGCGATCCAGGCGATGGACCAGGTGGAACGCTCCCGGCGAACCCTGACCATTCACACCGTGTCGACAACCGAGCATATCGAGATCCGCGTCAAAGACACCGGAAACGGAATCGAGTCAGAAGACAAGCGAGATGTTTTTCGTACATTCTTCACGACGAAACCGGAAGGCATGGGCATGGGGCTGGCCGTTGCACGTTCCATCATTGAAGCCCACCAGGGATCACTCGTCGTTGAAGAATCCACCCCTCGCGGAACGGTCTTTCTCGTGGTGCTGCCACTCAGCGGAGAATTCGCCGATGAATGTTGCGAAAGCAAAAGTATGCATTGTTGATGATGACCCCGCGGTCCAAGACTCCGTCCGGGCGCTGCTCGCAGCCTTCGGATTTGACCCCCATTGCGTCTCAAGTGCCGAAGAATTCTTGCTCGGAGACTTGAACGGCTCCATCGACGGCATGGTGCTGGACCTGCGATTGCCCGAAATGAGCGGAATCGATCTGCTGACGCAACTCACCGACGAAGGCACCGCAGTTCCGACCGTTGTGATCAGCGGACATCGTGACGAAGACGTGCTGGCCCAACTGGCGAGCTTCCAGGCGGTGATCTTCCTGATGAAACCCTTTGCACCGGACCGGCTGGTCGATTTTCTCAGCGAGCACTGCACGGGCAAGCGAAACGGCCGCCCCGATGGTTCCAACCGCTGCTAGGCCAATGCCCGGAAAAAAAGTGGGATAGGCTTCCAGCCTGTCGACGCTGGAATGACAGGCTGGAAGCCTATCCCACTCGCTCGATCCGACACTTCGTTTCCGTTCGGTTCAAAGTCGAGGCCCGGCCTGCCCCCAAACGATGCCGTCGCGATGTGCGCGAATCACCGATGGGCGCGTGCGTTGGAACAAGAAGACGCGCCGCCGAGGGACTACGATGACGACTCAAGGCAGCCGGGAGACGAGCGAAACGCATCGAGGACGATGTTTCACGCGCTCGCCGAGGCCCCGCGTCACTTCACCGAATGGCCCCAACAGCGAGCGATTTTCCATGATGCCGAGACAAGGATTCCCGGTCACGCTTTTCTTCCTGATTGCAAACGCTGCGATCGGACTCGGCCCACTCCCCGCACAAACAGCCGAGGATTCGACGTGGGTCTCGCAAGCCGAACCACGGCTGAAAGCGATTTACGAACACGGCCAATTTCGGGCGAAGGACTTTCAGGGCAAATGGTTACCCGACAGCTCCGGATACACCGTTCGTCAACAGGATCCGAATTCCGACCAACCGCGGTTGCTGACGTATGACGTCCGGACGGGCGAACAGGTGGAAGTCGAATCGCCCGACACGTCGCAACCGGTCCGCCGAAAACTGATGTCGCCCGACGGCACGCACCGCCTGGAATTTCGCGACCAAGATCTGTTCGTCCGTCATCTGGAATCCGGCCGGCGAACCCGATTGACGCGGCGCCCGCCCGACCGAGACGTTTCCTATCGTGAGCCTCAATGGAGCCCCGACGGGACACGCGTGGTGTTCATTGAGTCGGATGCGACCGACGTCAGAATGCGCCCCATGCTGGTGCCAGACGATCCCTCGTATCCGAGCGTTCGACACCAGCGATTCGCTCGCGTCGGTGAAAAAATCAATGCCCTCCGCGTCGGCGTTGTCGAAATCGAAGGGGGCGAACTGCAATGGTTGCCGATGGAGTTCAGCCCGGACGGCGTCTATCTCGGGCAGGTCGAGTGGGCAGGAAACTCGGAGGAAGTGCTGGTCGAAAAGCTGAGTCGTTTTCGTGACGAACGCGTCTTCTCGCTCGTGAATGTCGACGGCGAAGTCAACGAGATCTTTCGCGAAACCAATTCCGCATGGGCGGTGGGCAGCCAGGGAAAGAACTCGGGGCTGACATGGGTTCGAGACGGCCAGGCGTTCATCGTGATCAGCGAAAAAGACGGCTGGCGTCACGCGTTCCTCTATTCGCGCGACGGCAAAGCAATGGCCCTGCTGACACCGGGCGACTACGACCTCATTGATCGGGCCGTCGTCGATGAACCGGGCGGTTGGTATTACTTCTACGCCGCGCCGGACGATGGACCGAGAAAGTACTTGTACCGAGTCCCCCTCGATGGATCGGGAACGCTCCAGCGGATCACGCCCAGCGATCAACCGGGGACGCACGACTACGATTTTTCGCCCGATGCCAAGTGGGCGTTTCACACCTATTCCACCATCGACCAGCCGCCGGTCGTCGACTTGGTCGAACTGGATGGACACAAGGTCGTACGCGTGCTGGAGGACAACCGCGAACTGCGCGATCGGGCCGCGACGCTCATGACCCCTCCGACTGAATTCATCCGGCTGGAAATCGATGGCGGTGTCTCGATGGATGCCTGGATGATCAAGCCGAAGGACTTTGATCCCTCCAAAAAGTATCCCGTCTTCATCTACGTTTACGGCGAGCCCTACGCACAGACGGTGCTGGACCAATGGGGAGCCGCCCAAAACCACTTTCATCGAGTCATCGCCGACCTCGGTTACCTCGTCGTCTCGATCGACAATCGCGGCACCCCCGCACCGAAAGGCGCCGCATGGCGGCGATCGATCTTCGGCAGCCTGGGACCACTTTCAACGGAAGATCAAGCCGCGGGGCTGAAAGAACTCGGCCGCACGCGACCGTATGTGGACCTGTCACGCGTCGGAATTTGGGGCTGGAGCGGCGGGGGATCCAACACCTTGAACGCCATGTTCCGCAAACCGGACGATTACCACGTCGGAATCGCCGTCGTCCCCAAACCGCAGCCCCATTTGTACAACGCGTGGTTCCAAGAAATCTACATGCGAACCCGAGAAGTCAACCCGGAGGGCTACGAACGATCGGCCCCCCTGAATTTTGCCGAAGGGCTCAAGGGCAACCTGCTGATCGTCACCGGGTCCGGCGAGACGAACACGCATATTCAGATCATCGAAGGCCTGGTGGATCGGTTGATCGAACTCGGCAAACGGTTCGACTACATGGTCTACCCCAATCGTGACCACGGCCTGCGCGAAGGCAAACGATCCGAACTGCACGTGAGAATGCTGATCGCCCGATACCTGGTCGAACACCTTCCGCGCGGCCCGCGGTAACGGTTTGACCAACGCAGAGCGAAAGAAACGCTGAGCGAAATACTGGCACTTAGCGTCTCAACCCACTCTCCAACCCAAGCTTCCCTTTCGAACGATGGAATTTGGGTGCTTCGCGAACCTGTCAGGCCGTTTGACAAATCGGATCCCGATTCAAGGGCAACTCTTGCAACCGATCCCGCCCACCGGTGTATACTCCGGGTGGGCATGCACCAACCATGCAGAGGCATACAAAACGGCGGCAAGAGAAGCAGAGACTAGCAGTGACCGAGAAGACGAATTCTGCTCGTATCGAGCAGACCAGCGCTGAGACCAGCGCTGAGACCGGCGGCGACGATCAGAGCACAACCGCGTCCCCCAGCACCGGCACACCTACCGCTTTGAAGCGTAGCGGCGGCGCCCGGCGGAACCCCCAAGCTCGATGGATCGCATCGGCAATCGTGATTTCGCTGCTGGTTACCGCCAACTGGCCGTTCCAGTATTCCGTCAGTTCTTCGACCACAGCGACCTGGTCCGAGTCGCCATTCGACTTCGGCTTTCGAACCGAAGGCGCGCTGCAACCGATTGACCCGGTCGAAGCAGGATGGCCGTTTCGCTACTACATTCGTCATCCATTTCCAAATGGCGTCGATCAAGCTCGATGGTACGGGCGCGCCGTGGTCTGGAATCTGGCGACCGCCATCGCGTTTGTGGCCATCATTTTTTTCTACTTGCGGCCAACAGTGAGGAAGTCCAATCGAGTTTCGCTCGCCGATTTGTTGTTTGTCGTCACACTGATCGCCTCGGCGATGGGCTATTGGAGATGGCAGATCCGTCAGTCCGAAGCCGACAAAGTCATTGCCGATCAACTCGCAGCGAGCGGGCAGGTCGTGCGGCAGTCGTACATGCCGGCGATTTTGACCGAATGGGTCCCCAAGTCGGCGCGACCGATGTGGCTGAGGACAACCGCTGTTGATCTCCAAGAGCCGTCAGACGAACAACTGCAATTAATGTGCAAGTTGCCTTACCTGAGAGCGCTGCGGATCGGTGGTGGCCAGTACGACCAGAAACCGTTGAGCCGCCTGCCCTCGATGCGTTATCTGCAAGACCTTCGTATCGCCGGTGCCGAACTGGATGCGGAAACCGTTTTGGCATTGTCTGAATGTTCGCTGCTTCGACAACTCAACATTTCGCACACCAATATTGCGGAGGATGCGCTTCCGCGTTTCGCGAAACTTCCGCGACTCTCACGGCTGATGGCCATGGAAACGATGATCCCGTTCCAGGCCTGGCAGGATTGTGAACTGAAGAACCAACTGGAAAGTCTGGTTCTCTCTCGGCCGAATACAGGAACCGGTGGTGAAATCCAGCTTGAATCTTGGCCACAATTGCGACGCCTCGCGTTTCAATCACTCGACGAACCGCTCAACCCGAACCTCTTTGGGATCTCATTGCACGACATGCCCGAGCTGGAGCAATTCGGATTCGATTCACTTCAATTGGTCGACCTCGATCTACAGCGTCTGCCAAAACTTACGAACGTCAAAGTGCAATACAACGACGCGCAGATGCGATTGGCTGCCAACGACCAGATGCCGTATGACGCGTGGGTTCGCAACTGTACGTTGAATGAGATCCCTCTGCTCGAGTCCTTCTCGTTTTACGTTGGCGACTTTGAATCCATCCAAATCGAAGGCTGCGACGCGATGGAGAAGTTGGCCGGAACCAGCACGATGATTCCTGGGGTCGGCGACCCACAGTATGTCTCAACGAGCAGCCCAGAGTGCGGCCAACGAGTGATCGACCAGTTTGGAAAGTTAAACGGGCCGCCGCTTTTAGCACTGCGAGGATGTGACCTTCGCAAGGTCGACCTTTCACCCCTGAAACAAAACTCCGCGATCGCAACACTGGACTTTCAATATTGCGCGCTGACGAAACAATCGGCCGACCAGATCGCAACGCTTTCGGCAACGGCCATCGACGTGCGAAACGCCGAGGTAGGCGCCGGGTTTGTTAACTCACTTTCTGCCCAACTCGCAGACCTTAAATCGCTGCTGATCAATTCGAACATCAACGCGATCAGGGTTGAAAATCAACCCAAACTTGAAACGATCGTTTTTGATCAGCACAAGAAATCACAGATCACGGCATTGCGGCTGATCAATGTACCGGAACTTCGATCTCCCCTGGTCCTCAGTCCGGTCGGAAATTACCTGCACGTGGAGGCCGCGCCTCAGCTTCCCGGTTTGGCGGTTTTGAGCCCGCTTTCGAAAATCCGAATCAGTGGTGTCGCCGGATTGCAGTGGTTTATCGGAGGGGGCGAGGGGATGAATGACGAAAACGTCTCGGAGGTGTTAAAAGCCCACGCGTTGACGGAGTTAACGATCGCTTATCCATCCGCTTCGTCGAAAGCGTTTAATGGCGTCATCAATCTTCGATCGCTCCAGCAGCTTGCCCTTCCAGGGGCGGATCTCGACAACGACTTGTTTCAACAGTGGGACATCCCCACGACACTTACCCAATTGGACCTCAGAGATTGTGGACTTTCGGCCGCAACGACATCTCGGATCATCGGCCGTGGACGCTGGACGCAACTGCTGCTTGGCGGAAACGAAATCGATGTGAGTTCATTGCCCGAACTCAGGAAGAGCCCGGGTCTCACTGCCGTCAGCCTCGGCGGCATCAACCTCAATCAATCGCTAGTTGATGCAATGGGACCGCTCGACTATCTGAGCCAAGTGGGGCTTGCCGGTGCGAACATTGAATCAGGCGGACTGACGGCAATCGTTGACAAATCCGATTACCTGAACGAAATCGATCTCACCGGCGCAACCGCAGACTGGTCGGAAATCATACCGGCGCTGCAAACCCACAAGTCGCTCATGTTTCGACTCTCGCCGGTCGACGCGACGGTTGCACTGATTACGAAACTGACCGCCGCGAAACGGCTGGTGATGGAACGTGATGCCTACGAAACATGGTTCCAGCCGCCACAACGGAGACTCCTGGGCTACGACCCGAGAGGGTTTCCGGTCTACGAAGATCCGGATCGCCAGGAGGGACCAAGCGAATTCGAGCGTCCCGACTGGTCTGCCGATTTTTTCCGTCCCGCCCCCGATCTAAATTCCCCAGCCGGGACCGTCGTTGCCCCCAACGCACCGGTCGGGCCGGGCGCCCGTTCCGTCATCGGTCAATTGCTCCGCTCCATCAACTCAGCGGGCGCATCCGTTGACAACATCGACAATTTAGAAGAGGTGGAAAAAGAATGAAGTGTCCATCGAAACTCTGCCTGTTGGCCATCACCTTGGTCTCAT
The DNA here is from genome assembly GCF_007754155.1 of Stieleria neptunia. Lineage (NCBI taxonomy): Bacteria > Pseudomonadati > Planctomycetota > Planctomycetia > Pirellulales > Pirellulaceae > Stieleria > Stieleria neptunia. The sequence goes on along the minus strand of NZ_CP037423.1, from coordinate 2,990,019 downwards.
TGACAGGCTGCGATCCAGTGCCAACGGAGCAACACTTTTCAGTTCCGACGGGCGAAACGCTTGTCGCCGCGCCCGCTGCTGCGAACCACTACCGCTGGCCGGTGATTGAAGACGACTGGCAAGCCACGAAACCGACCGATTGCGCGTTCCTTCGCCAACTCGAGCCGGGAGCGATTGGCGAAATCGCCGATCAGATCTTCAAGAATAATCAGAAGCGGATTGAAGAAGCAAAGTCGAGTCAACAGCCGCCGCCGTGGATGGTCGCATCGAGTGGGCTCACCGGTGAAGCGTTGACAATGGCAAGACTTGCCCTCGATGAAGTTGACGGACAGCCGATGCTGCGCGAGAGCGTTGCAATGCCGCCCGACGCTTCCAACCCAACGGTCTGGCTGGACAAGACGGGACGGCACTTAGTCATCGGTGGCGACAACGGACTTTGGATTTCAAGATTGCCGTGGCGACCGTGGTGGGCGTTGCCCGGCACCCCGCCGACGGACCTCGACGAACCCGGTGATGCGAGCAAGTTTCAACATCTTTCGTTGCCAATGTCAGGTGAAAATGCAATCCACGTCGAATTTTTCGCAACGCAAGCGGACGGTTCGGACTCTCGAATGATCGTTGCTGCCGGACAACAACTTCATCTGGTCGATTGCACGACAGCCTCGGTTGCCGCAACACGATCATTGAACGAGAACATTCAACATCTCAGCGTGGCAGCGGAAACGGGGCATGCCGCGGTCGTTGACCAATCGGGCAATCTGTACCTGACCGACCCGAAATTAGCCACGGCGACAAAAATCGGCGAGGTCGACGTGAGCCTTCCGATGCCAGCCATTTCACCTGAAGCGGCCCGAATCGCGGCTTGGCACGACCAAAATACCGGCCGCGTGTTCAAACTCGACCGAGGGGCGTTGGACGACGATTTCGACGTCCCGCTCACTGATCCTGGCGAACCATTGATGGTCCGCTGTTCTCGTGCCTATGACCTGTGGATCGAGAAGAATGCGTGCCATAAACGCCCCAACTATCCGAACACTCCCGGTAATGACCGCCAGACTTGGCGGACATCGATCTACTGGGATATCGTGGACGTGCTCGACCTTCACAATGCCCCCACACCGTGCACACAACTCTGTCTCGCTGACCGCCCGCTGCCCGACGGCGGCACCGAGCGCGTGATGTACGACGCCATCCTTGGCGATCGAGGGTTTGGGCGACCGACCCCGACGAAACGTTTCGGCGATCGAAAACCTGTCGTCGCCGCTTCCGGTACCGTGGTCGCGCTGCATGACGGTCAGACCATTGACCTCTACACCCGCATCGCAAACATCCATCAAGGCGTGAACTACCTTGGCGGGCTCGTGGGATCTTGGGCATGGCAGAATCGTTTCGATGATTTAGAAGCATTACATTCCGTGATTCGAGCTCTCCCTGAACGACGATTCAATCGGACCAAAGAGCAGATCTACCAGGTGCTCGTTGAGGCGACTGCCATGCAGTGGATCTACCGCGAACAGTCACTCCAAAACGATCAAGCCACCGAAGCAGACCTCGAAGTGACAAAAGAACGTTTGGCGGGCTTCGCAGAGTGGGCCGATCGGCAGTCGCCACTCGCACTGACGACAAAAATCAAATACTGCATCATGAAAGCCTGGAATGCCAGGGGCAACGGCTGGTCCAGTTCCGTGTCTGAGAAAGATTGGCGGACGTTTGAATCGCAAAACAAGAAGGCGATGGAATCGTGGAAGAAGTTGCAACAGATCGACGATGTCCCCGCAGTCGCTTACGAATACTTCGCCAGCTTGGCTCGTGACACGTCACTCAGCTACGACGATTCCTATGACCAGATTCGTGAATTTCTTGAACGATTCCCGCACGACGACATGATGCATTTCCAAGTGATGATTTGGCGACTGGAACGCTGGGGTGGGACACGCGGATCCGCGGCCGCGTATGCTGCCGCCGTCGCCCGGGCCCTCGGACCACCGATGGGAGATTTCATTTATTCAAGATGTATCGAACGGATTGCGAACGTTTTTCCGCGCGCTTTCTTTGGGTATGCGCTTGTCGATGGAAATCGCGTGCTCGCCGGCGTCCGGCAAGGTCTGGACATGCGGTATTATCGAGAGCAGAGCACCCCAAATGCAATCATCTTGGTGGCAGGTTCACACAGCCTACCCGACACGCCGGGCCCCAACTCGACGTACACCAAGAATGCACTTCGACTTTGTGAGGACTTGGCCGAGTATTATCGCGCGAGGTACCCGATGCTGCCCAACGAGATCGTGAACCGTACGGGAAATCAAGGACTCGATCGCATGAAGACTTATCTTCCGGAGTGAAGCATTCGATACCGACCTCGGGATCGCGTTGTGCGCAATTCAGCGACCGGCGCGCGTACACGGACAAGAAACCGAATCGCCGGCGGTCTACGATGATGTCCATAGGCGGCCGAGACGGGCATTAAGTAGGGGAAAAACTCTGCTTCGCTCCCTCGCGGAAATTTGCTTCACACGAGAAGGTCCCAAACCGCGAGCGATATCACATGAAGCCGAGACAGGGATTCCCGGTCCCGCTTTTTTCACCGATTGCATCGACTGCAATCGGCGTCCGGATGATCATCCATGATGCATCCGATGTTCATCGGTGGCGACACCCACGGGTGAGGCAACCTGATCCCCCGTCGCCGTGTCGATCCACCTGAATCGGGTTGAGGATCATTGAGAGCCCCCCCGATTCATCATTCATGTTTATGAAGACGGATCGGTTCAGATCCACGACCGTCGTCCATGAATAGCCGGTTAATTCCACTGAGATTAATAACCCTATGGTTATCTAGCTCCACGCTAATTGCAACGTTAGGGTCGCACACGGTGAGCAACCTATCTCGCGGGATAGATTTAAAAGAATTGACCCTTGACGATGTGATCCCATTAGAAACTATTGATAAGTAATGATGCCGTCGTTTAAGCAACCGCTGACCGCTCCAGAAGTACTCTGAACACACCTACTGGTGCAGACCGCCTGCTGAGACTTGCCGCTCATCTTTTCAATTTCCCAGTCAGATCCTCGATACTTATTAACCAAGATCAAGGATTGTTCTGTTAAGTCTTGAAGTCACTTTCGCATTTCCAACTGAGATACTCTAAATGAAACGCCCCGCCCGGACGAACCACGGTTTCACGCTTGTGGAACTATTGGTTGTCATCGCCATCATCGGAATCCTTGTCGGTCTTTTGCTGCCTGCCGTGCAGGCAGCACGCGAGGCCGCTCGCCGGATGAGTTGCAGCAATAACTTCAAACAGCTGGGGCTCGCGATCCACAACTACCACAGTGCCTATCGACAACTCCCGATGCACGGGGTCGGCACGGCCAGCCCCGACGGGGGAGCCGCACCGTATGGTGTCACCTCGGCCACCACCGACTGGTGGACGAACTACGGCGACTCGAATGCTTGGCGCCTGAGCGCCCTGGTCGGGCTGACACCGTTTATGGAGCAGCAAGCGCTGTGGGACGAAATTTCAAACCCGAGCGTCATCGATGCCGTCAACCCGGGCACCCAGTTGACGGTGGCCTGGCCTCCGATGGGGCCGACCGTGGAGTTCATCCAGTACCGCCCTTGGGTCACCGAACTCCCGATGCTGCGATGCCCCAGCGATCCCGGTGTCGGCTTGCCGGCCCAAGGTCGGACCAACTACGCCGCCTGCCTGGGCGATTCGATCGATTGGTCGATCCGCGGCTCAAAACAGCATCACACCACCCGGGGTGAAATGGTCTCGACCAACACGTGGGTGCAACGCTCACTCGCTGCCAACCGGGGGACGTTCGTGCCACATAAAGAGTCCAAATTCCGTGACATCCTTGACGGACTGTCCAACACCGTCGCGTTTGCGGAAATCCTGACCGACCTCAGTGATCGCGATACTCGCGGCATTCAAAGTCTGAACGGCAATCCTCCCGACGAGATCCGATTGAATCCGAGCTATTGCATCGACAACAATCAAATCGATCCTGATAATCCGCGATTCTGGGCCCCGACAACGCCGATCGAAAACTCCAACAACGGGCGAGGCTTCAAGTGGGCCGACTTTCGCCCGAACTTCAGCGGTTGCCACACGATCCTTCCCCCCAACGCTCCGATCGGCGGGGGAAGCAGCGTCGGCGAAACCGGGATGTTCCCACCATCGAGTCGACACCAAGGCGGCGCCCATATCTTAATGGGCGATGGTGCGGTGGTCTTTATCACCGACTCGATCGAAGCCGGTGACTCGCACCACGAAATGGTTTGGCTGGCGCCGGCCGATATCACGTCGTCACCCGGTACGAAGAGCCCGTACGGACTGTGGGGCGCTCTCGGAACCCGGGCCTCACGCGAAACGATTCAGGAACAACTGAATCAATAACCCGAAACCGATCCGCAGCCGATTTCGGCATACCGGACGATCAATCAAAACTCTCGGCCCCGAAAAATGGCCGGGAGTTTTTTTTTGAAGAGCGCTCAACACGGACGCTCCGAATCCGCCCGCGTGCCGCGTGCCGGAGACAAGGAGACAAGGAGACAAGGAGACAAGGAGACAAGGAGACAAGGAGACAAGGAGACAAGGAGACAAGGAGACAAGGAGACAAGGAGACAAGGAGACAAGGAGACAAGGAGATTATGAGACGGGGAGGCAGGAGCACAGCGATAGATCAGAACAAAACCTGCGGAATCCCTTTTCCACCCCATCATTCTGCCACCCCATCATTCTGCCACCCCATCATTCTGCCACCCCATCATTCTGCCACCCCATCGTCTTGCCCCCATCGTCTTGCCCCCATCGTCTTGCCCCCATCGTCTTGCCCCCATCGTCTTGCCCCCATCGTCTTGCCCCCATCGTCTTGCCCCCATCGTCTTGCCCCCATCGTCTTGCCCCCATCGTCTTGCCTCCATCATCTTGCCCCTTCGCTGACTTGAACGGCGCAAGCGTGATCGTTCTATTATCCAAGTCGAATCCTCATCAATCGGTCGATTCGCCGAATCTTCCCGATGCGGAATCACTCCCTGAGAACCTGAATCGTCGACTGCCGACCATGGCGCATTGGGCGGATGGTGGTTCTTCACGGCGTACGACAAGCTCCCGATGGACGACCACCCCGCTGCCCACCACCCAACGATCAACACGTGCCCGACAACATCCTACCACTCAGCCACGCAGAGCTTCTGGAACTGAAACGCTGGAACACACCCACCATTTACAACGGCTGGGAACAGATCACGTCACGCGATGCCGGTCGAGACTGTTTCAACCTTGAAGAAACTCATGACTTCATGCCACAGATGGGCCCGATGGTTGGCTACGCCGTGACGGTCGTGATCGAACCGGGAAACCCCGTGCACAAGACAGCCAATGCCAACGCGTGGAGCGAATACCGACGGTACGTTGCGTCGGTGCCGGGCCCCAAGGTCGTCGTCGTACAGGATCTGGACAAACCCGCGACATTCGGCGCCTTCTGGGGTGAAGTGAATAGCAACATCCATCGAGCCCTGGGCTGTGTCGGCGCAATCGTCGATGGTTCCATTCGTGACGTCGATGAAATGACCAACGCAGGCTTCAAAGCGTTGGCCCGCAGATTGAGCGTCGGCCATGCCTACAGCACCCCGATCCGATGGGCCTGCGAGGTCGAGGCGTTCGGCACGCCGATCACACCAGGAACATTGATTCACGCGGACAAGCATGGGTTTCTTGCCGTGCCGGCGGAGGATACGCCTGGACTGCTGAACGCCGCCCGCAGGATGGATTCCTTCGAATGCCAAACCATGATCCAGACCGCTCGAAACGCAGCCGGCAAGTCAACCGAAGCACTCCTCAATGAAATCGATGATGCCTGCGCCCGCTTTGGCGATTTGGCTAAGAATGAGTTCTCTGGCAAGGCAGGTGAATGGGCATGAACCGAACACGCTTCCTATTGGTTGTCGCCTCGGCATTGGCTTCAATCGTTTCATCGTCCCAGGTCCGTGGCCAAGAAGACCGGTCGTCGGCGTTTGATGTTCATCGTGGCGGTGTCGTCATGACGTTCGACGATCGAAATTTCGACGATTGGGTCAACACGATTCCCCTGTTTGACGAATTCGGTGTCAAGGCAACGTTTTTCATCAGCGGCAAGATTGATGATCACGCGGTTGACGCAATCCGCCGGCTGAGAAAGCATGGTCACGCGATCGGTTCGCACAGCGTGCATCATTTGAAAGCCGTCGAATACTGCCAGGATCATTCACCCGAAGTCTTTCTTCGCAACGAAATCCGCCCGCAACTGGAAGCGTTTCAAGCTGCGGGAGTCGCCCCCACATCGTTCGCCTACCCGATGAGCCGCAACGACGCCGTCACGGACGAAACACTGCTCAAGGTCTTTCGACATCTGCGAACGGGAAAGAATGTGGCCGACGGCGAACGCATCTGCGATGCCGATGCCTTCTTTGTTCCTGCCGGCCGAATCAACCAGCAAGGTTGCCTGATTGCAAAGGGCATCGACTACGCCCCTGCTCGCCCCGATCGCACCTTCGAGCAGATCGACGCAGCGTTGACCCGGGCGGCAGAGAATCACGAAATCATCGTGTTCTATGCGCACCGCATCTGCGCGACGAAGCCGGATCGAGGCCACTTCGTGACCCCCGAAGCACTGGCTCAGATCTTCGGCAAAGCGAAGCAACTCAACCTGCCGTTCTACACGTTCGACCAACTGCCGTAACCGATCGACCATCGACGGTACCCATCGGTGCTGGTGTGCAGGCTTTAGCCCGGATATTGCATCCGCTGAGTGGTTGACTGTGATTTTGGACTGAGTTACGGCGGCGTTGCCTATTATGGCCGATTTTCGCTGCAATTGATTGGCTTTGGGCAGAGGCCCCCCACCCCCAGAGGACAAAATTGTCGCTGGGTGATGAATCGCGATGCGATGGGGGTAGCTAGTCGCTACGACAAAGACGCGTCAGCACCTGATTGAACAGCGGTTCCCAGGGGCAGTGGCTGCAGAGATGAAAGATCACACGACGGCAAGTCACACGCACGCGTGCTGCAATTTTCAATAGACGCAATCGAATTGTGTCCACGCGTAGACGACTATGTTTCGTTCCACTCAGGCCCAGGCGACGCACCCCATCGAGTAGAACGTAAGCAAATGATGAAAGCATCACGCGGAACTGATTGGCAATAAAACGGGTGCAACTGGTGCGATCAGCGAACAGGCAAAGCTGTTGTTCTTTGATCCGATTCTCCATCTCGCCACGCATGCAGTAGTGCTCTCGATAAAACTTCTCCGGGTCAAAGGCGACAGAACACCATGTTCCTGGAGTCTTAACTTGCAACGGTTGCCTTTTGCCGTTGACCATCGGTCGATGGTAGGTCGTGTCGACAATGCCATCACTTGAGAAACGGTTTGTTACGACGAAGCGAGGATTGGGGCCTTTGCCAGTGTACTCTGCTTTGCCGACCACCCAGCGATGGCGGTCCCAAGTCCTGCCGGTGCGATAGCGAAACCATTTGAAGCAGGCTTGTTTCCCACCCCGGTGTGATCGAAGGATTCTTGCCCGTGTCATTTCGCAAGCAATTTCCTTGACTAAAACCTTATTCTTGGGCAAACCAAAGATGTAGTGGACATCGTTTTTGTCGCACCAACGCATCAGGCGTTCGATCGCAAAGCCTCCGTCACCACGAAGGGTAATTTTGACCTGAGGCCATCGTTTGCGGATCCTTGCGACGAGTAATTTTGTGATCCCGCGTGCGTGGTGTGCATCACCGAGATTGGCCGCACGAAGATAAGAGACGAGAAGTTGGTCGCCGCAAAATACGTACAGCGGTTGGAAGCAGTAACTGTCGTAGTAGGCATTGAAAGCCCTTCTTTCTTGCTCGCCGTGTACCTTGTCGTCCGTTGCGTCTAGATCGAGCGTGATTTCACCAGGCGGGGTGTCGAAGCTGTCAAGGAAAATATCAACGAGGATCTTGCTGAGCTCGAAGAGTTCTTTTTTGCCGATTCGATTTTCAAATCGCGAATGCGTCGAGGGACTTGCCAGAGTGGGATCTTCATCGTCGTCCGCCCCGGCATTGATTCGAGGGGTCCGTCCGGCGGCGACTTGAAAGGCGGCATCGTTGCGAAGATGCTGTTGATCGTTTGCATCTTCGTATCCTGCAGCGATCGCAAAGATTCGACTGATGAGGATTTCCGCTTGCGAATGCTTGGTGTGAAACGGATCACGTGGGTCGTCGATGGCTTGGTCAATCCGCTCGATCAAATTGAGCTTTTTGTCGACTTCACGAAGCAGGACGAGGCCTCCGTCGGAGGTGAGCGATCCGCCGTTGAAATCCACCTCAACGGCCTGCCTGCGGAGGCGTTTCAATGCGGGACGTTTTCGATTACGCTTTGTCATTGCCGAAAGCCTTGGTTTCGTGTTCTGTGAAGTGTCGTAACTCCAATAGATACACGAACTAAGGCTTTCGCGCTATAGGGGGAATCGTATCAGCGGATGCAATATCCGGGTTAGAGACCGTCCAGCTTAGGGCTAGCGCGAAACGCGACAAATCTGAATGATCTGACCAAATGGGTGAGAGGTGGTCGTCGGAGGGGTGTACGACGTCCTTTCTAGGTCGTCGCGCAGAGCCCCACGGGCGACGGCCCGGAAGGGCCATCGTACATCAGAAAAGCGATCGCCTTAAGTCGGACGACTATTCGATGACGTCCACCGTACCGGTGTGCATGTTGTAGACTGCGCCAACAATGCGGACCTGTCCCATCCCGATGCTTTGGCGGACGTCGGCAATGCTGGAAAGTTTCTGGACGGCGTGGATGACGTTGGTCCGCACGGCGCCACTCATTCGCTCGGCGCCCTGGGCGTCCTCCGGGACGTTCTTCAACGCAGGTTCGATCCGCTTGATCAGTGCAACGACCTCCCTCGGCTGCTCACTCGGGTTGTCAAAGTGGTCCACGGTTGCCTTGACGGCCCCACAGCCGGTATGCCCCAGAATCAGCACCAGCGGTGTCTCCAGGTAGTGCACGGCATACTCGATGCTGGCCGTGACATCGGTGTCGACCACGTTGCCCGCGACCCGGATCACAAACAAATCTCCAAAACCTTGATCGAACAGCAATTCGGGAGGGACACGGGAATCGCTACAGCCGAGTACGACCGCGAACGGATGCTGCCCCTCTTCCAATTGGGATCGCCAGTTCCGTGTTTCATGCGGATGGATGGATTGACCGGAAACGAATCGCGCATTGCCTTCCTTCAAACGCTTGAGTGCCTCCGCGGCCGCCGCCAGCGTGTTGACGTCAGGTGTCCGCATGCCCAGCGCCACGTCACTGACGGCGGACACCGCTCGCAGTCGCTGACAATCCGAAGCGTCCGCTCGCATCTGTCTTGCCAGTCGAAGACGCAATTCGGCGTACTCCGGATCAGCCGACCGATTCCTTGTTTCGTGCGGGTCGATCTTGTAATCATACAATTCCCTGGCGGCGATCTTGTTGTACTTGTTGACCCATTCGGTGTAGCGGTATTGATCGGTGCGATAGGAGTACGCGATGGATCCGCGGTTCTTGAAAACCGTGATGGCACCGTCACGTACTTGATCGGCGGTACCATTGACCAGAGGCACCAGGCTTCGACCGCTGATGGTTTCTGGGCATTGAATCCCGGACAGTTCGCAAAGCGTCGGAAAGAGGTCGATGGATTCAACCGGCTCGGTCGTCGATGCGATGGCCGTGCCCGATGCAGGCCGAATGATCAGCGGCACGCGCGACGCTTGTTCGAGCGGACTGTTCACGCCCCACATCCCGTGATCACCAAGATGAAAGCCGTTGTCACCGCAAAGTACGATCGTGGTGTTGTCAGCCAGCCCCAGGGTTTCGAGTTCATCCACCAGCAATCCGATCTGCGCGTCAACATACGAGGCGCAGGCATAGTAGCCGTGAATGATTTCGCGTTGCAGCGGTTCGGAGAATTCTCCATCAGCAGGCACGCCTTCATAGCCGCGCATCATGCTGGTGCCGTGAACCGAAAATCCGCTCGCGTACTCGATCGGTCCGCGATGGGGCGACAACGAAAACTGATCTCGCTGATACAACTCCCAATACTTTTGGGGGGCAATCAACGGAGGATGCGGTTTCATGAAACCGACGGCCAAGAAAAACGGTGCATCAGACCGGCTCAACGTGCGCAACAACTCGATGCCGCTCGCGGCGATCTGGCCGTCGGGCAACTCATCGTCCCGGACATCGGCCATCAACGCAAATCGACTCGCATTCTTGAACTTCGTTTTGGCATACGCAAACTTTCTAAACGGCACCGACCAAGAAGGCTCGTCATGCGTTTCCCTGTCATCAACGCAGCGTGGGTCGTAGATCTTTCCGGTACCAGCGGTGGCGTAGCCGTTGTTTTTAAAATGCTGTGGCAGCGTCTGAAGTTTGGGGTCCTTGGCTCGCATGCTGGTCGCGACGTCCATCACACCGTGTGCTTCCGGGCGAAGCGACATCATCACGCTGGCACGCGCCGGCCCGGAATTTGGCCAGGGGCAGTGCGCGTTGAGGAACACCGTGCCGCCTGAGGAAATGCGATCCATCGCCGGCGTGATGGCCGTCGGGTCACCATAACAACCGAGGACGGGCTTCAAGTCGTCAACCACGATGAACAGCACATTGGGCCGAGGCTCGGCGGCAGAAGAGATGGCACAGAGGCAGACCGACACGACGAATGCAGAAAGTCTGGACATGGTGATTGTTCCGATCGAGAAAAGAAGCGGCACCGCCTTCAACGACGATTCTAACCCTGGCCAGCCGCGTTCGGGTGGACGCCATTCCAGGTTTCGCCATCGGGATCGATAGCGGATCGTTCTCATCCCTTGACCGGAAACCTGGGCGGCATGTCCGTTTTCAGAGGGCGCTGCCGTCGCCTTACCCCGAACCAGAAATGCGGCATCACCCCATCATTCTGCCACCCCATCATTCTGCCACCCCATCATTCTGCCACCCCATCATTCTGCCACCCCATCATTCTGCCACCCCATCATTCTGCCACCCCATCATTCTGCCACCCCATCATTCTGCCACCCCATCATTCTGCCACCTCATCGTTTTGCCCCCATCGTTTTGCCCCCATCATTCTGCCCCCATCATTCTGCCCCCATCATTCTGCCCCCATCATTCTGCCCCCATCATTCTGCCCCCATCATTCTGCCCCCATCATTCTGCCCCCATCATTCTGCCCCCATCATTCTGCCCCCATCATTCTGCCCCCATCATTCTGCCCCCATCATTCTGCCCCCATCATTCTGCCCCCATCGTTTTGCCAACTCACGACAAAAACGACAAAGGAGCAAATGTCACGGGCGAGCGTCCCCCGACCGCTGCGGTCAGTGTTTCTTCGAAAAACCGGCAAATTCTTTTGGGCGGCTACCAGACGGAATTCGCAGGTCGTTTTGGACACCCTTAACCCAAACCCAACTCGCTCACCATTCAAACATGACAATGATCCGCATAAAAACGCTCTCCCAATCACTCTCCGCACTCGCGTTCCTGGCACTGCTCGCCGTCGCAGTCCCGCTCTCAGCCAGCCCGCCAACCCCCGTCTCCTCGTCCATCGAAACGTCAGGTTCCCCGAGCCTCGCTGGCACTCAAGTCGACGCCCACGATTCGCTGTACCGACAGCTGTGTGACCTAAACGAGAATTGGGCGAATCGCACACCCGACTTCGAAATCCTCAACGAAGCAATCTCCATGGACAGTGACGTTTCGCTGATCCAAACCCATCTCCAATTGGTGATCAGCCAATTGCAATCTGCAGACGTTTCGCACCTCAGCGACTCGCAACTTGAACAACGCTCGGCACATCTCCGAACGTTGCAGACATACATGCAGGACGGAAGATTCCCACTGAACGTCCTCGCATCGGATCGCCGCCCGGTTTTCATCGATCCGTGGGGCACGCACTGCGCCGTCGGGCATCTGATCGCGACATCCGGCAACACGCCTCTGGCGGACACCATCAACCGCGAACACCAACTCGATTTCCTGCGTGACATCAAGACAGAGGGTCTCTCGCAATGGCAGCACGCATCCGGCTTGAGCCTGGATGAACTGGCTTTGATCCAACCCACCTATCGCAGCACCACCTTGAAGTACCCCAAAGAGATTGAAGCATTGATTCTTGGCGATTCCGCTGCGATCGTCTCCGGCATCGAAAGCGGAGAACTGAAGGTGGACGCACGCTGTGGTGGCAAAACGCTGTTGCATTTCGCAGCCGCCGCGGGCGATCTGGCACTGGTCAAGCTACTCGTCGACCGGGGCGCCGATCTTCACGCCGTCTCGAACCTCGGATGCGACACGACGGAACTCGCCAAAGGAGGACGTCAAACGGTCGTGACGGTGCGCTGGAATCAATCGACGGCGGTCACCAATCGAGGCGGGATGGGCATTGGAATCTACGGCACAGTCTATAGGACCGAACGAGGAAAATTGATCGCGTCCCTGTTCAACGACGTTCGTGGCGGCCGCGCCGGACTCGATGCACTCGACTATGCGACAGAAACTCCGAGCCACAACGGTTACAACCGCGTCCGATACATCCATCCGATTCGGCCCGGCTATGGATCCAAGGCCAAGGTAACGAGCTCAAGCTTCGACGGGTTACAGAAAGACCGCGCCGCGGTTGCGGCATGGCTTGAAGAACAAGGACTAAAAGCGGAGTAGAATGGTGGTTGCCAACGAGACCACGTGACTCGCGTCAGTCACGCTCGCCACCGCCCCCCCCCACCCGACCACTGATTGGGATCGATCACGAATGCTTGGGATTCACTTACCACGCTTCACGATTCCGCTCAGTGGTCATGCATGCAGAGTTGCTGGAGGATATCCTGGTGTGTTCACCAAAGTTCCTAATCACCCCAAAAGCTCCATGAGAACGCCGATTACTTGCCTACTCGCCGTCTTGCCGTTGGCAGCGAACGCCGCCAAACCGTGGCAGACCGTCAATGACGGTGAGACGTTCAAGGTCGATTGCGAAGGAACGTACCAACATCACCTTCAAGGCGTTTGCACGGACGAAACGTCGATCTACTGGTCGTTCACGACGACTCTGGTGAAAACGGACACAACGGGGAAGGTGCTGAAGAAGATCCCTGTCGCCAATCACCACGGCGACCTCTGCATTCACGACGGCAAACTCTTCGTCGCGGTGAACCTTGGCAAATTCAATGATCCGAAGGGGAATGCCGATTCATGGGTCTACGTCTACGACGCCGATTCGCTCCAGCAGCTTGCCCGGCACGAAACACAGGAAGTCTTCCACGGGGCAGGCGGGATCGGCGTTCGGGACGGACGCTTCTTCGTCGTCGGCGGCCTGCCGGGTGGAGTCGAGGAGAACTACGTCTACGAGTATGACGACGAGTTCAAGTTCCTGAAAAAACACGTCATCAAAAGCGGACACACGCTGTTGGGAATTCAGACAGCGACGTTCGCTCACGACCGCTGGTGGTTTGGCTGCTACGGCAATCCCAGAATCCTACTCGTCACCGACGCCGATTTCGAGATGACGGGTCGCTACGAGATCGACTGCTCACTCGGGATCGAGGGGATGACAGGCGGCCGCCTTCTGGTCGGCAGCGGTCGTTGCGAGAAAGACGAAGGCTGCAACGGCACCGCGATGATCGCTTTCCCTGACCCGAAGACCGGGTTCCGTTTCCAGAACGCTGCAGTGCAGTGACTTCGCCCCCCGCGATATTGCCCCCATCCTGTGTTCATTTCGTCACAAGTTGCCGACCGCCGGTTGGACAGGGCCGTCTGCAGAGAGGTCCGCCGCCTACCGTGATAGATGCCTTCCCCCGTTACTCGCATTAGCCCCCAACGTTTTGCCCGCCATGAGAACCTACCTTCGAAAGTCAATGCCTCGCCGCCAGTTCCTCGGCGCGCTCGCGGGAACGTCCGCATTGGCAATGTCCCGTCCAACGATCAGTGCTCAAGACTCTCTCACGCGTGATCCGGTTTCCGATTTGACCGCGCGACTCAATACGAAAATCCATGAATCGCGCGACGTTGCCCTTGGGATCTTGAAACCATCAACGGCGGAAATCGATCGGGGCATGAAATTGCACGCCGAGTCGATTGTGTTTGACGCCTATGGTTTCGGACCGCGAGCAGCGATCGATGGTGATGCACTCGCAGCTGCAATCGAATCCGGTGCTTCGGAGATCGAAATCAAGGATATGCGTGAAGACATGACGATGACGCGATTCGTTACCGATCCCGTCCAGGAACAAGAATTTCGCGATGCTTGGCGTGCGTCCGGCGTGACCTGTGTGTTTAACAACGCGGGTGAAGAAGGCCAAGACCCGCTACGGCTAATCAAGCGATTGGCTAGGCACACCTACACGACCGATCTGATGAGAGGATTCGTGTTCAAGGCTGCGGTCCCCAATGACGTTCGGACGGCCAAGAAACAGCATCGCCACTGTTACTATTTGACCGGAAACGGCGTTCCACTTGTCCAGCAATGGCTTTCGGTCGAAGACGAGCTCAGGTACGTGCGTGTTTTTGCGCAGCTCGGTATTCGGATGATGCACTTGACGTACCAGCGACGCAATATGATCGGGGATGGGTGCGGTGAAAAGAGTGACGCCGGCTTGAGCGATTTTGGTCGCAAGGCGATCGCCGAAATGAACCGGGTCGGAGTGATTCCAGACTGCGCGCACAGCGGATGGCAAACGAGCCTGGAAGCCGCGCAAGTTTCATCGCGCCCGGTCGTGGCCAGCCATTCGACCTGTGGTGCGATCTATCCACATTTCCGCAGCAAACCCGACAACGTGATCAAAGCGATCGTCGACTCAGGAGGCTACATCGGTATCTGCTGTATTCCGCGGTACTTACGCGGGGCAGGAGACATCAGCGAGCTTTTGAATCACATCGACTATGCGATCAAAAAGTTCGGCCCCGATGCGGTCGCGATCGGCACAGACGTTGCCTACACCTCGCAAGACTCAGCCAAAGAGCGAGCCAAGGTTCCCAAGCGAGCGAGACAACGTGAAGAGTTCCGGATGCTGTGGCCCGATGATGACTTCAAAACAACCTCGCAGATGAACCAAAGTCTGGCTTGGACGAATTGGCCGCTGTTCACCGTCGGGCTTGTGCAACGCGGCCACAGCGACGAGGTGATTCGCAAGGTCATCGGCGGGAATGTGATGCGAGTCATCGACGCGTCGCTGTCGTAGCCGAAACTCAGCAACGAGCGGAACTTCGTTCTGCCAGCTGTGGGAATTGTTAATCAGATTCGCTGCCCCCGCACTTCTCGGATCGATTGTCGTACGATGCTCGCGACAATCAACAATGTCGCAATCGCCAGCACGACGGCGATGGGGCGATTGAGTAACCCCAGTGGGTTGCCGCCGGATGCGGTCAGTGTTTGAATCAGTCGTTCCTCTAGTGGCCCGCCGAGCACCAATCCCAGCACCACCGGTCCGAGCGGAAATCCCCGGCGATTCATGACAAAACCGATCAGTCCCATCGCCAACATGATGGCGACGTCGAACAGGCTGGCGTTGAGTGAATACGAGCCGGTGACGCAAAACAACACGATGATCGGTAGCAGAATCTGCTTGGGAATCCGCACGAGACGAAGTCCCAAGCGGATGGCCAAGAAACCGACCGGCAACATCACGAGATTCGCAATCAGAAACACAAGGTAAATGCCGTAAACCAGTGACGGTTGACTCTCAAAGATTGCCGGCCCCGGCGTGACGTTCTTCATCAACAACACCCCGATCACGATCGCCGTGATCGAATCACCGGGGATGCCGAACACCAACGTCGGTATCCAGCCTCCCGCCAACGCAGCACTGTTGGCCGTCGTGGCGTCTCCGATCGCATCGACCAACTCGCCGTCCGCGTTCGATCCGCGACCGCGTTTGGCCGCGGCGAATGTGACCCACGAGGCAATATCGGCGCCGGCACCGGGCAACATGCCGATCAAGACGCCTATCAGACTCGACCGGACCGTGCCCGATCGGCGTTTAACCAACCGCGTCACCAATGCCGACCTGGCAGACTGAATGATCGTGCCGAAAGAAACGGACGTCGCAGCGGGACTCGCGATACTGTCGCCTCGCTTGGTCTGCGAAAGATTCGCAAACACCTCCGACAATCCGAACAGACCGATCATTGCCGGAATGAACGAGATCCCATGATACAACGCGACGGAGTGAAAGGTGAACCGCGGTTCGAGATGCACCGCGCTCAGGCCGACCGTTGACAACAGAATCCCCAGGATCAGACTCAACAGAGCCTTCCAGCGAGCTCCCGCCGGTGCCACCAACACACAACAATGGAGTCCGATCAGGTACAGCCAAAAATACTCGGTGACCGAAAACCAGCTCGCGATCGCTGCGAATTGGCTGCCCAGCACCATCAGCAGGACTGCCCCAATGATGCCGCCGATCACGCTACAGGTTAGCGAGACCGACAAGACGTGCTGTGCCAGCCCCTTTTCCGACAACCGATACGCTTCATCGGCATACGCAGCCGACGCCGGCGTCCCCGGTATTCGCAACAGCACCGTCGGAATGTCTCCGGCAAAGATCGCACAGGCGACCATGGTCACGATCGCACCGATCGCGGCCACCGGATCCAACCAATAGGCCACCGGGACAAACAATGCCACGGCCATCGTCGCCGTCAATCCCGGAATCGCCCCGACAAAGATTCCATAACACGCCGCGGCGACGATGATCAGCCAAACATCAACGCGGCCGAAAACTTCGCCGGCCGCTTGCAACAGTGCAGGATCCATGTCACCAACCCAACCAGCCCCAGGGTAGGGGCACGCCAAGGACGACCGCAAAAACGTGATACAAGCTCGGAATGGTTACCGCCGTCACAGTCACCGCAATGAGCAATCGGACTCGCAACATCAACAACATCGCGAGCGTCATCGTGCCGGCGGAAATCACGTAGCCGAGCGTTTCACACAGCACCATGAACAGACAAATAAACGCGGCGCAACCCAACAACGAGCGATATTCGATCGCATTGCATTGCGTCTGCGTCGATCTGGAAACGCCCCACCCAAACGCACCGATGGCGACTCCTAACGTGGCGAGGATGGATGGAAGAAAGTAGGCCCCGATCACGGACGTGTGCTGTTTCATCTGGGGCTGATTCAAGATCTCGCCAAAGTCCGCGTCCGTCTGTGCGAGAAACGCGTCAAATTGATCGCCGTCGGCCACCGCGAGCTGGAATCCGGACGTCGCCATGAACTGACGAAACTCGTTGCTGTTGGCGACGTTCAACACCGCCCGCCGCATCTGGCGGGCGCGATCCGCCGGAACGCCTTGGGGAAACAGCAACCCCCGCCAGGCCCCGATCGACCAATCGATGCCCTGCTCGGCAAACGTCGCAACCTCGGGCGCCGCCGGGCTTCGCTCCTTGCTCATCACCCCCAAGCATCGGATCTCTCCGGCATCGATCAACGCGCGAGCTTCGGGTATCGAACAGCACACGATCTCCAAACCGCCGGCCATCAGCTCCTGCAGCGAAGGCGCCGCTCCGTTGATCGAAACCCAGGTCACCGATTCGTTTGGTAGATCGCTGCGGTCCAACCAACCCAACAACGCGAGGTGCCAAATGCCACCGGCTGCCGTTCCCGACGCCCGCAGGGACTCGGTCGATTGACGCAGTTCAACCTCCAGATCCCGCACCGATTGCCAAGCGGAATCGGCGGACACGAAAATCGCCGCGGGATCTTGGTTGATCATCGCCAACGGCTCAAAGCTATCGGGCGTGATCGGACACAGGCTGCGCCAGTGCAACATGTTCAACTCGACCGTGGCCATGGTCAGTGTGTATCCGTCGGCCGTTGCGGTCGCGCCGCGCGTGTGTCCCGTCACGCCCCCGCCGCCGGTGGCGTTGACCACATTCACTGGCACACCGAGTTCGCTTTCAAGCTGCACCGCAAATTGCCGCGACACCCGATCCGTCCCTCCCCCGGCCGACCAGGGACAGATCAACGTGACCGGCCTGAAGGGCCATTGTTCGCGGCGGTTGCAGCCGACGGTCGCCAGGCATGCGACCAACCAAACGATTGGAAAAAATGTTTTCATTCCGTTCCCAGCGGACCCGATGCATCGCTGACGATCTGCCGTCGTTTGGCCGAATCGCTGACGATCTCTCCCGCCGCGACATCCTCTTCGCGAAACGTTGCCATCAGAATGTGACGTTCACCCGTACGACTGAAATCATAGATGATGCGGATCGTCCCGTCGGCGGCTTGTTGTCCGTCGGGATACGAGACCTGATTGCGTTCATCCAGCAACAATCCGCCGCTCCAGCTTTGACCATCATCGTCCGACAGGAATGCGGTCAGGTGGGATCGCCCGATCCGTTTGTCGACCGGGCCGTGTTTGACCAACAGCAGCTTGCCGGAATTCAATCGGCGGATGAAGAACCTGGCACTGGGGTGGGCGATGTCGGAAGGAACCAATTCTGGCCAGGTGCGTCCACCGTCGGTCGAAACACTTTCGCCGATTCCGTAGCGCGTGCGAGCCAACATCCACAACGTTCCGTCACGCCGCTCGATCATCATGTGTTCGTCAAAGGCACGGTCTTTTTCCGGGACGTTGCAACCGCCCCGCAACGTCCAGGTCGCCCCTTCGTCCGCGGACACGATCGCTCGGGCGCTGTGATCGGTCTTTCGCCACGTCGAAGCCGGAAGCACCCATTCGCCCGATGACAGGACAAGCGGTTTGCACATCATGACGCCGTCGGTGATCCGCTGGGGCGGCTCATAGGTTGGCCGGGCGTCATTTGGATTCGTGATGGCCAGAAACCAGACCCCCGCGATGGAGCCTTCGTGCCCGATGGCCTGAGCCCACGCCAGACGAAGCTTGCCGTCCGGGGCCATCCACAGTTCCGGGTCATAGGCGCGAACCGGACCGGCTTGGTCAGGATCGACAATCAATACTTCAGTCCACGTTTTCCCGTCGTCGCCACTTGTGCTTAGCACGACATAATTGTTCTGGTCTTCGCCGGGCGTGACGCCTGCGTACCAGGTCGCCCACAGCCGGCCGTTGGGCGCAACGGCTAGACTCGGAATCCCTTGAAACGCACGATTGTTCGTCGCGTGAAGGGCTTTGTCCGGTCGCAACACTGCCGGAGGTTTCAAGAACAGTGCGCCATCGTCGGCGACAACCGAGATCGTCGGCAAAACAAAAAACAAACTCATCGCGGCAACGCGAATCAAACGGCTCTGCATTGGGTGTCCTGTCGCAAATCAATGAAGTCCTACTCGTCTGTGCCCCATGGCACCATTTCGCAAACGCAACAGTCTAGCCAGATCCCCCGCCCACTGCACGCTCGCAATCCGGTCAGCAAACCAGCGAGAAAGCCTGGAGCGACAACCGACCATCTGGGAAACGATTGGAGGGCCAAGAAATCGCATGATCGAGGAGCCGAGTTCCAGCGAATGCAGCCCCCAGGAACCGTGAAAGGCAACGCTGTGAAGCATTTCTTAGCGGTTGGGCGCGAGCGGGCTGTCGTTTTTGTGAGCCGCGACGCGTAAGCGGCCGGGCACTGCGACGCTGCCCGAGGCCTTACGGCCAGCGGCTCACCATTGACTCAGCAGATCCAGACTAAATCGACAGCCCGCGAGCCCTCCGGTGTTGTGTCAGAGATGAAGAACCGGAGGGCTCGCGCCCCGCCGCTGACGAACCGCCCCCCCGCTCGGCGCCACGGGAGATGACGTTGGGCGCAAGCCCCCCCTTTCCTTGTCGTTGTCGCGACCGCTGCGGAGTCAAGTCGCAGGCAAGCGAAGTGGAGGCAAGCAGATCGCCCAAGAGTTCACAGCAACAAGCACGGAGTCGGCGTCTTAGGCGACTAAACACCCCCTTCCCCTGTTGGTCCGGGTAGCCTCTGATTTTCGCCCCATGACGTGTGAAGTAGACTCGTTGAAGCCTGTTTTCTTGGACAAGTCCTTCACCGAAAACTGAAAATGCGCACCGAACGGAAGCCCCACCCTGTGGCAGGAGCATGCGATCGTGACGTGACATCGATCGACGTGAAGGTGCTCTCGAAACTATTCGATTCGGCGCCCGACGCCGCGTTCTTTGTCAAAGACGCCGATGGCCGATACGTTGCCGTCAACGAATCGCTGGTCAAGCGACATGGATTTAGATCCAAATCGGATGTGATCGGTAAACAGCCCCGCGACATTTGCCAGGGGGAATTTGGCCAGGTTCCTTCGAAACAAGACGAGAAAGTGTTGCGGACCGGACGTCCACTCATTGAACATCTCGAGATGCAATGGGATCGACCATTGAACCCGGTCTGGTGTCTGACCACGAAGCTGCCGATTCACGATTCGGACGGCAACGTGGTCGGGCTGATCGGTTTCTCGCGTGATGTCCGCGTTTCCATTCCCACCGAGGAAATCCCAACGGCGTTCGCCATCGCCCTGGAAGAGTTTGAACGGACACTTGACGCCGCAGTCACGCCGGCATGGCTGGCCCAGCGATCCAGGCTGACCACCCAGAAACTTGCCCGATTCACACGCCGCATTTTCGACCTGACGCCCACGCAATTGATCGCCAAAATTCGCATCGCAGCCGCATCACGACTGTTGCGCAGTACAAATAAGCCAATCGTTGAAATCGCGTTGGCCTGTGGTTTTTGTGATCACAGCGCGTTCACCCGAGCCTTTCGGCGGGCGACCGGTGTCACCCCTTCGGTGTTCAGGAAACAACGCTGATTTCGGACGGCACCCCGATAAAGGTGCCATGCCTGCCTGTCACGTCCACGAGTGTTGGTGTGCAGGCTTTAGCCGCCCACTGTTGCTGCGTCGCAGCGACCGGGAATCGCCGAAAGGCTAAACACCAACGGTTGCTGAATCTCTTTTTACCGATGCCCGTGACCTGACTGTCTGACATGCATCCTTGTAACGTGCTGCAATCCCTTTCCAGGCGTCTACGGTAGCTTACGCGCCATTGAACGTTGAGTCACAATAAGTTACCGTGACGTCACGCCGCTTGATGAACGCGTGCATCAAGTCGAAGGGAGCGTATCAACGTTCCGCCATGACAGCCCTCTTCTCACCCGGCTGCAACTCAGGCAACCGCCAGCCGCGACCGCGTTCCTCGTCGCCAGGCTGATCGAAAACACCCGCACTGTGCGCAGAAACATCGCTGCATGGCGATCGAAGCATATTCTTAAGAGCGGGCACGGCTAACATTAATTTTCAGTGACTGCATCCTCATCACCTTGCACGCTGAGACGCTTCGAAAGCTTCGGCGCCGGTTATCCGAGTATGCATTTGTTTTGTTTTAGGACTGATCTTTTGGTTAGGGAACCTTGCTATGCGTAGCTGTTATCGGCGTCGGGGATTCACGCTTGTTGAACTTCTTGTCGTCATCGCGATCATCGGAATCTTGGTGGGATTGTTATTACCGGCCGTTCAGGCGGCCCGAGAAGCGGCTCGCCGAATGAGCTGCAGCAATAACTTCAAACAGATCGGCTTGGCGATTCACAATTACGAATCGGCCTATCGGCAACTGCCCACCCAAGGCGGCGGAACTGCCACCCAGAGATCTCGTCGGGAATTCGCTCCCGGCAGCAACAGTCTCGAATTGTCCGCATTGGTCGGGCTGGCGCCGTTCATTGAACAACAGGCACTTTGGGATCAAATCTCCAACCCCTACCAGGTCCCAGACGGGCTGCCAGGGGCAGGGAACATTTACGCCGCCATGGGCCCTTATCCAGGCCGCGTGTTCGGCCGTCTCGTTGCGGCAGCTGCTGGACCTTACGATCCCTTCGAATCAGACATTCCAACCTACCGATGCCCCAGCGACCCCGGTATCGGGCTTCCAGCGATGGGGCGCACCAACTATGGCGTCTGCATGGGCGACTCGATCGATGCGACCAACCTTGGTCAGGTTTATAACATTGATGGGACGGCGAGATCGACGGACGTCTTCCAGATGGCAAATGCCAGCAACCGAGGCTTTTTCAAGAGCCAGTTGAAAACCACCTTTCGTGATGTGCTCGATGGCTTGTCGAACACGATTGCGATGGGTGAGTTCATCACCGACCTTGGCGATAATGACAAACGTTCGAGGCACTTGAACGGTACGACCGGGGCAACGGGGCCGTTGAAGTCGACCGGCGGCGCAATCGCCTGCCTGACATTCATCGATCCGGAACGACCTCTGTTCTGGGATCCGACTGCTCCCTTCGCCTCCAATCCCCACATCGACAATCGCCGCGGTTTTCGCTGGGCCTGGGGATTGCACATTCACTCCGGGGTCTACACGATCCTGCCTCCTAACCGAGAGTTGTGTTTCACCCAACTCTGGTACCAGTCCGAGGGAGTGTGCCCACCGAGTAGCCGACACCAGGGCGGGGCTCACGTCTTGATGGGCGATGGAGCCGTCAAGTTCATCACGGACTCCATTGAGGCGGGAGATCCAGCTGGCCGAGCCATGGTTTCGCTCGACGCCCAGAACGACGACCCGTTGTCGATCCCCGGTTCACCCAGCCCCTACGGCCTCTGGGGCGCGCTTGGCACTCGCGCATCCAGGGAAGTGATCGGCGAAGAGCTCTGATCTCTCAATGCACCATGCAGGCACCATGCAGGCAGCGTGCCCGGTCACCGGGCACGCTGGTTAGCTGGTCACCGCCTCGTCCGTTTCCTCGTGCGTGAAGGCATCGAAACAAATCGCGATGCTTCATGGAATGACCTGTCCTATTGTTTCTCCTGGAATCTGAGTCCGCTATGAAAATTCTTGTGTATTGGTTTGCCTTGCTGTTGGCTGTCAGCTCCGTGGGTTGTGCGGAGAAGAAATCCGAAAAGACCTATGAACTTTCCGAAGTCGAGCAACTCCTGAAGGATCATCCGGAACTGAATGATCCACCGCCACCGGAATATCGCGTCGAATGAGTTTCGATTGGGGCCCACGACGGATCGCCATCCGCCATGACGCGGAGTTGACACTTCGCCCCGAACCAGGATGGGATCTGTCGCCTCCACTCTTTTTCTTGCGGTGTAAACGTCGCGCTGACGGGCGAGTTCACGGCAGGATCATTCGCCAACCGTACGTTTATCGACTCAAACCCAACATGGAATTTGACGATCGTCATGCATGCCCCCACAACAGCAAACGCCGAAACTGAGATGCAGGCTGAGGATGCCCCAGCGGGCGCCCCCAGCCCCGTCACAGCTGAGTGCCAATTCGAAACAATCGATTGTCGTGGTCTCCCCGGATTTGACGGGCACGAACTTGTGGTTTCTTGTACCGACGCGCGGGTCGGCCTGCGTGCCTTCATCGCGATTCACAACACGTCGCTTGGGCCAGCGTTGGGCGGCTGCCGGATGTGGCGGTACGCAAGCGACGAAGAAGCATTGACCGACGCGCTGCGTTTGAGCCAGGGGATGAGCTACAAGCACGCGGTGGCGGATACCCAGCAAGGGGGAGGCAAAGCGGTCATCATGGGTGACCCACGCCGCGACAAATCCGATGCCTTGTTCCAAGCCTTCGGACGCTTCGTCGATCGTCTGGGCGGTCAATACGTCACGGCCGAGGATGTCGGCGTGTCGGTCGATGACATGGTCTCGGTGCGCACGCAAACCAACCACGTCGCTGGCTTGCCGACCTCAATGGGCAGCAGTGGCGATCCGTCCCCCGTCACGGCGTATGGCGTCTACTGTGGAATCCAGGCCGCCGTCGCCTTCAAGCGAGGCCGCCCCTACAATCCTCGGGCCCGACTCGACGACATCACGGTCGCCGTCCAAGGTGTAGGAAACGTGGGGTATTCGTTGTGTCGCCATCTACACGACGCCGGCGCCAACCTTGTCGTCTCGGACGTTCATCAATCCAATGTCACGCGAGCATGTACCGAGCTTTCAGCGACATCGGTTGCCCCCGAAGCGATCGATGACGTTCACGCAGACGTCTTCGCCCCTTGCGCACTCGGAGGCAGCCTCAATCACCAATCCGCTGAAAGATTAAAATCAGCGATCGTCGCTGGTGCCGCAAACAATCAACTCGCCGAGCCTGCGGTGGCCAAGACGTTGACGGACCGCAAGATCATCTACGCCCCCGACTACGTGATCAACGCGGGAGGAATCATCAATATTTCCTACGAGAAACGCGACTACGATTTGAATCAAGCAATGCACCATACCGAGCGGATTGGCGAAACGCTGACGGAAATCTTTCATTGTGCAAACACGGAAGACATTCCAACTGCCGAAGTCGCCGACCGCATTGCGCAACAACGCCTCGCCGCGACCACGGCATGAGCGAACCAAAGATGAGACCATTCGAAAAAGATTCGGCAGCCGTTGGTGTATAGCCTTCAGGCAACTCCCAGTCGCTGCGACGCAGCGACCGTGGGTAGGACGATCGGTTTTTCGAGTACGATGGCCCTTCCGGGCCGTCGTCCGCTGGACTCCCGACGACGACCTAGAAAGGACGTCGTACATCGGTCCGCTGACCACATCACACTCAATCGACGAAATCATGAGGATTCGTCGCGTTTCGCATCGTTCCGATGCTGGACGATCCGTAGAGGCCTGCACGCCTACGCTCACGACCGTGCCGTTCCCTGATCAGTCAACCCACCCAGCCAACACGACGAACAACATGAACCGTCTTCTTCGCCTGCTCCCGATACTCCTGTGGGTCGCAGGCGCGACAACTGCCAATAGCAAGCCACCGAACGTCGTTTTGATCCTCTCCGATGACCAGGGTTACACCGACTATGGATTCATGGGGCATGGGAAAATCGAAACGCCAAACCTCGACAAGCTCGCCCGAGAGAGCGCGTTGTTTCGCCGGGGCTATGTTCCAACCGCATTGTGCCGCCCCTCGTTGATGACGTTGGTATCGGGACTCTATTCGCATCAGAACAAGACGACCGGAAACGACCCCGCCCGCACCCCGCAGAACAAAGCTCACGCCGAAAACACCGGCAAAGACGCTCGCGCTCTGCTGCTCGAACACATTGACCGCACCGGTGCCTTGCCTCAGTGGCTGGCCGAGAAGGGGTATGTCAGTTTCCAAAGTGGAAAATGGTGGGAAGGTTCTTTCCGGCGCGGCGGTTTCACCGAAGGAATGACCAAGGGGTATCCCAATCCAGGCGGACGACATGGTGATGCAGGACTGAAGATCGGACGCGAAACCATGGCACCTGTCACGGACTTTATCGATCGCAGCGTGGAAGCGGACAAGCCATTTTTTGTCTGGTACGCACCCGTCATGCCCCATACGCCACACAATCCACCGGCTCGACTTCTGGACAAATACATCAAAAAGGGAGTGCAGGAACGGATCGCCAAGTACTACGCGATGTGTGAATGGTTCGATGAAACCTGCGGCTCGTTGTTGGATCACATCGACAGCTCGGGAATTGCCGAAGAGACACTTGTCATCTATGTCACGGACAACGGCTGGATCCAAACGGAAGCCGGTCGCTACGGACCGCGATCCAAACGCAGTCCCTACGAGCTCGGGACACGGACGCCGATCATGTTCCGCTGGCCCGGAAAAATCCGTCCGGCGGATCGTCCCGAACTCTGCTCATCGATCGATTTCGTGCCCACCGTTCTGGCGGCTGCCGGCGCGACAGGCCCCCACGACTTCCCCGGACTCAATTTGCTGCCGCAGTTGACGTCCGGCCAAGCCATCGAGCGCGACACCCTCTATGGCGAAGCCTTTGCCCACGACATCGCCGACATCGAGAATCCCCAAGCATCGCTGCTGTATCGCTGGGTGATCAAGGGCCATGACAAGCTCCTGCTGACGTACGATGGGGCGCCAGGGTACATGAGGTATCCGCCCCAAGACGCTGCACCCCAGCTGTACGATCTGAAGGATGATCCCGGCGAAAACAAGAATCTCGCCAAGACGAATCCCAAAAAGGTCAGGGAACTCAGCGCCCTGTTGGACGCTTGGTATATTCCCACCCAGCGTCAATCCGGCAAGCTTGCCCCCGGCACTCCCTAACCACGCGGTTCCCCCGTAGCGGAACTCGCCAAGAGTTTCGACGAGACAGCGATGATAAAGAAGACAGCGATCAATTGTTTCATGGCTTCGTTGGTTGCCCTGAGCGTCCTTTCGGCGACTGCATCGGGCCAGGACTCTAAAAAGAAAGGCAAACCGCCAAACATCGTGTTGATCATGGCCGATGACCTCGGCTGGAAAGACCTTCATTGCTACGGAAACGAGAAACTTGATACGCCCAACCTGGATCGGCTGGCAGAGCAGGGTCTGCTGTTCACCGATGCCTACTCGGCCGCACCGGTTTGCACGCCGACACGTGCGGCGCTGATGACGGGAGAATCACCGGCTCGTCTGAACATCACCAATCACGCCGGAGGTCATCCACCGAATTTTCAGAAGCCCGGTACGGATTTGATCACACCGATTTGGTTGCGACACCTACCGCTGGAACGGGTGACCCTGGCCGAGCAACTCAAACAGGCGGGGTATGCGACAGGCTTTGTCGGAAAGTGGCACCTCTCCCACCGCAGTCGATCAAAGTCCAACCCCGACCAGGATCAACCGACCGAGCCGGAGTTGCGTCCTGAACATCAGGGATTCGACATCAATATTGGCGGTTGTCGATTCGGAGGACCACCGAGCTATTTCAGCCCCTACAAAATCCCCAACCTGACCGGGAAAACCGAGGGCGAATACTTGCCGGACCGATGTGCCGATGAATGCGTCCGCTTTATCAAGTCCGCCCAAGAGGATGGGAATCGCCCGTTCTTTCTATGCTGGTGGAATTACTCCGTCCACTACCCCTTTGAAGCCCCGGCCGATTTGATCGCCAAATACGAACAACGGAAAGGACCGGGCGTCGAGAATCCGACGTACGCTGCGATGATTGAGGGCATGGACCGGTCGATCGGCAAAGTCATCACGGCGATCGACCAGCAGGGTCTGGGCGAACAGACGCTGGTGATCTTTACGTCGGACAACGGCCCTTTCGCAGCCAACGTTCAACCGCTACGAGCGGAGAAAGGTTTCCTGTACGAAGGCGGCATTCGGGTCCCGATGATTGTACGCTGGACCGGCCGCGTCAGCCCATCGACGCAAACGTCGACGCCGGCCATCACCATGGACATTCATGCGACGATTCTTGACGCGGCGAACCTGAATGCCGATCCCTCCAACACACCTGACGGAATCTCTTTGGTGCCGCTGATCGAAAATGGCACCGAGCCCACACGCGACTCGATCTTCTTTCACTATCCCAACTACGCGTTTCACAAGCAGAATCGATTGGGAAGCGCCGTTCGCTCGGGCGACTACAAACTGATCCTGTACTACGACGATGACTCGATCGAACTCTACAACCTCAAAGATGACATCAGCGAATCTAACAATCTGGCTGACAAGCTGCCCGAAAAGGCTCAGCAGCTTCGATCCGAGTTGGAGGCGTGGCTGAAAGAGACCAACGCCAGCCGGCCACGGCGTGCAAATTGACATCGCCAGCGATCGCGACGACGACGTGTTGAACACAGAATGATGCAGTACGCATTGATGAGAACCAGACTCGTGAAGTACAGACTCCGATTGATAATGGCGTGCATCTTGGTGTTGCCCACGCTTGCGTCGGCATTCGGCCAGGAGCATCGCCCCAACGTGCTCTTCGTTTCCATCGATGACTTGAACGATTGGATTGAACCGCTCGGCGGGCATCCGCAGGCGATCACTCCCAACTTCACTCGATTTGCAAAGCGGTCGGTCTGCTTCACAAACGCCAATTGCCCGAGCCCCGGATGCAACCCATCCCGCACGGCAATCATGACCGGGCTGGCCCCCTACACGTCCGGCGTTTACTCCAACTACCAAGACTGGCGCGAAGCGATTCCAAACCGCCGAACGATCGGAGCCTATTTCCGACAGCACGGCTATTTCAGTTGCGGCGCGGGAAAGATCTTTCACTACCACATGGTCGATCCCGATTGTTGGGACGAGTACTGGCCGTCACAGCAGCAAAACATGCCCGACGAGGCATTCCCTGATTTCAGCAAGTCCGCGCTTACGACCGCGGACAACCCAACACCCAAAACGATGAACATGCCGGCATTCCATCAGATGTATGGCATGTTCGACTGGTCGGCTCTGGATGTCCCTGATGAACAGATGGGCGACTTCAAGAGCGTCGACTACGTGCTCAGCCAACTCAAAAAGCCACGCGACAAGCCGCTCTTTCTGGCTTGCGGCATCTATCGACCGCACCTGCCGTGGTATGTGCCGCGCAAGTATTTCGACCTGTTCCCACTCGATGACATCATCCTGCCCAAGCGATTGGAGAACGACCTTGATGATGTCGGTCCACGGGCAAAGGATATCGCCTTTCGCGGCGGGGGCTACCATCAGCACGTCATCGCAGCGGATCAGTGGAAACGAGGCGTCCAGGGGTATCTGGCGTCCATCGCGTTTGCCGATGCGATGTTCGGCCGCTTGCTCAACGGCCTGGACGAAAGTGGCCAACGGGAGAACACGGTCGTGGTGTTGTGGTCCGACCATGGCTGGCAACTTGGCGAGAAACAGCACTGGCGCAAATTCGCCCTCTGGGACAACGTCGTGCGTTCGGTGTTGATGATCCATGTTCCAAACGGTACGCCCGGACTGCGCGACGGTTCCGCAGATGGACAGCTGTGCCATCGCCCCGTTTCGTTGCAAGACATCTACCCGACACTCGTCGACGTTTGCGGACTGCCCGCCAACAACGCGATCGATGGCCATAGCCTGACCCCGCTTCTCAAGCAGCCTGATGCAGCATGGGACCATGTCGCCTTGACAACCTACGACTACGGCGAGTTCTCCGTCCGCAGCGAGCGGTATCGGTACATACGTTACATCGATGGCAGCGAAGAGCTCTACGACCACCACTCCGATCCCGAGGAATGGCACAACCTTGCGCAGGATCCGATGTATTCTCAGATCAAAAACAAGCTGGCCGCAAAGATTCCGGCATCACCCGCCCCGCTGGTGAAAACGTCCGAGAAATTGGAACCGCACCACATCCCACCGTTCCGCTCGCAAGCCGAATACGACGATTGGCTACAGCACGGCAAAGACAATCAATACCTGCTGAGAAAGTACTGGCAGCATTAAAGGGGACGGGGGTATTTTACGGGCACGCACTGCCCGTAACAGTTTAGTCCCTAAGTAACTGCTCTTGGTCGGAACTGTGGCAGGTGGGCAAATTGGCGGTTGGCTGACATCAACGATTGGGAGCGCCAGCATACCGCCCCGTCGGCGACAAACTTCATGCGCTGTTGCTATACCTAGATCACCAAAATGACCAGCTTTCCGCCAGGCTCTTCAATCGCACCGACGCGGACGATAGCCACCCAATCGATGGAACAAACGACCATCGCGATGACGGAGAACAAGTCAGCGTTCACTCAAGCACCGCCGGTTGTAAGTCGATCCCGTGCTGCGAAAGGTAGCGCGGACTATTTTCGCCGCGCGTGTGCCGCCAAACCTCACGATCTTGGTGACGGAGAACGAGAGTGGTGTAACTGTGACGCCCGGCCAGAAAAAACCACTTCAACCCAGAATCGGTTTCGCGGCTTTCAAGCAGCAGAATAATCTCCGGATCGGTCCCCATCACAAACGCAAACAGGGCTCCGTCCTTTTCCGCCTCATCGTGCAAGCCATAGCGGTAAAGTGGAGCGGCCATCAACCGCAACATCCGTTGCTCCTCTCCATCGGTGCCCCCGAGCTGTGCGGTAAATTGCCGCGCGAGAGAACGCATTTGAAAGAGACGTCGCGATGCCGAACTGGCAACATCGGGCGATCCCGGAACCATCTGCCACTCCTCCTTTTCCACCGCCGCGGCTTGCCAAAACGGTTGTTGATCTTCGCCGGCCACCAGGGGCGAATCGGCAAAAGAGTTGAACGCTCGCGCGACCCTCCGCTGATCATTTTCAATCGGATAAGAAAAAATCGACGCGACGGCGAGGGCTCTGCCATCGAGCGTCCACACAAAGCACTCCCCGTGGGTCGTCGATCGCAACGGATTTTGCCAACGCAACACCGGGGTGGGCACCAAGGTCAACGCTTCGTCGCCCGGATAAGCCAATCGCAGTTCATAGCTCTTGGCTTGCTGCAGATAGTAACTCGACCATTTGTCAATTTGTTCTTTTTCCAGTGCATCGTCTCCGTCCACCGACACGGGCATCAGCACGCACCCTAACACGATCAAAAACACACGGTAAAAACCAATCATTTCAACTCCTCTTCGGACACAAACTAGACGTGGTGTCGAATTCTATCAGAACGCGAATCTCCGCGTGCGTTTTTCCCCGGCCGCATCAAAGCGTTTCGGCCCGAATGCCCCGTGGTTGGCCTAAGTGGTTCATGCCGCTGACCTTCGGACGGAGCGGTCATTAGGTTGGGTGGCACCATTTAGGTAGGGGCGGGTGGCGGGTACGGTCACGCCTAGTATTCCGTGTCACCTTGGTTTTCAGGTAGATCATGCTGTGCATGACGTTCTTAGTGTCACGCACAGCGCGACCTACGCCAGTTTGCGCTACCGGAACCCTGAGCTGACACGGAATACTCTTGCGGGCGAATCGCTATGGTGGGAGGCGTCATTCGATCGCGGCCTGCATGAGCGCGAATAGACGATCGACTTCGGATCGGGTTTCTTCGTCAAGGGTCCACGCGACAGGTTGAATCTGATGCGCATTGCGGAATAGCCCCCGTTTACGCATCAAGTACTTTTCGATTGCCAAGAAACCGTCCAGGCCGGCTTGAATCTGCAACGCAACGATCGCGCCGATGGGTAGAGACAATGCGTACGTGCGTCTCTCGTCACCTGATTGAAGTGCGTCCCAAAGCGCGACGATTCCGTCAAGCAAATCGGTACCCGGCATGGTCCCGACAATGCCGCGGCGATGACAATCGACCAGGTTGATCCCGCCGGAACCTTCAAAGATCTTGGCTTGACCATCGGTTGCATCGCGAAGTTTCGAGAGATTGGGACCGAGCGGGCTGGCTTCGGGTTTGAAAAAGATCCGCTGATTGCCGAATCGGTTGAGCAGTTCGAGATACACGCCCAAGTCGATCGCAGCCCCCACGTATCCCGATGCATCCTGAACCACCAGCGGAATGGAAACACTGCTGGCAATCGCAGTAAAATACTCGCCTGTGGCCGTCGCTCCCAGCGTCGTTGCAACCGGTGGGATCGCCATCACGGCCGAAGCGCCCAAATTCTCCGCATGTCGGGCGAAATCAACCGCTCCGGCCGTGCTCTCGGCACCGACGCTGATGACGGTGAATCCGCGACCACCAACCGCTTGGCACACTTGCTCGACAAGCTCACGTCGACCGCGGTCACCGAGCCGGAGGATCTCGCTGACCATCGCAACAACGACCCCATCGGCGCCCGTCTCAAACGCCCAGTCGATTTCGCGCTGAAGCGATTCGTGATCCACCCCGCCTTGATCGGTCAGGGGCGTGTGCAGAACGGGTAGAACTCCATGCAAGGGCTCGCTCGTCGCTGGGGACGTCATGAATCGCTCCTGTCATTGCGTTAAGTGTCGTTTCCAAAAACTCCGCCAGCATAGGATGCTTGCCAAACGGATTCGACATCGGTGTCTTCTTTGAGAAGTCGTTCGCCGATAAAATTTCATTCAGGATCCATGGGAAACATCGGACGGCGACGATGCTTGTATGACAATCGGTGGAGGTCCGCGCAGGTGGCCCCCCGCGTGTTGACTCGGATGAAGGACGCACACACTTCGCGATAGGCTGCAATCGGCGCGTTGACGCCTTTGGCGACCAAAATTCGAAACCGCATCGGATCGACTCCACAACCCTTAAGCTGCTGGAGGCTGAACGGGACCATCCGCCGGGAAGTGAGCATGAGCGTCAATCCATGATCGGTTTCACAAACTGCCGTTCGCCCCTGATCAAAATCCGTGATGCCACCGTGTCGAGGCTTTGATTCACAAAACTTGCCCTCACAGAGTGAGATCACTGTGACGGTCACGTCGATCGGGTCGCCGTGTTGAGCGTCCGTTCTCCCGCCAACACGGAGCCGAATGGTCGATCCGACACCTGCTCGTTCACAGCAAGCGACTGAATCTGGATCATACAGACAACCAAAGGACGGTCCGATTTTCTGAGCATGAATCGCCCCCAGCAATTCCGTCCCATCAGCCGCTGATCCACCGCCAACGTTGTCTCCCATGTCCAGCAGACACACCCTGCTTTTTGATTGTTCGCATTGACGGAGCGCTTCGTCGACCGATGTGAATTCACTACGAAACTGCGTTCTCAACCGCCAAATCGACGAAGCCAGTTCGTCCGCCAGCTGACTGGCGAGCCGTCGGCGTCCGTCGGTCACGGCAATCGTGGCGGCCCCCATTTCTTTCACGTCGGCGTAGGGAAAGCCAAGCAAAAGACTGTTGGAAAGCACGCCCTCGATTTTCAATTGCTCGTTCGCGGTACGATACAGAGCATCCAGGGGTGGTTCTTCTGTGCATTGTTTTTCAATGCTGATCGCCAGCGGTGGATAGCAAGCCGACATGACCGGTGTTATCTCACCGCGCAGCGTTCGCAGGATCATGTTGGCGGCTTCCAGACCCCGTTCCCGTTGGTCCAAATGAGGATTCGTGCGGTAAGCGATCAATGCGGTGCAGCTCTCCACCATCAGCGGCGACAAATTTGCATGCGCGTCCAGCGTTCCGATGATCGGTATCTCTGGGCCAACCAGTTGACGCAACTCACTGAGCCAATGGCCGTCGGCGTCCGGATAGTTTTCGCTAACCGTTGCGCCGTGGGGAGCCACCAGGATTCCATCGAGCGGTTCGCTTTCGCGGACACAATCGAGCAGTTGGCTGACCCGCGAGTCAAACGCCTCAGCGCAGATCGTTCCCGATGGCAACGCTCGCGCGGCAAACAGCGGAACGGCTTCTGCTTCCCCCGTATTGGCACTCGCGTCGATACCGGCAAAGAAACCACCAACCTCGTGATGGGCATCGGCAAGAGCCGTGCGAATCGATTCGCCTGTCAGTAGCAGGTTTTGTTGAAACGATTCCAAGGTGGTTGGTTGAAACGAAAACGTGTTCGATTCGTGCAGTAGCGCGATAATGCCAATTCGCATCGGAAATCATAGATCAGGCAAGCCAAAGGTCGTCTCGGGTCGTTGGTTACGTTACCATCGACCGATTCTTCCCCTGCTCGTTGCCCAGACAAAAAACGCAAGAATGGCCACAGCACCCCATGAAATCTCGCTCTCGGACGTTCGCCAGCAAATGTTTTCTGCCGTCATTTGTGATGCGTTGGACTCGATAGGGTACACCAATCAGTCGCCACGCACGCCACTGCGTCAACTTACATCCGGCGAAATGATTGTGGGCCGATGTCGCACCACCCTTTGGGCAGACATGTTCCATGAAGATCCTCAGCCTTACGAATTGGAATTGAAAGCCGTTGACAGCTGCGGGCTCGATGATGTGTTGATTGCTGCTGCCGGAGGATCGATGCGATCAGGAATTTGGGGCGAGCTGCTAACCACCGCGGTGCTCAAGGGCGGCTGTGTGGGTGCCATCGTTGACGGCGCGATTCGTGACGTCGAAAAGATCCGACAGCTGGGTTTTCCTGTCATCGCTCGTGGCACGTGCTTGTACGACAGCAAGAATCGGCAACGCGTGGTTGATGTCGATGTTCCCGTGGAAATTGACTCCGTCGTGTTTTCTCCGGGCGACTTGGTGGTTGCTGATGAAGATGGAACGGTCGTCGTGCCGCGGAAAGTCGAAGCGAAAGTGCTGTCGCTCGCTTGGAACAAAGTGCACGATGAGAACAAAGTCAGGGCAGCGATGGCTGGCGGCATGAAGGCAACCGATGCCTTTCACAAGTACGGCGTGCTGTAAAGAAAGTGAACGAGGCTGCTTTTGATCACAACTGCGTCGACGTCTTGGTCAATTGCCGAACACCGTTGGAAGTGACGACGTAGTTTTCTTCGATCCGAATCCCCGCCCGCAACGATGCGTTGTAAAGTCCCGGCTCGACGGTGAACACATCGCCTTCGGCAAATCGATCGTCCCAACTGGGATTCAAGTGCGGGGCTTCGTGCGGGTACAAACCGACGCCATGTCCCAAGTGATGAAAGAATGCGTCGGGTTCGTATTCGTCCAGCAACGCTTTCGCCTGAACGAACAATTCTTGACAGGACTGCCCCGGCTGCACAAACGCTTTGACCAAATCAAATACGGTCATGATGACGTCTCTCGCCCGGAGTTGTTCCTCGGTTGGCCGGCCGTTGACGGCAAAGGTGCGGCAGTTGTCGGCATGGTAACCTCGATAGGCCGGCCCGAGGTCCAAAATCATTAACTCGCCTGAGCCGGCGGGACGAATCCGAGGCGGTCCGCCGGGTGAATTGCTCTGGTAATCGTTGCCAAGGGCTGTCAACGGTTCGCCGGCGGTTTGCACGGCGACGCTCTGAAGTTGACAAAAGACTTCCAGCTCGGTGATCCCCGGCCGAATGATCTCTCGAGCCTTTTGATACATTGCGTCCGTGCAGTCAATCGCATGCTGCATCATCCCAAGCTCATCGGGTTCCTTTTTTCGTCGCAGGTTCCAGAGAGTCGAGTCCAGATCGACTGGAACGGAGCCCAGACTCTGCCTGACGTGCTCCCCGCAGGATGAGAATTCGAGCGCCGTTCTCTTGTTTGATTTCTCTACCCGTTGCATCGCAGCATTCAATTGATCTTGCCGCAACGTGCATCGCCATTGCGCATCAAAAACTCGAATTTCGTCTGCCGCATGATGCGAAGGCTCTTTGCCGGGTGCAATCAGCATGCAACCTTCGTCAACATCGAGCACCGCCACCGCCCGCAACAACGGGTGGGGACGAAAACCCGTCAGCCATTGGACATTCTCGGGTGCAACGAGAATCGCCCGATCCGCTTTCAGGTCGGACAGCGATTGGCAAAGTCTCTGTTGGCGAACACGACAGGATTCGATCGACAATTGCGGCAATTCTTGCATTTCAGATTTCTCACCACGCGGTCCAGCCGCCATCGACGGTTAAATTCAGGCCGGTGATGTAGCTTCCCGCATCGCTGGCCAACAGCAGCAGGGCACCCTTGAGTTCGTGCGGTAACCCCATTCGCCCCATCGGCGATTTCGCTTTCAGTCGCTCGATTAATGCCTGCGAGACACCGGGTCCTGGGAACGGCCCCGGGCTCAAGCAGTTGACGCGAACCTTGTCTTTTGCCCAATAGACGGCGAGGTGTCGGGTCATGTGAATGACCCCGCCTTTGAGCGTGTGATACGAAACCGGACTTGCCGCGCAAATGCCCTCGTAGGCATCGGGATAGGAACCGACTTGACCGTACATCGAGCCAATGTTCACGATGCAGCCCGACGCATTGCGATGCACGACATGGCCATGGAACTGCCGCGACAGTAGAAACCAACCGGTCGCGTTGGCGAGAACTTGTTGAAATTGGTCGGCGGTCACATCGGTCAAATCATGGCCGTCCGCCGCGTGGCCGTTGTTGATCAGGATGTCGACCCTGCCCGCTTTCGTGACGGCATCCTCGAAACCACGACGGACGGACGCTTCGTCGAGCTGATCAAGTACAACGGCATGGTGTCGGCTGCCTTTGTAGGTGGGAAGCGTGGCCCGTGCCTCGTCTGCCTTGCGCTCGTCTCGACTGGCGACCACCACGTTGGCCCCCGCTTCCGCCAGCGCCGTCGCCATCGCGTTTCCGAGCCAACCAGAAGCTCCCGTGATCAGAGCCACCCGACCGGACAGATCAAACAGTTGTTGAATCGGTGTATCATCCATACGATTATTCCGGTGAGCGTTGGAGTGCAGGCTTTAGCCGTTCAGCATAGGAACGATCACATTTCCGGGTACGATGGCCCTTCCGGGCCGTCGTCCGTGGGACTCTGTGCGACGACCTAGAAAGGACGTCGTACAACGCGCCACGGACCGCATCCCACCCGTATCGCGAGATCGCAAGAATTCGTTGCGTTTCATGTGTTTCCCAAGCTGGACGGTCGCCTAAAGGCTAAACACCAACGGTAGCCAAAGCACTAGAAAACAGTCTCCCAAGCGTCTGACTGTCTCGATTTCAGGATCGCCAGCGTTGAGCGCAGCGTGGTGAATCCTTCATCGAAGGAGCATAACGGTTCTGCCTTTCCTTCAAGAAGTTCCATAAACGCATTGGCCTGGAGAATGTAGAAATCATCACGTTGATGGTCAAACGATTGCTGCAGCGTCCAATCGCCTCCGACTTCATCGGCTAAGAACCATCGATGTCCGTTGAGTTCCCATCGAGCAGCGCCGTGCTGGCACAAGACGGTCATGACGGATTCGTTCACAGGCTGATGTTGATTCGTCGTAAAGCTCGCCATGACATCTCCGTGCCGAGAAAGAACATTGACGGTGTCTTCCACTTCGACCCCGGAGAGGACCTGGTGTGCCGCATCGACGACAACCTTTGTGGCCGGTCCGGCAATCCACTCCACCGCGTTCAAAAAATGCGGCAACATGTCCTGGATCAGTCCGCCACCTTGCGCAGCCTCGGCGTAGTAGATATCGCGATAGGCTGGACGGTAAAACGGAAAGTGTTGTCCGGATTGAACTTGAATTTGCACGATCCGCCCCATCTTTCCAGAACGGACCAACGCACGCATCTGCTGCAGCGCCGGTAGCGAACGATAAACGAACCCGACCGAGACGCGAGTTTCATGACGCTTGATGGAATCCGACAACTGGGAGACGCCATCGGTGTTCAGGCTCAGGGGTTTCTCGATCAGCAGGTGAACTCCGCGATCGGTGAGGGCTTGGGCTGTCGGGATGTGCCAGGGCGCCGGAGACGCGATGACGGCCGCGGAAAAACGCTCCGCCGCCAACGCCTGCTCCCAAGACTCATATCCGTTGACAGCGTATCGCTCGGCCACTTCGTTGCGTCGCTCGCTCAACGGCTCGCAAAACGCCACGTGGCAGCGCCCGGTTGACTGGAAGCAACGCAAGTGCCGCTCGCCGATGGATCCGACGCCGATGATCAGAAGACGTGGTTGGTCTGTCATGACTGCAGATGTGTATCCTTTCTGTTCTTCACGCTAGGCAAGAACCACCGCGTGGCCGCCTTTTCCTATAGTGTACGATAATCCGACCACACCTGCGTCAAGACCTAACATGATCACAGACATTCACAGCCATGCCTGGCCGTTTCCCGATGCGTTCAGCGACGACTTCATTCACCAAGCGTCCGCTGCGAAGGCCGGGGAGACCGTCGACCTGACGATTCGATTGGACGACTACCGCAATGCTGCGCCCCCGGGGACTCGCACCGTCGTCTTTGGTGGGAAGGCGCGATTGAGTGGTTTGTGGGTCGATGACAAGTATATCGCGGACTACGTCGCACAAGATCCGGAGCGTCTTACCGGATACCTTTCCATCGATCCGACGCAAGCGGGATGGGAAGACGAAATGCGGCACGGTCACGAGCAACTGGGGCTTTGTGGTGTCAAGCTTCTGCCGATGTACGCGGGCTTCGGTGTCGACGATGATCGGCTGGAACCGCTCTGGAAATACGTCGAAGAAAAGCGGCTGCCGGTGTTGCTGCACACCGGAACCACGTTCGTCCGCCAAGCACCGTTGAAATACACGTTACCTCGATTGATCGATCCGGTTGCGACGCGACACCCCGAGATCCGGTTCGTCCTGGCGCACCTCAGTCATCCGTACGAGGGTGAGTGCGTGGCGACCATTCGAAAGCACCCCAATGTGTTTGCCGACATCAGTGCGTTGCATTACCGACCGTGGCAACTGTACAACAGCCTGATGCTGGTCCAGGAGTATGGCGTTTGGAACAAATTGTTGTTTGGCTCTGACTACCCGTTCACGACGGTCAATGAATCGATCACGGGATTGAGACAACTGAACGAGATGGTGGCGGGAACGAATCTGCCGCGATTGAATGAACAGGAAATTGAGAAGTTGATTTTCCGTGATGGATTCGAAATCCTCGGGATTTCCTAATTCGATTCTCAATCTTGAAAAAGAGATGACGGATCTCAAAATCAGCGCCGATGCTCCTGGAACGAATGCAAGGCGTCTGCCCTTCACCGAGCGAGAGGCAGTTCTCATCGGGAATCAAAGGGGAATGCCGATCCGCCCATCGCCGCACACTCATGATCGCTCTCCAGTTTCCACGACGACGGCCAACGAGTCGCCCTCATTGATTCTGGGGTACTCGCGCAGCACGACCACGATTCCGTCCTGTTCGGCGACGACCGTGTGCTTTTCACCTCCGAGCAGCGACTCGATCTCGGCAAGCAACTCGCCGCACGAGACTCTCTGGCCGAGCTTTACATGAAGCGTCAAGAAACCGCCGGTGGGCGCCGGATGACTGACTTGCATGTGCCCCGACCCGGAGCGCCAGTCTTCGGCCACTTGCTGGCCTTCGCATGCCTGGATCGCTCCCGGCAGCATCTCTAAGTGCCGCATCACGTTGAGACATCCAACGAGAAGCGGGTGATCGTGGTCCGTTGAAGGGAACGCACCGTTTGACAGTTCGGAAAGCTCGCGGTGAGCACCGAGATACTCGACGTAAATGGCGGGAATTCCGGCATCACGCGCCACCGAAAGGGAACGTCCTTGCAACTCCGCCGACGTGCCCCAGACGACTGGCAGGCCGAAGACGCACGCCATCTTTCGCTGCTGCTGCAGAATCGCTGCATTCGCGTGGAGCATGTAACCGGCCAGCGGCAAAACGCACAATTCCGTTCCTCCCGAATGCAAATCGATATAAAAATCCGCTTCGGCGATCTGACGACTTAACGCATCAGCGACTCGCTCGGTGACGGTTCCGTCTTGCCGTCCGGGACACGTGCGTGCAAGGTCGCGACCGTCATCGCCGACGCGGCGTCCGGCCCGGTACGCAGAGCGATTGACAACCGGAATCAATGTCAACGTGCCGCGCAACTCGCGCTTCAGTCTGTCATCGGAATCGAAGCTGCGAATCAGTTCGCCCACGGCAAGCATCGGCAAATACTCATCGCCGTGAACACCCGCAGTGATCAACAGATTTGGCCCGACACGATGCCCGCCAAAGCGACGAGATTCCAGCTGGATTGGTTCGTTCCTGCTCACAACGGATCCGCTTCCTGTGGCTCATCGTCGGCTCGCATGTCCTTGAACCGGAAACCGCCGTCGACCGGCAGCACGACTCCCGTGATGTAATCAGCGGCTTCGGAAACCAAAAATGCAGCGGCGCGACCGATGTCCGACGGCGTGCCGATGCGTCCCCAAGGCAGGGTGGGGCCTCGTGCTTCGATGACCTCCTTGGTGAATGTCATTCGCTCGGTAGGCGTGTCGATCCAGCCGGGCGCAATCGCATTGACGTTGATGCGATGCGGGAACAACTCCACCGCGATACTCCGAGTCAGCTGATTCAGAGCAGCCTTGGCCGATTCGTAGGGGCCATTGCGTTCAAACGGCATCTCGCCAACGACGCTGCTGATAAACAGAATCTTTCCCGAGATCTCACATTCCACCATGTGGCGTGCGACCGCTTGGCTAATGCGAAAGCCCGATTTGAACGTCGCATCGATCACCTTGTCGAATTCATCAGCGGGAAAATCCAGAAAGCCGCATCGTTTTCCGTAGGCGGGATTGCTGACCAGGATATCGATCGTGCCGGCAAGTTCGATCGCCTGACGAACCAGCGATTCACAACCGGCTGCGGAGAAAACATCGGCTTCAACAGTCCAACAATTCCTTCCCAACGCACGAATTTCTGCGGCGGTCTTCGCGAGTTCTTCGCTGCCAGGTCGGTCGTTGAGGATCAGGTCGGCACCGGCGTGAGCCAGTTCAAGT
Organism: Stieleria neptunia; assembly: GCF_007754155.1. Lineage (NCBI taxonomy): Bacteria > Pseudomonadati > Planctomycetota > Planctomycetia > Pirellulales > Pirellulaceae > Stieleria > Stieleria neptunia. The sequence continues at coordinate 2,950,155 of NZ_CP037423.1, read as the reverse complement.
GCGCAGCCTTTTCCGATGCCGCAGCCTGCCCCGGTGACGAGCGCGCGATTTCCGTCCAGACGAATCAGATCAAGCAAGCTCATCGTATTTCCGAACTGGACTTTAGTTGACGGTCAAGGACAAGGAGGGCACCCGCTGCACGAATCCTCGCATCGAGGTTTTTGTCGTCAAGCTGGCGGATCAGAAATGGGGCGGCGCCTGTCATCCCCGACTCGCCCGCGAAGACGGCTGCATAGGTTCGAATCGCGGAATCGGTTGACTGTAGGTTTCGCATCAGGACTTTTTGACCTTGCAGATCCCCCTGTGCAGCCAGCGCGTGCTCCAGGAATGCATGGGTCAAAGCGTCGTTTTTCGCATCTTCGAGTCGGGAGCGGATCAGAACGCAGTCTTTCGGTTCGCCAATCCGGCCCAGAATCCACGCGGTGAGTCGAAAGAGGGCAGGGTCCTTTTCATCGCGAAGTGTTTGCCGCAGAAACCCGAACGACTCGTTGCGAACAGGCCCATGATCGTATTTTGCCAGAGCGGCCGCGGCCATGATGCGCACTCGAATGTCACTGCTGTTGGCAAACGCCTGTTGCAATTCAGTGCCATCGCCCGGCCAGCCGACTTTATACAGACTTTCGGCAGCGTGCACGTGACCGTGGGGATCATTCTTTCGCAGGATTTCCAACAGCAGCGTGCTTTTCTCTCGGTCTCCAGCGCGGGCCAATTCCCTGGCCAATCCACATCGCCGTTGATCGTCCGTTTCGGTCTCAAGTTTTGGCAAGAGGTCGCTGCGAACTTCCTGCGTCTGTCCGGCGAACGTCAACGATTCGGCTGCATGCATCGCGGGCCAAAACGCTTCGCCGGTCAAACCTTGGCGAAGCACCGCAACGCACTTTTGCCGTAACGTCGGGGCCAATTCCCATGCCTGATCGGCGCGCGCGGTCGCCGATGCAGCGACAGCCAGAAGGATGACGAGTAGTTTTCTTCGATTCATGCGGTCGTCTTGTTTGTGAACAACTTACTTCTCTGCGAACAACTTACAAGCGACAAGTCCGACCGTCACACCCACGACCAACGCGGCGGGCGAAATCCATTGAAAACTGACGGGGTCGGGGGCCGCCTCGGAAACCTTTCCGAAAATCACACCCGAGAACGCGATCAGAACTGCCACGCTGACGCTTGCGATGGTCGCAATCCAAACCCCTTTTGCGTTGGCAAAGGGAACAAACAAGGCAAAGAAAAACAGCAACGCAATCGGGACGGTCAGCAAGTTCACCGTTTTGTTTGTCACCGCCATGAAATTTCCGGGGATGTAACCAATGAACGAACTGAGCGAGACGACGACGCCACCGATGACGATCGCCAACACGCGAGCCATCCTCAATTGTTTTGCCTGCGTCTCGGGTTTGCGTCCAAATCGTTCTAGAAAATCAGTCATCACCACGGCCGTGATGGAGTTCACACCGGAGTCGATACTCGACATCGCAGCCGCAAAAAGTCCTGACACGACAAGACCGGTGACGACGGGCGGAAGGTGAGCGGCAATGAAATGTGGAAAAATGGTGTCCGCTTGTGCCTTCAACGTGCCTTCTTCGGGCAGCATCCCTGTGTTGGCGTGAAAGAAACCGAGCAACGCGATGCCGACCAGCCCCAGTGTTGCCCCGACGACAACGGAGACGATCAACTGCATCCCCATTGCAAAGCGAGCGGACTTTGCATCCTCGGTCGCCATAAAACGCTGCACGGAAACCTGGTCTCCCATCGAAGTGCAGACCATCCAGAGAAAGACGGAGACAATCGATCCGACCACCGTCACCCGAGTCGCCGGATCAAAACTGAAGATCGGTTGTTGATCCCAAATGTCGCTGGGCCATTGGGTAGGAAACCAGCTGAAACCGTCCATCTGCCAACTGACCGTTCCGATCGTCAACAACGCCCCCCCGTAAAGCAAAACGGTCTGCATCAGGTCCGTGATCACGACCGCACGCAACCCTCCCAATGAGGTGTAGGTGACCGCAAAGATGCCCGTCACCAAAACAATCCACGGCACCATTTCATCGCCAACACCGATCATGACCGCGATCGCCTTGGCCGTCAGAAACACCAGCAATGACATCCAAACCAATCGCAACGCCAGAAACAGGATTCCACCAAGTAGTCGAACGCTCAACCCAAGCCGGTCTTCCAATAACGCATACGCACTGGTGACGCGTTGCCGCATGTAGACCGGCAAGACGACGAATCCCAAGACCAGATAGACAAACGGGTAGGCGATGTAGTTGCTCAGGTAGATCGGCCCCTTGCCAAGGACCTCACCGGGAATCGCAAGGTAGCTGATCGTGCTCAACAACGTCGCAAACAACGACACGCCGATCAGAACGGGATTCATTTTTCCCGATCCGACGAAGTACTCGCTCGTGTCTTGCTGATTTCTGCTGAAGTACCATCCCAATCCGATCGTGGAAACGGCGTACAGAAACAGAATGATCCAGTCGATCAGGGTCATGGTGCAAAGGGCTGGTGCCTAGAAGTGCGCGCGGTGGGACCTTGGTGGGAAAGCACATCATAGGCCGTTCGCGAAGCGTCTGTGACCTTTCACGCGATCCGGACGCGGCTAAACTTCTCTTTTTCGCATCACCAACCATTGGAGCTGAGTCAACGAGGAGCGCACAAGAAAGAGCCGTCAAACTGGGAGTCTCTTTAGAACCCCAAGAGTCTGGCTATCTGAATCTCCGCGTCATCAAGCTACTTGGAATGGTCTATTCGGCGCCTGATTTCACCGACCAGCACCTGGTCAACAATCTCGGCATTTTTGAAGCGGTTGACTTTTTCGATCTGACCGATGAAGCATACGACTCTGCCGAAAAACGATTCATGGCAGACAATCGACCAACCAACTCACACGCGACACCATCGCCTCTCGTTGCCAGCGGTGTCCGCCACCGCGGCGCGCGAGGGATTCCGATAAAATGCGGCGGTTGGTCCAACCGAAGCGGTGAACGAACGTTCGAAACTGGCTTCGGGATCTGTTGGAGTACGAAATTGCGGTCTCCACTCCGTGGCCTGCCTACTATTCAGGCTCCCTTCTCCCCCTGCGATGAAAGCGAGTCGTGCTCGCTTTCATCGCAGGGGGAGAAGGGCTGGGGATGAGCGACGGTCTTAAATTGTGGCAAGAGGTCAGATCGAAAATCTTGGATTTTTCGATTCCGAGATCCAGTGTGGTCAGGGGCCAGCCCCCGAACCCCCGAGATTTTCTTAGGCATTGCGCCGGTGTTCAATGATTTTTGGAAATTTGGGTGACGCGATTGTTGCGCAGCAGTAAACTTGAGCCGCTGGGTGAAACGCAACAGGGCTCTGCAGAGATGCAACCGTGCCAGGGATAACTCAGTCGCCGGTGTGTCAATGACGCATCGAGCACGTATGGCGACTACGGTCCTAGTTTAGCGACGGTGCCGTAGTCGCCTTTTGCTCCTTCTTCGCATTGACCTGAGGGTTCTTCCATGATTCGCCACAGTGAATCATGTTGTTGAGAATCGTCAGGAGTTTGCGCATGCTCGCTACCAAAGCTAACTTTTTGATTTTACCTTTGGCGATAAGCCGATCGTAGAAACGTTTGATGACTGGGTTGTGTTTCGTTGCAACCAGTGTCGCCATGTAGAGCACGCTTCGGACTTGTGAACGTCCACCTCGGACCTTTCGTTTCTTGTCGCTCTTGCCTGTTTGGTTGGCCAACGGAGCAACACCGACAAGTTTGGCAATTTGACCTCGGTTGAGTTGTCCCAGTTCTGGCAGCTCGGCCAGGAGTGTCGCAGCGGTGACTGGACCAACTCCACTGACGCTGAACAAGATTTCTACTTTGGGATCGACTTTACTGAGGTCCTTGAGCATCTTTTCGATGCGTTTGTCGAGGCTTTTTAGCTGCTTTTTCAGGTGCGAAATCGTTTCCTTGATTTGTTGAGCGGCAAACTTGTCACGGGTTTGACTGAGTCGGTTTTGCTCCTGGGAGAGCAAATCTTTCACTTGGGTTCGACGCCGCACTGTTGAAAGAAATTCTTTCTCTTGCGCCGTGCGAGGAGGTGTCAGATGGATTTCCACATCTTCGCCAAAACGGCGGATCATGAATGCATCGATCACATCGGTCTTCTCCAAATAGCCATGCCCTTTGGCAAAGTCACGGACCTGCCTCGGGTTGGCCACGCAAATCGGTACACCAGCGTCGTGAGCAGCCTCCACAATCAGATATTCGTAGCCGCCAGTTGCTTCACAGACAACCAATGTATTTTCAGTGTCTTGGATTCTCTTGAACAGCTTTTTGCTGATCGCTGAAATCGTGTTGGGCAATTGTTTGGCAATCTTTCCTGCGGAGTCATTGACATCAATTTTGTCTGACGCGACGTCAATACCAATGACACGGTTGTACTTCTGTTTCATAGTTAAGTCCCATCCTAGTGAATACGATCTGACCACATGCGATAACGCGATTGGGTCGATCAAGCGACGGTTCGGGTTCAAAACGAACTGCTGTGCGACTCAAGCTCATCCACGGCGTTGAATACCACCTAGGGGAAATTACGATCTACACAGCAGTGTTGGGAAACCGCTGCAGGCAGCCACCCAACATCGACAGCCCAAACGATGATCAAATCGCCTGGAATTGCCAGTCAGGCGAGATACTAGGGGGCACGCAGACGGCACCAACGAATCTTAGGAGCATCATGAACCGAAGGTCTCGACGAGACAGAGAGGCGATTTCATTCGCCCGAGATCAACGGGCTCGCGCGAACGAGTTTGCTCAGGATGTTTGGCAGATGTTGCGCAATCGCCGTTGTCGAAATCAGAAGTTTTGGCGCGAATACCCGATTAAACCGTACACCGTTGACTTTCGTTGTGTGGACTTGAAGTTGATCATTGAGGTCGATGGTAGGCAACATCAGACGGATGAGGGCCGTCAGTATGATCAGCGCCGCGACCAGTATTTGGCCGAGCAAGGGTACCAAGTCGTGCGGATCCCGGGTTACGAGGCCTTGCGAAATCCAGTTGCGGTGCTGCACCAGATCGAACATGCAATTGATGCATCGACCAACAGGGTTTTCGCAATTCTCTCCCCCGCAGCGGTCAGATTCACCTCAGCGCCGAAAAGCCAAATTCAAATCTGCCTCGAGCTGGCGTGGGTGGCGAAGGTGTAGTTGTTTCTGATCGCTGCTGCCGGTTTGCGTCTGGGAAGGCGAGGCAGTCGACAACCGGAGGCTGAGTGGCGACCTGAGACACAGGGAAACCGGAAAGCGACGGTCAATTCGCAGTGTGCCCCGCCCCGATTCCGCGACGCTCTTCCGGAGACGTGCTGACCATGCGGTAGTAAGAGGCATCGGTTCGGTCTTGGGCTTGATCGTGCTCATCCGTACGTTTCTAAGCATGGCCCTGCAAGTCGAGCTGGAGGGACGTTGGCCTTGGCAGGGACCGGCAGCGAAAAACACAAGCAACACGGGACAGCAAACGCACTCGCCGTGACGTTGACCAACAGGACGACGTTAAAACCTGTATCGCTGTCCACGGCAGACCGCATCAACGAAAACTTTGTCGAAAGCGCATTAAGCTGATGGCGAAGACAGAGCCTCCGAGGATGGCGACGTAGAGAATCGAGTCCCAGACCATCGAAACGTCGGCGCCTTTGATCAGGATTGCAAAAACTGCGTTGAGGTAGTGGTGCAGCGGGGAAAGGTACATGATCGGCAACAGCGTGTCGGGCATCATCTCCGGCGGTGTGTCGCTGCCAGATAGCATGAACAGAATCGGCATCAGAGTGATGCTTACGATGCCGACTTGCCCCATGTTTCGAGTCACGCTGGCGATCAAGATCCCCAAGCCGGCTGCCGATCCTGAAAACAGCGCGGTCACCCCCAGGAACAATCCAATGCTGCCGCGTACGTTCAAGGCCAACGCGCCCTCGATGATGAAGAACAACGTCACGACGCTGGCCAACAGGATGATGCCGACCATCGGCAAGACCTTTCCCAACATGATTTGCAATGGGCTCAGCGGCGACACCAACAGCTGCTCCACCGTGCCACGTTCCTTTTCCCTTGCCAACGCGGAAGCCGGCAACAAGATCGAAAACAGAAAAATGTTTTGGGCCAAATCTTGGATCGCCATGAACAACGTCTGTTCATGGTTGGGGCTAAACCAAACACGTTCGTCGTTTTCGACGATCGGCAGCGGTTGATCCGCGAATTGTTTTCGCCCGACGTCGGCGGAAAATTGCCGCACAATGTTTTCGGCATAGTTTGCCGCCAAATAGGCTCGCATGGAATCGGCTCCGTCGATCTGCAACTGCAGACGCGTCGGTCGCCCCCTCAAGAGGTCCCGGTCAAAATTGTGAGGAATGTCCAAAACCATCGACGCATCGCCGTCGTCCAATCGCTTGACTCCGTCGCGACTGTTTTCCAGCAGTTCAACGAATTGAAATTGAGGCTCGTGGAAACGATAGACCAGTTCGCGAGACGCTTTGCTTCGATCATGATCGATGACGACCAGTCCCGCGTTCTTGAGTTCTTGACTGATCGCGGTCGCATTGTGATAGGCCATCATTGTGAATGCATAGACCATGAACAGGGCGAGAATCCAGTTGCGACGGAACTGCACAACTTCTTTGCGGCAAACCACCACCAGCCGCCAACACCAGACAATCGTCGGTGAATCGTGTTCCGCCTGTGTCATGATTTTGGTCTCTTGCTAAACTTCAAACAGCACAGCGTGTAAAGCACGAGCGAGTAAACCAGCAGCGCTGCGATCGACCCTTGCACTCCCGCGAAATCGGTCCCCTTCAAAAATGACGCTTGGATCGCTTCGAAAAAGTAGCTGGCCGGTAACAGGCGTGCTTGGATTTGCCCCGTTTCAGATAGCGAAGAAAGCGGAACGATCATCCCGGAATATTGAAGCGTCGGAATCAGCGTCACCAGGACGGCCAAAATGACAGCGGCGATCTGCGAACGAACAAAGAACGAAATGATCATGCCCATCATCGTTGTACAGGTGACATACAAAATCCCCGTCACCGAAAACGCGATCGGAGATCCGCGAAACGGAACTTGAAAGACCAGTAGCGAAGTCGCGAACAAGACAAAAAAGCTGATCGAAGAGATCAAGACATACGGGATCAACTTGCCCAGAACAAACTCCGGCCGCGTCAGAGTCGATGAATAGACGTTGTCGATCGAACCGTTTTCCTTTTCACGCACCACGCCGACCGAAGCAAGGATCGGTGGAATGAATGCCAGCACGGTCATGATGCAACCGGGACCGATTGCCCAGAGACTGGTCATTTCTTCGTTGTACAGAAAACGAGTGTGCAGCAAGATCGGGTTGACCAAGGCGGATGCGGCCGACGGTGTGATCCCATGAGTCTGCGCAACATGCGCGGTCACTCGTTGGCTGCTGAACGACGCGATCACCGACGAAACATAGCCACCGACCGTTTCGGCCCGGGTTGGGATCGCGCCATCGATGATCGTTTGGACTTTGGCAGGCTGACCGGACCGCAAACGCTCGTCGAAGCGTTGCGGAATCACAATCGCCGCGCGAGCTTTGTTATCGGTAATCAATCGCTGGATCTCGCGTTCGTGATCGACGTAACCTTTGAAATCGAAATACTGCGAGTCCATGAACTTGTGCGAGAGATCGCGACTGGATTGCGTTCGGTCAAAGTCCAAAATGACGATCGGGATATCACGAACGTCGGTGTTCACACCGAACCCGATCACCACCATCATCAACGGAGGCAACAGAAAGGCGAGCGAAAACAGCAATCGGTCACGCGTGATCTCGCGGATTTCTTTGACGGCCAAGGCGGCGACGCGGCGCAGATTCATCGCATTTCCTGCTCTTGGGAAAGAATCGAATCGACGAAAACGTCTTCCATCGTCACCTCGTCTCGCTGCCAATCGGAAACGTCAATGTTCTCGGCTTGGAACAATCCGCTCAGTCGTCGTTTGTCACGCTCGATGTCACCGCTCAGCATGCGAAGGTTTCGCCCAAACGTCGCGGCACGCTGAAATCCATTCTCACGTGCCACTCGCAGTGCATGGGTTGGCGACGATGTCGCGAAGCTCAGCGGCGTGCCGGCGTTTTGCTGCAAATTGATGCGCAAGGTTTCCGGCGTTCCCGCTGCGACAACCTGACCGGCGTACATCAATGCCAAGTCGTCGCAATGTTCGGCTTCGACCATGTAGTGTGTCGTCACCAAAATCGCAACGCCTTCGTCACGCGCCAAACGCACCAGGATTTCCCAAAACTGACGGCGTCCCAGAACATCAACGCCCGATGTCGGTTCGTCCAAGAAGATCACGCGCGGGCGATGGACCAATGCGCAGCCGAGCGCGAGTCGTTGCCTGATCCCCATCGGCAAATCGGCCGTCAGACGACGCTCGTATCCATGCAAACCAACCTTTTGAATCAACTCCGGAATGCGTTTGCGGCGTTGTTTGGGAAACAAACCATACACGCCCGCATAAAATTCCAAGTTTTCCAACGCCGTCAGATCCAAGTACAGCGAAAAGGATTGCGACATGTAACCAATCCGTTCGCGAATCGCTTGGCTGGCTTTGCCGATTGGGGCTCCCGCGACACTGCCCGCGCCCGACGTGGGAGGCAACAGGCCGGTCAGCATCTTGATGACCGTGGTTTTGCCGGCTCCATTGGACCCCAGCAGACCGAAGATTCTACCCGCGGCGACCTCAAGACACACGTGATCGACCGCGCGAAACTTGCCGAAGTCGCGGACGAGTTGTTCGGCGTGGATCAGCGCGGGTCGATCCGGGTGGAGGGGCGATCGGCGGGCTGCATCGGTCTCATCGAGCTGATTCGATTCAGTCGCCGAGGACGATTCGGCGGCCTCGTCGGTCAAAAGACTGGCGACCACGTCGTCTAGTTCGGGCGGCGTCGCGGTGAAGGCACCGTGATTTGGCGACGCAATCTGAGAAATGCTTTGGCACGCCGCCTCAGGTTCTTCGTCACGTACGAAGACACGCACCATGTCGCCCAATGCCTGAACCTGTGGATATTTTGCCTGGACGCGTTGGGTCTCGAGATGTGCGGTTTCGCTTTTGTAGGAAACGATGGTTCCCGGCGCGAGTGCCAGGAGTGAGTCTTCGCTACCTTGCGAAATGATTTTTCCGTCCATGAAAAGCGCCAACCGATCCATGTAGGCGGCTTCATCCATGTAGGCGGTCGAAATGATTGCCGTCATACCAGATTCGTGGACCAGATCCGTCAGAATAGACCAGAAATCACGACGCGAAACGGGATCGACGCCCGTCGTCGGCTCGTCCAGCAGAACAAGCTCGGGCTGATGAATCAGCGTGCAAACTAAACCCAGTTTCTGTTTCATGCCGCCGGAGAGCTGTTTCATCGGTCGACGACGAAACGGTTTCAGTCGCGTCATCTCAAGCAACCGATCCTTGCGCTCGCCCTGAGTCTCTTTTGCGACCAGACGCAAGCCGGCGAAGTAGTCGATGTTCTCCTCGATCGACAATTCGGGATACAGATGATTGCCCAGCCCTTGCGGCATCAAACCGATTCGGCTTTTGACACGTTCGGCTGAGCGCTCCGAATCGACCCGAGATCCAAAAACGGTGATGATGCCTGCGTCGTATTGCTGCACGCCCGCGATGGCTCGAATCAAACTACTCTTTCCTGAACCGTCCGGACCGATCAATCCGAACACTTCGCCGTGTTGCACATTCAGATGAATGTCACGCAGCGCGGCGGTGCGTTTGTAATTCTTGTTAACTCCACGGACATCAATGACGCTGTGTGTTTCGTCTTTTGCGAGGGGAGAAACTGGAATTCGATCTACCAGCGCGGCGGTGTCCATGGCGTCTCCTCGATCCAGCGAATGATGGCGTCAGCGGGCAACCCGGGAGTGAGCCGATGTTCGGGGTTTTCGTTGAAATAGAGTCGCACGGCGTAGACCAGTTTGACGCGTTCGTCCTTCGTTTGGACTTGTTTGGGCGTGAACTCGGCCTCCGATGCGATGTACCGCACCGTCGCGTTGAAGGGCTGATCGGGGTAGGCGTCGGTGTAAACTTTCGCCGACAGTCCGAGTCGAATGCGCCCGATCAGTGGCTCGGGCACGTAGACCTGTAAGTACAGTCGGTCAAGATCGACCAGATCCAAGAGAGGCGTTCCGGCGTTGACGACTTCGCCTTGATCAACGAAACGCGACAGAATGGTTCCGGTTGCGGGCGCCGTGATCGTCAAGTCATCGAGATTGCTTTGTGCTTCGGCGACTCCGGCTTCGGCTTCGGCTTGCCGCGCCTCGCACTCTTTGATCTGAGCGAGCGATTTGGCATGCATCGCCTCAAGTGCAGCCACGGCATCTTCGCGTTCTTTGATTCGGTCGGCCCCCAGTTTTGATTCAGCAAGCCGTTTTTCGGCCGTGATTCTGGCAGCCGTTGCGGTTGTGAGTTCGTTTTGAGCCAGCGTCCAAGCCAGTTCTTTTCGGTCCGCTTCTTCCACAGAAATGGCCTTCGAATTCAAAAGTTTTTGGGCGCGTTGGGACTCGCTACGTTTGTATCCTTCGTTGGAGTCGGCCGTCGCGCCGGCCGCGAGAGCTTGCTGCAATTCCGCTTCAGCGGTTTCGATGGCCAAGGGAACTTGTTTCTTGAGCAAAGCCAGTGATGTCTTTGCCGCACGCACTTCCGCGGCCACGGCGTTGGCGTTGGCTCTCGCGCCCTGCAAAATGGCGTCCGCGACTGCCACCCCGTGCGTCGCTTGATTCAGCTTGGCTTGCAGTTGTTGATCATCGATTTGAATGAGCGTCGCGGCGGCGGCGACGTTGTCACCTTCGCGAGCAAGAACCTCTGACACACGTCCGGCAAACTTGCTGGCAATCGCGATGTGATCACCCTCCGTTCGACCGTTGGCCTGAATCAGTCCCGCCGGGAGTTGCTGCTTCTGCAGCCAAGCTTGCCGACTCGCCAATCCGATCGCCACCGTTGCACTCAGAACCAGCGCTGCAATTAACGTTCGCATTGCGTTGTGCTCCCCCGACTAAGCCTATTTGACCGGAAGAAGCTGAACGCAATAAGCATGCCAACTCGCACGCTAACAAGCGAAAACGTCTGTCAAGCGAGACGCCCGGTTGGCATCGAATCGATCCGTGGATCGTCGCGGGCTCGATTCAAGACCTGTGAACCGTCGGGGGTTGTGCGGTACGATCCAGTGAAGACGACCTGAGGATTCACAACCCTTTCCGCCGGCAGGCATTCGGCCCCCGCAACTGGGCTTATTCGCACAGGTCTAGCCTCGCACGTTGGTCATTCTGTCACACAGAGAGTTGACGCAGAAATGATGCGATCGAAGCCGCCGAGCGAATCGGTTTCGTGCCGGTTGCTGGTCGTCGATTTCGTTGAGGGGTGAAAGCGAATTGCGGAGGTCAGTCCGCCGATCGGCAAATTACGGCTGAAAGGTGTGCCGTTTGACGATCTGCTCGCCACAGTACATACAGCTCATGTGTCGCTTGCTGAGCGTGCGTCCGCACTTGCGGCACGACTCCGTACCGCGTCCCATCTTTCCGTCGGCCACTCCATCGCCCAAGTCGATCTCACTGTCTATCAGGTGGTCAGGGTTGGGAGTTGATCCGTACGGGCTTCGATCTCGGCCGTCTCCCTAGTCACTGCTACGCGATTCATCATGCAGAACTTCATCATGCAGAACTTGGTCGATCACAATGCGAGCACGAAGTACCGCAGCTAGGGGCGTCATTTCACTGATATTTCGAGCCAAGTAAACGGACCGATCAGGGCGCTAAAACGAGCAGATTTCCGCTCAGCACACACCTGTGGAATAATGACGTCGCACCCAAGTGCTTTTCGGCGTCGCGACCGGTATTTGACCGAGCGAGGAGATCATGTCGTGCGGATGCTTGGTTACGTGGTCTTGAGGAATGCCGTGGCCGTGCGGCGCCGGATCGAACAGGTAATTGATGCACTTCTGTAGCACATTGCCCCCTCATCCCCAGCCCTTCTCCCCCGCGGCAAGAGCGAGCACCACTCGCTCTCGCCGCGGGGGAGAAGGGAGCCAGAATGAATGAGTGCGATCGCACCGAACAGAGAAAACGCGATTTCTTCGCGCAGTCGGTTGCATCGACCGAACGCTGTTTGGTGGAACGCTTCGCAGCAGCTTCCCTAATTTTCGGTCCATTTTTTGGCGAAGTATGCATCGAAGAGGAGATCTGCTTCGGTGGTCGAGACCGAGGCGACTTGGCGGACTGGCTCCGCCGCCGAAGGTGGTCCAACTTCGGCGCTGAAACCGGCCCAATCTCGAATTGCCGAATGGTGTGGATTCTGGCATTGAGGTGTCTGGATGTTTTAACGCGATAGATCCTGAGGGAGCCACCTCGACGAGGTGTGAAGTGATCTGCCGGTGCGGGTTCGTTACATACTCTTCAGGAAATTCAGCCCAAAGCGACCATAGTCTTGACCGTCGATATCGCCATCACCATCCGAATCAAGGGGGGCATCGTAGCCGGGATCGTCGAATGACTTCAAGAAACCCAGGCCGAACCGTCCGTAGTCCTGGCCATCAACGTCCCGATCGCCGTCGGTGTCTCCGAAGAAACGAAACAGTAGATCGGTCGCGTTGTCGCCGAATTGTTCATCGCGAAATAATTGCTGACCGTTACTCGATTGAACCTGCTGGGCAAAGATGTCTAATCGATAGTTTCCGTCTGCGAGAGAGTTTCCGAGTGATCCGGTGCCTTGACGAGCAATCGTGGAGACCCCATCAAACGTCAGTGTCGCGATCGTCTGCGTGCCTTGGTCGACCGCGGCAACTTGGATCGCGCCGACCGCCAAGCCGGAATCAAGATTGGTCAAACGGAAAGCAGTGGCGAGATCCGTGTGATCGACCAGGGCGTCAAACGTGACCACCAGCGACGTGATCTGAGATCGCGTCGACGATCCGTCATTGATCATCACGACAGGGTCAATCGCGCGAGCAAGGATTGCGTTCGCACCGACGAAGACATCAAGAATCGGTTCCGCGTCCGGATCGATCAGTTGCAGACTACTGGCGAGCGTTCCGCTGGTGATGATCTTTGCCACCTCCGCCGCCGCACCGATCCCCGCGCTCGGATCAACCGCCACGTCGATCGAAAACAGGACGACTCGCTCCCCTTCTGCGAGTTGCAAGACGTCGCCGAGCGATGCCGCCACTCCGTAGGCATTCGGCAACGCGAGCGAGGTCACATACTCATTCCCATTTTGAAAGGACGCGTTAGGATGGAAAGCCGACGTATCGCCCGCAAACGTCACACCGGGAACATCAACCATCAACGGTGCATTGAAACCGGCAATCGAGACCGGTCCCCCCACCGCTTCGGCGATGAAATCCAGCGTATACGTCCCCGCGCCATTGAGCTCCTGAACCACGCCGGTCAATTGGATCCCCGGCCCGGGCGGAGCCAGCACGGCGCCGCGAACAAAATTCGGCGGGTCGATCACCTCGATGCCCGTCCCGATGAATTGAATTCCCTGCGCATCGGCCCCCTCGGTGATCGGGATGGCGATTTCCAGCTCCGACGCGACGTCGACCGATGCTGAAACATCGACCACGATGCTGAACAGAACTGCCGTCTGTCCTTGGGCCAATGCAAGGCCGCTTGAACCTGATGCCGCGACGCCGAAGTGGTTGGCTTGGCTGAGCGGCGCAACATATTCATAGCTGAACGCTGGGTTGCGAACGAAATCGTCGATCGTTCCGCCAAACGTCACTCCGGGGACGTCGAAACGCAACGGCAGATTGAATCCGGCGATGGTCTGGTCCCCACCGATTGCCGTGATCGTAAAATCGAACGTGTAGGTCCCTGGCCCCGAATAGGTTTGACGACCACCGACCAGGTCCAGGATCACGGTCGGTGCATCCGACAATGACTCAGTCGGCGCCTCGGCCGCCGCAACAGTGGTGCTCGATCGCAACGCAATCGACTCGGTGGATGACGCTTCACCGGGATTCAGATCGGATAAAGACGCTCGTGCGATCGCGTTGATGACGAACAACGCATCGCGGGGCGTGATCTCGGCGTCTCGATTGACATCGTATTGCCAATCGGTGGTGCCGACGAACTCTGTTGCGATTCGGTTGATCACATGCAAGGCGTCCAAGGGCGAGACCGTTGAGCTGCCGTTGACATCCGTCCGCTCGATGATCGTCGCTTTCGCACGCTCAAACGCTTCGGCATCGATCCAATCCGGATCAATTGATTCGGTCATTCCCGGCACATCAAGCTTGATTGCATAGTTGGCTTCAAATCCGGCCAGGTCATCGATCGTGATGCCCCCGATGCCATCGTCATTGACATAACCGGGGGCGCCGCCCGGGATGCCGGACCAGTACGCAAACGTCGCGAGGTCTCTCAGGTCAACACTGCTGTTCCCGTCCCAATCGCCGCTCAAGACAAAGAATCGGTTTTGATCATCGGCGGTGAAGGCGAATGCCGACCCGCTCGTGACCTCCGGCGACAACTCCAACCTATAAGGCCCGTCGGGCAATTGCTTCGCATCGAGCAAGATCGTGATCACGGTTCCGGCCGCATCGAGCGAAACTTGGTCGACTCGCAACTCGATGACCGTTTCCGGATCACCGTCGTTGACGCCCCGGTTCGTCAGCGAGATTCCACCGTCGGGCAGTGCCGCGATCGGCGTTTGCAGTTCAATCACGATGTCACGGATTTGGTCGCGCTGTGTGTCCCAAGACGATGGCTGGGCGCCGCTCGGCAAGTCTGCGGGCTCCGTCGCAAGTGAATTCAGCAAAACGACCGGCGGGACAGGCACGACGATCCGCGCCGCCGACTCGATGGTGACATCTTGAATCGTCGCCAAATCCGCATCGGTAAACTGCAAGGCGGATGCGAACGGACCGTCGGTGATGATGCTGACGACATCCGCGGGAGTATCGAAGTTTGAATCGACCACCAGATCAATCGAGAACAGAATTTCACTTTGGCCCGCATCAAGTTGCAATCCCGGCCCCAAAGAACCGGCCACGCCGTAGACGCCGGGCGTCCCCAGTCCCGTCACGAATTCCAGATCGAACGAAGCGTTGGGCGCAAACGCCGTCTCGTCACCGGCAAAGCTGACGCCGGTCCCATCGACCAACAGCGGCGCGTTAAAGCCCGCGATCGAAACCGGCCCGCCGACCGCCTCGACAAACATGTCCAACGTGTAAGTTCCCGGCCCGTTGAACGTCTCGATTTCGCCAAACAATTTCACTCCGGCCGCGCCAGCGTCTTCGCCTTCGGCATCCACCATCAGCAACACCGGGGCTTCCCCTTCGGCGGGCGGACTCGGCTCTGGCGGCAAGAACGTGAACTGCCGGCTATTCGTCAGCAACACATCATTGGCAAAAACCGCTCCGGAACCATCGATATCTCGGAAGGCATCGTAGCCCACAGCACCGGCGAACGTGAATTGACTGGCGTTGACCGTCAGCACATCGGTGGCCAAGACACCGCCACTGCCATCGACATCACCCGGCAGCACGTTGAACCCAAAGATTGAATTGCCGCCGAGTGGATTGCCGGCCAGATCGACGATCGAATCCCCGATGCCCAACACGATGCGATCCGCCCCAAAGTCAGCGGCTCCGGCCAACTGAATCGTCAACAGGAACGGACCATCGCCTCCGCCGTTGGTATAGCTGGTCGTGACGCCAAACTCCGATGCGGTCTCATAGTTCGGCACATTGACACCGACCAGCGTCAGGTCGGCCGCATCAATGATGCCGTCTGATGCTTTTTGAATGTCTTCACTGAATTCGACAAAGAGCGTGTCCAGGCCGTTCCACGAGAGCGGCCGCAACGCAGTCGGTCCGGGAACTTCGGCGCCGCGCAGATTTTGCGGATCGACGGCCGACTTGAAACTCGTCGCCCAGCCAGATCCGGCGACGCGGACGTCCGTGACCAACGGAGCCACAACATCACCGGTCGGCGTGATGATGAAGTCCAGGTTGCCGATCGTATTTAATCCATCCAACGCAACGCGGTGCCCGCCGTCGACAAGCGTGTTCAGCAACACGTTAACCGTCGCCGTCGATTTTGGAATCGCGATGATATCGATGGTACCTTCGCCATTCGGCCCCGACGTATCATTATCAAAGTTCGCCAGCACGATCGGCGCCCGTTCAAAGACAGACGCTTGTGCGACGCCAAAACTTTCCAGCGGTTCAAACTGGACGACCAGCGGATCCGCTGTCGTGTCGGTGATGTTTCGAAAGACCGCCACGCCGCCGTCGGACAATCTTGTCGCAACGATGTCTAGGTCTCCATCGTTATCAATGTCGGCGACATCCATGCTGTCGATGCCCTTTTCGCCGGTCCCGATCGGATGGGCCGTTTCACGGATGACTGCACCGTCGGCGCGCCCTGCCAGGATCGACATCGTATTCTGGCTAACGTTCGCGACAGCCAGATCCGCGATGCCATCACCGTTGAAATCCCCGCTGACCATCTCCAGCGGTCCGCCCTCGACGGGTTCGCGATGTGATTCAGCAAACGCGTTTGCCCCGTTACCGGTGAACAACGTCGCATCACCGAAGGGAGAGTTGGGAAAGGTCGGCCCGTTGTGCAGCACGGCGATGTCGGCGTGTGTGTCTCCATTGAAATCATCGGAGACGATCGCCACGGGATCATCGCCGGGAACAGGAACGGGGGCGTGTGCGGTAAATGTTCCAACGCCATCATTGGTCAGGATCTGGAAAGACTCATTGATCTTGGCATAGATCGCCGGTGAAGCCTGCACCAGCTGCGAAGTTCCGAAGTTCACGACGGCGAGGTCAAGCGTATCGCCGGCATCAAAGTACCCGGAAGTGATGCTGATCGGATTTTCGCCAACGTCGACGGTCTGCCGCGAAGCGAATTGACCGGTGTCTTTGTCAAAGTCCAGCAGGATCAACACATTTCCCGTCGACTGTCCGACGATCGCGACATCCGTGCGGTCTGCCGCATCAGCGTTGAACTGGCCGACCACCATTTCCAGCGGCAACGAGGTTCCGGGCTGCGTGTCGGTCGGCCCCAGTGAGATGTTGATGTCGCTGGCCGGGAACGCTCCGTTTTGATCGTTCAATCGAATGGCAAGCTGGTTGCCGTCGCTGAGCAGCACCGCAAGGTCTTCAAAGCCATCCTGGTCAAAATCTGCATGCGTGGCGTCACTCGCCTTGCTGAACGCACTGACGCCGGTAAACAGACTCGATGTTTGAAGATCAAACGAATTACCGAGCGGAGTCACATGCTTCAGGTCCTCGCCCAACTTCGTCCGCACGGTCACGATCCGCGACCCCAAGTCGCTAATCTCAAAAGTCCCATCAGCCTCCGTGCGAACAATCGGCTCGTTCGCTCCGGTGGTATGCTTTCGGTCGCTATTGCCGTCCAGATAGATTGGAATATTCGAATGGACCGTGTCGACTGCCGCGTCAAAGAAACCATTGCCGTCCTTGTCTTCAAAAACACGTCCTGTAACAACCGAAGCACTCGACTGCCCGGTGGCCTGAGCCCGTCGGAACCCAAAGTCACGGTTGGTGATTGTGCCCCCGGCCGGAAGGAAAATGTCCCAAACGAAATCATCGCTGGCACCGGGAGCAACTTGCTCGTATCCGATGGGCGAAAGAGCGGCGATGGCGTAGGAGAGATGAGCGTCGGTGTTGGTAAATTCGTACCGTCCTTCCGCATCTGGATTCGCAAACGGCTCACCCTCATCCAGTTGCCGATTCAAGTTGAGATCGAGGAATACAGTGGTGTCGACGTCTAACGGCTCACCCTCGTCGTAAACACCGTTGGCGACCACATCCTCAAACACCCGACCGCTGATTACCCCCGGATCCGGAACCAGGCCAAATTTGAGTTCGGTAAAGAATTCACCAGCCTGAAGGTCGCGCGTGAGACCGGGTTCAGCGAGCGGGTTAAATACAATGAACAAATCAGTGATGTTGTTTGAATCTCCGGCCACTAGGTTGCTAGCGTACGAAGTAAAGGTCAGGTACCGTCCATCGGCGCTTATCACCGGATGCCGACTTGCGCCATTTCCTTCGACTCCCAGATCGCTGATGCTGACTCGTACAACCTTGCTTGTGCTTCGGTCATAAATGAAAATATCATCCTGACCATTTGAGATTCCCGGGACAAGGATGGATGAATCCGAATAGTAGGCCACATATCGGCCATCAGCGCTTATCGTGGGAGCATAGCTGCGATTTGCTTGGACTCCCACATCGTTGATGCTCACCGGTTCGATCGTCCTTGTGTTGCGATCGTAAACAAGAATGTGAGGGTTGCCGCTCGTGTCCTCCGGGATCAAGTTGCGCGAGTATGAGCGAAACGTCACGAACTGGCCGTTGGCGCTAATCGCCGGCGTATAGTTATTGCCATCCCCTTGGACTCCCGCATCGTTGACACTGATCCGTTCGATCGTATTGGTGCTGCGATCGTAAAGGAAAACGTCTTGCTTGCCGTTCGTGTCCTCTGGAACCAGATTGGTGGCGCGCGAAATGAACGTAACATACAGGCCATCGGCGCTTATTTTTGGGGAGAGGCTACTGTCATCTCCCTCGACTCCCGCATCGCTGATGCTGACTCGTTCGACCGTACCCGTGATTCGATCGTGGACGAAGATATCCGTTTGGCCGTTCGTATCCCCTGGAACTAGGTTGCTTGCCCTGGATTGAAATGCCACATACCGGCAATCGGCACTTATCGAGGGCGATCCGCTATAGTCATCCCCTTCGACTCCCGTGTCATTGAAACTGACCCGTTCGATCGTGCCCGTGCTGCGATCGTAGACGAAGATGTCAGTCGTGTTGTTCAAATCCCCAGCGACTAAATTGGTAGAATTCGAATCGAATGCGACATAGCGACCGTCGGCGCTTATCGTGGGAGCCGAGCTACTTGAATCCCCTTGGACTCCCGCAGCGTTGATGCTGACTCGTTCTATTGTGTTCGAGTTTCGGTCGTAAACGAAGACGTCTCCACTATTGTTCGTGTCTCCCGTAACGAGGTTCGTTGCGTTCGAAGAAAACGCTACGTACCGACCATCGGCGCTCATCGCACCTGAATTAATGCTGCTGTTCGCAAGTAACGGACCGTTGCGAATTAATTCGATCGGTGGAATGAAGACTGACCAGTGCGTTCCGGACTCAAGCGCGACGTTAAAGTTGAGCCGCTCTGGTTTCACTTCATGAAGGTTTAGGTTGCCTTCCGCATCCGAACGAACAACGCTTGACGATGTCGTACTTGTCACATTGACGTCGACGTTCGCGATCCCAGGTTCACCCGTGTCCAGGCGACCGTTTTGGTTGCGATCGAAATAAACAACTCCGCTTACCGACGCGTCCGTGGCCTCCACAGCCCCGATATCAGCCGGATCACGGCGCACTTGCCCCAATTGATCCGGAACGATGTTCCCCGACGAAACCGCGGCGTCGATCGCTGGATTGCCCTCGGACAAGCGGTGGACAGGTGGCAGGTCGTTAAAGCGAACAAGTGGAGCGATAAAATCGGTTTGAGTTGCTTCAGAAAAAACGTTGTTGAAAGATACAGGGGAAGAGTACACATCAAGATCCTGGGCAACCTGATTAGCAAAGAACAACGAGTTCTGCACTTGAACATTGCCGCGAACCGTGCTGCCCGAACTTAAATCGCCCGAAAACGCGATCGTTGTGTGTGAGACGTCGGTCACTGTCCCTTTCGCAGCAAAAGTATCAGACTGGATAGATTTCAAACTGCGATCGTAAACGAAGATGTCGTCTTCGCTGTTCGTGTCCCACGCAACCATGTTGGTCGCCCGCGAGGAAAAAGCCACATACCGGCCATCGGCGCTTATCGCGGGCGAAGAGCTAGAGTTTCCCCCTTGGACTCCCGCATTGCTGATGCTGACCCGTTCGATCGATCCCGTACTGCGATCGTAGGCGAAGACGTCGCTCGCGTTGTTGGTATCACCTGGAACCAAGTTGTCAGCATACGACTCAAACGTCACATGGCGACCATCGGCGCTTATCGCGGGCCCTCTGCTAGAGCCATAATTTCCTTGAACTCCCTCATCGCTGATGCTGACGAGTTCGATCTTGCCCGTCGTGCGCTCGTAAACAAAGATGTCCGGTTGCCCATTCGTGTCCTGTGGAACCAGGTTGTCAGCATACGACATGAACGTGACATACTGGCCATCACGGCTTATCGCGGGCCAACGGCTCGAGCCGTTGGCTTGGATTCCCGCATCGCTCATGCTGACCCGTTCGATCGTGCCCGTACTGCGATCGTGGACAAAGATGTCGGATTGGCCGTTCGTGTCACCTGGAACCAAGTTGTCAGCAGACGATTCAAACGCCACATATTGGCCATTGGCGCTTATTACGGGCGAATAAGAAATACTATTTGCTTGGATCCCCACGTCGCTGATGTTGATCATTTCGATCGTGCCGGTGCCGCGTTGGTAAACGAAGATGTCCGGCCTGTCGTTCGTGTCACCTGGAACCAGGTTGTCAGCATACGAATAGAAGGTGACGTACTGGCCATCGGCGCTTATCGAAGGATGATGGCTACTGTCATTCGCCTGGACTCCCGCATCGCTTAAATTGACCCGTTCAGTCGTGCCGGTACTGCGACTGTAAACGAAGATGTCCGATTGGCCGTTCGTGTCTCCCGGGACGAGGTTGCTTGCTTCCGATTCAAACGCCACAAACAGGCCATCGGGACTGATCGCGGGCCGAGTACTCAACCCATCCGCTTCGACTCCTGCATCACTGATACTGACTCGCTCGACCGTATCCGTACTACGATCGCGAACGAATATGTCAGCTTGATCGTTCGTGTCACCAGGGACCAAGTTGCTCGCGTCTGACTCAAACGCCACATACCCGCCGTCGTCGCTTATCGCGGGCCAATCACTGGGGCCGTTGGAAACTGTACCTACAGCAGCAAGGGTTTCAGGCTGGATATTGTCCAGACTGCGATCGTAAACAAAGATGTCTGACTTGCCGTTCAGGTCGCCCGGAGCAAGATTGCTTTTGTCTGAGTCAAACACTACATAGCGGCCATCGGCGCTTATCGCGGGCCGAGGATCACTGAGATATCCAAGGAGTCCCCCATCGCCAACGCTGACTTGTTCGAGGGTGCCGACGTTGCGATCGTATAGGAAGATGTCATTTGTTTCGTCCGTGTTGTCTGGGTCTAGGTAGCTTGCTTTTGAGTAAAACACTACAAGCTGACCATCACCGCTGATCGAAGGGGCATAACTTCTGGCATTCCCTTCGACTCCCGCATTGCTAATGCTAACCCGTTCGACCTTATCGGTGCTGCGATCGTAAACGAAGATGTCGTATTCGCCGTTCGTATCTCCCGCGACCAGGTTGCTCGCATTCGACGCAAACGCCACATACTGGCCATCGGCGCTGATCGCGGCCGAATTGCTAGTGTTATCTCCTTGGGCACCCGCATCGTTGGTGCTGATCCTTTCGATCGTGCTCGTGCTGCGATCGAAAACGAAGACGTCATGACGGTTATTCGTGTCTCCCGGGACAAAGTTTGTTGCGGACGAGGAAAATGCTACGTAGCGGCCATCGGCGCTTATAGAAGGCTTACTGCTATGGCCATTCCCGGTGCCTCCTGAATCCGTGACGCTGACCCGTTCGATCGTATCCGAGGTGCGATCGTAAACGAAAACGTCAGTTGTGAAGCTGCTATCAGCTGGGACCAAGTTTCCAGCTTGTGAATGAAACGCCACATACCGGCCATCGGCGCTTATCACGGGCGAACCGCTAAAGCTAGCCGCTTGGACTCCCGTTTCGCTGACATTGATCCGTTTTATCGTGCCGGTGTTGCGATCGTAGAGGAAGATGTCGCGCTCGTTATTCGTGTCCCCTGGGACGAGGTTGCTTGCGTCCGATTCAAACGCAACATACTGGCCGTCGGCGCTAATCACAGGTCGAGTGCTATTGCCATTCGGTTGGACTCCCGCGTCGCTGATACTGACTCGTTCGATCGTGCCCGTGACGCGATCCTGAACGAAAATATCCGTAAGGAAGACATTTACAAGATTGTTCGTGTCCCCCGGGACGAGGTTGTTTGCTTCCGACTCAAACGCCACATACCGGCCATCGGCGCTTATCGAAGGCGAAGTACTGGCGCCGTTAGCCCTCAAAAAACCGCTCGGGGGAAATTTTGCGATTGCACCGTGACCACCAATATTTGCAGAGAAGGTGGAGTTCTCGACGGAAACATCTACCGAGGTTCGCAAATAGAGGCCACCGCCGCGGTTTTGATCAAAGGTGCTGCGTTGCACGCTCCCTGTTGCCTCACCACTATAATAGACACCACCTCCGAAGTCGGCTTCGTTCTCCGTGATCCAAGACTGATGCAGATTAGCACTGCCACCCCAGACGGCGATTGCTCCGCCATAAGCTGGCTGAGAATCATTAGGTCCCAGGGCGACGTTTCCCCGGACAGTCACGCGTTGGAGTTCTAATTCGCCTACAGACAAAATTCCACCGCCTCCTTGTGTCGAAGGTGATTTCCCCCCTTGAATGGCCAATCTAGAAAGGCTGAGAGACCCCGCCCGATGAACCTTGAAACCGCGATCGATCAGCTGGGAGTCGACGATTGTCTCGTCGTTTGTATCACCGATGATTGAGACGTTTCCAGTGATATCGAAGTCTCCAGAATTCTCGTTGGACCAACCGCCGGGATTGTCGATGCCAAGCGACTCGAGAGCCGATCCAAAGATCGATGACGAATCAACGACCGGCGCGAGGTTGATGGTGTAGGTTCCCGATTTCAAAATGATCGTCCGCTCGGCGGGCGCCGCGGCATTGGCGGCGATGATCGTGCTACGAAGCGACCCTGGGCTCAACGAATCGAAAGAGGCCTCGACGTAAAGAATCGACGGATCATCCTCGATTTTGACGTTGAAGGCCCCAATCGGTCGGGACTCAACAAAACTGTCGCTCGTATCCGCTTTGACATTCCCTTCCACTGTCGAAATCAAGTACTCGCCATAGTCCATTGCATCCCAACGCGGTGCAAAATTAAGTGACCAGTCTTGAAGCGTTCCGCCCTCCGCGGCGGCAATGTCTTCGATCTCCAGTGTCCAGGAACCGGAAATCCCATCGGCGATCAGCGGCAGGATACTCTCTTCAGGACGAAACGTTCCGGTGAACGGGGCTGTTCCATCTGCGATCGAGGTCGCCGTGCCGTCATCGAATGTCGTATTCGTGAAGTTGTCTGCCGTACCACCTTTGCCGGACACCAAGACGGATCGCATTCCGTCAGGGGCGATTAGCGTGATGTTCAGATCCTGGTCTCGCGTGTGATCAATGTTCAACGAAACCGTGATGTCCGCGGGAACGCCCCAAATGTCGTCGATGTAGATTTGGGACGTGATTGTGTTCGCTATCGCACCGTCGATCACCACCGGAGTCGAGTTGGTGAATGTTCCTCCGCCGGGAGCTTCCATGATGTAGGTCGCGATCGCGCCCGTCGGCGTTGCGGCTTTGGTGCCCGGCTTGAGCGTCACCGGGATCTCATCGGCCGGTCCCCACTGACGCGTCACGATCACATCGTTGTCGTCGATCGAATCAAGGTCGATCCCGTCACGATGGCTGTACTCGACCGTGAACTCGGTCGTCCTTCCGCCTGTCGTCGTGATGTTCTCTTTGGCAATCACCACCGCCGATGGCGCAAACACATCGGCGCCGATCGCTTTCGCGACACTCAGGCGACCGCCGGTTGTGACGAGTGCGGATCCATTTGCGATTGGATCAACCGATGTCTCACTGAGTATCGCGGCATGAATTTCATCAACCGTCGCTTGCGGATACGCCGACCAGACCAACGCGGCAGCACCGGCGACATGGGGCGATGCCATGCTGGTTCCGTTGGCGGTTCCGTAACCTCCGCCCTTGAGCGTGCTGCGGATGCCTGTCCCGGGTGCTGCGATGTCGACCGATGTGCCGCCGTAGTTGCTGAAGGTGGCCAGGTGATCGTCCGGCGTGGCGGCCGCAACCGCGATCACGTTGTCGGCTTCGTAGCTGGCCGGATAAAACGGCGTTTGGTCGTTGTCGACGCCGTTGCCGAAGATGTCACCGTTGCCCGCCGCCGCGACGAACAAGATGCCGGCATCGCCCAACTCACCGATCGCCGCCTCGAACGCCGGCTCATATCCGCCCGGCTGGCCCCAACTGTTGTTCAAGACGCGAACGTTTGCGCCTTCGGTCGTACGATTGTTGTCGTCGACTTCGAGACGACCACGCATCATTTTGGCGTAGTTCACCGCGCGCAACCCCGCGCCCGCGTCGCTGCGGTTGTCGTTGTCCAGAATCCGCAGCGGCATCAACGAGGTCTGCCAATTGACGCCAACCACGCCGATGTGGTTATTGCCCACCGCGCCAATCGTGCCCGCCACATGCGTTCCGTGACCGAGAACATCATCGGGCTCGTTCGGCGGAAACGGATCGTCTTCTCCGCTGCGGAAATTGACGCCAAACAGATCGTCAAAGAACCCGTTCCCGTCCGTGTCGCGTCCGTCCGACCAATCCGTGTCGGCGAGCAAGTCCAACGCATCGATCCGACCGTTCACACTATCGCGCTTCCCCGCGAGGTCCTGCACGTAATCCGCGTTCAGGCCGGTGGCGTAGGGCGTCGCCGTCGTGAGCTGTTCCTCGGTGGCCAAGTCCCCCGACACGAAGTTGCCGCCGCCATCGGTGACCACTGTCGAAGCGACATAGATCGAACCGTCGATCACCTGCAAGTTGTTCAGGTCATAAAACGTGATCAGCCCGTCGCCGTCGATGTCTTGCAATGCACTCAGCGTGGCCGGGATCTCCCCCTGGTTGATCCAGATGTTCAGATACAGATCGGGGTGATCCAGATCGATCCCCGAGTCGATCACCCCAACAACGGTCTGCATGCTGCCAGTTGATTCGTCCCAGGCCGCTTCGGCGCCGATGGTTGTCAGGCCTGTGAGTAGTCCCGGCGTGTAGTCTGAGTCGTTCGGCGTCGTCGCTTGGCCGGTGATGATGGAATTCAGACTGAGCGATTCGACGGCATCGTTACGCTCCAAGCTCGCTTCGATGTCCGATGCCGTGACGCCCTCGCCACGCACCAAGACCAGTCCTTCGGCGCCGAGCCCCGCGATGATCGTGAACTCGATCGTGCCGTCGTCCAATTGTTGATCAGCGGTCTGCAGCACGTGGATGCGACTGGCCGCCGAGCCGGTCAGTTGCAGGATCCATTCGCCGGCGGCCAGTTCTCGCGGACCTTGGAAGCCATCCGGATAAACGGCATCGACCGCGGCGAGCGATTCGAACTCGATCCGTGGGACCTCGTCGAAGGACTCGAACCACGTGATCGGGGCCGGCGATTCAAGCGGCGGCTGATCCGCGGTGCCGCCGAAATCGCCGGCCAGCAGGTAACGCGATTCGAGCTGCTCGAGATGCAATCGCAACTGCTGGCGTTTGCCGATTTTTGCGTGCCTAGAAGTGCGAAGAGATCGACAACGCTTCTCGAAAGCGTGCGAAGTGGGGTAATCATTGCCCATCGATGGCGTACCTACCAAAAAACCAATCACTAGTCAGATGCGACTCCGCACATCACCAACGACAGGCTTGGGTGCCGACCGAACCCCTCAGCGGAAGCGGAAGATGGGATCATAAAACAAATGGCTCACCGATGCGAGAATCGATGCCGTGATTTGCGTTGTTTTTGTGGAAAACTGAAACGGACTTGGCTCCCGCCGTTCTTCATCTCCCTTCCTCCATTTTCCTACCAACTTCTCTGCTACTGGTCCGGTTGAAACGAAGACTTCTGTCAAGCGTTTGGTTCGCTGTTGCAAAACAACTTGATACCGGTCTCTGCGGCAAGCTCGCCCTCACCGTCTGAAGTAATCGATTCGAAAAACTCGTCGACCGAGCCTGGGTCCAACGTCGGCGGTGCCGCGGGCGATTCTGGCGGCAAAAACGTGAACTGGCGACCGTTGGCCAGCAAGACATCGTTGGCAAAGACCGCTCCCGAGCCATCGATATCTCGGAAGGCGTCGTAGCCCACCGCGCCGGCGAACGTGAATTGACTGGCGTTGACCATTAGCACATCGTTGGCCAAGACACCGCCACTGCCATCGACATCACCCGGCAACACGTTGAACCCAAAGATTGAATTGCCGCCGAGTGGATTGCCGGCCAGATCGACGATCGAATCGCTCAATCCCAACACGATGCGATCCGCTTCAAAATTTGCAGACCCCGCCAACTGAATCGTCAACAGGAACGGACCATCGCCTCCTCCATCGGTATAGCTGGTCGTGATACCAATGCCCGACGCGGACTTGTAGTCCGGGACATTGGCACCAACCAACGTCAAGTCGGCCGCGTCAATGATGCCGTCGGTGGCTTTTTGAATGTCTTCACTGAACTCGACAAAGAGCGTGTCCAGGCCGTGCCACGAGAGCGGCCGTAAGGGAGACGGTCCGGGAACGATGGCGCCGCGCAAATTTTGCGGATCGACGGCCGACTTGAAACTCGTCGCCCATCCGGACGCGGCGATCCGCACGTCTGTCACGGACGGTGGCACCACATCACCGGTCGGTGTAATGATGAAGTCCAAGTCGCTGATCGTGTTCAAACCATCCAGTGCAACCCGGTGGCCACCGTCGACCAGGGAATTCATCATGACGTTGACCGTCGCGGTCGATTTTGGAATCGCGACGATGTCGACCGTGCCTTCGCCGCCCGGCCCCGATACATCGTTGTCAAAGTTTGCCAGCACGATTGGCGCCCGTTCAAAGACAGACGCCTGGGCGACGCCGAAGCTCTCCAGTGGCTCAAATTGAATGTGAACCGGATCCGCTGTCGTGTCGGTGATGTTTCGGAAGATGGACACGCCGCCATCGGACAGTCTTGTGGCGACGATGTCCAAGTCCCCGTCGTTGTCGATGTCGGCCACGTCCATGCTGTCGATGCCTTTTTCACCGGTGCCGATCGGGTGTGCCGTTTCGCGAATGATCACCCCGTCGGCGCGACCAGCCAAGATCGACAGCGTATTCTGGCTGACGTTGGCGACAGCCAAATCCGCGATGCCATCCAAATTAAAATCGCTGGGCGTCGCTGCACTGGCGGTATCAAACGCAACCACACCCGAGAACAGGCGAGACGTTTCCAGATCAAACGAATTCCCTAGCGGCGTTGTATGCACGAAACGGTCGTTTAAGCTGGTTCGCAGTGTGACGATCTGAGAACTCAAACCGTCGATTGCAAACGTTCCATCCGCATTTGTGAGAGTGATTGGTTCATCTGACCCGATGTTGTGCCGACGGTTGTTGTTGGCATCGAGGTAGATGGGGACATTTCCATGCGAAACCTCAATTCCTTGCTCAAACAGACCGCTACCGTTCGTGTCCTCAAACAGGCGTCCACTCACTATTGACGACGTCGACTGCCCCGTCGCCTGCACCCGCCGAAACCCGAAATTGCGATTGGTGACGTCGCCTCCGGCGGGCAAGAAGATTTCCCATTCGAAATTGCCGTCTGCATCGGGAGCGACTTGCTGAAATCCGGTCGGGAGCGTCGCTAAGATTGAATACGAGACGTGGGCATCCATTTCAACAAACTCATACAACCCCTCGGCATTTAGGGTCGCGGTGGGCTCGCCCACATCAATTTGTTGATTGAAGTTCAGGTCCAGGAAAACGATTGTGTTCATTCCCACCGGTTCTCCAGGGTCATAGACCCCATTTGCCACAACATCTTGGTAGATCCTTCCGCTGATTCTGCCAGGATCGGGCACGACTCCAAGATCGAGATCGGCACCGTGACCGTCAACGCCGACGGAAGGCCCGATAGGTCGTCCACCCAAATCTGTGACGAGACCGTATTGGGGTCATCGCTTTGAATCACCATATTGGTCGAGTTGGTGAACGAGCCGCCGCCGGGAGCCTCGATGACGTAGGTTGCGACCGCACCGTCTGCGGTCGCCGACTTTGACCCCGGTTTGTAGGTTACGGGAATCGCGTCGGCCGGTCCCCACTGTCGCGTGACGATGACGTCGTTGTCATCAATCGAATCCAAATCGATTCCGTCCCGGTGGCGGTATCTGACCGTGAATTCGGTCGACTTCCCGCCGCTGGTCGCAATGCTCTACTTTTGTGTGACCCGGGCGGAAGGAGCAAAGACATCGGCGGCGATCGCACCGGAAGCACTCAGGCGTCCACCGCTGGAGACCAACTGATCACCGTTTTCGAGTGGTTCGACAGATGCGGCGTCTAGCAGGGCCGCGCGGATTTCGCCGACCGCCCCTTGAGGTTGTGAGGACCAAATCAACGCAGCGGCGCCGGCGACGTGCGGCGTGGCCATGCTGGTTCCGTTTGCCGTCCCGTAGCCGCCGCCTTTGAGTGTGCTGCGTATGCCAGTGCCCGGTGCGGCGATGTCAACAGTCGTGCGGCCGTAGTTGGAAAAGGTTGCGAGCCCGCCGACGAGAGTGGATGCCGCGACCGCGATGACGTTGTCGACGTCGTCGCTGGACGGGTAGGGCGTCTCGTTCGTCAATTGCTCCGCGGTGGCAAGATCGCCCGCAAGCAGATTGCCATCACCATCAAGGGTAACGGTCGAGGCGACATAGATCACACCATCGATCACACGCAGGTTATTGAGGTCATAAAAGGTGATCAGCCCATCGCCGTCAATATCCTGCGCGCCAAGGTCGGCCGGGATCTCGCCCTGGTTGATCCAGATGTTCAGAAACAGATCACGATGATCGAGATCGATGCCGGAATCGACCACACCGACAACTGTTTGCATGCTCCCGATGGACTGGTCCCAGGCCGCTTCGGCGCCGATTTGCGTCAATCCTTCTAGCAGCCCCGGTACATACTCGGAATCATTCGGCTGTGTTGCCTGTCCGGTAATCATCGAGTTCAAGCTGTACGACCCGACGGATTCGTTTCGGCTCAGGCTCGATTCAACGTCCGCCGAACTCACTCCCTGTCCACGGACCAACATCAATCCTTCTGAGCCCAAGCCCGCGATGACGGTGAAGTCATTGAAGCCGTCGTCGAGGTATGAGTCCACGGCTTGCAGATTGCAACACGCCGTGAAGTGGATTCCTCAAGCTGGATATTCCACTCGCCGGCCGCGAGTTCATGCGGACCCTGGAAGCCCGCCGGGTAAATCGGATCCTCGTCGGCCAGGGACTCTTAGCTGACTCGCGGAACGTCGTCGTAGGATTCGAACCAGGTGATCGGCGCGGGGGAGGGGATGTCAGCGGCGAGTAGGTAGCGGGATTCGAGTTGCTCGAGCCGCAGTCGTAGCTGGTGCCGCTTGGCCAATCGGTTTCGGAACGCTCGGGTCCAGCGGGAGCTGTGGGAGTGATTCATTGGGTCGCAATGGGGCGGGTTGATCGTGGAGTATGAATCGTTTGCGGAGGATGGACGGTGATGGTGGTGGGGGAGGCGATGGGAGGTGGCAGAATGATGGGTGGAGCGTGTGAATTCCCCCTCACCCCAGCAGAACACTGTGCGTGTTTGTGCGGTTGAAAGTCATGACCTGTCTTTGTTTGATGCGACTAGGGTTGCGGTGGTGGGCCGTTGAGGACGATGTAGCCGGTTTGAAAGATGGCGGCGAGGATGCGGGTTCCGTCGGGCGAGAATCTCAATTCGCTGATCCAGGGAGCTTCCGGGGCAATGTCCAGGTCTCGCCATCGGTCGAGCAGGTCGACCCGGCACAGCAGTCGGCCCGTCTCGACATGGCTGAATGCGAGTTGGCTTTCTTTGTCACCGCTGACGATGGTTTTCCCGTCAGGCGAAAAGGCGATCGATTCGATCTTGCTCTGGTGGGCGTAGATCACGTGTCGCAAGCTACCGTCGGCGACATTCCAAACTCGAATGGTTCGGTCATCGCTGGCGCTAGCCAACACCCGGCCGTCGGGGCTGAAGGCGAAACTGTCGACCGAGTTTTGATGACCGGGAATCCGCATCGGTTCGGTTTCGCGCTTCCCCGAGTCAGATGAACTGCCCAGGTCAAACAGGTAGATGTCGTTTTGGACCGCCGCGGCGATCAACAGCTCGGTCGGTGAAACGGCAACCGATTTGCATAGGTCTTCGAAGTGATGCAAGACGACGGGCTCAAGACTTTCGGGCGCCCAGCGGATCACTTGGCCGTCTTGGCCGCACGAAATCAGCGAGCCATCGTGGGGCAAGTAGGTCAACGCGTGCACAGGTCCTTCGTGCTCGTGGAACTCGCTTTCGATCTGCCGTGATTCGGCATCCCAGATTCGTATCGTGCCCTATTCGTGCCCGGTCGCGATTTTGGAGCCGTCTTGTGAAAGGGCGATCGACTGGATCCAATCGGGAAGCACTTCGCTTTCCTGCTTGCGACCCGTTTCCAGGTCCCAAAACACCAACTGCTTTTCCCCGGTGACGACCAGACGGTGGTCATCGATCCAGACGGCTTGCGGTTCCAGACGATTCGACCCCGTGGGATAGCGATGGATGGATTGTGCCGTCCAGGTCCGCAACGTGCCGTCGCGACAACCGGTCACCAAGGTTTCGCCATCGGGAGAAAAGTCCAACGACCAGATCCGATCGTCATGGGCAGCAAACGCGTCGGGCCAATTCGAAATTCGCGTGTTGTCGGATTCCGTTTTGTCAACGTTTTCCTTCGGCGGACCGTCACGTCGAATCCTCCAAGTCCGCACGACGCCCGATTTGTCCGAGGATGCGATCAGGTTCCCGTCGGGATGAAACGCGATGTCCTGGACGTCATCCAAATGGCCTCGAAAGCGCTCAAGCACTTCACCCGTTTCCGCATCCCACAACGTGATTTGGTGGTCACTCCTTCCGCCTGCGATCCATCGGCCGTCGGGTGAGAATTGCAAACAGCGGATGAACCCGCTCGGCCCGATCTCCAGCGAGCAAATCACCTCGCGAGTCTTCAGGTCATACACCCGCGCCGTCTTGTACTGGTCGGCAGCGACGCAGCGAGTTCGGTCGGGCGAGCAAGCCAGTCGACTTTTGATGCCGTGGTGGGGGAATGTCGCATAGCCGCGGAGGCGATCGATGATTTCCAAGCTGGACGGATCCCAAAGTTTGACGTCCGGTTCTTCGCCCGACGAGAGGATCAACTGGCCATCGAGGGCATACCAAACGCGATTGACGTGTCCTTCGTCGGCCTTGACGTGGCGAATTTTTTCCCCCGATTCAATCTCCCAAAACCGCAGGAAATGATCATCACCGGCCGAGGCCAGGATTTTGCCGTTCGGGGAAAGGTCGATGTCGTTGGTGAAAGAGCCATGGCCCTTGAGGGTGCGGACGGGCTGAAAAGATTGGGCATCGTAAATCCCGATCTTGCCGTTGTAGTGGCCGCTGACCAAGTAACCGTCGTCACTCGTGAACCGAGTCAAACAGACTCCGCTTCCCGCTGTCTTCAGGGATTGATAGTCGACGACACCCAAGCCGCGCAGGAACCACCATTCGAACCCTCTCAGATCGACAGCTTCCGTTGCAGGACGATGACGATCCAATTGGTCGACGAAGCTGCGAAGATCACCATCTTGCAGCGACTGTCCTGCCAAGCGGATGTCGGAGGCATAAACCAGTTGTCTTGAAAATCGCTCTCGCTGCTCGGCCAATCCGCGCAGACGCCGTTGTTCGGCTTCCGCCGCCTCGGCGAGACGTAAAGCTGTTTGTGTTCGCTGCTGTTCTTGCGCCACCGCTTCCAGTCGATCTTCGGCAAGTTGCTCTGCGAGCGTCGCGCGAACCGCTTGCCAAGTTGCCAGCGCGGCACCACCGGCCAAGGAAGCGATCAACACCATTGAGAAAGCGAGCGCGGCACGGTGGCGACTGGCAAATTTGGAAACTCGGTAAAGCTGTGTCGGTGGTCCGGCGGAGACCGGTTCACGTGCCAGGTAGCGTTTGACATCGTCGGCCAAGGCGTCCACCGTCGGATAACGGCGATCCGGATCCTTTTCGATCGCCTTCATCGCGATCCAATCCAAATCGCCCTTGAGTGGATTCGCACCCAAGCATTTCGATTCGGCGTGAGTGCTCGGTTTGCGAGCTTCTTCCTCGCTCAGGATACGCCTCAACTCTGCCAAGTCGACGCGAAACGCTCTCAAGCGATGAAACGGCGTCTGACCACAAAGCAACTCATAGAGAACGACTCCCAGGGAATAGACGTCCGTCCTGGTATCGATGTCCGCAGGACACTCGGCCTGCTCGGGGCTGATGTAAAGGGGGGTGCCGATCAGTTGATCGAGCCGAGTCACCGCGGTTTGGTTCTCGTCCTCTGTTTCGAGGGCCTTGGCGACACCGAAGTCGATCACCTTCGCAGTCGGTTTTCCGTCGACCTCAGTGACAAGGATGTTCGATGGTTTTAGATCTCGATGAAGGATGCCTTTTTGATGCGCGTGCTGAACGGCGTAGCAGGCATCGCAGAACAGTTTTAGACGCTGCTCAAGGCTTAATTGGGCATGATCGCAATGATCCGTAATCGGCAACCCTTCGACGCGTTCCATCACAAAATAGGGTCGACCGGCGTCCGTGCTGCCGACGTCAAAAAACTTTGCGATGTTGGGGTGATTCATCAACGCCAAGGTCTGACGCTCGGTATCGAATCGACGCAGCACTTCGCGGGTGTCCATCCCAGGTTTGATGACCTTGATGGCGACACGACGCCGGACGGGGACGAATTGATCGGCGTCATAGACGACGCCATAACCGCCTTCTCCTAGGATCGAACCGATCGTGAATTGGCCAATCGTGGATCCCGGTGTCAGTCGCGAATGGATGTCCAAGAAAAAGTCCGGATCGTCACCACTGGTGAGGCCGTTGGCATGATCGATGAAAAAACTGCCCGCCATCTGATGGGCCCGAAGCAATTCACCAATTTCCCGACGGAGGTCTGCTTCATTGCCGCATTCTTGATTGATAAAGCGTTTTCGCTTCGCAGCGGAATCGATCTCGATCGCCATCGAGAAGATTTCTTGGATCCTTCTGTCTGGCATGCTTTGGGCGGATCGCTCGCGGGTCATGGATTCTTCGGCAGGATCAATTTTTGGTAGGAGATCGACGTGCAGAAGACGCCTTCAGTGGTTCAATGCTCCGTTTGATGTACCGGGGTGCCACGAAAACAGAAAAATCAGTCCGATTCGAGTCGCGTTTCCGGCGTAGCGATCGCGCGATACAGCCATGCGCGTGCAAATGCCCAGTATCGTTTCGCGGTTCGGGGGGAGATGTCCATCAATAACGCGGCCTCCGCGTACGTTTGGCCAGCGAAACATCGCAACTTGACCAATTCGGCCGCCGGCGGGGAGACTTCCGCCAGACCGTCCAACGCCTCATGTAAATCCAGGATATCGCCGTACTCTGGCTGCCAGTGCAGATCGATCAATTCCAGCGGAACGGATTTTGCGGTACCGCCACGTTTCTGGCGACGTGCGTTACGCGCATGATCGACAAGAATCCGCCTCATCGCCTCCGCCGCGGCCGCAAAGAAGTGGCCGCGACCGTCCCATCGTGGGCTCCGGTGCGATCCGACAAGACGCGTATAAGCCTCATGAACAAGAGCCGTCGTTTGAAGGCTATGTCCGGGGCCTTCCAGAGCCAAACGGGCCGCAGCCAACTTCTTCAGCTCGTCGTAAACCAGAGGGAGCAGATCCGTTGTCGAAAGCTGCTGTGAAGCTTCGTCCGGCTCCAATTTTTGCGTGATGTCGTTCATCTACTAACACTTAGATTCAAGGTATTTATCACGCCTCTCGAAAAGTCCGAATTTGCACCTAAACAAGCAATGATAGTCGGCTCAGCCTCGACGGTGTGCTCCACAGCCTGAACGTCTGGCGATTTTTTGAGCGACCATTCGGCGGTGCCGGCAATCATTTACACCGCCAACAAACGATCCATGCAAGGTCAGGCGAATCAGACGACACGAATTCCTACAACAGCGACGGACACCGACTGAGTTTGCTTTCCCTGTCCGATTCCAAACCGTCCAGTCTGTTCCAAAGTAGGCATTTACGCTGGGTCGAAAGACGAAGATGCCGTTAAGCGAGCGGAAGTCCAAATGCTCTCGGTAGGTTTTGTCGGTGAAGTTCGCCGGCCCGAAAAACCGTCAAGATATTGCGAGAGCTCGGTGTCTAGGTCGACCGTGCCTGCCTCAACCAGTTGCATGACGGCCAGCGCCGTGAAGCTCTTGGAGATCGAGCCGGCCACGACAGAGTCTGCCGGATTCACCGCACCAGTGCCCCAAGCTCTTCGTTCATTTCTCTGTGGTGAAACGGTAGCCGTGGCGTTTGGCACTAAGAATCCTCAGAAACGAATGAATTGGATGCCTTGAGGAATTCGAGAAATTCGGATTTTTCGAGTCCCCCTTCTCGCCATCGCAGAACGTTCCCTTCCTGATCGGTAACGATCGTGAAGGGAGAGCCGACGATGTTGTAGCGAGCTAACACAGCAGCGTCGTCAGGGTCGTCCACGTCAATTTCCACAGGGATGAATTCCGCATTGACCGATGCCGCCACCTGTTCGTCGGCCCATACGTTGCGTTTCATAATCCGACACGGAACGCACCACTCGCCGGTAAAATAGAGCAGTATGGGTTTCCCAGTCTGAATGGCTTTCGTTTGAGCAGAAGCGTAGCTTTCAGCCCAAGCGACGCGATTGGAGGGGACGTAATAGCAGTACCAAGCGTAGGCGAGTGAGATAACGAGAAAGGAAAGCCAGAAGCATCGCCAAAAATGGAAAAACGATTTGCCATTAGGTCGTGATTCGTGGTCGCCGGTGATTGGGAATTTGGATTGCATGTCGTTCCTATTGGATCGCTAGGTTACAGGGGCCGGATTTACACCTCTACCATGGCAACCGCCAAATCTCTCAATTGCCCGACAACAAAGTGAGAAGAGATCCTGATGGCAGGGCAGACGATGAGCCTGATTGCAACGGAGCAAAGGAACTGATTAGCAGAAATCACGTGATTCTGCGTTCAGAAGGGTACGAGTACGGAACGACTGGCTGAGTCGCCACAAGGGCTTGTTGATCAAGGTGGCTCGATCCTTCGCGCAGTCAATACACGATCGCGACGACCTGCTTCAATAAATCGCATTCCAAGTGTGGAAGTCGATCCCGGGGTACAAGACGCAAGTTGCTGAGTCCACATGGCTCTATCGCCAGCCTATTGGCCGCAATGTTTGTCTGGACTGGCCGAAACGCGCGCAAGAAACGGGAGATGCGCTTCGATGCTTCCCTGCTTGGGATCGTCCAGCAATCCATCGACGCGGTAATCTACCAAATGGGGCGAATACGGAACTTCCTCTGGTGGTTTGCGGGCCCAACAAGCTTGGGGCTGGCGATCGGCTTGTTCATCGTTGAGGATTCGAAGCGTTACTCGTTCTACACCATCTTCATTCCAGCTTTCGTCGTATTCATGGGGCTCGCATATTGGCAGATCAGACGTGAGATTCGGACCAACCTGAGACCCGAGAAATCACGTCTTGAGGAGCTACGCAACAGGCTGATCAATGTCGAATCGTGAGCAGTCCGTTCGACAATTGGATCCATGCCAAGCCACAAAGGTGACGCACTCACCTCACAGCAGCGGCAGGCCGACATCGCAATCGCAAGGGCGTGAACCAATCCATTAGCGATCTAGTCATATGGTTCCGTAACTGCGGGAGGTTGCATCGACCGCCGCAAAATGGCTGAATTCCTTCGGCGCACCATTCGTGAGAATTCGACTGGATTTAGGACAACGGTGCACCCAAGCGGCCAGACTGCAGAGGCTTGACCGTGCTGGAACTTCGTGCATCCTCAACGCGCGATCATGGAAACGATCGGGCCGAATCCGTAACGACGATTGCCTTGACCTACTTCTAGTCCCTAAACCAGCAGATGACGGCTGATTGGCACGGGATTTGCGCATGAAAAACTCGAAGTATCCCCGCAGATTGTTGGTCTTTTTGCCGAGGCCCAACATTCTGCTCGTTCACCGCGATGGAGATTTCGAGTGAAAATAATGAAACCCGATCTGATCCGCAGACGCAAACGACAAATTCGCCGAAGACTGGATCAATCCGCCTCTCATGATCGCGGTCGGCCAATGATCCAAGGTGCTAACACCGCCTACGAGTTGTCGCAGAAAACTCATGGTACTGCCTACGGCGGCGTGGCTGCCACTCATGCATTCGCGACCAAGCTAGGACTGCCAGAACGGATTGATCAATCGCTGCATCTGTTCAAGAAACAAAGGCGATTCGTTCTTTGATCAAGCGACCATCGAGATGGATGGTACGCTTGTGGAGACCACAGGCCAGTGTAAAGAGGGAATGGACATCAGCTACAAGGGTGTGTGGGCTATCATCCTCTGGTGATGACATTGGCCGAGACGGGTGAAGTGTTGCGATTGCTCAATCGCAGTGGCAAACGCAGTGGCAATCGCGTTAGTCAAGAAGGCGCCGCCGCGGAAGCCGATCGTGCGATCGAGCTATGTCGCCGAGCGGGATTTCGTCGCATCGCCTTACGAGGCGACACGGCATTCACCCAAATGGTCCAACTGGATCGGTGGGACGCGGCGGGCGTGAAAGTTCTCTTTGGCATGAAGGCCTATCCTGGACTGGTAAATCTCGCCGAAGACGTGCCAAATGATCATTGGAAACCACTACCTCGATCCCCCAAGTACGATCCGAAAACGCCTAATCGTGCCCGACCAGAAAACATCACAGTACAGATCGTGGCAAAACGCTGTTGCGACAACAAGCGTCTCTCCGCTGAATGGGTAACCGAGGTCGCGTCAGTCCAACCGATTGCAAAGAAACCTATCGCCTAGTGATTCTTTGCTAGGAACTGGAAGTGGCCAAGCAAGGTCGGCGGATCGATGCTCGCAACGGTTCGACAATCTTGAGATCGCCGTGGTTGAGGATTTGATTCGAGAATGCTTGCCACCTTCGACCCTCGTTCGGGGCGCTACGACCACTGCACACCCACCAAGGTCAACACTCCTGCTCGCAAAGCAGCAAGCCGGTAGCCCCGATGTCACGTGGTCGGTGGCACCATTCATCTCTTTTCGACTGTCGTCATCGTGGTCTACATCGCCGCCAACCCGCACCGCTTGGCAAACCACCGTCCCGGTTGATCGGCAGGTGCTCGGCCGTCGCAATGTCATTCCCGGCAAAGTGTGGCACCCGACTCTTGTACCATCGAGGCCAAATTCGCCGCGCAGCGCGGCGTCTGCTCAGCTGAAAACGCGTTTCGGGCATGGTTCCCCTTCTTCATTGCGCAAAATCTGGCCGAGCAAGTGGAAAACCCTCGCCATCTCTGGCAAAATCAGCAGGACAAATAGGATCAAAATCGCTACCAGTCGCTGGAGGCGGTCAAAGTCGGCACCAAAACGGCGTTGTTCCGGATATCGGCGGCACGCTCTCGATTTACCTGGCTGCTGCAAACGAAAGTCTCATTAGGATCTTCGTCGGAAGACTCCACTTGATATTTCTCTCAAGGTTTTTAAACCCAGAGGCTCCATGACCTGCTCATTCCTACGCGTCGTCTCAGCGGTTTTCATTGTTGGGTCGCTCATCGGTGTCGCCAATGCTGACGATATCCAACCGACGCTTTTACAAAAACTCAAAGACGCATCTGTCATGGTCACGGTGGAGTCCAGCAGGAGTTCGTCGTCCGGTAGTGGGTTTCTTGTTGCTGACGATGACACGGGTGCATTTGTGCTGACCAATCATCATGTCATCGATGGGCACAAACGCGCGAAAGTCAAGGTTGTGTTTCAAAGCGGGACGAGCGCGGCGAGGATCCATTCTGCGGATGTCATCGCATCGAGAGTGAGACAGGATCTTGCGTTGCTTTACGTCAAGGCCGACGACTTGCCGTCACCGCTGACGTTCGCCGATTCTGCCGAGGTCAGCCAAACGATGGAAACATTTGTACTTGGATTTCCATTCGGCGCAGAACTGAAGGGCAATCGAAAGACACCCGCCATCACGATTTCCAAGGCGTCTGTGTCAAGCTTGCGTCGTGACGAAGATGATCAGCTCGAGCTGATTCAACTCGATGGAAACCTGAACCCCGGCAACTCAGGCGGTCCGGTCGTCAATTCTGCCGGGCAACTGATTGGTGTCGCAGCCGCAACGGTTCAGAACGCTGGAATCGGTTTCGCGATCCCGGTGAATAAAGTTCAATCGTTTCTCGCAGGCGACATCGTTGCCGTCGACATCGAATCTGACGGCACTGCAAAACTGAAGATCGCAATCACATTGTGTGACCCATATGAGAACATTCGTGAGTTGACCGCCATCGTTTCCAGCGATGGCAACACGACGGAGGTTCCGTTTACACGTCATGGACGTGAAGCGACTGTCTCGGCCGATATCCTGTTGAAGTCCAAGCATGTTTCGCTGGTGACGCGAGCGGTCCTTGAGGATGGAACGGTCAAGGAAAAGCCGGCGTTAAGTATCCCGGTGCGGGATGGTAGAATTTCCGGATCGATCACTCCGGTGCAAGCTCAGAGTGATTCGAAGGGCGAATCAGAGGACCGTGTGATCCCCGTCGATTTTGTTGGACGGGTGATCGCTTGGACGGCTTCACCAAACGGAGACGGCGCGTACATCGTGCGGGAAGGAAACACGAGCAAAGAATTGGTGTTTTGGAATCCCAATGATCAGCGCGTGGGTGATCGAATTCAAGTTCCTCGCTCGCCGGCCGATGTCGTGGTCTTCGGGAAAAACATTGCAGTGCTCTGCCCAGAGTCGAAGGTCGTTGCCATTGTTGATCCCGAGAGTCATCGCATCGTTAACGCAGCACCGATCAAAGTGAATCGCGGTGTTCCCGTCGCGTTGAGCTTGGCGGTGATGTCCGAAAACCTTTACGTACTGTGCAGTCCGAATGGAGCAGCCCCGGATCGGAATACGGTGCTCTTGGAATTGGATGTCGAATCGCGGACAACGAAGACGGTCAGCACACAAGATTCTGAACGCATGGTCGTCATGGGCGATTACGTGGCGTCCCAACGGAATTTTGGGGGCAGCCCGAGTGGGATCCCCACAATTTCTCAAATGCAAGGCGGCCGGAGCATCGCCAAATTTGAACACGAAACAGTCGGCCCAATCTATCCGACGCCTAAAAAGCACTTTGTTGCGGCGAAGGTAGAAAACAAGACCGCCGCGTTCACACCAGCTAATGATGAAACGCTGTGGACGATCGATGGAACGATCATCGCCGCGTGGCACGATGGCACAAAATTCCTGATGACTCGGGGCAACGACCTGAGCAATCCAGAGGCCTTACCATTGATTGCCGTTGACCAGAATGGACAGGTACTGTGGAAGAAAGAGGTTCCGCTTGGACAGCCGGTCAGCATGTTCCTGACCAAGAACATCCACCTGCATGATCGCCCCGCGAAACTGCTCGTTGGCACGGCAAATCATGGCTCCGTGCTAACGGTGGCTGGTCGCATTGCGGGTGCCGCGGTGAGTCGCGCGTGTGTCATTGGAGACGGCTCAAACGACTATCTGCTGTATTGCATCTCGACGTACGGTGCAAATATCCGCGGGCGATTTGCATTGATGGTGGATGAAGTCGAATCCGACTGGTACTGCGTCCCGTTACCGAAGTCTGCGCCGAACAAGATTGCAAAGGATGGATCAACGACCAAGCCGCTTTCTCCACCCGAGAAGATCAAGCAGGGTGAAACGCTGGCTTTTGACCCGAAGCTGCCGAAGGCCGAAGGCAAGTATGAATTGAAAAACGGTCCCCAGGGAATGAAGGTCGATCCGAAGACCGGTAAGATTCAATGGAAGACAGACGTATCGAGTCTCGGTCAGTGGGATGTCGAAATCGCCCATCAGCACGATGGCAAGACGGCGTCAGTCCTCAAGTTCGTGATCACGGTCGAGTTCTAAACAATGCGCGCATAAGGTGAGCGGCAAATCGCTGGCGGTCTGTCGATTCAATCCCGCACGCCTGAGCAAGGGGCTACGCTCGCATCGGTGCTTGCCCGCCGGACACACCGACGCATTGCAGCGGAATGCTGATGCCGTGCGGCGCCGGATCGAACAGGTAATTGATGAGCGGAGGTTGCAGCGACCGCGGCTCGTTACGCAATCCGCCCAGGATTTGTCTGCTCGGTCAAGCCCCGACGCCGCACAAGCGAGACGGTCGTTTCTCGATTCTCCTGCCGCCACCACGCCCCTGTCGCGTCGTTGGGATTGCTGAAATCCAAGTGGTGCGACTTCTTCCAGAGGGTAAACAGCAGGGTAAACGGGGCCACCTAAAAACCTCTGCGCGGGGAGCGGCTGTCAGGACACTCACATTCCATTTTCTAGCTCAATCCATCGAGACGCCGACGATCATTGAATGATTTCCCGTCGGCAGCGCAGCAGCCACCAGCGACTTGACTTATCGACCGTGGCGAAGTGGCGGCTTTAATCAACCGGCCGGTTACAGTGGGTTCCCAGGGGCACAGAGCCAACCATGGCCGCCACGTGTGGTTTCAGCCGCGAGATTGCCTGCCGTCCCCGCGACACGCTTGAAGATCTTGTCGAACTTCTGCACCAGTTCGCACCAGCCGTGATGGTCCAGACCGATCCGACTCGGGATCCACCACTTCCGAGCGAGGTTTCCGAGCCAAAGCAATCTCCCCACGGTGTACTGAGCAAGATGAAAGTGGACCCGAATACCGAAATCGAGCCAAGAAAAGTGGGTGGCCAATTCTATTACCTTCTATTAAAAAACCTGCCCCCACGAGAAACGACCCGCTATCGGACGGTGCACTGTTGTATCCTTCAACGCCGATGTCATTGATGTGATTCCCCAATCGCACGCCGATCTCGCCGCGATCCGCCTGCTCGAAGAAGGCTGCCACCTCAGCGTGCTGGCGGAATGTTAGACTGTCATCTGCGGGCGCTGCAAAATGAATCGCTCGCTACTGGCGTTGGGCGATTTGCAATCCCGAGGGAGGATGTGATGGCAAAGTCTTTT
Source organism: Stieleria neptunia (assembly GCF_007754155.1). Taxonomy (NCBI): domain Bacteria; kingdom Pseudomonadati; phylum Planctomycetota; class Planctomycetia; order Pirellulales; family Pirellulaceae; genus Stieleria; species Stieleria neptunia. The sequence continues at coordinate 2,909,179 of NZ_CP037423.1, read as the reverse complement.
CATGTGACGGCTGTATTGAGAACGATCGGTTTTACGACTCTTTTCGCCTTGGCGGCTGCAACCAGCTTGGAAGCCCAGCTGAATGTCGCGACAGAGTCTCCAGCAGCAGATCAGAATGAGCCGGCGACGTTCGAGGTGCTAATCAATGGACTTAGCAGCAACAAATTCAATACGCGGCGAACCTCGTATGACCAACTGGTCGCGGCGGGAAGCCGCGCGGTAGGCGCACTCGAGAAGGGCGCGAAGTCAGACCAATTGGAAGTCGCGACACGGTGCGTTGAGGCATTGGCGCAAATCTCGCGCGACCCGAAAGGAGTCGAAATCGCGTTGCCCGCGCTCGAGCGTCTCAGCGAGGAGCCCGCCAACCAGATCGCCGCGATTGCTGCCGCACGGGTCAAGGAACTGAAAACCACGGACGAGGAGCGGGCCATTGCCAAGCTCACGTCATTGGGAGTCAGGGTAAGTCTTTCCAAAGAGGGGAACGCGACGAGCGTCTCGATCACCACCAACCGCCAAGCTCACTACCTACAATTTCTGCCGAAGTTGACTTCGGTGTTCATGCGAAGCAACGAGATCACCGATGCCGCGATTGCGCCGATCTTGGACCTCCCATCAATCTCGACTCTGTCGTTCTTAGACGTTTCCATGACAGACGATGGTCTGGGCAAGCTGAAAAACCTCAGCAAACTTAGATTTTTGTTTCTTAACGACACCCAGTTCTCGGCGGATGGCATTCGACATCTGACCGACTTTCCCAGTCTGCGAGTCCTGTCTTTTCAGCCCGACTCACTTGATCAGTTAAAGATCATCGAAGGGATCACGAAGCTCGACACACTCATGATTTCTAAGTTTGAATTCGATCGGGAAGCGGTTGACGTACTCAATCGGTTGAGAGCGATTCGAAGTGTCGAGATTGTGGTATCTGCCGTCGATAACACACAATGGGAATGGATGTCACGGATCGAAATTCCTCTCCGGATCAGGATCAGCCGAGTCGAAGGCGTCAGTGACGCCGGCTGGGAAAATCTTTCGCGTGCGAGTCTCGTCTATCTAAGCGTCTACAGCACAGCGATCGACGACCATTCCCTTCGCCACCTGCGTAACGCAAAGGAACTCGAATCGCTCTCGATCACGAACGCGGAGATCACGGATGCCGGCATTGCTCATCTGCACGGTCACGCAAAGCTAACCACCATCCGGCTCAGTGGAACCAAGGTTACTAAGGAGGGAATCGCGAAACTGGAGCAAGCAACGTCCTCGCTTCGCCGCGTCACTTTGAACGAGGGGCGGCGGCCATTTAACCTCCGCGCGCCTTCGGTCGGCTTCACTGACAACCGCACCACCGGTGGAAGAAACGCACATCTACGCGGTGCCATCACGCCCGAGATCGCCGCAAAACTAAAGAAGACGCCCAATCTTGCCACCGTCTTCCTCACCAGATCCGAGTCATACGACGAGCAGCAACTCAAGTTGCTGGCCGACGTGCCGATTAAGAGGATGTACCTAAGCTCCGTCAAGATTACTGACGGCGGATGGAGCGCCATTGGAGAATACCCCGTTCTCGAATCAATCTCGATGAGCCGTCTGTCGGTTTCTCCGATCGGGGCACAGGCGATTGGAAAGATTCGATCGCTGAAGTCGCTTACGATTTCGCAGATCGATTTTTCCGACGATGCGGTGCAAGCGCTGATCGCTGCGCTTGCCGAGTCGGGAACGATTGAAAAAATGAGCATTTACCGCTGCGAGAGGATCACGAACACTGCCTTTACCGATATCAGAAAAATGGTGTCACTGAGTCAATTTCGCTGCAGCAACGCCCCCCGCGTCACCAGCGCGATCCTGAGTGAATTTGGCAAGCTCCCCCATTTGAAATCGCTGTCGCTAAGCGATGTCCAATTTGATGAAGCAAATCTTGCACACCTGACTGTCGCCAAACAGCTTTCGGACCTCCAGATCACGCCGCACCAGCAAACGCCCATCAGCGAAATAGGCCTCGGCGCCCTCTGTCAACTGCCGTCGCTTGAATCGTTAGCCCTCAACAAAATAAGCATTTCGCCCGAACGAATGGGCTTGCTGGGAGGGATCCAGACGCTTCGCAAACTATCGCTAAATAACTCAGACATAAACGACGAATCCATTGCAGCGATGCGGGGCATGAGCCATCTGGAGGAACTTTCGCTTCAAAAAACGAACGTTAGTGATGCCGGAGTCGCGGCGATTTCCAAGTGGTTTCCCAAGCTGACGAGATTGTCGATGGCCAGCACCCCGATCACGGATGACGCACTGGACCACATCAACAAGATGGAAACCCTGGAGCGGCTTTCTGTGCAGTGGACGAATATCTTTGGCGGAGAGCTGCAACGTCTGGGCGATCTTGAAAAGTTAAAATGGATCACCATCGGCAAAACGCAAATCAGCGAGGGCGAAGAGTCGCAATTCAAAGAGAACCACCCCGATATCAAGCTGCTTGTCTTTCCGCAATCGCCTATCCCGTGAGCAAGTGTCGCCCGCTGCAACTTCCACTCCAAACTTCACCAGCCGAAGCACCCAACGAACGAAGGTTCATAACAACTCCTTGACGAATGGATGAGAATGCGGGGCTGGCCACCATTGACCAGAATCCGACAGAGGTTTCAAAGACCCAACACTGGCCTCAGTTTAAACCAATCCCCTCCGCTGTTCGGCCCCAACCGAAACGGGTCGCCCCCAAGCCGGCGATTTGCCATCCGAATCGCTGCCCAATCTGTCTTTGTCGTACGGCGAGCCCCTCCGTTTGTCGCGTGTTCCTGCCGGGTGGGGATTTCTATGCGGCTATTGCTGCTCCGTTTGGATCGCCGCCTTCTTGTCTTTCCAGTACTTGAGAAACTTAGCCGTGACTTCCCCGGACGGCTTGGCACCTGCGGCATGCTCCTCGATGGAGTTGCCGAAGTAGTGGCTGATCCAGCCATCGACTCGAACGTTGCCCCCTTCGACAAACTCGTCGAACTCCTCCAGTGAGCAGCTCAAAGGGAACGTTTCTTCGACAACCAATGGCTTACCGATGTCATAAACGGACAGAGCAGCAAGCGCTTTTTCGACTTCGCCCGCCTTGGGGTAAAAGTGGACGCTCACGAAATCGAGGTGCCGCGCCACATCCGGAGAATAGAACAAAGGCTTGGCGGTGGGCCAGACGTGTGCCCACGGAATCACGCCCACGGTGATCAGCCCATCGCGATCATGTTTCCTGATCGCCCGCACCATCTTTTTGACCCAGGCTTCAACAATCGTCTGACGATCACGCTGCATGGGATCACTGGAAATCCTTTGCACGAAATAGAAGCCCTCCAGCTCGCCCAGCAACCACGGATGTTCGCCGTCTTTGGCCCTCCCAAGGACCGGCTCGTTCATCAGGTCATAGCAGAACACGGCGGGATGGCCGGCACAGGTTTCTGCGACCGCTTCCCAAAAACGTGCCTGGGTCTCCCAACGTTCCGCTTCGGACAGGTCATCCAACCAGTCTGGCACGGCATCGAGGTGATAACATCCCAGCCCGGTCAGATCCAAATAAAGACCACATCGTTGCGCCAGATCGAGGGTTCGCCGAAGCAGGGCCAAAGCTTGCGGGTCGACCTCTTCGGCGGTCTCCATGTAGGTGCCGATCTGAAGGTGCAGGCGCACCACGTTCGCGCCGAGCGCGGCCATGCGGTGAAAATCTTCTTCGACGCCGGGCCAATCCTCCTCCCAATACTCCTCAACGATCCGGCCGAACTCGCCGACGAAATTGAACCCCCATGGAGCGAATGTCGCGCCGGAATCGGCCAAGACAAACTTTGTTCCGTCCTTTGACAACCGCACGCGTTCCATGGGAGATGCGTTTGTCGCCGGCTGTTCCTGTGCATGGACCTGGCCGAGTTGGCATGCCAATAGCAGCACGACAACAGCTCCGGCGTTCCACAAGATTCGAAAACATGCAAACAAGCTCATTGAACTACCTTTCGTGATCGCCTGCGATCGCTCCAGTAAATCGTAGTGTGAAGTCGAGAGAAATGGATCAGCCGAGCTCCGTTGGCAGTCGTGGGTTCGGTCGTGTTCGATCACCGCCCAGAGCGAGCCGATGCTCCTTGCCCGATCCGGTTCCCAGAACGACGACGGATGCAATTGATCGACTGTTCTCATTCGAGTAATCTGAATTGGTATTGACGGCAGGGTTGATTCTCGCACTGAAAGCATGTTCGATGCGACCACAAAAATCATACAAGAATCTGATGCGGCCAGCTGGTGATACGAGCTACCTCACGGTTTTAAACCGTCTTCAGGACATCGCCAAACGTAGATCATTGAGGCAAAAGCGGCGACGCAGGCAGTTTAAGCTGAAGACTCTCATCGTCGTTGTCGCGTTCTTTGCGGCGATCTTCGCAGCATCACCGTTCGTCTTCGAAACCGTGTACGCAAAATATCGCGTCATCACCGATGCTGATTTCAAAGAAAAGACGATAGCTGATTTTCGGAAACGCCGACCATTCGCCACACAGTATAGACATGAACGCCTCGTGTGGAGCGATTGGTTCGGCTATGTCTTACACGGTGAGTACTTCGCAAAAGGAAAGTGGAAAGTGTATACCGTGCGTGGGAATCCAGCCACTTGGCCGAGGAAGCCCTAGGACCGCCGGAACAATTTCTGGCGTAGCGAAATTCGTCAAGAATTTCGTCCGCCCCGGGAGAACCGGAGGGCCGAACGACAAGAATGTCGCTGCCCCTTCTCCTTGCTTTGGCCGCAGCGTGTGGCTTCTGCCGCTAGATTGTTTTCATTTCTGCTGAAAGGCTTTCGATTGAACCAACGCGTGAAGATAGGTGTTTAAGGTTCGGCCGTTCTGTTCACCGTGGGTGAGGATGGCATCAGAAAGATCCTGGTCGGTGAATCCATAGGGACGGCCAAGAGCGTACTCAATCAGGTTCTCGACGAAGCCGCGGGCAAACATCGCTTCACGCTCGGCGATGCGATCACGCAGTTCAAAAAAGCCTTGGAATTCTGTCCCGTCGGGCAACGTTCCGGCGTCATCGATGGGATACTCCTTGGCTTTTCGACGCACCATGACCTGTTCCGTTTTTCGCCACAGCCCGACCGCATTGAAATGTTCCAGCCCATAACCGATGGGGTCAATTTTGCGATGGCACTGGGCGCACTGCGATTCTTCCATGTGGGCTTCCAACAGTTGACGAGCGGGTAAGGATTCGCCGGCGAGGCGACTGAGTTGGGGCACGTTGGCCGGCGCTGGGGGCGGTGGATCATGCAGCAGCTTTCGCATCACCCAGGCACCTCGTTCTACCGGAGAGGAGCGTTCTCCGTCGCTGCCCATGGCGAGGATCGCGGCCATTCCCAACAGACCGCCACGCGGCATGCCGTCGGGAACCGTGACCTCGCGAAACGCCGGGCCGTGAACGTCGCTGATGCCGTAGTAGTCGGCCAACAGGTCGTTGATCAGGATCGTGTCGGATTTTAAAAGCTCGCCAATCGGCCCGTGGCTGCGGATCAGATTACCAATCGTCGCATAGACTTCTTGTCGAGTGGCTAATTTCACGGAGGCATCAAACTCGGGGTAGAGTTTGGGGTTAAATTGAAAAAAATCGAGACGCTCCATCTGCAACCACTGATGGGTGAATCCGGAGACAAATTCCATGGCACGTTCATCGTCGAGCAGACGACTGGTCTGGCGAGCCAATCCGGCCGCGGTCGTCAGCTCGCCCGCTCGGGCGGCGGCGAGAAGTTCGTCATCGGGCGGCGAACTCCACAGGAAGTAAGACAACCGAACCGCAAGTTCTTCACCGCTCAGGTCTCGGGGTACCGGATCGCTCGCAGGCTCCCGCAGATACAGAAAACCGGGCGACGCAAGCACCAGTGACAACGGCAGCTTGATCGCTTCTTCAAAACGCTTGCCACTGTCCATCTCGCTGGAGCACATTCCCGTCAAGCGATCAACAAACTCCGGGTCCGCCTCTTTGATACGGAACGCGCGTTTTGCGAATCGCTCGATGATGGCTCGTGCGTAATCTGCGTCTTTGGCACGATCCACATCGTCAAAGAAGATCGCTTGGGTGGATGCGGGCGGCCATTGTTGAATCATCGGGCCTTCCCATTCCACCCAGTCGATCCACAACGCGGGTTCAATGTTAGCCCCCGTTTTTGCGATTGAATCGCGTCGCAGGGCGAAGCCCGTTTTGAACACGTTGGGCATCCGTTGGCGCAGCGCGATGACACGTTCTCCAATGTCGACCCGTTTCCCCGTGTTGACACCAACATCAACGGTCAGAGGTTTCTTCAGGATCGGGATATCGACCAAAACCTCGACAATCTCCGGATCGCTGATCGGTGCATTCACCTTTCGACATGCGATCAAGTCGATCGACGAATCAATTCGTTCGCCACGAAACCCGATCTCAATGAATGTTCGCGAGGGATCGGGATCGCCCAGCACACCGATCCGTGCGCGAATCCGGTATTGGCCGGGCGGCGCTTCATCGGGAATCACGAGTCCGACTTGCGGATTCGGCTCGTTCACGGTCAGTAGAGCACCGTGCTGTGTTTCCTCTCGGGCCAAGTAATGGGCAAAGTCCGCTCCGTTCCGATCCCATCCCAGTTTGCGAAACGCGGCCTCATTGTCATCAGCAAACCCGAACTCGGTTGGGGATTTCCCACCGCTGGCTTGCCATTCTTCCCACCTTTCAAAGCCCTTTTCATGATATCGATACAGTCTTTGGACTCGCCTGTTCGATTCATTTTCAACTTCGATTCGCCGGGTTTGAATTTTGGGTTTCGGGCTCGTCACGATTGCTTGGTCGAGAGCAGTGCGCGCGAGCTTTAAATATTGCTCGAATTGATCACTGGAGAAAAAGAGCGATCCACCTGCCGTATCGAATCCACCGGGGTTTGCATCGTCGGGCAGATCGCCTGCATCGACCTTGATCCCCAGCAGAACTTCGATCGAGTTTTCATATTCACGTCGATTCAGACGCCGCATGGTGATCTGGCCGCCGGTGTCGGCCAGAAGTCGTCGCGCGGCGACAAGTTGCTTTGACAGCGTCTCCAGAAACGCGGTTTTGTCTTCGTCGGTGGCTTGCCGTTCATCCTCCGGTGGCATCTCCCCTGAATTGAGCGCATTGAGAATCTTTTGCCACTGCTCGGCCGACTGAAGGGTGCCAAGATCAAAGGACAGTGTTTCCAAATCGACGTTGCCCTCGGCTGATTGAGCATCATGGCAGTCCAGGCAATACTTTTGAAAAAACGCACCATGATGATTCGGCATGACAACACGCGGTGAATCTTCTGCGCCGGCAATCCCGTCCAACGATGGCTGGGAAAACACCGCAAGCAGAAACGCAACGAGCAAACCATTTATGTTCGATCGCGGGACGATGACTCCCTGCGGTTTTGTCGTGTTGTCCACAACGCGCTGTGGCTCACGCATTGACCAACTCCTTGATCACGCCCTGGCTGTCGCCGTGCGACGGAACATCCAATCCGATTCCCTGCAGCAACGTCAGCCACAGATTGCACAGTGGCGTTCCGTCCGCTTTGACAAGATGCTGTCCGAGTTTGATTCCGGCCCCGCCACCGGCGACCAGAGTGGGACAATTGGTCAGGTAGTGAATGCTGTTGATATTGCTTCCGTAACTGAGTGACACATGGTCAAACAACGATGTTCCGTCGGCTTCTTTGGTTGCTTTCAATTTATCGATCAGTCCGGCGAGCAATTCGGATTGTTTGCGGTCGCGCAACTCGGAGACTTCCTGCCTCATTCCGGGCGCATAATGACTCATGTTGTGGCCGCTAAGCGTTGCCCCCAGACTTTGCAGAAACGTGGTTCCGCCGGGCTGGCGATAGGTGATCACGCGGGTCGCATCGACTTGTAGGGCGGCGACCAACAGGTCGTACATCACTTTGACCTCCTGGTACCCTTCGATTTCTCCACGTGGTTCATCGATCGGATGGGCAGCCTGTTTCTTGGGCACATCGAGCCACTGCTCCTCTTTGGCGATCCGAGTTTCGATATCGCGGATCGATTGGAAATATTCACTCAACTTCTCGGTGTCCGTCTTGCTCAGTCCACGTCGGACCGATCTCGCCTCGATCAGCACCGCGTCGAGAACACTGCGTCGCTGTTTCAGCATCGCTTGGCGTTGCTCCAGGGGAGTGCTGTCGTCGGAGAACAATCGATGGAACGCCACCACCGGATTGTTCCATCCCGCCACCGGTTTGCCCTGCCGATTCCACGCCAGAGACTGGCCTGGTCCGTGGCCGTCGTTATCGGCACCGCACAACTGCACCGAGGTGTACCGTGTGTCCGTTCCCAGTTGCTCGGCCGCTACTTGGTCCGCCGAAATGCTGTTGCTAAAACTTTGTCCCGGGACGGCATAGCGATTGGCTCCGGTCAGATAGAACGTACTGCCCCAGTGAGCTTCGTTTGAAAATTGATTCTCCAACCCCTGGATGATGGAAAAATCTTTCTTGTGTCGCTGCAACGGAGCAAGCCCTTTGGGCAGATCGTAGTCCGCTCCCGTTGTCGCGACATCGGGAAACCAGCTCTCTCGTGTCACTCCCCAACCGAAGCCCAGGAAAATCATTCGCTTCGGTGGCGCAACAACAGGGGCGGCCGACGCGAAACGTTGGAATCCCAACGATTCCAGGAAAGGCAGCGTGATCAGGGCGCTGCTGCTGCGAAGAAAATGACGTCGTCTCATGGGATGGCTCAGGGCGTGGAAACTCTCGATCGCTTGGTCAGCTCACGGTGACCGTGGCATCACAGCATTCTAACCGGCCTCTGACGCCAAACAAACAGGATTGCCAACGATGCCGATCAGGGGCGGTGAACGAAGCTAAGGATCAACGATCAAACCTGAAGCGACACTTCCGTGTCGACTGCGGGTTAAAATGGGGTACGTCATTTTTCTGAGACTGATCGGCGTACATTTCTCCGCTTTGGACATTCACTCCAAAGACGAAACTCCTCCCTTCACGTAGAGACGATCCATGAAGAACCGTTGCGCCACCTTCGGACTACTGCTGCTTTTCACAACCATCGCCTTTTCGTCAACCGCTCAGGCACAGCGGCGTCGTCAAGTAACCCCAGGCAAAGAGCCACCGCATCCACCGAAGGTCGGTGAACTTGCCCCGGATTTTGAGCTGATGGATCTGAAAGGTGAAAAGGTCACGCTGACGAAACTGACAGAGGAGTCGCCCGTCGTGATCCTCGTTCTGCGGGGTTGGTACGGAAAACAGTGCCCAATTTGCAACCGCCAAGTGGGGGAATTTTTGAGTAAGAAGTCGGCGCTGTCGGAGGTCCAAGTGGTCATGGTTTATCCAGGCGAGGCGAATCAGCTTGATGAACATGCAAAGCAATTCATCGGAAGCAAGTCATTTCCGGACAACTACCATTTCGTCTTGGATCCAGGTTTCAAATTCACAAATGCTTGGGGGCTTCGCTGGGACGCTCCGCGTGAGACAGCTTATCCGTCAACCTTCGTGGTCGATCAAGATCAGAAGCTCGTTTTTGGCAAGACCGTGGTCTCGCACGGAGACCGTGCTGACGTGGCCACCGTGGTCGCCAACCTGCCATAGACAACCTTGCTCGCCCTGCGGCCACTCGATTCCACGACCAGACCCGCTGCGTCATGCTGCTCGTCAATCTCGACCGGACTCATCCATCCGATTCGCTTGCGACCCCGAATTCGCTCCTATTGGTGAGTCCGATGCCGACCCAAAATTGACAACCATGTCAATCTCAGGCTTGGTCGGCATCGCGGAAGGGCCGCCGTTGTTCGTGCGTCGGGGGAACAAACGCAACCAGCGCCGAGCAATCTCTTCGTCACTCCAGGTCGTTGGCACTACTCGGAATAGTGTTTCAGCGCCGCACGAAATTCGTTGTTGGTTTCGTGTGCGGGTCCGGGCAATTCAGATGCATTTTCAACGGCAATCGTAATCATTGAGTCACCAGACTGCCGCAACGGCATGTCGGTGGTTGAAACATCTTCGACAGATTGATCAGTTGTCGTCGGATAGGCTGCGACGCATCCCGTTGGGAGACAATTGCATGAGAGGCAATTGCAGGTATGGCATCGAGCCATCATGACGGGGCCGAATGAGTCCAACGAGTTCCAGGACGTCAGCTCGTACCCGTGGAAGTGTTTGGGATAACAAATCTTGCCGTGAGTTGGATTGGTGAACGCTCCCGGTTTCGGAAGGATTCGCTCAGGTGTCAAGACACAGCCTGAGCAGATCAGCATCACAGAGAGCCCCATTGTAGAGCAGGATCGAACGATGAAGGTAGTCTTCATAGGTATTTCGGCGTGAACGAATGGATCGGTGGAAAGGAGTTCGCTGTGATTGAACGTCGGGCGGCAGGTTAGAACTGTGTTCTTGGGTTTCCGCCGCCAGAGAGAACTTTGCCGGACAAGCGAGTCGCGGTTTCGGCGCTAAGGATGCTAATCCCGAACACACGCTCGATCGGGCTGATGAATTTCGCCAATCGTGTATCGAAGGTGACGAAGGGATCGCGTTGGATGTACAACCGGTCGCCGGGCATGAGTTGATAATTCGTATTGGTTTCGGCAAGGGCGGTCAATTCTTCCCATTCGATCGGCAACAGCTGATGCTTTCCAGGTTGCCCCGTGGGACGCGCGATCCACATCTCGTTGCTCGACCCCTGAGGGACGCCCTGGATCAATGACAGTGCATCCAGCACGGTTTCGTTTCCGGTAATCGGATAACGATAAACGGCATCGCCGATACCTGGCCCTTGGGTAATGACGTAGAAGATCTTGCTGTTGTATGACAGCACGGACAACGCGACCTCTGGTTTGTCCAAAACGGTTGACAAACTTGCCTCAATTGCCGCGCTGGCTTGTTCAAGGGTATATCCGGAGACGTTGACGGACCCGTAGATCCCCAGTGTAATGCGGCCGTCTGGCCCGACGAGGTGCTCACCGACGACCTGCTGCAGCGAACTCGCTTGGATCAAATTGATGCCGACGGACGGGTTAGCAAAGTGGTTGGCAAATTTCTGCGTCAACCTTTGTTTTGCTTCAGCCAGCGTCAGACCATCGAGTTGGACCTGTCCGTAGGGGCTTCCAAAGTCGATCGCGCCGTCAATCTCGATGCTGTACTCTTGGTCGATCGGCGTCGCCGCTTGCGCCAGTCCGATGAACGTTTTCGGAGCGACGAGGTGCGTCGAGAGGGCCTGCTCGATCTTATGCCCTGCCTCTTCCAAGCTGACTCCACTGACAACAACGGAGCCGTACGGCGTTCCCAGACTTACCGAGCCGTCAGGCTGGATGAGAAAATTTCCATCGACCGGCGACAGGGCTGGAGCTCCCGGAACACGAATCGATAACAGGTCACCGATGACGAGCCTGTCGATGGAATCGCGAGAAACGCGAACACGCAAGACATCGGTGGTCTTCAATCGATACGTCGACTTGGGGACCGTCCGCACCACCTCAATCCCCAAAATGTCCGGCGGTTCAATTCGGTACTCCGGTAGGTTCGCCTTGCATAACTCTCGCGGTGCATCGACTGGTTTCAGTGCGGCGATCGCATCGTGACGTGTGTGGAACGTCGTACAGCCGCAGCAAAACAGGCAGAGCAGAAGGCTTGCGTAACGGATGTGATTGGTGCAAGGGGAATCCATTCTAGGTTCCGTGGAAGAACTGCGCAATTCGGATCGGGTGGTTCATGCGGACCTATCGGAACAAACCATACAGATCAAACAATCCGATGGAATTCGCTGTCACAGACGACGCTATGCTGGCAGGCTGCTTATTCGATACAGATTGTCACGGTTGATAACAGTTTCTTAACACAGGTCGTGCTCTGTCCGGTTTCCAATGCCCAACGAAGCAGCGAGCGCCAACTTGTAAATCGCCGAGTGAGCAGTTGGCCTGAAAACGATGAAACTTCGATGACAAGGCGACAACATTGTCGGTGCTCCCTCGTCGAAACTGCCCGATCCATCCATACTTTTCATTTTCCAACGATTTGCGGTCAAAGGTCGGGCAATGAATACGGATCGAATTTTCCTTTCGCCACCACATATGGCCCCGGAGGCGCGGGACTTTCTTGTCCGCGCCTACGAGTCAAACTGGATCGCTCCGGTCGGCCCGGACCTGTCGGCGTTTGAAAACGAATTTGCTGATTACGTCGGAGCAAAACATGCCGTTGCTGTGAGCTCCGGAACCGCCGCGCTACACCTTGCACTGAAACTGACCGGCGTCGGCCCAGGCGACGTGGTGCCCGTTTCAACAATGACGTTCGTCGCGCCCGCCAATGCCGTCTGCTACACCGGGGCGGAACCACTGTTTGTTGACAGCGAGTTGACCAGCTGGAACATGAACCCCGATTTGTTGAGAATCGCGTTGGAGCGACTTCGAAACCAAGGACGGAGCCCGAAAGCAATTGTGGTCGTGGACGTCTTTGGTCAGTGCGCTCACTATGACCCCATCCGTGAACTTTGCCACGAATTCAAAGTGACACTGATCGAAGACGCTGCTGAATCACTGGGGGCAACCTACCGGGGTTGCAATGCCGGAACGCTGGGCGATATCGGCTGTTTCTCGTTCAACGGCAACAAGATGATGACCATCAGCAGCGGCGGCATGCTGGTGACAGACAATCCCTACTGGGCTGAAAAAGCTCGCCACTGGGCAACACAGGCACGCGACGACGCACCGCACTATGAACATTCCGAGATCGGTTTCAATTATCGAATGAGCAATTTGCTTGCCGCAATCGGGCGTGGACAATTACTTTCATTGGATGCACGCATCGCCCGTCGACGAGAGATTTATCAATGGTACAACCGCCGATTTGCGAGCGCTCCGGGGATTGAGTTGATTCCAGAATCGGAAGAGGGAGTTTCAAGTTGTTGGCTGACCTGCATCCTTGTCGATCGAGCACGACTCGGGGTTTCCCGCGACGAGATCCGAATCGCCTTGGACGCCGAACAAATCGAGTCACGCCCTTGCTGGAAGCCAATGCACCTACAGCCCGTTTTTGCGGGGATGGAGGTTGAGGGAGGATCCGTTGCCGATCTCATCTTCGAACGCGGGCTTTGTTTACCGAGCGGTTCAAGCCTAATGGATTCCCAACTTGAACGCATTGCCGGCGTCATCGAACGCCTCGTCGTTTCCGGGACAGTTCGTTAACCCATCCAGATCGGTGCGAACAAGGTTGGAAAATTGCCGTCCATTCGTTTTGCGAAATCTTGGCGTTGTGGCGAAAAGCTGAGCAATCGCCCCCAACTACCTGCAGGACGATTGCCCCAATCGTCCTGCAGGCTGATTTCCCTCACGATTTATCAGGGTGTTGCACTAGTGCTTTGTCAGCTTTCAATTTTCGAGCCTGCGTTTGTCGAGCGGAAAAGGGGTCAGGTACCAAAAACCAAATGGCCCGCAGGGTGCTTCGCATTTTTGGTACCTGACCCCTTTTCCGCGGTACCCTAAGAATAAAAGTTGACGAAGCACTAGCTGAACTCTCTCAGCTTTGCATACCAGCTCTGCTCTTGTTTCCCCAGTCTTGTGGTGTCGAGTTGATCTTGCAAGGCCTTCTTGAAGCATCGGATTGCTGCTTCGGTGTTGCCAGCTTTGAGGTAGGCGACGGCTTGGTGAAAGGAGAAGATTGCCGGGGGATCGTGATGCTGCTGCAATGCTTCGGCCAACAGGTCAATCGCTTTGGCGCCTTCGCCTGAGGCGATCGCAATCACTGCTCGTGTATCGAGCAGTGCCGGATTGCGGCCCGCAATTTCAATCGTCTTGTCAGACAACTCCGCGGCCTCGTCGAGCGTTCTTGATTCTTCACTCAGCAAAACGGCCAAATTGTTCAATGCGACCACGTTGCCTTCATCTTGCCGGATGATGCTGCGATAAATCGTCTCTGCCTTTTGCATCTCACCTTTCGCCTTTTCAAGCGATGCGGATAAACCCAGCGTATGGAGACTCTCTCCGAATTGCTGTTCCATGTCTTGCACAACCGTGCCGAGCCTATCGATTTGTTCGGTAGACAACTTCCCAGAGTTGAGGAGGTGGTCAATGACCGGAATGGCGAATGCAAGGTCTTCTTTCAAAAAATCGTCGCGGAGCACCAGTTCGATTGCCTCGTCCGTCTTGTCGTGGCTCGCCATCGCTTGGACGAGCAAAAACCGATAGCGAGAATCCCTATCCGATGCTTGCTGCAACAACTCGACTTCAAGTTTTTGATATTGGGGTAGATCAGAGGGATCAACAAGACGCGACAGTGATTGAGCCAAACTGGCAGCGTTTCTCAGGCGATCGATGCCGCGTTCGGCGTCACCGCCGACAAAGTGGTTCACAAGTTTCAACGCTTGTGGATGTTTGCCTTGCCGAGTGAACAACTGCGCTTTTAGCGGCAGAGTCATCTCTTGAGATTGTCCGGTCTCTTCTAGCCGAGAGAGCCATTGATCCGCCGATGCCAACTCATCGCGTTCCATCAGCCAGGTGACATATTCAGCGATGTACCTGCTTGCGTCCTCCTGCCCGGCCATGCCAGCGATCGCTTGACGGAGTTGATCCGAAGCTTTCTCCCATTGGCTTGTACGTCGGTAAAGTCGTGCAAGCTGGTAGTGATCATCGGGCCGGGCGTCGGGGTGTCGCGAAATGGACTCCCAAATCTCGATCGCTTTCCCGATGGAGTCCGCTCCAGAAAGCATGGCGGTTGCCGCAGCTTTGACACGAAGGTCCGCGACACTGTTCGGCGAATCGGTGAGGTTTTTGTTCGCCAAGGCCAATGCTTGGAGAACATCCCCCTGCGTTGCTCGAAGGATCGACAACATTGCGAGATGTCGATTGCACCACGACTGTGCGTCTGCCGATAGCGGATCGATCGACATCAACTGTTCGAGGCGTTTTTGCGCGAGTGCGGACGCCTGGTGACGAAAGTAGAATGCAATTGCGGTTCGAAGTTTTTCCTCGTCGATGGGCCCTCGGTCAAGCGCCCGTTCGAAGGTCAGAGCGGCCTCTTTCGTCTTCCCAAGAATCGCCAAAATTTGAGCTTTCGCAAACTCATTCTCTTCCGGACGGATCGAACTCGTCGCATCGGACACGATCTGGATGAGATCTTGTTCTTGTTTCTGGTCGACGAGGAAGCGAATCCGCTGTATCCAGGTGCCTGGGGATTGTGGGGAAATCTCCGTCGCACGCTCGAAGGCAGACTTGGCTTCGTCCAGAAATAAGGCCGCTTGATCGTTCTGTCCGTTCTGACGCGACTGGCTGTAGAGTTTGGACGCCAGTTGACCGTGCCAAAGGTGGTCTTCGAATTGGTCGGATGACTTCGCTGCAATCCGCGCCAGTTCGATACCTCGAACAAGATCGTTCTGACCGGCCGAAATGTAGGACGCGGTTCGTCCGAGTCCCTGGATTGTTGAGAACTCATTTAGATCGAGTAAGCGGAGCAACTCGTCCGCTTTCGCGAACTGTTTCTTTTCAAACAGTAACGATGTCGCGTTTCGGATGATCTTGGGAGACCGCTCACCTAGTTCAATTGCCTTCAACAATGCCTCGAGGGCGTTGTCATCATCGCCGGCTGCGGCAAAGAATTGGGATTCCAGCAGGTAGGGAGGCGACCAATTCGGCCGTAGCCTCTTTGCCTGATTCAGATGTGCAATTGCTTTGTCGCGATTTTCGGTGCCCTCGTTATCCGATCGAAGCCAAGCCAAATTTGCTTGGCCGAAATGCCAGTAGGCGGATTCGCCTGTGATTGCCTTGAGCCGGTCCAGTTCGTCGGCAAGGCTCGATTCTTCGTGTGTCAAAAGCGAGAGTGCAATGGACAACGACCAAGTGCGCGCGTCCTGGGGGTGGGATGCTTGTAGGTGATCTGCCACCTCTTTGGCAAAGTCGGACAGACCGTTGGATGCAGCAAGTTGACCGATCGAGTGCCGTATCGCAAACTGGTCTTCATCGGAAAAGTCTGTCGACTCCTTGATCAGCTGCCGAACCAACGGAATCGCATTTTCCCCATCTCGCAGTATAAAGAGCGATGCCTGGGCCACGGTAATGTCCGGCAGTTTGCCAAGCCGTTGTGACGCTTCGTCCAATAGCTGTTGGGCACGGTTGAAATCATTCTCTCCCAGTGCGAGGTTCAAACGCGCAAAATAGATTGGGCGTTGATCTTCGCTCGCCTCGCTTCCTCCATCGTCTATCGATCGGCTCAGCAATTCAGCTGCTTTTCCCGTTTCGCCGCGTGCCCCTAGTACTTCGGCACGAAGGATCGCAACTTCCGGTCTGTCGGGAAACCGTTGCTCAGCTTGATCGATAATTTCTGCCGTTACTGACCAATCGCGTTCATGCGGGGGTAAACGCAGATTGCGTTGCACCGACCGCTGAGCAAGTGCGAGCAACCCTTCATCCGGTGCGTTGTTTGATTTCACCAGTTTCTGTAGCTGCTGGAAGGCTTCGTCGTACTTGCCGGTATACTCGAGGACGCCAACGAGTGCCAATTGTGGAGGTGCCCAGGTGGGGTCAAGGGTGATCGAACTTTGATACGCCGTGATGGCTTGGCCGAAGGAACCCTTGTTTCGATACGCTTCGCCCAGAAAGAAATCGACAGCTCGCATCATTTCGGGGCGTTCGACAAATGCCAATCGCACGGATTCAAGCTGATTGATTGCTTGATCCCATTTCTCTTGACGAAGATCCAATCGTCCCCTCAGGTATTTCGCCATCGCCGGGTCCAATTGACTCGACTCCAAAATTGCTATGGTTTGTTCCGCGTCGTCATCACGTTCCGACTCCAAGTAGATTGTGGCGAGACCGGCAATCAAGTTTGCTCGTCGCGGGTTGTCGGGCGAGACTGCTTCGATCCCCCGGGAAAGCTCTTCGATCGCGAGATCGATTCGGTCTTGACGTGAAGCGATTTCGGCGAGCAGGAGGAAAGGCGTTGGAGCGGAAGGATTAATCTGAATCGCGGATTCCGCGTGCTTGCGTGCAAGGTCATGGTCGTCCAGAGTGGAGGCGGCCCGCACGATCAACAAGTGAGCCTCGAGATTGTCCGGGGAAATCTGAATTGCCCGTGTTGCATGATCGATCGATTCGGAGAACAGTTGTTTGGCCGATTCAGCGTCCCCCGACTTTCCGGCTCGAACCGCGTCGGAAAAAACGAATTGGGATCGGGCGAAAAATGCTTCAGTGCTGTTCGGATTGGCGTCGGTCATTTCCAGGACGGTCGCACTGGCAGCCTCCGGGGCGTCAAAAGCTTCACGATGCAGGATTGCCAGGCGAGTGTAAGATTCGATGCGGTCAGGGGACTGTTCAATCGCTTGCCGCAAGGAATCCTTGGCCTCGGAAAACTCTCGGGCAAAGACTTGGCATTGTGCCATCCAGTCATGCAATTCCGCGTCGGACTGGTCGGCTAGCAAGTGTTCAAGGTGGTCTCTTGCATCTGAGAATCGCCCCACGCGAATCGAGCACTCCGCGGCCATTCGACGAGAAACATTGTCTTCCGCGTCCAACCGGAGCAGATGTTCAAACTCACTCAGTGCCCCAGAAAACTCCCCGATTTTGTATAGCAGATCACCGAATTCGGATCTGCCATCAATGGAATCCGCGTCCAGCTTCAGATGCGAGCGGTAGCTTCGCAATGCGCGTTCGTAGTCCTCCTCTTCAAAGGCACTTCGTCCCTCTTCGAGAAAAAGTCTTGCGGTGCGTCCCGATTGGAGAGCATTGATGCCATACAGTGCTCCAATGCAAACCACGGAGATAGATGACAAAATCAGTAAGAGCTTTCCGTTGATCGTTCGGTTCATCGTACGGCTGCCTAAACCTTTCGAAGCCCAACGTGATATCTGACGAAGACATCATCGTAGGGCTGCACGAGTGCCAATGAGAAATACACTGGGCACGCTAACGTGACGGAAATGAACCGTCAAGAATCGAAAGGGTTGCGTAGAACTACGCCATCACCGAACACGCGATCGGCCTTAAGAATTACGACGTCGCGCGGACATTGAAGTTCTCGACAAGATTGCCGGAAGACTACTCCGCTGTTATCGCTGCAGCGTCGGATAGAACCTTGAGTAGTTGAGAAACGTGCCTGCACGCTTTGTGATTCCGCTTGGTGAAGCGAGCGTCTGGCTGCGTCGGCCGAGTGAACGTATCGCCCGTTCCTGCTGTTGCAGAGCTCTGTTCTGCAATTGAAGCGTCTGACGCAACTGGAGCTGGGGCCGAACAAATTGCTGGTAGTTCGGCAACGGGCTGGAGCTGCTGCGGAACAGGTCCAAATAGGGGCTCAGCGTGGGTGTTGTGGAATAGGTTCCGGCAGGTCCAATGGGAATCCCATTCTGAGCCGCCGCAGAACTGCAAAGGGCCACGCATACGATGATCGAAAACAGAAATGTATAGCGCTTCATGTTGATATCACGTCTCCCGGTACAGTCTCTGTTCGTAGATCGGCCATTCAAAGCACGCAGATGAGTCTGGATTTCTGGTTTCTGAAATTGGCGCCAGACAAATTCACGGACAGTTGATCCGATTCATCGAATTTTTGCGAGTTGCACGCATTGTAGCTGACACAACCTCTGTCGCTCCCTCGCAATAGGTAGATCGATCAGAAGCCAAATGAAGAGCCGATGTCAAAGGCGTTAATAGTTTCACGGATGGGTTTCACGATGAAATCGGGATGTCTATCGTACGCCGCGAAACACGGAAACGGGATCTCTCACCTCACTGCGGATCGAATGATCGATGCGTTCTCCGTCTGGATTGTCGGTAGCCAACCGTCGGGACAAGACCTGTCACCGACGCTAGCGAAGCTATGTCGACGCCTCCACTTCATGTTGCTCTCTTGCACATAAAACATCATGTCACAAACTCTTGACCGCCCGTCAGGCACCAATGCCTCGTCATCCAATCAGTCATATGTCCCCTGGCTGTGCATGGCCGTTGTTGGTTCCGCATTGTTGTGGACATACGGCAACGATCTTGGTCGACTCGCGGGACGTTGGTGGGGGAATCAAGATTATATCCATGGATTTTTGGTGATCCCGTTTTCGTTGTTTCTCGCCTGGCGCCGACGTGCAATGGTCGCGGGCGGTCCTTTGAAAGGGAATGCAGTCGTTGGAACGGCACTGATGGTTGTTGCTGTGATGATGCGGTGTTTGTCGGCATACATGACGGACCCACTGTTGGGGCCACTGTCGATCCCCGTTTGTATCTCCGGGATTGTCTTTCTGGTCGGTGGTAAGTCGTTGTTCGCGTGGTTGTGGCCTTCGATTGCGATCTTGCCGTTCATGATCCCGATCCCCGATTTCATGGCCAGTTGGGGGAATCTGGCGTTGCAGCGTGTGGCCACGATCGCAAGCACTTTCTTGCTTCAGACGCTTGGGGTTCCCGCCGCTGCATTCGGCAATGTCATCGTGTTGACGAATACCGAACTCGGCGTTGAAGAAGCGTGTTCGGGGTTGCGTTCAACGGTACTGTTCCTGGCCGTCAGCGTGGGGGCGGCGATGTTGCTTGATGAAGTCCCAGAACGAGTCGCGGCCATCCTGATTGCGATTCCCGCGGCAGTCCTGTCGAACATCATTCGAATTGTCGCAACCGGATTGCTGTATCAATACTCGTCACACGAGCTTGCCGAAGCGGTTTTCCACGACTTTTTCGGGTTGCTCATGCTTCCGCTTGCCGCCGGGATGACACTGATCGCGATTCGCGCCACCGCAGCCGTTTTCCCCGCGGCGGTCGAAGACCGTCCACTTGCGTTGGGTTCGGTTTAGCAAGTGAATCGTGAGCAGGAATTTTCCGTGGTGACGCGCCGGAATGAACCAACCGGCCCTAACGCTACCGGGATGCGGCAGTTCGTTTGCATCGAGTCCGAATCAATCGGTCGCTGACTGAACAGAGAGAGACATGATTGCTATCGCACCAAAAAGTGGGTCGCTCGAAACCGATCATTTGCCCAGCGAAAACCAAGGGCAAGCATCGGCTGGCGGAGCAGATCTCGACCCGATGGATCTTCTGCACGGGTTGCGGCGGAGAGGATTGGCGGGGGCAATCGTCGGGGCCCCCTTGGCGATCGTTGTGGCGGTGGCCGTTTTCATGTCTCAGGTGCCAACCTATCGGGCATCCTCCCTGCTGCGATTGTCGTCACAAGAAAACAGCTTGGTATTCGGCGAAAGCGAAGGCACCGAATTCGAAATCTTCCAGGGGACCCAAAAGGAACTCGTGCGGACGAGGCTGGTGATGACGGCCGCACTCCGGAACATGCAAGACTCCTCTGTTCTGCGAATGGAACGCCCGATCGACTGGATGGCAAGAAACGTACGCGTCGACACTCCGGCCAACACAGAAATCATGACCATTTCAACGGTCGCAAGCAAAGACGCGAACCCGGTTGAAATTGTCAACGCGACCGTCGACGCCTATCTGGTCGAAGTCGTCAACCGTGAACGTGACACGCGCCAACGTCGACTCGCCGGGATCGAAGCCGTCTTCAATGAAAAACAAGCGGAATCTCGCCGCAAACGCAACGAGCTAAAACGCTTGGCAGATCAACTCGGTACCGGCGACGAAAAGACACTGTCGATGAGACAGCAACTGCTTGTTCAGGAACTCAGCTTTGTCCGCACTCAGCAAATCGAACTGCAAGCGAATCGCTGGACCATCGACGCCGAATTGCGGTCATTAGAAGTCGCGTCGAAAGGAAACGACATCGACTTGGAACAAGAAAACATCATGCCGACCGAGGCGGAAATTGATGCGGCGATTGCTCGAGACAGCATTTACAACTCACTCGTCCGAGACAAAGTGACCACCTTTCGCCTGCAGGCGGACGCGGATTCGGCATTTAAATCAGAGGTCGGATCGCCATTTGAAAGAGTTCAATCACAGATTGCCACCGAAATGAAGGAGCGACGTGGGCAGATCGAACAAGAGCTACTCGCCTTTGCGCCGCTTCGATACAAGGCTCGTGAGACGATTCGAAAACAACAGATTGCCGACCGCATCAACCAAATCAATGCCGAGATCCGAGTGCTCGATCAGCTGAAGGAAACATTGGCAGCGGACGAAGCACGTCTGATGAGTGAATTCAAGAGCGTCGGGAATCAGTCGATCGATGTGGAGATGATGCGAGGCGAGATCGAGCAAGTCGACGCGGTACTGCAGAGCATCGCCAAGCAACGTGAAGAACTGAAAGTCGAACTGCAGTCGCGACCGCGGGTCGAAGTCCTGCGAAAGGCTGAGGAAATGGATCCGGCCGACGTGACGAAGCGCGCGGTGCTCGCCGGCGCGTCGGGTGTCATGAGCCTATTCGTCCCCCTGACCGTGTTGCTTCTGGTCGACTTGTTGGGAGGCAAGGTCAACTCATCGACGAGTCTATCTAGCAAAACAGGGCTCGACGTCTTGGGGACGGTCCCGATCATTCCCAACGGTGTGTTACGTCGGATAAACGATACCAAAGACAAGCGATCCCGAATCTGGCAGCTCCGTCTGAATGAATCCGTCAAACGCATTTCCTCGCGTCTGTCGCATCCCACCCTTCCCGAGTCCACTGATGGGACCCAGATTTATATGGTGACCAGTGCGGTTCGAGGCGAAGGCAAAACAACACTGGCAAGCCAACTGGCCACCCATTTGGCACATCGCACGCGGAGAGTCATTCTTTGTGACTTCGATCTTCGGCGACCGGGCCTGCACCGGATTTACCAGGCGGATTCGTCGGTCGGCATCTGCGAAGTTCTCCGCGGAGACCTTGCGTTGGCGGATGCGATTCGGGAGACAAAGACCGAAGGCCTCAGCGTTCTCACCTCCGGAGATTGCTGCCCGAGTGCGATCAAGGCATTGGTGGAGGATAAAGCCGAACCGTTGCTGAAAGAACTCCGGTCTCTCGCGGATGTGATTGTAATCGACACCAGCCCTGTGCTCTCGTCGGCTGACATCGGATACCTCTGTCCCCATGTCGACCAAATCATCTTCGCCGTCCGCCGCGACTTTAGCCGGACGGCAAACATGAAAAAAGCGCTGCAGGTGCTTCCGGCGTTGAGCCACCAGGTTTCGGGTGCGGTGGTCACGGAAAAATGCAGCAATCCCGTTGATGACGCGATTTTCACCTCCAAACCATAGCCGTATTCGTCCCCAAGAATGATGATCCACAAATCAGTTTTTGCCGTCTTCTTGCTGATCGCAGGAAACTTTGCGGTCAGTTACATCCGTGACGGCTATGAAAAGGGAAGTGTTGTTCCTCCCGATCGAAGTCTTGACGAAACCGCGTTGCAACTCGGTCAATGGACCGGCGAGGACCTGCCTGCTGATCCTCGGATCCGAGAGATTCTTCGAGCGAAAGCAGGCGTTGACCGCGTGTATCGAGACGAGGCGGGCCGGGAGGTGCTTGTGCACGCTGTTTGGACCGACGAGTACTTGCGACTTCACTTTCCCCAGCAATGCTACCGCGAAGCCGGTTGGGAGCAAATTGATGAAGAGATTGTCGAAGTCACTCGACGCGATGGCGAGAGCTTTCAGGGAAAGCTGCTGCATTTTGTACAGGCCGGACGCCGGATCCAAGTCTTGTATTGGTTTCAACTCGGTGAGCACGTGTTTCTAGATCGCATCGAGCATCGATTGCTGCGTCGAAAGGTCTGTTGGGGGCAAAAGGAGTGGCCGCCGCTGTTGAAGTTCATGCTCGAGACCCGCGACACCGGACTCCACCAAAGCGAAGAACTATTGACGCAGTTCGCCGGCGAACTGTCCAACGAGGTTTCGCCATCTGAATCCGGCAACAGCTGAACGCATCGCGGTGGTGGCTTTCGATCACAAACTCGACGGAATAGAGATGGTCAAAGAGAAACAAGGATTGTATCGCTCGGCAGACACCGGGCATGGGAGTCGGTCGAGCGTGAAGGATCATCCTATCGTTCGCTATCGGCTTCCGCTGCTGGTCGTCGCACACACGCTGCTTTTTGCGGGAACTTACGCTTTGGCGTTTTTGCTGCGTTTTGACCTGTCGATTCCTGACCACTACTACATCGCATTTTGCGTGACGATGCCCGTGATCGTTACTTTGAAGACGGTCATCTTTCTTGCAACGGGGCAGCTACATGGGTGGTGGCGAATCGTCAGCTTTCGCGATCTGATCGGAATCGTCCACGCCTGTGTAATCTCGTTCCTTGCGATTGCGTCGGCAGGTTACTTCAGCAATAGCATCAGCATCCCCCGATCGGTGTTGCTGTTTGATGCAATCTTTACGCTCCTGTTCGTCGGCGGACTGCGGTCGGCATGGCGACTGTTCTTTGAGTTCATTCGCCCGCGATTGGTCGCAGATCGCTACCGACCGGCAGCCCTCGTCGGACTCGATGACGAAACCGTGTTTCTCGCCAGCCAAATCCAATCGCACGGCAGACTTCCGTTGCGGATCGTGGGCTTGATCTCCATCGACAACACCAACGTGACGCGAAAGTCGATCGGAGGATTCAACGTGCTAGGACATCTGTCGGCACTGGAATCAGTCGTTCGGAATCACGATTTGCGGAAGATCTTAGTACACACGGAGCTTCTGCCCGGCAAAGTGATGCGTGAGTTGATGGAGTCATGCAAGCACTTGGGGGTCGACCTTCGCATTGTGCCACAGTTCGAGCATCGCATGAGCGGCGCGAGCAGGATTCCGACTCGAGAAATCGACATCGAAGACCTGTTGCGACGGGAGCCCGCGAGACTGGATCTTGAGAATATTCGCGATCTGATCCAGGGAAATACGATCCTGGTTACCGGAGCGGGCGGAAGCATTGGCTCGGAAATCTGTCGCCAGCTGATCGCATTTCGTCCCGGGCGTTTGGTCTTGCTCGGGCGAGGCGAAAACCGAATTTACCACATCGAAAAGGAATTGCAGGCCATCGCACCCGCCACAGAGCTTGCCACGATGATCGCCGATATTCGCGATCGTGAGAGAATGGAAGAAGTGTTCGGGCACTACAAACCTGATGTGGTGTTTCACGCGGCGGCTCATAAACACGTTCCGTTGATGGAACGCAACATCGGTGAAGCGATCGTCAACAATGTCATTGGGACTTGCAACGTCGTCGACGCGTCACATCGATACAACGTCGCAAAGTTCGTCATGATCTCGAGTGATAAAGCGGTACGTCCCACCAGTGTCATGGGAGCCACCAAGCGTGTCGCAGAAATGTACGTGTCGATCATCAGCAGCCAATCCTCGACCCAATTCATGAGCGTGCGGTTCGGCAATGTGCTGGGATCGGCCGGCAGCGTCGTTCCCCTGTTCAAAAAGCAAATTGAACAAGGCGGGCCCATCACGGTGACCGACGAACGAATGACCCGTTTCTTCATGACGATACCGGAAGCGTCACAACTGGTTTTACAAGCCGCGTCGATGGGCAAAGGCGGGGAGTTGTTTGTTCTCGACATGGGCAAGCCGATCAAAATCGTTGATCTTGCGCGTGACATGGTCCGGCTTTCGGGTTTGCCGGAAGACGCCATTGAAATCGTCTTTTCCGGCATCCGCCCGGGTGAAAAACTTTACGAAGAGCTCGCCGATGCCCACGGCGACATTCGCAGAACGGCTCACGAGAAGATCATGTCGGTCGACCGGAGCGAGCAGGATGAATCGAGTGTTCGAGGGCTGATCGATTTCTTGTCTTCTCCGGCGACATCGGAGCAGGACGCGAGGGAGGCATTGTTGTCCCTCGATGGAACGTCGAACCAGTCGATTGAATCGAGCTTCGCAAGACCCAAATAGGTGCTCGAGTTGACCAACCCCACGGCAGTTGCCGATCCGTTTTGCACCCGAGACCTGGAACGCAACCTCAACCGTCGATCGGCGCGAGGCGCGTTCACCACGCTTTTCGCTCAGGGTTGTGGCGTACTGGTTCGAGTCGCTTCGCTCGCGGTACTGTCCAGGCTCCTGGAACCGAATGACTTTGGGCTGGTTGCCATGGCGCTGGTGATCACAGGTTTTGCATCGATGTTTAGTGATGCCGGACTATCGATGGCAACCATTCAACGCAAATCGCTGAACCATCAGCAGGCGAGTACTCTGTTTTGGATCGTGATCGCCATTAGCCTGGTGTTGTCATTTTCGGTCGCCCTCTCGGCTCCCGTTGTTGCCTGGATGTACGATGACGAACGGCTGATTTGGCTGACGATCGCTCTCGGTACAACGTTTTTATTTAGCGGTTTGTCCTTGCAGCAAATGGCGATACTGAAGCGGCAAATGCGACTGCGGGTGGTCGGATCGATCAATGTCGGTGCGCAACTGACCGCATTCTTATGTGCATGGTGGGCGGCGGCAAACGGATGGGGCTATTGGGCACTGGTCGTCCAACTGATTGCCATGGAAGCATCGCGTGCAGCCTACGTTTGGTTCGCCTGCCCCTGGCGTCCGGGGCTCCCAGTGCGCGGCAGCGGTGTGCGGTCGATGCTCAATTTCGGTGGAAACCTGACCGCGTCAAATTTCCTGAGCTATCTCACCACCAAAGTCGATTCGTTGCTGATCGGGATGATGTGGGGGGCAGCCCCATTGGGGTTTTACTCCCGTGCGATGAATTTGTTGCAGCTTCCGCGTACGCTGCTTTTGCGACCGCTGAACGATGTCGCGATCCCGGCGTTGAGCAGACTTCAAGACGATGTCATCGCCTATCGGTCCTACTATCGCAGGGCCTTATTACTGACGCTCACCTGCACCATGCCGATCATGGCGTATGCCGCCATTTCCTCGAAACAACTGATTCTCGTTGTCCTGGGCGACCAGTGGATCGACGCCGTCCCTATCTACCGGGCCCTCAGTATCGCCGCGTTTTGCCAAACACTCGACGGCGCGACGAGTTGGGTCAACGTCTCGATGGGGCGAACCGATCGCCGGCTTTATTGGCGGCTCATTTCGGGCCCCATCACAACCCTAGCGGTCGCAATCGGTGTCCAGTGGGGGGCACTCGGTGCGGCGATCGGGTTTTCATCCGCAGCACTCGTATTGCGGGTTCCCGGCATCAAATTTTGTCTTCGGGGTATGCCGGTGCACGAACGAGACGTCTACGGATCGGCCTGGCGACCTGCGTGCTCGGTTTTGGCCGCTGCATTGCTGACGATCTCTCTGAACAAGACGGTTCAACTTGATCCAATACCTTCCCTATTGTTGTCTTTCCTAGTTTTTGTGGTTTCGTACTTGGTCGGTCTTGTCGTTGTCTCAGGAGGATGGAGACGATTCGCCGACCTCTACAGGTTGCAGTCCCTCTATTCTTCTTTTCCACGCAGCCGAAAACTCGGCGTGGAGGCCTGATTATGATTCAATCCAATCCAACCGTGGATCTTCAACGCGAACAGGAAATTCAGGAGCAACAGTACGTTTTTCCGTATCACTACCTGCCGAACTACGATCGTGGCAGGTACAAACAAATGAAATCGCTGCGGTGGGGGTATCAATACCTGTCCTATCTCCAGTTCGTAAGGGACGAGGTCCTGAAGATCGATTTCCAATCGATGATCGACTTTGGTTGCGGAGACGGCCGGTTGCTTCGCGACCTAAACCGTGCCGCTCCAGGCAAGGATCTGGTCGGAATCGATTATTCCGAGCGTGCC
The DNA here is from genome assembly GCF_007754155.1 of Stieleria neptunia. Lineage (NCBI taxonomy): Bacteria > Pseudomonadati > Planctomycetota > Planctomycetia > Pirellulales > Pirellulaceae > Stieleria > Stieleria neptunia. Next base: position 2,882,623 of record NZ_CP037423.1, on the reverse strand, counting down.
GTCGGACTCGCCCGCGCACTGTCGCCGGACGTCGAGTACCGGTGTTGTGACATCTACGACGACACACAGATGGCAAGACGGTTTGACGTCGGTACCGCAATCGAGACCCTTGAGCATATCCCTCCAGACGATTTGCCACGATTCGTTCGCGGCATGCGGAACCGAATCGGTGACGATGGGCATTTGATCGTCACGGTCCCCAGCAAGAACGTGCCGGTTAGCAAAAAACACTACCAGCATTTCGACGCGGCGAGTATCACATCTGCGTTGAGTCCCTATTTTCAGATTGAAACCGTTGAGTTCCTGAATAAGCGTTCGTTCATTGGTGACACGCTGATCAAGAAACTGTTCCACAACCGCTTGTTCATCTTGAACCAGGGTGCCACGCTCGGCGCCTTGTTCCGGATCTACTGTCGCCGCTATCTGAACGCCGCCGAACACAATGGCGCACGAGTCTTCGTGCATGCCAGGCCATCCACGGAATCGATTCACTAGTGCTTCGTCAACTTTTTTACTTGGGGTACCGCGGAAAAGGGGTCAGGTACCAAAAATGCGAAGCACCCTGCGGGCCATTTGGTTTTTGGTACCTGACCCTTTTCCGCTCGTAAGAACGTCATGCACAGCATGACCTACTTGAAAACCAAGGTGACACGGAATACTAGGGCAACTGTTGCATGAGAATCTGCTACCTTTCCAACTCGATGATTCCGTCGCGGACGGCGAATAGCGTGCACGTCATGAAGATGTGCCAGGCGTACGCACAATTGGGCCATGACGTCACGCTGGTCGTTCCGGATCGGCCGCAGCGTTGCGAATCCGGTGTTGCTGATTTCCATGCATTCTACGATGTTCAACCCGTTTTTGACATCTCGCATGTTCGGCCCCGACGACCTGGCAAACTGTGGTACGCCGGCGGCATGACGCGACACGCCCTCGCCGTGGCGAGGCCCGAATTCATTCACACAAGAAACGAGTGGGTGGGGTGGGGAGCCGGCTATCTCGCTCGACGTCCCTTCGTATTAGAACTTCACGAAAGCCCAACGCACAGCTATGTCAAGACGAAGGCCGTCCGGCACGCGGTGCGGGGGAAGTACAGTCGCGGGGTCATCGCGATCACGCACGCCCTAGCGAAGCATTTTTCGGAAGCGATTGCATCCGACGTCAATGTGATGGTGGAGCCTGATGCGGTCGATCAAGCCTGGTTGGATCGTGCTTTCGATCAGACCGCGATCCGCAACGATTTGGGGCTCGGGCAGGAAACGCGGACGGTCATCACCTACGTCGGAAGTTTGCATGCCGGCCGAGGGATTGAACTGATCATTCGTTTGGCCGAACGGCTCTCCAACTGTTGCTTTTTGATCGTTGGCGGCAACGACGACCAGATCGAACGTCTTCGCGGCCAAACCAATGGCCTCAATAATCTTCGCTTGCTCGGCTTCGCACCGCAAAAACGTGTTCCGGAATACCTTGCGGCCGCAGACATCCTATTGATGCCCTATCAAGACGGCGTCAAGAGTTCCAGCGGCAAAGACACATCGGCATACCTCTCGCCGATGAAGATGTTCGAATACATGTCGGCAGGCAGACCCATTGTTTCGTCGACTTTGCCCGTGCTTGAAGAAATCTTGGAACACGAAACCAACGCGTTATGCATCGCCGCGGACTGTGTGGATTCCTGGCAATCATCGATTCAAAAGCTGATCGCCGAACCGGGATACGCGCAAGCACTTGGGAATCGAGCGCGACTTGACGTTCAGCGATATACATGGCAAGAACGGGCGAAACGGATCCTCGGTCAAGCGATCTGAGCTGAAAACCGAAGTGGCCAGGTAGCAAATCATGCACACGACGACCACACGAACGTCGCAACACCGTTCTGAAGGCGAGCCATCGATTGGCAGCGTCCCGGTGGTGGCCTTTTGCATTTACCACGGGCCACACCAGGCAAACGGGGGACTGGAGAGTATCACACAAATCCTGACGCGGTTTCGACGGATTCGGCCTGTGGTCCTCACCGATCGAGAAAGCGACTTTAGCGCTCGCTGGAGAAAGGCCGGCATTGAAGTGATCCGCTTTGGCGGCCGACAGCGACAAGCAAAGGGGATTTGGCGGGCCGGCGGACTGGTTGCAGAGACTCGAGACTTTTTCCGTTGGATCAAGCGGTGTGACGCCGATGTCGTCCACTGCAACGACATTCAATCGCTTCGACAAGTTGCATTTGCAACTCGGTTGGCCGGAAAGAAATTGGTGTTCAATCTCCGCAATCTGAAACCACCGGGTCAACGATATGGTTGGAAATGGCGAGTCGTCGACCTCGTCGACGAGATCATCGTCCTATCCGACGAAATGGGCGACGGTGTCAAAGCCCGTCTGCTGCGCGGCCACGAGCGACGTAAACCGCTAGTCCGGTCGATCTACAGCATCGTGCCCTCTTCGCCCGGCGGCGTCGCACCATCTCGCGAACTTCGTCATGAACTGGGAATTCGCGAAGACGAGTTTGCGATCGGATACGTTGGTGCGTTCAATCAACGAAAACAACAATTGCCGTTTCTCGAAACTGGTGCACCGGCAATCTTGGGACGCGTTCCACACGCCAAGTTCTACTTTCTCGGAGACTTTGCGCCGTCGGCCGACGATTATGCCGCAAGTTGTCTTCACGCCGCCGAAAGGATTGGCGGAAACGCCGTACGATTTGTCGGTTTCGCCAGTGACGTTGCGACGTGGTACAACGCATTTGACCTGGTGATTGTCGGCTCGGCAAACGAAGGATTGGCCCGATGCATGATCGAAAGTCTTTCGACGGGGACGCCGGTCGTTTCCTTCGACGTTTGTTCGGCGCGGGAGATTTTGGAGACGCATCGCTGTGGTCGGGTCGTCGCCCAATCGGACTATGATGCGATGGCGGACGCCGTCGCGGAATTGAGTGACGAAACACATCGCCGCGAAGTTGCGGAACGGGCCATTGATACGGCACGAGACCTGTTTGAAGCGACAACGATCATTCGGCAGTACGAAGACGTTTATCTGGGTTTATTGTCAAAACGATGAACGCGCTGTCACACCCGTACGTTCGCGTGGCGGACGAGCGTCGATCACCGTTTATTCCGATCCCGATGGTTCTGCGCGTCCTGTTGGTGCTGATCGTCTTGATCTACTGGGGCGTTCAAACGCTGGCGACGTTGCAGTTGGCCGTTCCAAATGCCTTGCTGCTGATTGCCGGGAACGCACTGGTGTTACTCGGCTATGTTCTCCCCCTCTGGGCGCCCCGAATGAACGGGTACTTTCATCCGGTCGTCTACATCTCTCTGTTCACACTCTTGATGCACGCGATCAAGAAGACTGGAATTCAAATCCACGGACTGAGTACACACATCGCGTTGCCAGAACTGGGGCCGTACGAATTGAATGAAGTGCACTTTTTTGTCTGCGTGCTCTTTTTCGTTTCCCAGATCGCGACGATCGGTGGCTACTATTTGGGAGGACTTTTGCCCGCGTCTTCGTTGATCAAATTCCGTCAACGCGCCAATTCCCTGCTCGTACCCGGCGTCTTCCTTTGGTTGACGATTGGTGCCTGCTCGCTCGTGCTCCTTGTACTACTGACCGGTGGCATCAAAGAGCACATTCTGAATCTTGCTCGGGGAAGGTCTCAGGAAGTTTACGAAGGAGATTCATCATTCGTCGGGACGTTGCAGGTATTTACAACGTTCGCCCTCGGTGCCGCATGCGTATTGGCGGCGACCCCGCCGAAGATAGGCAGGAGCCTGTTTTTGCCATTCGTCGTGATTTCGGCAATTGTTTTGGAATACATGGTGTCGGGAAAACGCTCGGATCCGATGATGGCGATCTTGATCATCGGTTCGGTTTGGATCGTTCGGCGCCAGCAGTTTTCTTTCACCCTCGTGCTCGTCATCGTGTTGACCGGATTCTTGATGCTGTCGGTCGGTCGGTTGTTTCGAAAGGCAAATTTTCGCGGCCAAGGGAGCGTTTCAACGGATTTTTTGCAGGGCGAATCCGCATCCTCGCTGATGAATAACGCGATGACGGAATTGAGCAGTCGCTCCGGGGAAGGTGGAGCGATTTATCCGATCGTCTACCGAGTACCGGGCGAAGTCTCAATGCTGTTCGGGCAGTCGTATGCGGAGTTTTTGTTTCGGTTTATCCCAAGAGCAATCTGGAAATCCAAACCCAACGGGATCGGCCGACAATGTGCCTGGGTGTTCTTCGGCGATCTCAAGGGCATTCCCCCCGGATCGATCGGAGAGGCATACTGGAACCTTCACGTGCCGGGCGTGATCGGCGTCTTCACATGCTGGGGAGTTTTTTTAAGGGTGCTGGCCGAGACATTCCTGCGGTATCAGACTGCTCCCGGAATGATCGCGATCTATGTTGTCACGCTGGTCCTGCTCAGACCTGATCACAACGGGTATCGCGAGTGGCTGCACTTGATCGCCCCCATTGTACTTTTGACATTTCTGGTGGGGCTGTCGTCGTTGGGCGGGGCCACCGCAAGGCAGTATGCCAAGGTGTCCGGTGATGCAACCTAACGTGAGAGAACACCATGGAACCTGATCCGCTGCGTCAGAATTCCGACATCGAAAACAGCCAGCTTTCAACGGCGCGACGCGCCGTTGCCCTGCCGTCACTGTTGATCGGCGGGGCACCGAAGTGTGCGACCAGCACGCTGTTTTCTCTGTTGTCGCAGCATCCCCAGATCGCGGCATCGACACCCAAAGAGACGTTTTTCTTCGTGGATCGTGATTACCCTCTGCAACCGTCGGGGGCAACCCCGTTTCGCGATGGCCTCGAATCCTACGGACGTTTCTTCGAGGAAGGGGCGGTCGAGGCGGGGAAGAAACTGATGGACGGCACGACGCACTACCTGTACCAAGAATCCGCACGTCGGGTCCTGGCGTCAGACGCTCAAGACTGTATCGCATGTTTCATGGTGAGGGATCCTGCACAACGGATGCACTCTTCATTCATCTTTGCTCAGCAGAACAAGACGCATATCAAGCGGAAACTGCGATTCCCGAACTACGTCGATTGCCTGCTCGACGACAACATGGAATCCATTCGACAGCATTTTGTTTCCGACGCCATCTATCAGATTTTCTGCCGCGAGCTTTCGAACAGTCGGTACATCGAACATCTGCAACGCTGGTCGGAGTCGATCGGCAGATCCAGACTTCTGGTTTGCAAGTTCGAAGACTTTGTTCGTCGTCCAGAGTCCGCGGTCGCCCCCGTGTGCGAGAAACTAGGTGTGGATGCGTTTGCGGACTTTCGTCAATACCTCCGCAAAGAGAAACCTACCGTCGTCAATCGGTCATGGTATGTGCATCGATTGGCAACCGCGACGGCACGGGCCCTGGAAAACCACAAGGCGATCAGGTCACGATTGAAGTGGATCTACCGGGGGCTACAGGGCGACCGGCGCCGCAGCGTCGACACCGAATCGATGAACGCCATCGGTCGGTTGAGAGAATACTTCCGAGAAGACAATGAACGTCTCGCGGAATCCTTTGGGATCGACTATTTGCACTCCAATGGTTGTTAGAACGGTGTCTCGCAAAAACATTCTCTTTTTTACGTCGCGGCTCGGTGGGGGCGGTGCAGAGATGCATTTGCTGCGGATCGTCAACTCGTTGGATCGCGAACGATTTGACGTGTCTCTGGTTGTCGCCCGCGGAGGCGGATCTTACGAATCCATGCTGCGGCCCGACGTAACGCTGCACCAAATTTTTCCGCCCGGAAAAAAGAGTTCGACCTTGGCGATGTTGCAGTCAACTAAAGCCTTGAAGGAGATGATTCGGGAGACGAGGCCTTGCGCCGTCCTTCCCGTCATGGGGCATGCCTGTGCATCGATGGCGAAAGCGGTCGATTGTTTTACCGGGCGTGATCGTCCGAAACTGATTTGTGTGATCCAAAACAACTTGTCGGCACAGATCAAGCAACTTCCCTTGCCGTTGAAAATGGCTCAATTCGGGATCAAGCGGGCGTACCGACAGTCGGATCAGATTATCGCTTTGTCGACGGGGGTCGCAGAAGATCTATGCGAGTCGATTCCAGCCTGTCGGGGGAAGGTCGCGGTGATTCATAATGCCGCGTTTGATGAAGCAATGATCGAACGCAGCCATCAGGTTGTCGAGGGGCCGGAGGTCGAAGGTCCATTGTTGGTCGCTTGCGGCCGATTGACAAAACAGAAGGGGTTTCCCGTTCTGCTTGATGCGTTCAAGATGGTCCGACAAGAATCAAACGCGACGCTATGGATCCTCGGAAAAGGACAGGACGAAGCGACATTGAAAGCCCAGGCGTCGAAACTTGGTATTGGCTCCGCTGTCAAGTTTCTCGGCTTTCAGGAAAACCCATTTTGTTTCTTCCGTCGGGCCGACATTTTCGTGCTGTCGTCACTTTGGGAAGGCTTTGGAAACGTTCTGGTCGAGGCGATGGCGTGCGGGACCGCGATCGTGTCAACGGATTGTCCGTTTGGTCCCGCGGAGATTCTCGACAACGGCCGGTACGGAAAGTTGGTTCCCGCCCGAGATGCCTCCGCTCTCGCTGGTGCGCTGATCGAGTTGTTGCTCGATTCGGATCAAAGAAACCGTTTGGCGACGTTGGGGATGGAGCGAGCACATCAGTTCAGTAGCCCCCTGATCGCGGAGGAATACGGCCGTCTGATTGACGAAACGATTGATGGTTCGATTCGCTCGTTGTCAAAAGGGCCGCTGCTGACAACAAGCGAGTGCTCTGGCAGCGTTTAGGATCGGATTTGGTTTGTCGTACGGAAAAGAAGTCAGGCACGAAAATTCAAAGAGCGTGACGGGGGCTTCGCAATGTTGTCACCTGTCTCCTTTTTCGCGGCACCCCATGTATGTGTCTCAACAAGATGATGCGTGAACGACCGGCACGGGTCGGATTCTATATTGGGTTCAATCGGTCATTCACGGGTGGGCCCCGTACGGCATATAACCTGATTCGGCATCTCGATCGAAAGCGGTTCGATCCGGTGGTCATTACGAACCGAGAAAGCGAGTTTAGTGATGCCGTCTTAAAACTCGACATCCAACCGATCATCCTCGGGCAATCGCATCGCATCGGCGAGCAGGATGGAAAATCTCTATCGGGAGGTGTGCTCAGGAAGATTGCGGCCGGGAAGGATCTCCTTGATCACAACCGTTCCATCAACAAGATTCTGAGGCATCACGCGGTCAAGTTGTTGTGGACGCGCAATGTGAAGGGCGTCTTGTTGACCGGCCTTGCGACCAAACAACTCGGTATTCCACTGATTTGGGACATCGGGATGGAAAAGCACTCGCAAGGAATTTTGCGGCACCTCCACAACCTTGCGTTTCGCGTTGCCGCCCGCGTGGTCACTCAAGGGGACCACGTTCAATTGTCGACGTTCAGCGCGAACCAATTGCATCGAAATCGTGCCAAGCTTCAAACGATCGCGACTGGAGTCGATGACGATCGGATCAGGGACGACGCGAATCCAAGGAATCGGTCCGATCCTCCGTGGGATCCGTTCCGAATGATTTGTGTAGGTTCAGTGAACCAACGCAAAAATCAAATGCTTCTACTGAGAGCATTCGGACGAATCACCCGGCAATTCCCCTTCGCCCAGTTGAGACTCGTTGGGCCGTGCCATGATCGAGATTATCTTTCGCAGGTCCGGTCGTTTATTGCGGAGAACGGCCTGGAATCGAAGGTGGATCTGCTGGGCTGGCGAGATGACGTCGCACGTCTGCTGAGCGAGTGTCACCTATTCGTGCTCACCTCAAATATCGAGGGGGTCCCACAGGCCGTGCTGGAGGCGATGAAGTCGAAGTTGCCAGTTCTGGCGACCGCCGCCGGCGGAATTCCGGATGTCATCACCGATGGCAAGACCGGCTGGATCAGCCCCGTCGGAGATGAAGTTGCCTTCGCCGAAAAGCTTTCGCATTGCTTGTCAAATCAACATCTGCTTCCCGAGGTGGCTTCGGCCGGTGCTGACTTTGTCGCAAATCAGCGATCGATCCGGAATTGGGCGACGGAGTATCAAGCGTTGTTCGACGAACTACTTGTACCCACAGTGGTCTGACATGTCTCTGTTCTATTGTGACAATTATTGAAATGAATGGTTTCGTACGTCGACTTGAATTCGTGGCTGTCGGACCGCAGCGCACCGGGACGTCGTGGTTGCACCATCACCTTCGGCACCATCGGGAGTTGTCATTTCCGCTGCACGTTAAAGAGACAAAGTTCTTTGACGCGCGTTATGAAAAAGGAATGGATTGGTACTGGGGACATTTTGCCGATCACTCGGAACATCGACTGGCGGGCGAGATCTGCCCGACGTACTTCCATTCTGATCAGGCGCTCGTCAGACTACGCCAATTCGACGGGCTTCGAGTGATCATCCATTTGCGTGATCCGGTTGATCGGACATGGTCGCTATTCAGGCATCATCGCAACAAAGGCCGGGTCCCGAACAACTATTTTGAAGCGGTGAAGTTAATGCCCGAGATCGAGAGTTCGGGTCGCTATGCGGACTACTGTCCGAGGTGGGAATCGGAATTCGGCGAAGATCATTGCTTCTACATTCGTCAGGACACCCTCGAATGCGAGGCGAGCAAAATTGTCGATGATGTTTGTGATTTTATCGGCGTGGAACGAATCCGTCTTCCGGAGAACGCATCCGAACGCTTTGGTCAAATTCGACAACCTCGATCGATGAGCATTGCCAAACTGTCGGCGGCCTGTGCACTTCGACTGCGAACCGGCGGCATGCATCGGGTGGTCGAATTGCTCAAACACGCAGGGCTTAAGCGTGTTCTGCTAGGCCCACCGAGCAAGCCTGACCCAATGCCAGCCGAAGTGCGTGACTACCTTCAAGAATTGCATCACGAGGACACTGCGTACTTCAATAACAAGACACGTGCCTGGAACACGAATCGACGGGTGCGTACTGACGGAGAGCCGGTGGGTTCGGCGGGAAAGGATAGATGAAAAACGAAGAAATACGACTGCTCTATATACTGACGAAGCCCGAAACGCTGCGTTTTCTTCGTGGTCAGGTTGCTTACATGAAGGAACGTGGGTTTCAGATTCAGGTGATCACGTCGCCGGGACAGGAACTGACGGAGTTCGGGGAAAGCCAAGGAGTCTCGACTGCCTCCGTTGAAATGACGCGAAAGATCAGCCCGTTCCGAGATCTACGTTCATTCTTCCGCGTTCTGTCACGAATCCGCGAATTCAAGCCCCATCTGATTCACGCCAGTACGCCCAAAGCGGCGTTATTGGGAACGATCGCCGCGCGTTGCGTTGGAGTTCCGATCAAGGTCTTCCTGCTACGCAATCTTCAGCTTTCGACAGCAAGCCGACTCAAACGGCCGCTTGTTTGGGGATCCTACAAATTGACGGTCGCGCTTGCCGATCAAGTTTTGGCCGTGAGCCCATCGCTTCGAGAACTGACCGCGAAAGAGCGACTTTGCCCGATCTCGCAGATCAAGGTGTTGGCTGGCGGCAGCAGCAACGGCGTGGATGCGATTCTTCGATTCAATCCGGAACTCGTCAGCCAAGAGCGGCGTGATCGGCTGCGTCAGCAATTCGGCCTTTCCGACGCGGAACAGGTGGTCGGGTTCATCGGACGCATCGCAACGATCAAAGGTGTTGCGGAGCTTGTCGACGCTTGGCGAAGTATTTCAACACGTCATCCGAGTGCCAGACTGCTGATGCTTGGTCGATTTGACGACAACCATCCACTCGACCAACGCGTCAAGGAATCTCTCCAGTCGGATCCCAGGGTATTGCTTGCAGGGCAGGTTCCGGATCCGGCACCGTATTACAGCATCATGGATCTCGTTGTGCTTCCCAGCTATCGCGAAGGGTTGCCAAACGCCTTGCTCGAAGCTGCTGCGATGGAGCGTCCGATCGTCACGACCAACGCCTTGGGTTGCGTCGATGCGATTGAAGACGGCGTGACGGGAAAGCTCGTGCCGCTTGGGAATTCGGCAGAATTAGCGTCGGCGATCGAATGCTACCTGGACAACGGCTCGATGAGGCTACGGCACGGGCTTGCCGGCCGAAGACGCGTTCTCGAAAGGTTTCAGCAACAGCCCGTTTGGGAAGCCAACTACCAAGAGTTTCTTCGACTGTTGCGTTCCAAGGGCATTGAGCCGCCGCCTCCATTGAGCCGCACACCCGATTGCTCCACCGTGTCGGCAACCGGTAATCGAGCGGAGTCCCCAGAGTCTGATCCGTCTGGGGTGCTCCGATGACCCGTTCGGCAGTCACCCGTATCGAATCTCCTTCGAGTCCTAAACACGCACTGACGATTGATGTCGAGTGCTACTATCAAATTTTCCAACGAAACTATTTTGCAACCGATGTTCAAGCAACACGGGAGGTTGTGACCTGTACCGAAAAGCTGCTCGATCTCCTCGCGTCGACCGGCGTCTGTGGAACGTTTTTCATTGTGGGGCGAGTTGCCGAGACGTTTCCCAGCCTGGTCAGGCGAATTGTGAACGAGAACCACGAATTGGGCTCTCACGGTTTTTCTCACATCTACGTGAACAAGGTCACCGAATCAGAGTTTCGCGACGATCTGAGGCGTTCACGAGAAACGCTGGAAGACATCGGAGGCACGGCGGTCTGTGGATTTCGCGCGCCGCAGTTCTCCCTGGACCGGTCAACCCCGTGGGCCTATGACGTGCTGTGCGATCTGGGCTTCCAATACGATTCGAGTGTATTTCCATTTTCTGGGAGGCACTACGGTGACCCCCAAGCCCCGCTGGTGCCGTGGACGGTTCAGCGGGGAAACAAAAGCATCTTGGAAATCCCGATGACCGTTGTCAAACGACTGGGACGTCGTTGGCCGGCCGCCGGTGGCGGCTATCTCAGGTATTTGCCTTACGATTGGAATGCGTCCGCGATTCGGCAAGTCGAACGAGAGCACCGCCACGCCGTGGTCTATTTGCACCCGTATGAACTTGCCGACAACACGAGCAATCCCGACTTTGACGTGGCCGTTCGTGCAGCGCCGTGGAAAACTCGATTCGCACATCGAATGCAGTTGATCAATCGGGGAAAGACCGTCAACAAGCTGTCAAAGCTGATCCGACAGTTCGACTTTGGAACTATACGCGACGTCTTTCAGTTGCAGCACCGCTCGAATTCTGGACCGGTTGAACGTTTGCGAACGCCGCAACGGAACATGTTAGAGCGGTAGTCGCTCGAATGGAGGTATAAGAACACCATCGTGAAAGAATACCGCTACACCCCCGTGATTCTGGTTGGCGCGTTGCGGTCGGGGACGAAGCTTGTTCGCGACAGCATCGGGGCCCACCCAGACGTCGACTTGATCCCGCACGAAGTTGACCACATTTGGCAAACCAATCAGACCGCGATCGCCAGTGACGAACTTTCCGCCACGGCGCTCACGCAGCGAACGCGGCAAGCGATTCACAAAAAATTTGATCGCTATCATCGGGGCGCCCCCGTCTTAATCGAAAAAACGGTTTCCAATTGTCTACGCCTGCCGTTTGTCGACTCTGTGTTTCCGAACGCCAAGTACATTCACCTGACTCGCGACGGGATCGACACCATTGAGTCGATTTATCGCCAATGGACGATGCCTCCCGACTGGCGGCACTTTGCGAAGAAGCTACTTTCCTACCCGTGGTGGAAAGACCCGCAAGCGTTATCCTTGAGCAAACAGGTGGCGTCTCGCGTGGTCAGCCGATTGCTCGGATTCAACGAGCGCCGGGCCGGTACCTGGGGAGTTCGCTATGCGGGAATCGACCACGACGTTCAAACACGAGAGATTCTCGAAGTCTGTGCGGCACAGTGGTCTCGCTCGACAACCATGGCGACGCAGGCATTGCAGGCGATTCCCAATGAGCGTCAAATTGCCATCGAATACGAAAGTTTCGTTGAAAAACCTCTCGATGAACTTGAGCGTTTTGCCTGCTTCCTGGACATCGACCGGGATTGGTATCGTCAACACTTCGCGACCAACCGAATCTCTCGGTCCAACGTCGGCATTGGACGACAACGGCTGACGACGCAGCAACTGCAAATGATCGAACCCTATTTGCAGGGATGTCCAAATGAATGTCCCAAACTTGTTCAACCTGCATGACGGCCTCCAGCAATCTGGGACACGACAAACTGGGACACGACGGCGATGTTGAAAAGAGCGTTTGATCTGGCCAGCGCATGTCTACTGTTGCTGTTGATGTCGCCCTTGTTGGCGGTGATAGGCAGTCTGGTGTGGTGGAAACTTGGTACCCCTGTCTTGTTTCGGCAAGTTCGACCCGGGAGAAACGGAAAGCCGTTTGAATTGCTAAAGTTCCGATCAATGAAAGATCGCCGAGACGAAAATGGGCAACTGCTATCGGATGAACAACGTTTAACGCGATTTGGAATTTGGTTGCGGTCAACAAGCTTGGATGAATTGCCCGAATTGATCAACGTCTTACGCGGCGAAATGAGCCTGGTGGGGCCGAGGCCGTTGCTAATGGAATATTTGCAGGAGTACGATTCAGAACAGGCGCGGCGTCATGAGGTGCGTCCAGGGATCACCGGTTGGGCCCAGGTCAATGGTCGCAATGACCTTGATTGGGACGAGAGATTTCGGATGGACGTTTGGTACGTCGACCATCAATGTTTTTCGTTGGACATCAAAATCCTCGTTCGCACCTTCATGACCGTCCTATCAAGGAGAGGCGTGACCGCGAAAGGCCACGCGACCATGCCGCCGTTTCGTCGTGTCGAAACGGTAGAGCACTAGTGGTAGCGTCGAACACGGCGTGACCCTTTTCGACAGACTTTTTCTTCAAAACAATCACTTCTTGTTTTATACGATACAGATGAAAATCAATCTCGACTATCGATCCAAGATCCTGGAAACATTAAATGCCGTTGCGGACGAAGGTGGCAAAGAACTCACCACCGGTTTCAACGAAAACACCGCGTTGTTGGAGAGCGGGCTCGACTCCCTGGACTTCGCGATTGTCGTCGCACGCCTGGAGCGGGAACTCGGGTTCGATCCGTTTTCTCAATCCGATCAACCGATCTATCCGCATACGTTTCAAGATTTGATTGATGTCTATACGAACCATCAACCGGCGTGAGACGCTCGTGAGACTCTCTGATTTGCTTGACCGAGTTCAGCCCGACCATCCCGTTTGGGTGTCGCTCAGCGGTCAACGAATTCGTGCAGCCGATCTTCAAGACTGGTTGCGATCGGCCCGTGCCATCGCCTTGTCGTTTCGTCGGAAGAAAGTGGCGATCCTGGCCGCAAATGACCTTGAACTCGGCACGCTCCTATTGCTGTTTGACGGGGTCGCAAGCGAAATGGCAATCTTGCCCACCGGACAGGATGAACGCACACTGCAGGCAATTGTCATTGAGTCGAAGATCGATTCGGTGGTCACGATTGGCGGCGAAATCACCGTTCCCGGTTGCGACGTGGTGACGCTTGACATTCCGCCGGTCGGTACGTTTCTGCGATCGGACCGTTGCATTCCGATGGACGTCCGTCCGCAAAGCCGCTCCACGGCGTCGGCGTTTCAGACGCACGGAGTCGGAGGCACAACCACACGATCTGTTTGCGTGGAGGATCGTGCACCTGCGGGAGGCGGATCTGTCGATGGACAAATGAATGAAGTCCTGCCCACACGATGGATTCTACCTACCTCGGGCACGACCGGCCGTCCGAAGCTTGTTTCGCACACGCTGGCATCGCTTTCGCGGTCAGTGAAAAGTGATCTGGAACGTGGCAAGGAGTTTGTCTGGGGATCACTCTATTCGCTCGGCAGCTTTGCCGGACTTCAAGTGTTTTTGCAAAGCCTGTTCGGAGGTTCCACGATCATCCTATCGAACGATTCGACGACGCTGACGGACCGCATCGCCGCGTTCTGCGATCTGAAGTGTAACGCGTTGTCGGCGACGCCAACGATGTGGCGAATGATCTTGATGACAGGAGCCGCAAACTCATTAGATCTAAAACGCATCACGCTGGGTGGTGAAATTTGTGACCAACCGATCTTGGATCAATTGCGCAAGCTCTTTCCCACCGCGAGGGTCACTCACATCTATGCATCGACCGAAGCGGGCGTAGGGTTTGCCGTGCGGGATGGAATGGAAGGGTTTCCAGCGCATTTCTTGAGCGAACCGCCCGATGGAATCCAATTGCGAAGGTCGGAAGCGGGAACATTGTTGGTGAAGCCGGCGAAGCTGGAGCAGTCATATTCCGATCCCCAACGCGAACTGGCGGGCAGCGACGGCTTCATTGATACCGAGGACATGATCGAACGACGGGGAGATCGATTCCATTTCGCTGGTCGCGCATCTGGGATGATCAACGTTGGGGGGCGTAAGGTTCATCCACATGATGTCGAACGAGCCTTGCTGAAGCATCCTGCGGTTTCGATGGCGCGGGTCTCAGCGAAACGCAATCCTTTTACCGGATCCATTGTTGAATCCGAGGTCGTCTTGGCAGAAGGTGCCGAACTTGATCCCGTTGACGCGCCGAGCATTCTGGTCCGGTTTTGCCGGGAAAGTTTGGAGCCCTACAAAGTGCCTGCTATTGTCAGCTTAGTCGATTCGATCGAAATTTCAGCGACAGGAAAAATCAAACGATGAAAACGATTCTCGTGACCGGAGGGACCCGGGGACTGGGGCTGGCGACCGTTCGGCTGTTGCTGGAAAACGGAAACCGCGTGGTAGCCACAGGGCGAAGCCTCAGCCCCGCGTTGGAAGCACTGATTGCGGACCATCAGCCGTCAAATCGACTCCACTTCCAGCGATTGGATCTCTCGGATCTCGCGTCCATCAAAGACGTCATCGCGGGGATCGTCAAGCGGCACGGCGAAATCTACGGCCTGGTCAACAACGCTGCTTTGGGGCACGATGGTGTCCTCGCAACGATGCACGAGAGCCAGATCAAAGAGTTGATCGAAGTCAACGTTACCGGGACCATCATGGTCACCAAGTATGTCAGTCGTTCGATGTTGATGCAGCGTGAAGGACGGATCGTCAATGTCGCATCGATCATCGGCCATACCGGATTCAACGGACTTTCAGTGTATGCGGCGACCAAGGGCGCGCTGCTCGCATTCACTCGTTCACTGGCCAGAGAGCTTGGCAAGGCCAACGTCATGGTCAACAGCGTCTCTCCGGGGTTTCTGGAAACAGACATGACCGCCTCGATCGGCGAAGAAAAGCTGAATACGATTCGCAGACGAAGCCCGACAAAGAGTTTACCGTCGGTTCAGGACGTTGCGGCCGCCATCGCGTTCCTGATCGGTGAGTCCTCTGGTTCGATGACCGGTTCCGACCTCATTGTGGATGCAGGAAACACTGCTTGATCACCCTCCGCTCTCTGCCTTTGACGCCCAAGACTTGAAAGATGACGAATAGGAATGCTCCGATGACGTGCCTCGTCACCGGCGCGGCCGGGTTCATTGCGTCCCGTGTCGCCAAACGATTGCTAGATGACGGGCATCGCGTCGTTGGAATCGACAATCTAAATGACTACTACGCAACTGAATTGAAGCGGCATCGTCTTGACTCATTGCGACATGAGCAGTTCCGTTTCCACGAAACCGATATCGAGAACCGGCAGGCGCTGACGCAAATTTTTGATGAAAATCGGTTTGACGTTGTCTTCAATCTCGCCGCACGAGCGGGGGGATGGTACGAAGACAACAAGCCTTGGTCACAGCAAATCAAATTGCCGTAGTCCGCTACCGGTTCATTTAGTCGCCCGCTTTCCGCGGGAAAAACGGCCGCCTTAACGGGCGGCCATTTTTGTTTCTACAGCTGATCAACAGGCCGTCACCGATGTCTTGGTGGACGTAGGTCATCGCATCGACGATCACGTCATCCCCGATCCGACGGTTCTGGTGGACAAAAGAATTGGCACCGATCAGCGATCGTTTGCCGACGGCCGACCGGCCTCCGATCTTGGCTCCCGGATTGAGAACGGCATCTTGTCCGATCTCGCTGTGATGACCAACCACACAGTGATAGTTGATTAACACGTGATCGTGAACGACGGCGTGAGCGGAGACAACGGCCTGGGCCGCGACATAGACGCCGTTGCCAATCGTAGCTGTCCGAGAAACCGTAGCAGACGGGTGGATGACCGACATGGGGCAAAGCCCCAGACCCTCTGCGGTCTGACGACACGAATCACGCACCGCCGGATTTGCCGTTGAAAGGATGTAACCCCCCAGGCGACCTTCGGCGTGCGTATCAAGTCGTTCAATATTGATTCGGCGTTCGCCATCCGGACCTTCGTTTGCCGGCACGACATGGTAAATCTCGATTGATGAGCTTTCAAAACTTCGTTCCGCAGTTTCGAAAATCTCCAAGGCGGTACTGTCGCCACCGAAGATGTAAAGCGTTTCGCACACTTCGGTATGACTCATCGTGGAGAACGACGATTGTTTCGCTGAATTGAGCATTTTCGATACACTTTGGCCGCTACTCGATGTTGGGTTCACGTTCGCGCGGTTGCTGTCCTCGTCTTTGTTGCACGGTGACATCCTTCAGCTTTCGCTGTGTGATTCCCGTACGATTCGCCGTTCTTTCGAAAGGAAAAGCCGGCTGGGTTTGCAATTCTTGCATCATGACACCTTGTGCGTGCCATCGCTGTGGAATCTCGAACTTCTCTCCCTTCATTTCGCTGAGTTTCTTGGTTTGCTCCTCATCGAGTACGTTCAGGACGGTCGCGTTCATCTCGTCACGCAGTGTTTTCATCGCGAGCTGATCCGCCTTTTTCAGATCGGTTTCTGAAAGTCGGCGAAGGAATGAGATCTGACGGTTGACGATCTCGTGTCGTTGATCGGCCGTGATTTTCAGTTCTTTCATGACATCGCGGTCCTGCAACACACTCAGGCCCCGGAGCTGCAACGAGATTTCGTAGAGTCGTTCGAGTTGTTCCGGATGAAGGATTTCCTCAAGGTGTTCACGAGCGGTTTTCGCCCATTGCGCTCGGCGTTCTCGGGTTGTGTCTGCCCCCGTCGCTGTTTGATCATCGTGATCATTGACGGTTGGTGAGTCTTTCGGCTCAGCATTTTGTCTCGCGGAATCGCGCAAGGCCTTTTCTTGTTTCGGGGTCAGCTCGATCGCCTCTCGGACCTCCTTGAGCCGCAGCAGGGGAATCGCTCGGTTAATTCCACTTGGAATATACCGACGAATCGGACGCTCGTTTTCGGTTTTCTCGCCTTGTTCGACGGCGGAGCGACTTTCCCGAGCCACTTCATCGGCATTGCAATGTACTCGCGGAAAATTACAAAACACCGTGGCCAACGCGATTGTCATTGGAAACGCGAAACGTGTGTGAGAAGTCATTGTTTTGATCTGGAAAGGGGAATGGACAGTTCGGTTGTGCGTCGGGAATGACGTTCAACGAACCGACGGGATTTGGACACGAATGCGTTGTTTGGCGGCCATGGACCTGGCGGTCCCGAATTCGCGTTTTGCGCTCGACTGATCTCCGCTACGCAGAAACACCTTGCCGCGTGCGATGTGGTATTCGACGTCGCTTTCCAAGCCCTGCCGACATTCTTCCAGCAGCGCGAATGCGTCGTCCGTGTTGCCCAGTGCCCCCAAACATTCGGCGCGTGCGACCATGGCGGGAGCGACCATGTCGGGTGGCAGTTGGCCGGAGAGAGCTTCGGCATAGAGCCTTTCTGCAGACTCGAATTGCTCTTCGTTGAACAGTGCCGTCGCTTGGTCATACGCCGACTGTGAACTTCGCCGTTCATCGGCCAGGCGGACTGCTTCGCGGCTTCCGCAACCACAGAAGAACATCATTCCGCAGAGAGCAAGGTGAATCACGAAGCGAGAGGATGTCCGGTATTCGTGGAGTCTTTTCATGGGTTGATCAACTCGTCCGCAAAGCCGTCGATGTCGAAGTTATCCAATTCACCATTCCCGTTAAAATCGCCAATCACATCGGGGTCGATCATCGGGAACGAGGCGGCGTATGCGGCGGGGTCCAAAAGCGCGTCTGCGAATGGAGAAATATCAAAATTGTCGACGACGAAATCTCCGTTCATATCGCCGAGAACGGTGACGAAAAAGCTGTAGTTCTCGACAAACGTGGCGCCGGCCGCTTGCTGGCTGAATGTCATCACGGTAAGCGCTGCGGTTCGAGAGCCGAGGGATGTCGTGTCGAGCGAAACTGATTTGGATTGAGCCCCCGCAAGTGCGTCGGCCGTCCCAACGCCCGAACCGGTGAGATCGCCTGTCGTTCCAAAGTCATAGTCGAGCTCATCGGCAGCAATGGCAGCCGTCACGGGGGCCGTGTTTTCAACGGAAAATGAGATCGGTACGAGAGACCCTTGCACGGCAGAGATGGGAGACGGATCGGCGATCACTTGCATTCGAGCGGGAAACTGGTAGTCGGCGATCACCGGCAAGTGGTCTGAAAAATCATGAAGCGCATCAAGGACGACCGCCGGCTGCTCACGACCGTTGTAAAACCCGTTGATGGCGCCGTTATAGACGAGCCCGTCGTTTCCGAAGGCATGGTAGGAGTGAGCTCCCACAAATCCCGTCGACGTCGGACCGAGGTAGCTGATCCCCTCGCCATCGAGCATTGCATCGGAAATCAGTTGTAAATCGAACCGATCGTCGATGCCCCCAAATGCACCGCCATCGGGCAGCGCATTCAGGCGGGTCGACTGTGATAGGTAGTGACGCGAGGTAAGGTTCGGCCAAGTCGGAAGTGCGACCGGGTCGTAGGCTTGAGCGTTCCCGGCGGAATACATCGTCAGCACTGAATCTTCATCGTGGCCGGCGAAATTGAAGTCGCCCATGTAGATCACATGAGCACCTGGGCCCAGTGCATCCGCGTCGGCACGCAAATTCGTTGCTTCGCTGTTGCGGAGATAGAGGTCTCCCACCGAATCGCCGGCTTTAAAGTGGACACAGTACGTATAGAACGTCGATCCGGCATCGTATCCGACCAGCTGCCATTGGGTACGCAACGCGACTCGGATGCCGATAAAGAACTCGGACGAAGAAATCGGCGTCACCACCGACGAATCGTACACATAGGCTTGGCGGAAGGAACCTGAAGAAAGCATGATCGACTGATAGAAATTGATGCCGAATTCAGAGTTTAAATCAGCTGCGGCGGAATTCGTCGTATCCAGAACCGAGTCCTGCTCTTGCAGCGCAATGATGTCTGGACGCTTCGCAATCCCGTTGACGGACCGGCCGGCGATCGCCGAAACGATCGTCCGCAGTTGAGCGTCATCGGTGGCATTTGCCGGCTTTGACAATGTATTGAAGGTGCAAATCCGCAGCTGACCGACGGCCGGCGTGTCCGGCACCCAAATCGACACGACCAACGCGACGATGAAATACCATCCGGTCGCACACCGATGAGAAATGATCCGTGAAGAAAACATACAAGCTTCCTGTGAAACGCACCGAATGCGCGAACGAAAAACGGCCCCAACAAAGACACGGGAGTTCGGTCTGAACCGAACCCGCCTCGTTAGCGACGGCGATTGCGACGAACCAGCACCGTCCCGCCGATCGCCAGCAACGCGATCGCACTGCTCGGTTCGGGGATCGCGCTGACCACGTTGACCGTTGCGGATCCGAAGCTGAGCGGGACACGCTGGCCGCCAACGGCGATCCCGGACGCGCCCTCTGCGGCGCTGACCAGTGTCGTGCCGGTTCCGATCGCGTCAAGTTGAAGCTCGCTGTGAAGAAGCGGGCCGCCGATGGGGAATCCGCCGAAGAAATTGAACGCGTTCGAGTTTTCAACCAGAGGGTTTTCTCCCAGTGCGCCGGGAGTGCTTGCGAACCAGCGACCAGCGGGGTTTTCGATCAAGTGAGCCGACGCCGTGAGGATGCCTGGCGTTTCGCTTTGGAAGTCGAGTGCCAGCCCCTCGATGGTCGTGGCTGAGGTGTTTTCGACGAACACGAACAGACTGCCTGCGACTTCACCCGCGTTGAGCGTCAGTTCGGTTCCCGCGTTGGGGTCCGTCCTTGATGTGCTGAAAGTAACGATGACGTCGGCGCTTGACAGACTGGCAAAGCTGAGAGTGGCCAGAACCGTGAGGAAAAATCGTTTCATTTGAGTTGTAGAGATGGGTGAACAGCGAGATGGTTAAGAAAGGACCAATGGTAGGCGGCTCGCATGAAGTCTTCGTGCGTGTTACTTCAATTGGCCGAGAAGATATGTCACGTGCAGAGTTGGTTCGGTGATGGATGGAGCGAGGGGCGGAACGACAATGCATTCCGCCCCAGTAGACGCCGGGACGATTTTGTCCTGGAATCGATTGTTAATTAGCTCAGTTGTGAACTAGCTGCGGCGGCGGCGTGCAACCAGACCGCATCCGACCATTGCGATCGAAGCGAGTCCCGCCATCGTGCCGGGTTCCGGAACGGGAGCAACGGTGATGGTCCCGGTTCCAAAGTTTTCCGTTTGAGGCGGGATACCACCGACCGCGATTCCGCTGTTACCGGTGGCGAATCCGACCGTGGTAACACCGGCTGCGATCGGATCAACTTGAACTTCGCTGTGCAGAGCCAACCCTTGCGGGAAGCCACCGAAGAAGTTGAAGGCGTTCGAATCGTCGACCAGGGGAGCGTCACCCAGAACGCCAGGCGTGCTGGCGAACCAACGTCCGCCCGGGTCATTGATCAGGTGCGCGGTTGCACCCGCAACACCGGGGGTATCACTGGTGATGTCCAGCGAAAGGCCTTCGATCGTGGTCGGTTCGTCGTTATTCACCCAAACGAACAGTGACCCACCGGGACCGCCTTCGACAAGGTTCAGGTTGGTGCCGGCGTTGGGGTCGACGGCAGACGTGCTGAGGAAAATTTCCAAAGCTTGTGCCGAACTGGAAAAGCAAAGCATTGCAGCGACAGCTGCGAAGATCAGTTTCTTCATCATAGTCTCCAAAAAGAAAATCAAACACGAAAGGGAAAGGATCACACGAAACGTAAAACGGTAGAACTAGTTGCCCAGCAACTTGTTCGACATCGGAGTGATGTCGAAGTTGTCCAGCTGACCGTTGCAGTCGAAATCCAGAACGAAGTTGGGATCGGCGTTCGGGAAATTGGCTGCATAGCCGACCGGATCGAGCAAGGCTTCGCCGAAGGGAATGATGTCGAAGTTGTCGAGAACTCCGTCGCCGTTGGCATCACCCAGAACTGCAGATTCGACCAGGATGTTGTCGAACGCGATAACTTCCAGGGTGCTGTTCTGGGTCGCGAGCATTTCCAGCGTCAAAACGTCGCCGGTTTCTTTGATGACAAACGTGAAGGTTTGCTTTTCGTTGTCCAATTGGGCCAAGTTGCCTTGCAATTGCTCGATCAACGGATCTTTGTAAGCTTCACGTTCAAGCTCGTCGAAGTTGCCGTTTACGTTGGTCACGTTGTAGGCGCGTTCGACGTTGTTCGGATCACCGGCGATCGGCTCCAGGATGAAGCCGTTAAATGCAACGCCATCGTCACCTGCGCCACCGTTGTCCAACGGATGGAAGAACACGGTGCCGCCCGTTTGAGGGCAGACCGATCCAGCGCCATTGGCCAGCAAGCAGTTCCATTCGTCGACTTCGAAGAATGGTGTGAAGAACTTGCCGTAGGTCGATCCCCCGTCCATCGTGACTTCGTAGAGGATGTCCGCGGAATCTTGACCGGCGGTCAGACCGAATTCCAGGAACGTGCTCAGCGAGGGAACCGCCGGAGGAGTCGCTGCGCCGGCACTCCAGATCAGATTGTCGTCAGACTCGAAGTCTCCATATCCGATCATGTCGATCGAGATGCGGTGAACGTCATAAGGGTGCGACGGATTCACCGGGGCGCTGGTGTCGAACTCCCAGGTAGCCTGGCCAAGACCGCTTGGATTGGCGGGGTTGGTCAGATCCGACATCACGAAGAAGTTCAAACAATCTTCGGGGGTGCCGCTGTCGCCGGCGAAACCCAAGCTGTCCGGCGGGAATGACGACGCGGAATCATCTGCGACGTCGAAGTTGATTCGACGATCACTGATTCCGAAGTAGTCGAAAAAGCTGGTCGGGAAAACACCCGGAGCCCCGCTGAAGCCGAAGTTGCCCTGGTTGTTAGGGCTGACGGCGCGAGAGGAGAACACTTGGTTTCCGCCTGTTGGCGTACCGCCACTGAATCCGCTTCCGAAATCATCTTGCCCGGTGACGTCTTGTGCCGTCACGTGGGCCGGTGCAGAGAGTGCAGCTGCAGCAGCAAGTGCAAGCAATCGCAGTTTGTAACGTGCCATTCTTAATGGCTCCCTTTTCTTGGTCGAGAGGATGTTTGTCGTCCTTCGAGCATCTTGAGCAACGAAGCTGACAAGGCTGATCAAAGCGACGAGACGTTTCCGGAAACGCAAGGGTCCGCAATGATCATGCGGACTCGGTCCCGGCGGGCGGAATGATAGAGGGGACCGCAGGTTGCTCAATCCAAATTCCGACGCATTAACGGATCATTCATTCGAGCGATGAAGCCGTGATGAACGTCGGGCGCGAACGCAAGAAAAGCGAGTCAATCGCGTGGTCTTCTGAGTTTCGAAACGTCGAATTCATGAAATCTCAACACGAATTGACCGTCCGAATTGCCGGGAAATCCATATCCTAACCGAGGCTATTGACGAACAAAATCAACACACAAACGGGGCGGTGATCGCCGTTCTATTTAGGGCCGGTCGAAGCCGTTCACTAACAAAGGGATTTTTGATGGGAATACAATCAAACAGCGGTCTGGGGTACGATCGTGCGCGAAAATCGAAGCCGAACGGTTTTACGCTAATCGAGTTGCTCGTGGTCGTCGCGGTCATCGGTGTGATGGTCGGTTTACTTCTACCCGCGGTGCAAAGCGCCAGGGAAGCCGCTCGACGGATGCAGTGCAGTAACAAACTGAAGCAAATCGGCCTGGCGTTGCACAACTACCATTCCGCCTTCAAGACGTTTCCGCACGGTCGCTTGAGACCAGATCGGATCACCAATGGGGAGGTGTTTCCCTGGACATACACAAACTACATGTCCGTTTGGGGATCAATGTGGTATGGAAATCGATCCGTGCACTTGGCGATTTTGCCATATATCGAGCAGGGGAATGTTTATGATCTGGTCGATTTCAGTGCACTGAACTCGCCGCGTCTGACGGTCGATGGCACACCGGCCCACCCGAACTATGAAGCCTTTAGCAAGAACGTCGGGCTTTACGTTTGCCCCTCGGACGCAAATTCATTTGACCGCCCCACCGAGAACAATTACCGCTACAACTTTGGAGGTTCCACTCCGTACCAGGGGGCGGATGACTGGACGGATAACAATTGTTTACAAGGGTGCAGGACTCCGCTGGTCGAAGGGAATGGTGCGTTCACGATCGGGCGACCGCTCAGTGCTGCGGCATTCTTGGACGGGCTAAGCCATACCGTTGGTTTCGCCGAACGCACGAAGGGAAGTGGCTTGAGTGGATTTCCGTCGAAATCGGACACGATTACCAAACCTCGTCGCATCATTTCTTTCGTCAGCGATACCGAAGAAATGTTTCAGGACTGTCTGAATTACACCCCCGTTTCCAGCTCGTTTAACTTTTTTTCAATGGGATTGTGGCTTCCCGGAAGCGACTATTCCAACGGTTGGGCCACGGCAGCCTATTCGTCAACGATGTACAACCATATGGCACCACCGAATTGGCAAGGTCAGGATTGTGGAGCCGCCAGTGCCATTGCGGACGTTCCCGGTGAAGCGGCAATCATTTCCGCAAGGAGCATGCACAATGGTGGCGTGAACGTGATGCTGATGGACGGCTCCGTTCGATATGTCGCTGATCAGATCGATTTGACGCTGTGGCGCGCGATCGGCACTCGAGATGGAAGCGAAACTTTGCAGAATTTGGAATTTTGACGCTTGGCCGGACTTGGAGGGTCACGAAAGTGCAGCGGCTTCCGTCTCTGAGCGCGTCATTTCGTATCGCGTCCCGATGAAACACCGGCTTTGCCTCCGATCACAACTCTCAGTCGACGGCGACGACGCGGCTAAAACCATCGATGTCGCTGTTCGTCAGGACTCCGTCGCCGTTGAAGTCGCCCGTCACGTCTGGATCGACCTCGGGATACGCTTGGGCGAATGTCATTCGGTCCAGCAGGGCGATCGCAAACGGGCCGACGTCAAGGTTGTCGACCACACCGTCCGCGTTCATGTCACCCGCCAGAACGGTTAGATTCACGAGGCTGAGCGATTCACCATTCATCGCCGCGTTGAGCGCAGCGATTTGCGAAACGTCGGCAACGATCGAGTCCGCCGATCCGATTCCCCCGTTGCCATCGTCGTACGTGAACCAGTGAATTCCCACCAGAACGGGTTTTCCGTTGACGATGGTAAAGGTCGGCCCGCCCGAGTCGCCGCCCGATAACATCGAGTCGTCTTGACCCAGCCCACCGACCGGACGATCAAGCTGGCCCAACCAGAGATCGCTTTGCCCGATCTGCTGGGCCCCGATCACGGTGCGAAGGACCACGCCGTCGCTAGGGTCATTGGTCGGATAAAACTCGATCGTTGAACCGATCGAAGGTGCCGAATGGGCAGCTCCCAACACATAGGAATCGCTGACCAGTACCGCCCACCGATTCCCACGGCCGACGCCCGACCAGTTGAACTCACTTCCGAGAAAGAGCGAATCATTCTGAAAGCGATCATGCCTCGCAGGGTCGTAACCGAACACCAGCATCGCTGCGTTGCACGCCGGTTGCGACAAGAACGTTGAGGTTGTCGAGAAAAGCACGAGACAGACAGCGCATCGGATAAAATCACAATACACGGACAGACTCCACTATCGAACACATCGGGGCGTTGGAGATAGCGCGACTGCGCTCGAAGAAGCCGTTCCGAAATAGCTAAAAGAAACGCGTGCCGTCAGTACGACACGCGTTTTTCAATTGCAAGTTCAACGAGATCGCTTAGCGACGACGGCGACGACCGACGGCGGCGCCGACCAGTCCGAGGCTGAAAATTCCAGCCAGCGCGCCCGGCTCGGGGACAGCGCTGACGGTACCGGTCAATTGGGTATCGACGAAGTTTGATCCGTCGTAATAGTCGACGACGCGGAACGTCCCGCCGTTGGAAGTGGTTCCACTTCCGTCGGCTTGCGTGTTGCCGATTTCGATCAGTCGCAGTTCGAGCGTGCCGGTGACGCCCGTCAAGCTCGAGAGGTCGATGATGCTATTCGCGAAGTCCGACCCCTGCTGAACGATCGTCGCCAGCGCCGTGGTGAAACCGTCTTGGTTACTGTAAACGCCGATGGTTCCTGGACCGGTGTTCGAAGATCGGGTGCCGATGATCAACTCGTCCAGATCGACCTGAAAACCGGTGTCAACGTTGAAGCCGAACGAGAAATACTCAGTATCAACGGCGGGGGAAGCAGCGGTGCTTCCCCAACTGCTGGAACTCATCGCATTTCCTGCACCCGAGGTGCTGAGTCCAGCGCCACGGGTCATGTCGGTGCCGGTGATGTTGGCAGCCGAAGACGACGTAGGAGTCGTCGCTTGGGTTCCAGGTTGGCCGAACATGTCCCACGCGGACAGCTGGACAGCCGAGGCGTCGGTTGCGGTGGTGACGCAAGCCGCGATCGCCACCAGTGCTGCGAACAGCGAAGTCTTCAATTTCATAGCAGTCTCCAAAGTAGTGATAAAGATCGACGACCGAGTTGATGCCCGTGAAAATCAATTTCCGGTGTCGGCGGCAACTCGCCCAGTCGAATTCAGGCTCTATGCTGAACGCCTGCCCAATCTATTGAATCGCAGGAAATGTCAATCCAAATAGCTGGGACAAACGGAAAGGCTTCATCAACTACCCAAGAATTTCATCAAATGCCGAATCGGACTTAGAGTGCGCTTTAGCATTGCATCTGAAAACCGCAGCAAACGAACGTCTTATGCATCGATTGTCACCGTGCGTTGACAAATTCTTGATAACGCCCTGTCATGGTGTCTTGTAGGTTGGAACGCGGGTCGGACTTCACGAAGTTTTCTAAATGTATCTGGTTTCTATCTTGACCCTGCGACACGCGACGACAGCCCTTCAATGTCAGCTTTAGGGATTCGTTGCCGCTAAAATGAGTTGCCGGACCGATATCCAGCGCAGTCATCAATCCGACGGTCAATATCGTTGATCAGGCGCCGGTAGCCTCCGCCCCCAACGCCTCCGTAGCGATCCATCAAGTCATCATCGGTGAGTCCCTCGGGAAGGTCCGACGGGTCGGGGACGAAGTCGCTGATCGTGACCCGAGTTGACAGGCGCCGTTGCATGGCCCTCGCCTCGACTTCGGAATCCGTCGCATGCTCTGCGAACACGACACCGGCTCGGTCGGCAAGCAAGTCCGCAAACGAGAATCCACTGCCATCGCCGGACGCGTCGATCTCCTCTTTCAATAAACCCACATCGTGACTTGCCAGACGACTGGACAAGACCCGCATCGATGCGCTCACCATGAAATGGTGTAGCCAGTCCCGGCGGTCGTGGAGCGTCAAACGGCGAAATGTCGATCGGACCTCCGGCGACGGCTGAGGCGTCTTGGGGCCAAGGAACGCACGCAACGAATGATGCCCCGTGAGGTACCCCAGCGCGAGAATCGCGCCGCGGTTTTCGCGAACCGCGCTGCCCCGCCGCGACCTGGATTGCGCTTCGCAAAATGCGGCCGAGAGGCAATCCTCGATCGTCAGCCGACGCGACTTCCGTTCGGCCAGCCGGATCAGCACTTGGATTTGGGCGTTGGTCGAAGACTCTAAGTCGTCTAAGAGGCCGAAGTCGATCAACAGCTCGCGAATCAGACGGTGGTGCCTCTCCAGACGCCGATATCGGATGACCGCACACCGATCTTCGATACGGACGGACGTCAAACAATCGACCAGTGGATTTTGGTTCTCTGATACATCGCGCAACGTCACATGCAGCGGGCCGACCAACCGCAACAATCTTTTCGGTATTCGAATCTTGCCAATGCTCAATTCGGAGGCCGAGGCGGACAACACGCCTCCGTCGAGCTTGAATTGCCCTCGACACGCGACGTGCAAGAGTCGCCGCCCAAACCGCTCGTCCCCTGGCATCCTAAGACTTGCCGATGCCCAGATTCGTTCATCTCGTAGGGAAACTCGGATGCGATGGTCGCCGGGCAACAGACTGAGCCCCCAAACGGCCAATCGATTGAGATCCGGTTCCTGCAAACGCAACTCTCCGGTCTCATGCTCGTCCAAGTCACGCGGGTCGTGTGACCTCAATAAAGCGACCAAGCGTCGGCGTTCCTCGCTTGAAATTCGATCGCCTCCCATGCCATCGTCTTCGCACAACAACAGGAAAAAGGCCGCTGAGGAGACGAAGAGCACGGTGCCGAGTGTAAGTCCCACTTGTTGCAAGAGCCAACGTGGGCGGGAGTCGGCAATGAACCACGTCGCACCGAGCCAGCTGCCCCAGCCACCGAACACCAATGCAAGTGCGATCCCGATCGGGTAAAGGTTGATTACATCCGACCGCAACGGAACGAAAAGAATCGCCCCGAGCACGAGCGAAGCGATCCAGCCCTCAGCGACAGCAGTCAGGTGACGCCGCAAGACGCCTCGCCTGCCGATCAAGCCCGACGCGGTCGTCAGAAATCCGATGGCGAGCACGGTGATTGCTTGCTGAGCGAACCAAGACGCAGAGGACGCGACGCAATCTCCGAATGCAACCGACTGCCATCGCGCAAGTTGCTGAGGCTCGCGAAGTTCCGCCCATACTTGCACGATCAAAACCGCGACAAGGAACGTTGCGGACCATCGCCGGATTTGCCGCCGCGATCGTTCTGTCGAATCAATCTGTGCCGTGCAATTGGCACGTCGAATTGCAACGAGCCGGTTTTGTTGCCGCACGCAATTAGCCGCGTCGATGGCGACGAAGTGAGACCGCACCACCGAACAGACCAAGGGCATACAGCGAACTGAGCACCGTTGGCGAGGGAGCCTGATGGATCTCACCCAGGTTACCTACCAGACCTTGCGCGGGACCGTCGAAGTTCGACCTGAACGATCCGATGAAGCTTGAATTCTGCGATTCCAAAGTGACCCCGATGTCGTCCGCGAACAACGGTGCGAGCTCTCCTCCCGTGATCTGGAAACGGAGGTCAAATCGGCCACCCCGAGCAGGGCGGCATGGGACGTTGCAGTGCAAGCCAATAGAACCGCGATCGAAAGTGCTGATCTCATTTCGAGTTCCTGTCCGTGATAGTTGTAGCTGCGGGCGATAAACTGCAATGGTGCGACGTCAAGCTGTACGCGAGTTTGCCTGAGACTCCTGGTCCGTCAAGCCTTTTTCCGCGGACCGCCCCCAGACTTCACATCCATGTGAGCTTGAAATCGAATAGATGAAGCAATGCGTACGCGGTGAAGATCAAGTTTGTCGCGAGGAATTTGTGTTTTCATCTTTCGGTCTCTCCGTATTCTTAGCGGCATCACCCGATGCGCATCCCTCGTCCCGATCTCGGAGAGCGAAAGGGTGCATTCCCATTTAGTTGACGCAAAAATCACGTTAATCGTCGGCCGAAAGGAGTTGTTGGTCAGTGGCTTCAACTTTGCAGCTCATTGGACGAGGCTCCCAGTGCCAACTGTCGCTTGCCTGGGTGCGACGGAATTCGGCCAGCTCGCCGATTGATTCATCCCAACGATTAGGAATCAGATGAGCGCGAACTTGAAGCATCTGCTCCGCGTTTTCGCTTTTCCAAAACATTGCATTGCTCTTTAGACGCAAATTGATCACGCGGCGAATGCTGCTTTCGATCGCCCCGCTACCACAAGGGATTCCGCTGCGACGATAGGCAGGGTAACTCAACCGACCCGCTTCACCATGTCGGCAAAGGTAATGGATTTCTGTTTCCAGTTCTGTGGCCGATTTTCCGACGCGTTCTAGGCCGGCGAGCTCATCAACCACTCGCCGCCATTGACCGTTTCGCAGCAGCGTTCGGTACTGACGATAAAGCCCCTGGCGGACGTCTGCGTCGAGCCCAAGCGAAGCAAGCGCTTTGGAAACGTGATGCACCGCATGGCAGCAGTCCAAGACCTGATGCGTGACGACGCTCGTGAGTCCCGCATATTGAATGATGCGATCAATACGATCCCAAATCCAGGGGGCGCCATCGGCGACGAACGTCACGCTATGTGCCTCCGCGGCTCCGAGCCGATGCAGATGCATCGCAACCAATTCGGCGATCGCGTCGGGCCCAGTCAGGGTGCCATCGATCGTCGCTTCATGCTCCTTCACCATCCGCCCCTGCTCGTCGTGAACAAAAATCGTCATCAGTTTAGGCTCCCGCCAGTCCGCTTCAAACGAGCGTGCAGGTTTCTTTGCCGAGCGTCCGGGCGAGTCAGCTTGCCCCTGAGCGACATCATCGCTTGACGCATTGGAAGTCGATGCAGGTAGCATTTTGCCGCGTATTTTCATTCTTCCGCCATCAATTTGCACCGACACTCGTTTCCCGGCCAATTCACCGGTGCTCGCCAACTTGCCCTGCCGAAACAGTTTGAGCCGATGCCGTCGTAGGCGCAATAAGCCGTCGCCAGATTGATAGGCGATCCGTTTGACCGCCTTGATATCAAGTGTGATACCATCGCGAACCAGTTCTCGGTGAGCCACTTCGATCGAAGGACACAATGCCACTTGGCGTGCCACGCGACTCTCCAGCGCGGGCGAGACGCCTTTGCCGAACCCGAATTGAGCAAGCGAAACATGCAAGCCGACGCGGGGCGAATCGTCTCGACCAAGCAACTTTTTCTTAGGGGCACAGTAGAGCGCTGTGGCCCAGAACAGCATGCCGCCGAGCAATCGAACGGCGACCCTAGTCTCGCGCCCTTTCTGAAGCGGTCTTGAGAAGTTGACCCGACTCGATTGGCATGCTTTTTCAAAACCTTTTTCGATCATGGTCGCGGAGATCAGCCCGGCGACGACCATGTCCGCACCGCGGGCAAAGGCATCATGGATGGTTCTTTCCAGCGTTGCGAGTTGCTCGGGATGATCTGAGATCCGTTGTTTCCAGAGCGTAACTTTGGGAACCAACTGAGCGTAAAAGAGCGCGAGCATTTCTTCAGCCGACTCAATCCGCTCACCATTCTCTTGCCCCATGTCTAGTCCTTGCATTGTCGTCGGCATCCTTGCTAGGCGAGTGGAAAATCATCCTTGAATCGCCCAAGATACCGTCAACACCGGATCCAGAAACAGCAGCCAAGCCCCCGACGGGTTGCTAGCAAAAACGTCAACTAAATGGGAATGCACCCGAGCGAAATGAGAAGTTTTGGACTGTGTTTGGTTTTGGCTGTACTATGCGTGCAAGCATCGGCCGACACCATCAACTTCAATGACATCGTGGGGCCGTCGACGGCACCGCAGGTGGATATTTTGTTTGCCGGCGTTGTCGTCAATTACGACGCAACATCGGATGCGTTCGGCAGAAACGCTTGAATCACTGACCTGCGTTCGGGATGCCTCATCGCGTCGACAGATACGCCAGCTCCGGTAAAGCGGTTCGTAGGACGGGCTGCCTTTTCTTTTTCGCCCGCGTGTGGATCGACGCACGATTGGATGACTTGCGTTTATGAACATAGGATGAATTGCAGTCGACGAAACGATGATTCTGCCAACCATTCTTCAAAAATTGTCGCTTTATCGTCGTCTACACACATCCTACAAAACCGCAACGTATTCACTTCGTCACAACTTCACCCAACAAGGGTTCCCTCTTTCGCCTGATGCACAACACTTTACATCCACTCGAATCCGTTCAAAAAACAGCATGCAGGTGGAAGTATTTTCGTGGATCTCGAATCGATTCGACAGAAGTCAACTGAAGCAGAAGCGTTTCAGCGTCTGCATGGCATGTCGCTCTACGACGCGTGCGAGCTGGTGTGCCTGCCGCCAAAACTTTATCGTGGGGCGGACGTCCCGCTTGATTGGCTACCCTCACCAGTGGAGATCGAGGTGATGCTGCGTCCCCTAAGACGAGGAAAAGAGAAGTTGAAGAGAATTGAACGTGAAACCCTCACGCCACCACTGCTGCGAGGCGAAAAGGCATAGAGGCACGCGACGAAGTCTGACGATCTCGTACGACGGCGTGTACCTGTCCGACGACGTGGGACAAAACGTCGCCAAAGTGTTTGACCTGAACGGATCGTCGAGCACAAACAACGCCTGGCAGAAGATCACGCTGGACCTGGACCTACTCGCTTCTGCCAACGGGATGTCACTGAACAATGAAGCTGAACAATGAATTCGTCATGCGATTTCAGCAGGACGACAATCACGAGTTGGGTACGGACGGATTCGCCATCGATGACGTTTCGGTGTCGGCGTGCTGAGCGACCATGCGGTCGCTCGATGTGATTTCCCAATGGGCATTACGACGGTCACCGGTACACGCCGGGACCGTCGCGGAAAAACTCGCGAGATCGACCACATCGCAACAGGGTGCCGACAAGTTGCGGATGCGCGAGTGCCTACGAAAGCAACGCCGCGAACCCCGCAATGTCGAGGTTGGTCAAATAACCGTCGTCGTCGAAGTCGCCCAGGATTTCGGGGTCCAACCCGGGATAGGCTTGGGCATAGGCGACAGGATCCGACAACGCCATCGCAAACGCTGCGATGTCGAGATTGTCCACTTGACCGTCACCGTTCATGTCACCAAGAACATTGTTGTCGGTGATTTGCACGTCGACCGGGGTGGTGGAGAGGGCATTGAAAGTGGGGTCGCTGCTGGATATCGTGAAGCTGACCAGCGACCAGTGGACTCCCTCGATCTCGCTATCATTGTCGGCGGAAATCGTAACGGACTGCACCGTTGCCGCATTCGCCGGGGTAAACGTCAAAACGCGCGGCACGCCGGCTCCCCATCCGAGATCGATCTCGCCGTTGGAAGGTGTCAACGTCACGGTCACGTTTGCGGTTGGCGTTCCGGCCAACACGACGTCCAGCGAATCAGCGCCGCCGCCCTCGGTAACGCCTGTGGAACCTCCACTTTGCGTCACCACCAATGAAGCCGGCGTGGGGAGCGGTGGAAAGTCTCCGGGCGATCCGACGTCGGCAAAGGAAAAGGGCGAACTGGCGTTCCGTGCATCGACGATTCCGCTCGTCGACCGGCCCCAATTCGACCCGACGTTGTTGTCGGCGGCCAGATCGGTCAAGTAGATGCTGGGGCCGTCGGGACTGTCCGACGGCCAGGCACCAGAGTCGTCGTAATTGACGAGATCCATTTCGACCTGGTTGTCATCGTATAGACGCAAGACCTCGTTCGTCGATGAAGGGCTGTTCGCAAGCGAAGCCCAGTTGATCCCGATCACCAGGGCTGATGCGGGCACGTCCCAGGCCGATCGAAAGGTCGCTTCGGAGGTGAATGTTTGATCGTAGAAGACGGCGGCTTCGTTGGGAGGCAGGAAGGTGCCGGCGGGTATCGCGCCCCAGTTCGTGTCTTCGTCTTCGAAGTACCAACCGCCCAGGTCTGCGATCTCCGTCCCGGTGTTGACGACCTCCAGCCATTCCGGAAGCGCCCCTGTTTCGCTGGTGTCGGGGTTGTACATGATCTCAGAAATGACGATCGACGGAACGCTCGGTATCTCGTTGTCCGTGATTTCAGCGACGAGCTGGCTGATCGCGATGTCATTGTAGAGCGGATCGGCGCTGGAGGCCGAATGTTGAATGACTCCGGTGTGCAGACTCTCGACCAGTGCGTCGTCGAATGCTGCGACGGGCACGGTTTGGGGTGTCTGCGCGTTGGCCGGGGTGAAGGTCAGGACGATCGGCGTCGCCGCACCCGCGCCGAGGTCCAATTGGCTATCGGGCGTCAACGTGATCGTGACGTTGTCGGCCGGTACGGTATCGAGCGAGACGGCATAACTATCGGTCAAGCCGCCTTCGGCGACATCCAGACCGCCCCCGCTGTGCGCGAAGCTCACACCGGGTGCGTTATCGTTGTCAGTGATACTCGCCACAACACTCGGGACCGATAGGCCGTTGTAGTTGGGGTCACTGCTCGAAGAGCTGTGAGTGATCACGCCTTGGTGACTGCCTTCGATCACCAAGTCGTTATACGCCGAAACAATGACGGTCTGCGGTGTTAGTGCGTTGACGGGCGTGAACGTCAGGACTTGGGAGATTCCAGGTCCCGAACCGATGTCGAGTTGGCCGTCGGGCGTGATCGTCACCGACACGTTCGACGTCGGCGATTGCGAAAGGCTGACGTTGTAACTGTCCAACGCACCGCCCTCGGTCACATGAGTTCCAGAGGTTTCGACGATGACGACCTCGGCGGTTGTTGAAAACTGATAGTCGGCAACGATCGGCAGGTGATCACTCGCCGCTGCGAGCGCGTTGAGTACGGTCGTGCTGGCCCCCGTTCCTGTCAGGATGCTGCCGTTCAACGTGTGTGTACCGTTGTTTCCGAAGACGTGGTACGAGCCGTCGACATATTCCAGCCCGCTGCCATCGAAGAACTCGCCGGTTGCGAATTGGATGTCGAAGCGGTCGTCCATCCCGGCCCCACTTGTGCTCGGGTCCTGCGAGTGAAGGTGTCTGAACGAGAAGTTGTCGTTCCAGTTTCCGGCGCCTCCCGGCCCGTAAACATCAAGCAACTGACCGGCACCGGCTGACGTCAAGTTGCCCCACGCATACTCGGAACTCGTTTTCATATTGAAATCACCAGCGACGATCACGCTGGTGCCCTGGCCGAGCGCATCGATGTCATTGCGAAGCAGATTTGCCTCGCTGGCGCGTTTGCTCTTGTCCGACGAACTGGTACCCGCTTTTAGGTGAACCGAATACGCATAGAAGTCTTCTGTGCCGGACGTTCCGACGGGGCGGAACTTTGCCCGCATGGTCGAATGCGTGAAGGCCCCCGCCAACTGAACCGATTCCTGCAATTGCACGGTCGCGGTGTCATACACAAACCCGGTCGCATCTCCGCCGCCATCCGGTGCGGTCACGATCCGGGCATAGTCCGTTGAGGGGTAAAGCGAGTCGAGGATACTTTCGACCCGCGCAATCGACGACGCATCGGTTTCGCTCAACCCGAGAACATCAATACGCTTCGTGATCGAGCCGATCGTTTCGTTGCCGATCGCGCTGAGGACGGTACTGAAATTCGCATCCTCCGTCGCATTGTCGGGGTTGTTCAACGTGTTCCAGCCAACGATCCGCATCGCGGTGAGCAATCGACGATGCTCAAGTGCTTCGATCGCAAACGGACGTCGTTTGTTTCTTCCAAATAATCGCATGAGAGTCCTTGCGACGAGGGTTTCAAATAATTGAGTCGGCACACCATGAATCGCCTCAATGCACCGGCATAAAACTACACGCAGCGGATTCTCAAGATTCCCGGCCCACGAACAAGCTTCATTCCTGTTCGGTTTTCCAATTAGCCCCACGCCTATGACGATCGCATGAACGAAACATGAACAGAACCGAATCGTCGCCGGCGCCGCCGCGAAATCACAGCCGGCCCCCCATCTTCATCGTTTTCTCACAGACTAGAAGGCCTACGCTTCGTGAATGTCAGCGAGGTCTTCCAATGTGTCCCGGCCACTCACCGGCAACTCGAACCGGTCGGCAAGTTCCTTTTGGAGTTCCCTCTTTTCGCATCCAAATCGAGCTGACATTACGCTGTACAGTCCAGCCACTCTTGTAACCAGCGTTAACTCCCTAAGATCGAGTTTCGAATGGGACCAGACGGTTGCAAACACCCCCGATCTCCCTTCGCGAGCGGTTCCACTCCAAGTTCCACAAATGATTCCCGCTTTGTAGTCGCAATAGTGAAACCGGGACATAAACTCCTTCATGCGTTTTTTGCCGCGACTGATGGGTTTGACCCGTGCGACGAATAACGATTCACGAAACTGCGCGGACGTGACTTCAAATTTCAAATGAAACTCATTGACGATGTGACCGCGGAGCGAACGATTCGGCTGGTCGTCCGCGGTTAGCCGGATACTCTCCCAACACCATTGCAAGGGGGCATCGGGTTTGCTTATATCGGTGCCGATGTAGTAACCGTATCGAAGTTTCTGGTAAAACTCTGTCGATCGCGGAAATCGATCCGTTGGCGTTTTCCGATGCTTCCACACCGCCAACGAGTTGTCACGGCTCAAATCTTTTAGCAAGTCGTCATAGGCGATTCTCACCACCGGTTCGAGGTATTTCGATTTCCTGGAAATGACGATAAATGGAATGCGTGAAATCGGTTCGGAAAAGACCAACGCTCCCGTTTGTTGTTCTCGGCTCAATTTGTCATAGAACGCGGGGACAATCGCGAAATCCGCGACGCGGCACCGCACCATCCCTAAAGCGCCTTCAATGGTGTCGACCTCCAAGTAGCCCTTTCCGCTTTTCCAATCGGTGTTTGAAAGCAGGTCGAACGCTGGTTGGCTGTCCGGCGGGAGAAACGCTCCTCGATAATCGCACAACTCGGACATCGCCTTCGCGATGATCGACCTGCGACCCTCGCCATTTAATTCTTCATCCGGATTGAACCAGTGGGCGACCGGGTTGACCAAGTCGATAATCGCCTGGTCGTGTGAGACGACCACGATATCTATGTTCGAGACGACTTCTTCAGTCCGTAGCGAGTGGTGAGTGTTTTTGATTCGTTGCTCCACCCCCCAAAGGATCGCAAGGTCAATGTTGCCCTCGTTGATCCCCTCCAATGTCTCCTCGAATCGAAGTTGCGTGCGAAGACAGATCTTGATTGCAGGGTCTAAGTTGCGGAGTGAACCCAGCATGCCATCGACCAAGCCCGAGGAGATCATTGAGGGTGACACCACCAGCGTAAACTCCTTTGTTTCGTCGCCGGTTCCGATGGGCCGATTGCACTCAATCAACCGCTCATATAACAGACGTCCCATCGGTGAAACGCGTAACCTCGATGTGTTACTATCAGGATCGATCTTTATCAATTGCGTTTCGACATCGCTCGAAAGCCGAGAGAGTGACGCACGCAGCGTCGATTCACTGATATTCAGCGAAGTTGCCATCGATGCGTAGGTTGACGCACCAGTTTTGTTGATGATTTCGACAATTTCGCAGAAACGTTCCGCATCGCGAGATAGTACGGACATTGAATTGTCTGATGGGAGTCGGAAAGGGAACCGGGAGCTTCGCTTTTGTTTGCCGCTGATGACAACACGAATCAATCACGCGATAACAAAAAGCAGTCGCAGCTTTCGCGAACACACTTCGCAACAAATTGCCCGACAATTCGAGTGTTCGCGAGATATGCCGGTCAGACAACTGCTGCGCACGCCGTCGCAGGTGCCTTAATCGTGCGATCGCAATTACATCTGAAACAATTAAATAAGCTTCACGTCCCCATGCAACTGAACGCAAGGCAGCTAGGGAGGGGGTGTCATCGAAAACGGAAAAACTCATCGGGAGGTTCATTGAACAACCGCGCGTTCTGAACAATAACGCTCTTGCGGGTGGAAGCCACTCACCCCGGGGCAGCTAAGTGAGTTAGCGCCCGATGGCAGCGTCGGTAGGATACTCGATCGGTCCCAGGCGATCTGTGGCCAGCGCGCGACATTGGCGGAGACGATGTTTGATTTCATCGAGGATGCGATTGGTCGGTTCTCCGCCGAGTCCGCCATAAACCAACTGCAATTCGTCCCGCGGACGAGAAAATGGGTAAAAAGCTTTTGTTTGCCTAGAAGGCTTGGCAAGTAGCCTGCGGATTACCCAAGACTTCATCAATTCGGTTTGTCGGTTTAATCGCAACCGAAACAATAGTGATCCGATGGCGCTAGCCACGGGCCTCCGCTGCGTCGAAGCGTCCCGCGATCGATAGGGGTCAATCGGGACAGATGCGCCCGATACGTCCTATCTGTCCTATTGGTCCCCTTGCACGGTTTTTATCCCGGCGAGCAACGTACGATCGAAACCGATGACGTGTAGGTTGCATCGACCTGTGAAGCCGAGCCGTTCGGCCGGCACCAGAGTATTGAGCCACTCGAGCGTTACGCTGCGTAGACACCCAAGAAAGGGGAAGCGCCGGTCGATAAAATGTGGGATTGAAGCTCGGTGCAGAGATCGCAGGCTAACACCTCAATCAATCGGTCCATTGACCATCCTTCACGCGAGTTCGTTTGCCCATCATTCCCCGAACCTTCCCTAGAATGCCTGGTTGGTGGGGAAACGGCAAAGCGAACAAGTTCGCATCGCCGGTCCGTGGCACCCCGATGATTCCGCCCGGAACCAAGTTCATTTCGAGAAGAGACAATGAATAATTCCAGATCTGAACGACTTCCCCTGCTTCCGTATCGAATCGCAAAAGTCCGCCGACGTCACACAGCAGAGATTCGTCGTTCACCCAGCCAATGAATTTTCCGAGTGACGTATTCAGGGTCGACGACGCCGCTAATTTTGCTTCGGTCACGTCCCAAACAACGAACTGCTTGCCGAAGGCGAACGCCAGATACCGACCGCTGGGGGAAAAGTGCAGTTCAGCCGAAGGCAAGCGAGGAATGTCA
This sequence comes from Stieleria neptunia, assembly GCF_007754155.1. NCBI lineage: Bacteria > Pseudomonadati > Planctomycetota > Planctomycetia > Pirellulales > Pirellulaceae > Stieleria > Stieleria neptunia. The sequence continues at coordinate 2,845,125 of NZ_CP037423.1, read as the reverse complement.
ATCTGCCCAACAGGCTCCGCCATGTGCACGTCAATCAAAAAACAACCGCGTGAGGAAGCGATCGCAAGATAACGACCGTTGGGGCTCACCGCAAAATCGGTGACCACCTCGGTATCAATTTTGAAGTGAAGCTTGCCTGTCGCAAGCGACCAGCAATAAACCCGATGATGCTGTTGCACGACAACATATTCGCCACTCACCCACTTGGCGTTCTCCACGCTGGTCGCTGCACTGCTGCGCGTCCAGTTTGGCAAATGCCAGCGCGCCACGACGTCCGGTTTTCGCGATGCAAGATTGCTCAGCACGACTAAGTCGGGGCCGTAGGTTCCCAAGGTATTGCCGCTGGCGCGGTGATGGTCCATCAACACCAACGGCGCTTTGACATCAAGGACTGGTGGATCCTCTGTCGCGTCAGGTGACGCCACGTAGACGCGACCGAAAGACTCGCCTTGCCCGATGGGATATTGATAAACCGATACGGCATGAATCGAACGATCGGCGTCGATCCACAGCGGCGCCGTGGTCTCGACTCGCGCGCCGCGCGGCCTCTCCTCCAACTTGGCCTGATAGGAACGAAATGACGCGGCATCGGATGACTCGTCAGAGGAGATTGAATCAGCGGGAACTGCCGCTGCCATTTCATTCGGTGCGAACAGAATCTGTCGACCTTGAGTCGAAAGCGGTTTGACCGAATCATGCGTTTCTAGCAACGCCAGCCCCGTCGCCTGACTTGAAATCCCCGCTCCCGACAACGACGCTTGATTGCTGACCGAAGATGTCGGTGGATTGTTTGGCATCGCCACAGCCGGTGCCCCTGCTGTGCCCAGGTGCGGCGCTCCACCGTCGCTATCGACCCATTTGCCCTCCCGCAACTGACTCTCTCCCAGTTCAGCAAACTCACGATGTGGCAACGGTAGACACAGCAATGAAGCGACAGGAATCTCTTGTGTGAAAAGCACGGCCCCATTGATCGGTACCACGTTGGTGACCGACGGAAACCGATACTGCCAGACCTTTCGAGCGGTGTTTGCCTGGATCAGCCCGCCACGTGTCAAGATGTAGTCATTGCCCACCCACCCGAATAGATTGGTGAAGGGCGCATCGAGCTGCTGTTCACTTAGAACTTCAGCTCTTGTTAGATCCCAGACGCGACAATGTCTGCTGGCCAACGTCGCAAGCTTCGTACCATCGGGCGAAAAGGCCACATGCGGGCTCAGTTGGACCGGGAATTCGAATGTGGCCACCAGCTTGCGTTGCGCCAAATCGATGACCTGCGCAGCGCCCATCACGCCCACGGCCAGGAACCGTCCCGAACCACTGACGCTAAAGTTCGTTTTTACATCAACGAGGTGCGCGAGTAGTCGGCCGTCTGCCAGCGACCATACATAGACCTGGTCGTCAACTTGCACGATCGCCTTGTCGGCTTCAATCAATCGCCCTTTTACGATCTCAGGGACACTGAGTTGCCCGACCTTCTTAGGAACCTTTGCCCGCCCCACCGCGGCCGGCTTTCCTTCCGCCAGCCCTGACAACAGCAATAGTTCTCCGCCCTGATTTCCCGACCCCTCCGACCCGATCACAGCAAGTGTTCGTCCCGATGGTCGATGATGGTCCAGAAAACGCAAGGCCTGCTTTAATTGCAAAATGACTTCCGGCGACCTGTTCTGAGCTTGCACCCGGTAGAGACGTGCAGCCCCACCTGTCGGGATGTGACGTTTGAACATCGTGACTGCGAAAGTGTCCGCCGAAACCGCGATCGGCTTACAAAGATCCGTTGAGCTGTCGATCGATTGCAGCGGACGGACGAAAGGTACAGAACTCACGCTCTCCGGCTGTGGATCCGCCGGAATCGACACCGGAGCAACACGCTGCGTCAGCAAGATGGTTGGCCCCGTGGCCGATAAAGTTGGTACTTGTGCCTGCGGATCAAGTAGATCGATGCTGCTTGCTTCGTCTGCTCTCTTTGGCGGGCTATCCGACAATGCTGCCAGATAGTCCTGGTCCGCCTGACTTAATCGCGCGATCGGTACGGTGAGCATCCGGCCATCCGATTTCTCCAGCACGACTTGTGTTTGTGTCCGTTCAGCCAAGCGGGCATCAACCGAAAACTTCCCCGAAGCATCACTCCAGCGCCGGACACCCTCTTCCGCGAACGCTGCATTGAATTCAATGAGAAGGATCAAGGCGAGTATGAAACCACGCAAGTTAAGTTCCCTGGTCGAGTATCGATTAAAAATCAGGTCAGACGAAAGAGGACACATACCGCTCAACGGTCGCAAGAATAAAGAACTGACGAGCAACAAGGGTCAGTGTCTCAATCGGTCTGCGCTGCGTCAAATGATTTTCATGGCCGCAGGCTGGGAAATCGCCGCCGAACGGTGGGAAGGCTGGCCAAGAACGCTGCGAAGATGGATGCACGCCTGGAGAATCAGAGCCCCAAATCGCCCCAGCTTCTTCGTGAGGCGAAACAAATGCGGCTGCCTTTTGAAGTTCGGCTTCGGAATTCGCCGGGCATCCGAACCACGAAACACGCTCGGCAATAAACCGATCACCCGTTGTATCCCCGATACAAGGAATCAACGTGTTTTGGATGAGCCCACCGAGACACTCGGCAAAATCAATCGGTCTGCCCCTGCAAAGCGTGACGACAGGCCGATCGCGATTTTGAATTGCACGACAGCAGTGGTCGGCGATCTTCGACAGTCCCGAAATGTTGATTGGGGCATGTGACTCAGGAGACGAGCAGCCGTCCGCATGGCAGGGGGCAAGCTCGATATGACAAGCCGTTGCTCAATTTTGGGCAATGCCACACCGCGCGCCGAACTTGGCTGTTTACCGCAACGGTCACGGGGCTAAAGTGACACAGGTTTGGAATCGTCTGTAGATGAGTGAAGGAGACAAAAAGCCTAGTGGCGGCGAGATGCTTCCATCTCGCTTGAACTGATCTCTCCGTCGCGATCGCCATCCATCTTGGCGAACATTCGCTCTGCGTTACCGACGGCTTCGGTTCGTGTCAGGATGCCGTCTCCATCACGGTCAATCTCCTTTGAGTGGCCTTTTAAAAAGCCGCCCATTGCACTGCGCGATCCTCCGCGTCCGCTCAGTTCACTTTGGCTGATTTCTCCGTCGTTGTTCGTGTCATACCCTGCAAAAGCCTTCGTTGCTTCGCCGACAATTTCGTCTCGGCTGATGATTTTGTTCTTATCGAGATCGATCTCATCGGCATGAACCAGAATCCACGGTTGCCGGGGACCATCACCCGCCGCGGGTCCGCGTGGACCACCGGCTTGCCCCGCAGGACCGCCACCATCGCGAGGCCTCTCGCGCGGGCCGCCTCGCCGCCCGTCGCCCGGGCCACGAATCTCTTCAGACGTGATTTGGCCATCCTTGTTCTTATCGAGCTTGCGTAACGCCTCAGCGGCTCCGCGAAGTTCGGTCTTGTCAATCCGACCGTCGCCGTTTGTATCCAACGCCGCCACAATGGGATCGCCGCCGGCCCTTTCGTCCTCAGGACGCCCGCCGCCTTCGCCGCCACGACCTTCATTGCCAGAGGGTCGCTGTGCTCCTGGTCGCTGGGCATTTCGACGCCCGTCGCCACCACCGCCTTGACGCGGCGTGTAGTGTTCGGTCTTCGTTCCCTGTGCTGAAACGAAATTGAACGTCGCCGATCCATTGTCGGCGACGGTGTACTGGACGGAGCGGGGGTCGCCGAAAACTTCGTAACGCACGATGAAGCTGCCCGGTGTCGGATTCTCAAAGCCGACGATCTTCGCACCTTTCAGACCGGGAAGCGACGGCCGGACACCTTGGGCCCGCGGTTGCGGATCAACCTGTCCGTTGCGTTCGGTGACTTGGCCATAGAAACCGCCGTTCAAGTAGGGAAAGGCTTTCGTGGCGTGGTAGTGGTATTCTCCGTCAGGCCCCTTGTGGCCGCCGAGCCAATCCAGATCGGTCGGCGGCTTTCCGTCCGGGTCGTTGTAGCCATGGATCGGATAGCCATCGAGAGCCACGGCGACCGGGTTTCCGACACCAACGATCTTTTCCAGATGCACGGGAGCAATGTGATAGTGGTAATCGTCAGCTCGACCGCAATGGCCGCCCCATTGATCGAGTTCGCCGGCGAGCAACGTATCGGTTCTGCCATCGTTTTTGATCGGGTTGAAGATCGGCACGCCGTTGACCGCCAAGGCGATCGCCCCGCGAAAGAAGTGTTCCTTCGTCGACATCGGATTCGTTGCTGGAACCGGATGCAGCGGAATCCTCCATGCATTGTTACCGGTGTACGATTGAGGCAGCGGGACCTGTTGCTGCCAAGCTGTGATGCCGGTCATCATCGAATGATCGGGCATTCCGTTAGACTCAACGAACAGGAAATCGCGATCAAATCGGACGCTGACCTTATCTTTGAACGGATCGAACAGCTTTGCAAGATCGGGGCGTACCGTCTCTGCAGTTCGCCGCTGAACCACAAAGTGAACCTTCGGAGCCTCGGTGTTCAGCCGTATGATCGTCTGCTGGGTCTGAGGCGAAGGAGCATGCGAGTGGCCTTCGTGAGCGGTCAACATTGTCGGAGACACGATTGCCGCCAGTAGTACAAATGTTGAAATTCGGCGTGAGTTGTTCATGGTCGTCTTTCGCTGTGAGATGGGATTGTATTTTTAAAGGTCGCTTCTTAATTCGACCGGTTTGGTCCGCGTTGTCCTCGGTTTCCATCTCCGCCTCGGCGACCACCGCCTCCCGCGCCGCGCTGCGGAACGACGTCGGTCAATCCACGGAAGTCGGGACGCTCGATTCCGTCCGGTGGCGACTTCACAACGGTGCGAAACAGCACAAGGTTGTCGAGTTTGACATCGTCGGACCAGATGAATGTGGCGCCTTTGAAGTCGTGTTGATAGAACGGTTCCTTCGGTCCGACTTCTTCCTCAGTGAACTCTTTGGCGTCCGGCCACCCGCTGTCGTCAAAGTCGACCGCGTACCAGTTCTTCGGCAGTGGGAGGTTTTCGACGCGAGGATTCTTAACGTCGCCGTCGATCGGTCCCCAGGAGAACTTCTTTGCCTTCCATGTTGCGTTGGTAACGGTGCCATCACCCAATTTGAGGATGATGCCGCCATCGCCGATACTTGTGTTGGCATATTCCATGCCCGTCTTCGGATCGGCGTTGTCGATTCCCATGACCGCGATCGTCATCGGATAGGCAGGCAAGATGTCGACAGAGACGACGTTGTGCGGTACGAAAGGAATCGAGTCGACGGCTACCAGCTCACCGTTGATGTAAAGCTTGAACGAGTTGTCTGCGTACACATTCGCCTTGATCGTGTCGTCAATGCGTGGTTTGCGCGGAGGTTGTTGACCTTGCTGAGCGAACGCAGGGTCCGCAACTGTCAGCAACGCGATCGCTGCTGCAAGCGTCATGAGCCGTTTCATGTTTCGTTTCCTTTGGAGGTTTCAGGTTTGCATGCGTTTGTAAGTCGTTCGTCGACTTTGCATTGTGTCAACGCGGCCACGATCATCAGCGTACGAACGGAGACCGATTTTCATCGACCGCTCCTTCCGCCGCTTTCACTCGACAACATGTAGGAATAGCTGACATCGCCATTTTTTCGTCCTCCGCCTTCGGCGACTGGCAAATAGGCTCGGACATAGTCCACGCGAGCCGAATCTCCGCGAACGCGTACGCGTACGTGTCCGCTGCTGCCTTGGACTTCCCCGCTAAGGTATCCGTATTCCTTCGCGCTCTTGGTCCCGCTGCGCGGATGACCGGGCTGCGGAACAAGCTGATAGACGATGCCGTCAAGGTCCTGCTTGATGAACATGTGATCGTGACCGTGGAAGACGACGTCGACCCCATGATCGACCAGCATTTGATGAATGGGCTTTTCCCAACCGGGACGATGCTGGGCAAACTCATCTTTGCCAGACGCACCTTGGCCCCCCCATTCCCACAACCGAGCCGCTTCGGCACCGCCGCGTTGATTGCGGTCGCTGCCACCAACAAGGTGATGCAGAAACACAAACCGCAACTCTGCATCACTTTCGTCCAAAGATCGCCCTAGCCATTCGTATTGCTGCTCGCCGAGCGTCCAGTACCAGTTATCGCTGTTTCCGCCACCCGTGTTTCCCTTGCCTCTGGGGCGCGTGGTCGTGTGACGAAATGGATCAAGTACGATGAATTGCGCGTTGCCCCACTCAAACTCGTAATAATTCTCCGGCAGGCCAACGTCGCGTTCGCGCCTGTCGTTGCCGGTATAGAAGCGATTGGGAAACGGATTCGGCAGATATCGCTTGCGAGTTGTTGTCGCCCAGACGTTTGATCCGCGATTGCCTGATTCCCCGTCATGGTTCCCTAACGCGAAATACAACGCCGCGGAATGGCAGAGCCTGCCAAGATAATAACGCTGGGCAAGATACTGAGGCTGCGACAGTTCCGGTTTGACATACTTTCCCGTCATGAACGTGTCGCCGAGCGCAACGTGGAAGTCAGGTTGATCAGCCAGCGCGTTGTCGAGCGTTCGCAAATAGACGTCACCGCTTGTGTTTTCGTCCAGATGCGAATCCGCCTGGACGGTGAAGACGAATGAGCTGTCCTTGTCACGCTGGGTATGAAACGTGAACTCATCGCTCTGCCGCGTGCGTCCATCTGATTGGTAGACGACCCGGTAGAAGTACCGCGTGTTCTTCGCAAGCGAATCAATAACGAAGTCAAACGGCTCACCCGCGCGCAGGTCTTCAGCATCCGTTTTGCTCGGCAACTCGCCGGACCGATCGCCATAGGTTACAGAGGCTTTGACGTCACTGTGAAACAGAACGCGAATGGTCGCGCTGTCGTCGGTCAGCCGACCCACGATGATGTTAAAGGGATGATCCGGAACTTCGTTCGCAGGCGGTGGAGTCGTGTATCCACCCAATCTGCTTCCACTGGATCTACTGCCGCCACCACGTCCCTGGCTCGAATTGGTTCTGCCGGTGACTTCATCGAGCGAAACTGTTCCATCCCCATTCGCGTCGAGTTTGCGAATCGACGCCGCGGCAGATTTCAATTCCGCTGAATCGAGTGAGCCGTCGCCATTCGTATCGATCGCCCGGGCGACCGGGTCGACGCCGCCCTGCTGAGCAAGCACCGATGGCAAGCTCCAACATGCGGCCAACGCCACGGCGACTTTCATCCAATGATGCCTCATCTCTGTCCACCCTCCTCTCGAATGCGTTTTCCGGGTTCGTGATGTGCCTCGTGGGAGAAAAAATTGGGAGCCAAATCAGACTGGTCTTCCAATTCGAGCATCACGCTCTTCGGTCCGCCTCGCCCACGAGGAAGTCCATCCAACACCATCTTGTGAACGGTCCCGCTGACAGCATCGAACCAAATCTCGATTTGCTTTGGGCCACGCACATCACGCGATTGCCGCTCACCGACAAGCTGCGAAAGGACCGTCCCGTCGTTCGCGGCGTCCTGCTCCTCGGTCAGTTCTACTTCATAGCCATTGAGCAACTGAGACAAATGCGCGTGCATGTTCATGAATGGCAGGTCTTGCTGCCCGCCTGGCATTCCGCTACGAAAGCGACTTAGATCCGTACTCACGTGGACCGGTCCGTTTTCGCGAAAAGCCCAACTCACTTCGCCATCGCAGCCCGAAGTTCTCATCACCCCAGACCGGAGCATCACGGTGAGCACAAACTGATTCGCTCCGCGCACAAAAAGCTCCGCACCATCGATTTGTTCTTCCGCCTCTCGCTCCCATGCTTGCTGCGATAGATTTCGCGGCTTTTTGCCACGCGGATATTCTTCGATCACGCTTACGCGATAGCTTCGATCAAACGGCTTCGCCGCTGCTTCAATCACTTTTTCAAGGGAAGCCATCGCCGCAGAAACGTTTTGCTGTGGCCCCAGCACCACAAACATCACGAGTACGGCAGCAGCAATCGTCAGACCGGAAGTCAGAATCGCGAACCGACGGCGCCCGCTCGGCAGACGTGCTTTCGCAAGTGACACTGATTCAGCATCGCCCTCCGAATCGATTCGCTCCATCACGTTGCGAAGACGCAGAGCCTCCTGTTCATCGTCGCGTCGACCCTGGTCAGCCAGCAAACCATGGACGACCAAAGTGTCGGCGACGGCCTCACTTGATCCCTCCACAATCTCATCTTTTGAGCTTTTCGATTCCGGATTTTCATCGTCCAGCCAGTCCGAAAGCAGATCGTTGACGTTCTCACTCATGACGTGACCTCCGCTGCACTCAGGGCACCCTTCTTCCTGAGACATTCCGCAAGCAACGCGCGACCACGCTGCAGGCGTTTCTTGCACGCTTCCAGCGTAAGATCCAGCTGTTCAGCGAGAATCTGCGTTTGCAGGCCGTCAAAATACCGACCGCTGATGACGTTCCGATGATGATCCGGCAGCGCTTCAACGCACTCCCGTAACGCCGTCACTTTCTCGTCCCACGTATCGCCCGCCAGTAGACCGATGTTCTCAAAATGACGATCGACAACGGACAGCACGGCTTCGTGCAGGGCCACCGGAACCTGCTTCTGCTTGCGGTAGTGAGCCATCACCAGTTTTGAAGCGATCCCGCGAAGCCACGGACCAAACGGGCGTTCCGGATCACATTCATCGAGCCGCCGCCAGGCAACAATCATTGACTCCTGAAACAAGTCATCAATCGCGGCCTCATCGCGAACCAAGCTGCGCAGATAAACCATCAGCATTCGTGAATTTTCACGGGCCAAAATCTCGAATGCTCTACGGCCTTTTTCATTCACAATTGCGCGACCAGGAAAGGAATCTTCAGTTGTCGAATACCCTTACTGTTGCAAATTGCGCATTTGGGGACAAAGAATCCGGAAGAATTGCCAACATTTTTTGACCTGGTTCGGATAGCGGTGCGACAGGCCAGGAGTTGGGGCGTGCACTGAACAATCGTGCCTGCAGCCCGCCAAAGTCCAGAACGTTTGAGAGGCGAACCGTGAATGCGGATTGTCACTTAACCAACGCCCGAAAAAGATCCGCTGCAGTGTTTGTCACGGTCTTTGCCGGTTGGTTTCAGTTGCAACACCGGTCCGTGGGGAGCTCCGCCGCGTAGTTCCGATTTGAAGAGCGAGGCGAACTGTTTCACCACGGCTTCATTCCGTGGCGGCATGTCGCTGGGCCCGGCAAAGTAAAACCTCTGATGGATGTCCATCACCAGAGTCGGACAGTGCAGGTCGAGCAGAACGCGAAGATTGTTCTCGGCGTCGAAAACCTTGATCGCCTGCACGCTGCGATAGATAGACGCTTCGCCATCGTCTCGATTGTGATCATGCGGAGGGCGGTTCTTGCCCTGATCGCCCACCTGGACGCCATCGATGTCGCCCCGTGATAAAACATGTCGCAATCAGTCCGCCAATGAACAGTTGCACGGAGAGGACTCCGCCAAAAGGGATTCGCGCGTCGAAGACGGCGAAGACGAGTCTTTAGAGAATCGACGCCCAGCGATGAGCAATCGTTGTCAAGTCGGGGGCGGCTTTCCCATTGGACCCGGCGAAATAATGCGACTCGATCGCGGAGATGTCGCTGGCCAGTTGACTGCGACGATCTTCGGAAATCGCGTCGTGTTGCTCGGCGTTTCGCAACTGCGTTAAGAGCCCGAACGGGGTGACCGCCTGCTCGTTCGTTGCCGCAACCTCGGCCGGCCGACCGCGAGACGAGCGGATGGCGACGATCAAGCTGGCCAATAGAATCAGCCCCGCCGCGACGCACAAACCGATGATCGTCCACGCCCGCTTGTTGGAGCCATAGTCTTGAATCAGCGAGACCGTGGATTCAACATCCTCCAGATCCGCATCGACGTACCGTTGATAGGTCACTTCATTGATCTCAGCGACCGGGTTCGGGAAAGTGAATTGATCAGGCGCCGGCGCGGCCGGGTCCGCCGCGGCGTACTTCAACGTCCAAGTCCGTTCGGAGAGCACGATCGGTTCGACTGATTCCTTGTCGAATTCGATCACGCTGACGTCGGAATCTTCGACGTCGACCAGTTCGAATCCGGGGACGGTCGTCTGGACGATCTGGTCGATGGCCGGAACCAGTCCCCGGCCCGTCACCCGGGTCTCGACAATCAGTTTGCCCTCGGCCGACTGCCGCTCGTCCAGCAATTGAACCATTTCGAGTTTGCCGCCCGTCTTCGAAGGTACCGATTCGTCGGCGTCGATCGGGATCGGACTCGACTCGATTGGCAACGCGACATAGCCGGACGTGTCCAAGAAATCGAGATCGATCTTGAGAGCGGGCAGCCGATCGACTTCCGGTCCGCGAGCTTTCAACAACAAATAAGCGTACGGCGTGACCCGCCAGCCGTTGCCGGCGTCACGGCTTTTTGTTTCCGGATGATTGAACGTGACCGAAAGGATTTCGAATTGATCTTCCAGCGACGCGATCGAAGCGTCTTCAAACTTGTCGCGATAATTTTCCGTGGGGCGGCCGTAGTTGTACGAATAATAGGAGCCGCTTTTTTGGTTTTGAAGATACTTTGAGAACCCGCCAGACTCTCGTTCAAGCTCCTTGGTGTGTCGAAGATCGACGTACACGCCGAAGGGCTCGGTGTGACCGACTCGGGCATCTCCGTCGATTCGAGACACCAATTCCAATTCGGTGACCAAGTCTTTGTAATAGTCATAGACTTTCCTCGCCTCGACCGCTTTGGGATCGTTCTCGTCGACCAATTGGAAACCGGCTTCGAGATAGCGGAACTTGCATGCCGGACTGACCGCACTCATGCGAGTGAACAGTGAATTGGCCAGTTTCTCGCGATGCTCTTTGCCGACGTCGCCTTCGAATGAATCGAGCGTTGCTTTGATCCTCTGAATCTGACGCCCATCCGGGCGATTATTTTCACTGACGCCGCCAAGATCCGTCGCACCGAGCGAGGCATAAAACCAGCGATCGAACGCCTCGTTGGACTGCTCTCGTTCCGGCAACTCCGGGGCCACATCGACGTAGGCATTCGCCGCCTCGGCGAACACATCAAACGCCGCCTGGCGTCGTTTGCTAAAGTCAGACGAGGGATCCACTTCCTGAATAAAATCGTTTTCGTCATGCAAAATGCATGCTTTGGAGAGCAAGAGTTGCCAATTGCCGGGGTGCTGCTTCAAGGCGCGATCGAGGACGCTTTCGGCGACGTCGTAACCGCGCACCACTTCGGCTTGGATGTCCTTCTTCTTGCGGTTCGTCTTGTTGTCCCGCTGGACGTTGGGGTCGCGCCAAATCCCGGCCAGATTTTTCCGCATCTGATCGATCAATCGAGCCATGGTGCCGGCTTCGATCGAACCCCACGCACCAAACACCTTTTCGATGTCTTGGACGTCATAAACCTCGGCGACGCTGTGGCAGGTCATGAACGCGCCGACCAACAGGTTTTCGTCCAGATCTTCGTCGAGCGGCAGGGCGGAAAGTCGCTCGATCCAACTCGACAACTCCGCCAGATTCCGTTCCTGTTTGGAACGCGTCAGTGGAATCTTGTCCGCTTTCTGTTCATAACCGTAGATGAACATGTAGTAGTTGGTTCGCTGCCGTTCCTGGTTGGGGTTGTGATCCTTTGTCCAAACCCTCAGAAACTCCTCCGCCAGTTCGCGCGCCGTTCCCGGGTTGGTCTTCGCCAGCGTCTCGATGTACGGAAACGCTTTTTCGGGCTCGTTGACCTTCAACCAAAGGCGGCACATCATGGTCGTGTAATTCGATTGCAAACCGGGATCGATCGTGTCAAACCAGTCGCCGGTGGGAGCGGTGTCCAGAATGGTTTCGACTTTGACCGGATTGATCCTTCGCAGCGCCATTTGTTGGGCCTGGTCGACGCCGGCGGATTCTTCGACGTAATACAAATTCCCGTAGCGGTCACGGCGCATCGAGGATCCGTATCGGCTGCTGGCGGAGTGTTGCTGGGTGACGCCGGCTTCCTTGAGCCAGTTGGAAGCGAGCAGATTCAAGATCTCGGTCCACTGTCGATCGATTTCCGCGTCCGTGTCGAGAAACGCTTGGACGGCGGCCGACTGGAGTTTCAGATTTTCGCCGCGCGTGTTCGCGTCCTGGGGGATTTGGGCGAGTCGTTGAGCCGTGGAGGTCCCGAGTTTCGCCACCAATTCCTGTCCCCGTTCGGCGTGTTTTGTGAAGCTTTCTCGCAACCACTGCTGGCCCAAGTCGTCGGCCAGTTTGGGCGCGAGCATCACCGCTCGCGTCAGTGCTTCGGTGCGGGCGGCTTTTTTCTTGGGATCGTCGTCCGCGATTTCGAGGGCAGCCAACGTGTTTTCCCAGGCTTTCACCCGAAGAGATTCTTGGGGATCGTCTTTGTAGAGCGCCAGGTAATGTTTGGCCAACAAGTTCAACGCATCGATATTCGCCGCCGCGATCGCATCCTTCGGGGAAGGCAGAAAATCTGCCGTCTCGTCGTCACACGAGGAAAAACTGAGCAGCATGGCGATGTTCTGTTTGGGAAGCAGTTCACCGCTTGCCTCCTTCATCGCATCGATAAACTCTTCGACCGGACTGCCAGCGGCGATGCACATCCGCACCAAACCCGCCAGCTTTCTCAATTGCTCGGCCTTTAGTCCGGCCGGCGCGTCGTCTTTGGGCTCAGCGCCGGAGGCATTCTCTGGTTTCTCGCTTTTTCTATCGGCTTGTTTTTCATCCGACGCCTTCTCATCGGCACCTTCGCGAATCTCGGCTGGGGCCGACGCGATGATTTCCACGATGTCCTGCACATGGATGATGTTTTGTTCGGCGTACTCGATCGCCGGATTGTTCTTGCGGTTTCCGAGGATGGATTTCATGAAGCTCTTCATGTCGGCCGAAAGCCCCACGACCTCGTCAAAGTTCATGGTCGCCCGAGCGGCGAGTTGGTCGAGCAGGCGATCGTATGCGGCCACCGCTTCGTCACCGCTGAGTCGCTCACGGTTCTTGAGCGTTTGTGCGAACTGATCCCAATCACCTCGCGTGACCGACTCGGTCAGTGTCTTCGTCGTTTCGGCAAACTGCTCTTTCTCAATTCTTTCCTTCTCCTTGCGCTCTTGCTCCTCCTTTTCTTTGGCTAGTTTTTCGGCCTGTTCCTTCGCCTTCTGCGCTTTCTCTTCCTCGGTGAGGGTTTCTTCCGACTCGGCTGGTTGCTCTTCCGTCGGTTGCTTCTGCTCGACCTTCTTTTCTTCGACCTTCTTTTCTTCGACCTCGGCGTCTGCCTCGGTTTCGTCTTGCTCGGTTTCGTCTTGCTCGGGGGCCGACCACAGTTTCAGGATCGCGGACGGGCGGCGATCAAAGACCAGCTTCTTGATGGCGGCCAAACGCTCCGCCTTGCGTTTGTCGGCGGCCTTCTGCTCGGCGTCGTCACTCGTTGCCGCGGCGGTCTCGGGCTGTTCGGACGTTTCCGCGGCGCCGGCCATTGCCGCTTCGTACTCGACGATCACGTCCGCCGAGTTAAACGGATTGGCACCGAACGGATCGAACTGCAGCGTTTGAGCTTGCGACTTAAACGCGAAGGTTGCCAAGCAAAGAAACAGGCAGCAGGAGAGAAGGTGTCGATACATGGTCATCTTGGAAACGATCGATTTGCTTGAATGTTCAACGGCCTAAGAACCACTTCCATCGAGCGGAAAAGGGGTCAGGTACCAAAAACCAAATGGCCCGAAGGGTGCTTCGCATTTTTGGTACCTGACCCCTTTTCCGCGGCACCTCAAGTTGAAGAGTTGACGATGCCCTAAGAACCACTTCCATCGGGAAGCGGACCGAGGTTCGAACCGGCGCCTTTCTTTTTGCCGGGCTTCTTCGATTGTTTTTTGCCCGGCTTGTCACACTGGCCCGAACAACAACCCTTGCATTGCGTCGGAATCTTCAATGCTTGCAACTCCGAGAGATCCATGCGGGCCAGTCGAATCGCCGACTCCAGATCCTGCTGGTAGGCGGCGAACTGCTCGGCGTCCTGTTCTCCCTCTTGCCGGCGAGTCGTTTCGGCCAGCATTCGATAGTGCTGTCGTGAAGCTTCGATCTCGGGCTCCCACTCTTCGGCGGGCAGTCCTTCCAAACGCATCAGCCACGTCATGTAGTACTGCGAGCTGGCAAGTGTGTTGCGGGTCTCGACGATCAGAGACGGGTCACAATCCTCGGCCGCCTCCATCGCATCGAGCAGGCCTTCAAGGGCGACGCGGGCCTCGGGAAGCTTTCCGGAATTCATCTGCGTCTTCGCCATCGCGAGCTGAATCGCGAACCTGTCATTCGCATCGCCCTCGGGGAGTTTGGCGAGTGCGTCGGCGTAGTGATCGGTCGCCGCCGCGTAGTCACCGTCGGTCTCAGACACCGCCGCAAGACGGATCATCGCGTTTGCATCATCGATCGCCAATTGGTCCTGACCGGGACCGACGTGATAGGCCCACGCGAGCAGTGGCAAGGATAGCCAGCAAAGAATCAGAAACAGTCGCATCGTCCTTCTCCATCAAATGAATGGTGTGATTCAACATACTATCGTACGCCAGGTCGGTACGTTGTGCCAAAGTGTTCAAGTAGCCAGGGCAGCACCGCGAGCAAAAAACTGCCGATTGCGGTCGCCATCAGGGCATATTCGCGTCGCGTCCAGGGTTCTTTCTGGTTCTGGACACCTCGCAGGGCGATTCCGGCGACCAGCTCCGACGGCAAATGTCGCTTGTTTCCGTCGTGGTAGGCGCCGCGTAATCGAGTCGCGATCTGACGCAGCATGAACGTGTCTTGTTTGGATTGCCGGCCGTCGATGAACGAGCCTTGGGACGGATCGCCGACACCGACGACCAGTACGCTGGCGACCGAGGCCGGCATCGACGGCATGCCTTGAGGCGGAACCGTATCGCCGTCGGACAGCAGGATCACCGTGGCGCTGCCCGGATTCCATGGCTTGGCGATTTCGGCCGCTTCCCGCAGCCCATCCAATAAACGAGTCTTGCCGGATTCGAACGCTTGGAACAGTGGCAAATCGCCGAGCACGCCGTCGATGACGTTCAAGTCCTTGGAATCGACCACCACCGGTTTGGCACCGTTGTAGACCGCGATCGCAGAAACACGGTACTGCTCGGTGGTCAATCGTTCGAACAGCGACCGCATCAAGTCACGTCCGCGCTCTTTTCGCGATTGTTTCCCGGTCGGCCCGGCATCCTCCAGCCGCATGCTGGGCGAAACGTCCAACACGATCAACAAGTGCTGCTCCTTGCCCGGTTGCACTTCACCCTCGGGGCGGAACGATTTCGGCTGCACGACCAACAGCGTACTGACCCCCCATGCGACCGCGACCGCCGAAAGCAGTCGTATCCCGGGTGCCAGCTTCGCCCATGGACGGGGCGACGCGGACGGGCCGAACGCCAGGGGTGCCAATCGAGCGCAGCGTCGAAAATGCACGACTTCGGCGATCAACATCATCGCAAACGTGAACAGCGTGATCCCTTCGACTACCACGGCGTGTACCTTAAGCCGTAGGATCCGATGATCAAGCAACCCAACAAGGACAACCCCGCGATGGCGGGCGGCAAGAACTGATCGTGGGTTTCCGCCGCCACGCGCTCAAGTTTCGTTTTCTGCATCGAGTCGATTCGCTGGAAGACCGCCGCAAGTGCTTCGTCGTCACCCGGCGAAAAGACTTCTCCACCGGTGATGTAGGCGATGTTCACGATCTGCTCCGGCACATCACCCGGGGCGACATGCACGTCGTACACGATGATCCCGTCGCTCTTAAGTGTCTTGGCGATTTCGGCATCGCGGCCTCCGTAGAGGTCCGCACTCGAACCGTCGGAGATCAAGATGATCATTCGGTCACCCTGCTCACGCTCGAGCAGTGTCTTCCGGCAAGCCTCCAGCCCTTTGCCGATTCGCGTTCCGCCCCCCAAACCTTGCGGCAACCGACGCCTGGGATCCATGAACGGCAGTGCGTATTCGAACGCGGACGTGTCGGTGGTCAATGGCACCCACTGCAACGTTTCGTCGCTGAAAAACGTCAACCCGAACGCGTCACCTTCGCGGTAGCTGACGAATTCATTGATCGCCTGCATCGAAGCTTCGTATCGAGTTTGATCACCGAACGAGGCCGTCATGCTGCCCGAGATGTCGACGCAGAACTCGATGTTCGAAAGTGCCCGCCTGGTTCGCGGCGCTCCGGACGTTTGCGGTCCGGCCAACAAGAAAATCGCCACCCCGAGCAATAGCGGTGGCATTGATTCGAAGACGTTGATCAAGCGTCGAAGCCCCCGCCCCTCAGGTTGAACCCCGTGATCGATCGGCAACGCAACTTCACGCCCCGAGCGGCGCCACATCCATGCCAGCAGCGTGATCGGCAAGATCAGCAACAGAAGTATCAACGGTTGAGTGAATCCGACGATCATGTTCGGAGGTCGTCTCTGGGTGACTGGCTGGCGGCGGTTGGTTGCGGTTGGGCGTCCAAACGATCTTCGATCGGTCGCAAAAGTTCATCCAAGTCGACCGACGGATCACTGCCCGGAGCGTGCAACCACATTTCCAAACCGCGGAGCATCGGACCGGCATCCGGGTGGGTCTTCAGTTGCTGTGACAGTTCGGCCGGCGGCAGGTTGCCGAGGTCTAATTCGTCGCGCCAAAACGCCATCACGGCGCGCTCCAGCGAGGCGCGTTCCTCGGCAGGCAGCGTACGCCTGCGGGCCGCCCGAATCAGGGGCCGTAAGCGATCCGCCGGTGACAGTGTTTCCTGTTTCGCCTCTCGTTTTTCGAGCTTCGGTTTCCGCCCGACAAACATCAACGCGAACAAGCCGGCGACCCAAACGATCGTGGCGATCGCGGCCCACATTCGGTATCCGCCGAAGCGACGGATCTTTGTCGGACCAAGCGATGTCGGGAAAACCTGTCCCTCCGGCAAGATCGATTGGTACTCGACGATGATCTCGGGAAGATCGTCTGGAGTGGTTCCGTCGGTGCGTTGCAAGTAGTCGGACAGGTTGTACTCGCCCGGTTCGAGCGCGTAGTACTCAAAATCGTAGCGGTGGTCGGTGCCATGCGGATAAACCGCGACGATCCGCAACACGAAGGGCGCATGCCGGTCTTCCAGAGGTCGCACCTGGAGTTCCGGTCCTGGCAAGACGACCTGTTCGATTCGCTCGGGCATGCCGACCGTCGGCGGTGGCGTTTCGGCATCCACGTGCGATGCACAAGAACCCATGATCGCGCACACAAGAATCAGACTGATCCGTGACATTTCATCGAGCTCCCTTCCCGAGTAGTCCGCGTGCGGCAAAGAATTGCCGTAACCGGATCGCGATCGGCTGATCCGTCTCCAACAACAGATGGTCGACGCCGGCGCGGCGAAGCGCCTCTTTTGCGGCCGTCGGATCGAGCAACCGGGAGCGGCCGTGGCCGATAAAGACGCGACCGCTCTCCGCTTCGCGTCCGCGATAGAAGCCGGTCCGACGCAGCTGTTCTTCGGCCGGATCACGCATTTGCAAGACACAGCAATCGTGTCGTTGACCGAGCCGTTTGATGATCGGCAGCGACGACGGATCGTGCAGGTCACTGATCACGATCAACATCACACGATTGGGCAAACTCGGCCCGAGTTCGACCAGACGCTTTCCCAGCTCCGTCGACTCGTCGTGACGATACGTTCTGAGCATGTGGAGCCATTGCATCACACGATCCTTCGAGAGCGACGGCGGGACATGCAACGCCTTGCTCCCTGCGCCCAAGATCCCGACGGGGCTGATTCGGTCCAGACATGCCAGCGCCAGCGCCCCGGCGACCTGAACGGCAATTTCGTATTTGCTCTTGCGATAACTGGAGATGACCATCGAGGCCGACGTGTCGACCACCAGATACACCGGCATCCGCTTGGGCGTCTCGTACTCTTTGACGAATAACTTGCCCGTTCGCGCGGTGACCCGCCAATCGATCAGCTTGACCGGATCGCCGGGTTCGTAAATGCGCGACTGGGCGAACTCCAATCCCGAGCCCAAAAACGGCGAACGGTCTGTGCCGTAGCTCAAAGAGTCGGCCAACCGCTTGACGGCAATCATGAACTTCCGCGCGTCCAACGGCTCGACCGCGCCGAGCGTGCCGGTGTTGTTCGATTGGGGGTGACTCGCTGGAGTCATTCGGATTTGCCTCTCGAAACCTGTGATGGGCGGCGGGTCTCACCGCGGCGGATTGGGCAGCACTTCAGCCCGATCGGGCGCTCAGCCGGATCGCAGCTAGACGGTTTGGCCGTTGCGACCGGCCACCTTGCGGCCGACACCGGCCATGATTTGCTGCAGCACGTCAGTTCCGGTCAGCCCGTCCGCCAACGCTTCGTAATTCAAACGGATCCGGTGCAACATCACGTCTTCGGCGAGCGCGAACAAGTCATCCGGCACAACGTAATGTCGACCTTGAATCAACGCGCGGGCGCGGGCCGACTTGATCAAAGCGATTCCCGCCCGCGGGCTGCAACCGAAATCCAACCGATCATCCTGCCGGGTTTGATTGACGATCTCGACCACGTGATCGGCGAACGTTTCGCTGACATGGATATCCTGAACGGCTTCCATCGCGGCGATCAAGTCACCACCGGTTCCGACCGGGCTGTGTTCCAAAACATCGAATTCCGTTCGCGCGACCGCACCGGATCCTTCACGCCGAATCCCCAGCCGCGCGTTCCTCATCAACACTTCGCGCTCCTCTTCCGGCGTCGGGTACGTCAATCGATGGCACAGCATGAATCGGTCCAACTGTGCTTCGGGCAATTCAAACGTTCCGGATTGTTCCACCGGGTTTTGAGTCGCGATGACCAGAAACGGAGCCGGCAGGGCGAACGTTTCGTTACCGATCGTCACCTTGTGTTCCTGCATCGCTTCCAACAAGGCGCTTTGAACCTTCGGTGCGGCACGGTTGATTTCATCGGCGAGCAACAGGTTCGTGAAGATCGGACCTTGGTGAACCCGAAAGTCATTGGACTTTTGGTCTAGAATTTCACTTCCGACGATATCCGACGGCAACAAGTCGACGGTGAACTGAATCCGGCTAAACTCCAGGTGGACACTTTTCGCCATCGCGGACACGAGCAGCGTCTTGGCCAAGCCCGGCACACCCTGCAACAACACATGCCCACCGGTAAACAACGCGATCAAAAGCCGTTCCACCACGACCTCTTGGCCGACCACCACCTCGGCGATCCGGCTGCGAATGCGATCGATGAAGGCGTGCGTTTCATCAAAATTCATCTCATTTCGGCGTTTGGACGTCTCATGCGTCGCTGAATCGGTCATTCGTTCTTCCAACCTTGTCACCATCGAGCCGTTCTCGGAAAACCGAAACGATGTTAATACATTCCGGCTGATCGAGGGGGCCCAAAATTCGCGAGTTCTCCAATTTCGTCCGTGTCTTCACCCTTCCCGTCCCCGCACGAGTACACCATGTCTTCATTGCGAAAGAAATAGGAATCGCCCGTCTCCGACGTATTCTCCAATGACCTTCCTTTCATTCGTTCCTTCATACCATTCCGTGCTTTTTGCGCAAATCACCGCAGGTGTGTCAGAAACAAGTTCAGCCGCAAACCGCACATGCCAAGTTTCGTTGTCGTTTTTGCCAATTCGATCCCAGTGACCCAAACTCACTGAAGCAGAGGGACGATCGGAACGGTCGTCATCCATCAACGCATTGGGAAATCGCATCTCTGTGCCACCGTTGGTCCAGCTAACGTCGGATTCTGCAAAGTCAAGGAGTGGAAGATCGTGCGAGACGGCTTCAAATGTTTCGTTGTTTGATGTCAGACGCCAACCAATTGTGCCTGGATCGTCGTCGCTCAACCAGTGGCAATAATAGCCGCTATCGCCCTGCAACTTGATGGTCCACGTTTGATTGGGCGCTTCGGGATACTCCGTATGCAAAACGTCAATGGCTCTCGTGCCCTTCTCTCGTTTCTGCCAATTGGCCCTCACCAACAGCTTGTGATTTCCCTGCGGCACATAAAACAGCGAACCATCCCTCCCCTTTTTCTGAACAACGATGCGGGAACATGCGAATCGAGGAATATCGTTCGCATCACGACAAGACCGCATGACAGAGAAGATATATCGCTGGTCGTAATACGAGTTCATGTATGCTTGCGACAGTTGGATGTCCCTGGGATCAAGTTCATTGACGCGCCCAGTTAACTTTTCAATTTCAACTTGCAGTGGGCGATCGCGAATGAGTGCCCAAGCCGTCACCGCTGCAAGGACGGAAAACGAAATGACGAGTCCAACAGGCACACGTTTTCTCACAAGCGAAGTCGACGACACTGACTCAATCTTTTTGGTTTGCAAGGTTAACGCGGAAATGAAGGGACGTCGATTCTATCTTCACTGAGCCAGATGGAGCACGCATGCGGTGCAGGCTCGAAAGACTTTTCTGAAGTCGTCTGTGGATACATCTCGCACGAAAATAGCCACGGTAATCTTTGTCCGACTTCTCTGTCTCCTTGCTCATGCTGATGTGCCTGGTCACGACCGAAATACGTGTAGAATCCGCTCTCGTAACACGTTGACAAAATGCGTCGATCGTCAAGCGAAACTTCGATCGGGACGTTCACTCCGATTTCGCATCGAATCGAGATGAGGTGTGGGCCTTTTGGTAGTCGGTACTGAAAAATCCCTTCATGTCGAAACGCAGTTCCGGTGGGTAATCCCACTGTTGATCGGAACGCGTGTGGGTTTTTAACGCTGTCCTTGTCGCTGGGGAAAACGCCGTAACGGAGCCACACGGCACGGTCATCTGGCACGATGACACGAAAGATGATCGGTGGTGATTCTTCTTCGATTTGGATGCTTGGAACACTGCGAAACGAAACGACCGAACCGCCTCGATCAACCAACCCTCCGTATTTGAGTTGCAGGTCCGCGAACTTCTCCTGTGCTTTTTCGCGGATCCGTCCAATGGACTGATACTGATCCCGGAGAGCAGCGTTGGTTCGTTTTTGAATCGAATCCTGCCGTTCCAGGTCGACAAGTCGCAGGCGAAGTCGCTGGACCTGCGCATACGCTAGGCCTAGACGCGACAAGCTCACGACAGCAGAGATTGCAATCGCGACAAGGATCACATTCGCAAGACGAGAGTTACTCTTCAACGGCATTCGATTCAACAGAGCTTCCACCGGATACCACTGAGGATTCTAAGACGACGGATCCATTTTCAATCTGCGGCCATGACTCTTGGAGGAGCCTTGCAAGCAGGTCGCGCTTCCGAATGAGGGTTAAGTCAGCGATACGATCAATATCCATGCTTGCCAGATCGATCACGTCGCTGTTCTCTAGTCATTAAACGTCACGTTCACACCGAATTTGATTTCAGCCAAATCGCCGCGGGAGCAACTGCTTGGTCGATGATCGAGAAATGGCCCTCCCCAAGCACCGTTGTTGCCCGACTGTCGGGAATGTTCCGCTGCAGAAAACGCAGCGTCTCGGGCAGAGCGGAGTAGTCGCAGCTTCCGATCCACAGCCCTACGGGAATGCCGATGCGAGCGAGACAGATTCGCCATGGCCAACGTATCAACGCCATATCGTGGACGATGCCTTGCGTACCACAGCGAGATGCTTCGGCGACCGCCTGACGAAGCACGGTCCCGTTGCGCCGGATATAATTGCGATCCACCGCGGAAAATTTCTTGAATTGCGACGGCATCACATTCGGATTTCGTCGGCTTCGTCGTAACTGGCGTCGCAAGACACCTTCTGCCAACCGCGGATACGTCGCCGCCTGCTGCAGTGCATTGTCCAGCACGCCCTTGGGCACCCCCGGCGCACCGGGCGTGCGTGGCGAAACAATTGCGGTCGCAGAAATCCGCTCCGGCAACATTGCGGCACAGGCGAGCGCGAACGATGTCCCGCCAGACATCGCCAGAATGCCGAATCGATCGAAAGATGTCGATTGCTCAAGCTGGTCGATCAACCGAACAACATCGCTGGGCCAACTCGTATGGCTATGCCCGTGCGAAAAAGTGGACCTTCCCATCCCCGGGCGGTCGACAGCGATGAGGCAGACTCCGTTGGCATGACAAAACGGAGCAAGCAGCGTCGCCTCCAAACGTGAGCCCGGTGTTCCGTGGAAATAGAGAACCGGAAAATCCGTTAATGAACCATAGATTCGGTACCCGAGGCTTCGGCCATCGGCAAGCCGACATGTCGTATCATGCGGATTTTGTCCAAAAGCATCGTCTGACCCTATCGTCGACGCGGCAGCCGCCATGGCGATCAAACCACGTCGCGTGACCGATGGATTGAATGACCTGCTCGTGTCGTTGATCATCTGCAACTTCGTCTGTGTACAAAACCAATCCACGATCCGTGCCCGGTCCCACAACTTATTCCGTCAGTCGCGATCGTAGCATAATCTCGAAACCAGTCCTATTTTTTTCGGGCTGAATGCGGGATGGCCAGTCGAAGGCGAATTTCAGTATTTGCCTGGGACTTTGATCTCGTCGAAATGGTCAACACAACCGTTGTCCTCAAGATCGCGGGACGCCCAGCGCCGATCTCGGTACCGCTCTACCGCTTAACACCTCAATCACAATATCAGCATCTGAGTTGTGGTTCAATCGACAACACGCCAAGCAGTTTCGCATGATCCGTCAACACCTCCAGGGCATCTATGAGCGTCCGGGAGCTGTCAGTCGGCTGCTCCTTGAAATCCACAAAGTGGTTCCAGAAAGCCCGTATGCAGGGATTTGGGCGGCGGCCGGAATCTCGGAAGGCGAAAATGACAACTCGTTTGCACAGCGTCTCCTGCAACAGTCGATCGAACGGATCAAACAACAACAACAATCGCTTCCCAACCGCCACCGAATCACACTCGCGTCCGCCTACAACAATCTGGGAGTCGTGTCGCTGAAAGAACGCGGCGCGAATCAGGCTGCAGCCTCGCTCGTCAATGCGATTAAGACTTCGTCTGTTGTACCGGCGGCACCCAAAGCTACAAGAGCCGTGAAGTTGTCGCCCGGACCAAACTGGCGGGAGACATTTACGGCACCGTCACGAAGCAAAAGAAATGCACGACGTGCAATGGGGCAGGCAAGTTGAAGTGCAAACGCTGCCGGAATGGCCGCATCGACTAGGGGAAGGCAAAAGGGGGCACCCGGGAGCCTTAGCGCGAAGAGTGGAAAACTCACACAAGCGATTGCTGGCTGCATTGCGAAGGAGTATTATCTGGAAGATAGCCATCAATTCGCTCGGACAAACCGGGGCAAAACAAATGTTAGACGTTGACGATTTGGTCAGACTCTGGGCTATCCGTCGGGAGATGCTACAGGCGATTGCGGATTATAACCTGAAAATGGCCCAAACTCGCACCGAGATTTGGAGGTCGTTCCAAGCGCAACACGTAGCCGGCGCTCTGTTGCTTTACAAAAGGCAAATACTTCAATCTCAGAAGGAACACAAGAAACATATGGCCGCATTGCGAAAGCAAGTGCGGACACTAAATCGCCATCGGAACATTCATTACTCCTCCGCTGCCTCGCTTTCGGTTTACCCCAGTGCTGCTCAATTAAGCCCACCGAGTATTACGCGGCTTTGGTCATCGCTAATTTACATCGGCTCACGATCACCTCTGGTTCCACCGGACGCAAGACTCTATACGGAGATTCCCGAATCGCTCAGAAGTCCCGAGAACTACTTCTCACCGTCCCGAAATCAGTCTCCCACTGAACAGCCGCCCGACCATATTCGTCGCGTAGCCGAACTCGCTGGATGGCTAAGAACGTGGAACATGGTTCCGCTCGGGGGCACGCCGGCTGATCAACTATTCGAAGACTTAATCCAGACCTACATTCGGTCCGCGCGCGAGTCAGGTGCTCGCGTTCAGACACAGGCTGAATCCATACGATCAAGAACGAACGAGCTGAATACCGAGTTCTTCAAGCAAAACCTTGAGATCCCTCGTTCACTTGGTATTGGAACTGCAAAGAAATAGCACGTGCTGACCGATCCTTACGTGCAGCTCACAGGCGCTTTCGCCGAATTGCAGTTTACGTAGACTGGACCATTGAAACTGCTGCTTCGAAAGATATTGGAAACATAGACTGGACTACCACTATGTTTCTCTCGAAGTTCATTAAACGCGTTTTGCCCGGCATGCTTTCGCGTCGTCGGCTCGCTGGCTTGTCCCGAACGCATGAAATGGGGATCCGAAGAATCCGCTCATGCCTACGTTGACATCAACAAAGGCCCTCGCAGAATAGCGAGCTATGTCAGGCTTATGCAGCGCACCACAGTGAACTACCGTTGTTATGTCATTGTCTGTGAAAATCCTATCGATCAACGAACGGTCGAAGACGCTGCCCACCACTGTCGTGTCTTTCCCATCCACTACATCGAGCCCTACGACCTCGTGCCCATCGCGTCGCAACCTTGGCGCCAAGAACCGGCCGAGCCAGCCTGACGACCCGGTAAGGACCGCCGGAACAATTAGTGTCGGTTAATTGGCGAGAATCGATAGTTCCATCTCGGTATTTGTTCGTCAAAAACTGTACGCAGAGCTGCTTTCATTGTTGCGGTCGCGTTCTCACCCGTCTCGTACAACCCTCGCAAGACGTTGACCGTAGTGCGAAGGCCGGTCCGAGTCGATGTGTTCCGCATCAACTTGACAACTGTTTCCAACTTATCGAAAAGCATCCCGGAGCAAGCACGTCCAAGATGCGGAAAAAAACGGCGTTCAATCGGATTGTATTTTGAACAGTAGCTTGGATAGTGGGCTACCCGAATTTCGATGCCGATCGTGTCGACCAACTTTTGAAGGTAGTGCTTGAAGATGTATTTTGAAGCTGAGTTGCTACCGCCGCAATCGCACAATAGCAAAATGGAATTGGTATCCGGATAACAACGTTTCCCTATCCGGTTCCAGTACCATTTGAGGCTATCGGTCGCGAAGCGACTCGTCTCGTGAGAGAGTCCAATGTTGACGTGCCCAGCATTTCGTCCGATGTCGTAGATTCCGTGAGGAATCACAACGCCATCAGCCCAACTCGGAAAGTCGTGGTCGAACGCTTCAATGGGCTCTGTGGTGCGAATGCGACCGGCCCGGTAAAGACGGCCCAGGAATTCTTTGCTTTTTGTGTCGATCGAAAAGACCGGATTGCCGGCAGCCTGATAGCTCTCCACATGTCCTGCGATGAGATCAAACTGCTGCTCGCGATCCGCTGACAAGCCACCGGAAATAGTTTTGATCATTTTTCGAAAACCGATCTTCAAGCTATTCAGCCAAGCGGAGACCGTCTTGTCGCTCACAGGGGTGCCGGCCTCGGCCGCCTTCTCAGCCATTTCAGTGGAGGCCAGGTTTGTGTAAACCACGTCGGGCTCATCAGGATCGCCTCCAACACGAACGCTCAATAGTTCGTTCAGATTGTCTTCGAGGTCGGGATCGGTTTCGATCTTTTTTTTCGTCCAGCACCTGGCCGCCGTATCCTACCTTTCGCCGGATCATTGGAGAGTTGATCGAGCTCAGCGATACCTCGTTCGATGGTGCGAGTCGAGCAGCCCAGTAATTGACTGATGTACGGTACACCTCCTCGCCCGAGACGCTGTGCCTCGACAGCCGCGAACCGACGGCGATCCTTTTCGGACAAGGTTGAATAAAAATCGACTGCTCGCTTGGCAGCCAGATCGTCAAGCTGATTTTCGAATACAAACGCCATCCTTGGCACCCTCGCTGGTGGATTGAGACGCGGAAAGTCTACCCCATCCAGCGAAAACCCGCGACACTAATTGTTCCGGCGGTCCTAAGCAAAATTTTGGTGTGCATCGCTTGAGATGTTTTTTAGCAGTTTTTTCGAGGTCTGATCAACGAAGGGCATCGTGCGCGATAATGGTGGCGAAGTGAAACTTTGCATCTTCACCAGACATGACCAAGACCATTACTTTGAGAACCGTAGGCTGCGGCACCGAGATCGAGATTCTGCACGAAGGACTTCCTGCGGCGATCCCGGCGGAGATGTGTTATCTCGGCTGGCAGGAGTCGTTGTTGCAGCTTGCCAGGTTGGTCGATGCGGATATCCCCGATGGCGGCTGATTTCCCGATGCCCCTGGAGCTAGCCTAAACAATGCCCAAACGCAAAAAAGCGCTCGACGAAAGCCTCTGCCCGATTACCAGCGACCCAAAAAAGCGCCTGGCGAGCGATACACAAACCGACGCCATCAAAGCGAACTTTCCGGCGGGCATTGCTCGCCCTGCGCTGCGCGCTTTGGTAGCGGCCGGTTTCACAACTTTGGAACAACTGACCACGGTCACGAAAGACGAATTGTCCGAACTGCATGGGATGGGACCGAAAGCTGTGAATACGCTTCATGCTGGATTACTGGCAAATGGCCTCGATTTTCGCAACCCATCGGAACGGAACTGAAGCATTCAACAAGAAACACTCACAGAGAAGCAAAATGTCAAAGATGATTTTCGTGAACTTGCCGGTTGCAGACCTCAAAGCATCGATGACGTTTTATGAGGCACTCGCCTTCCTTAAGAAACGATTTATTCACCATGATCGCTGCCACCGAGCCGTCTGAGACGGCGGTTGCGACTTGGGGTGCGCCGAGAGATGCGCCACCGATGACGTACTGACGGCAGCCATCAACTCTCGTCGCCCCATCTCTCGTTCCTCTTCATCACGCATAGGACACCCACCCTCGAAAAGCCAACCCGGCATAGAACAAACTCACGTCGGAAAACCCCGCTTCTCGCAACAGCACCTCGTCTTGCTGTGGATCGAGAATCGTGAGATGCGAGGCGATTGCCTCACTTGCCTGCGATGCGTTTTGCGGATCGACACCGGAACTCACCACATAAGCTGCGTAGCGAGCAAGCCACTGTTCTCGAGCGCCGTCTGCTTGGGAAAAACTCAATTGGAGTGTGATAAACGGGGCGTTTGGTTTAAGTCGCCCACGAATGGCAGCCAGCATTTGTTTGCGCTCATCAAGGTCGGCAAAGTGCATGGTCAAAAGGCAAGTCGCTGCGTCAAACGGCCCTTCCGGTGCGACGTCGACTTTGCCCTCGTGAAGTGCGACTCGCGAGACATGCGGACCAAGGATTTGCCTGGCAAGTTCCAACATGGCTGGAGAAGGATCGACGCCATCAAACGTCCAGCTCGGTTTGGCGCCTGCAAAGACTTTTAGCTCCAGTCCGCCGCCAGCTCCGACAACGAGAATACGGCCGTTACTGCCGACACGTTCGGTGAGCAATAGCGTTGCCATTCGCTGCATGTCCGCGAATCCAGGCACTGCACGGCGCGGCGAGTCGCAGTACTGGGCGACCGCTTTGGGATCGTGAAACGCCGCGTTCTGCAATTCTTGACTAGATGCCATGTGCATTCCGTTTCGCCTCAAATGAGATCCCTTTGGCTTTAAGTCGTTTGTGACAATCGGCGCTCAGCGAAGCGAGTGTCACTTCGCCCAGTCGCCGCAGCAGTCGTTGCTCGGCTTCATCAAATGCCCTGCCCAGTGCCGCGTTCACGGATTGCTCCACCAGGCAACCAGGCGATTCGGTGCGATTGCCGATCGCCAACAGTGACGGACTCCCGACTGCTTTGTAGATGTCCAGTAGAGTGACTTTGGCAAGGTTGCAAGCCACAGTCCAACCGCCACCATGCCCCTTCTCGCTACGCACGTAGCCCTGCTCGCGCAGCCCTGCCATCAACCGACGCACCACAACTGGACTGGTGTCCATCATTTTCGACAGATCCTCGGAAGTGACCGGCGCTTCCAACTCCGCCATGTGCAGCAAGATGTGCAGCACACCGGAAAGCTTGCTATCTCGTTTCATGTAACCTATGTTGTTGCGTAACATATTCTTTGTCAAGCCCAACCGGGTAGAACTGGGTTGCGTCCAAGTGGGATGTACGAGCTGCCTTCACGTAGAATAACCCTATCCAGCTTCAGATGCGGACCTCCATGCACAATCCTTTCACAGAAGCTTCTGCCGATGATTCGGAAGACGCCGAGTTGGTTTGCCGAGCCAACAACGGTGATCGTTCGGCGCTGGAAAAACTGATTTTGCGGCATCAGGCATGGATCTACAACATCGCCGTCCGCATTGTCTTTGAGCCTCAGGACGCGGAGGAGGTCACGCAGGAAGTGCTGATCAAA
This sequence comes from Stieleria neptunia, assembly GCF_007754155.1. Classification (NCBI taxonomy): domain Bacteria; kingdom Pseudomonadati; phylum Planctomycetota; class Planctomycetia; order Pirellulales; family Pirellulaceae; genus Stieleria; species Stieleria neptunia. The sequence goes on along the minus strand of NZ_CP037423.1, from coordinate 2,817,056 downwards.
GTCGTCACTCGACTCAGCACGTTTCGTGGCGACAGCCAATTTCGCACATGGCTCTACCGCATCACAGTGAACCACGTTCTCAGCATGAAACGCCGCGGCGGCGAGAAGGCGACTTTGACGTTCTCAACGTACGCGGACGCCATCAACGGCACTGCGGACCTAGATCCACCCGATCCCCAAAGTGTGCCGGTGGAAGTGCCGCTGTTGGTCGAAGAAACCAAAGTCGCCTGCACGACAGGAATGCTGCTTTGCCTTGACCGACGACAGCGATTGATCTTCACGCTGGGCGAAATCATCGGCGTGAGCGACACCGTCGGCAGCGAAGTCATGGAAATGACGACCGCCAACTTCCGGCAGTGTCTCTCCCGCGCACGCCGTGACCTGCACCAGTTCATGAATCAGCAATGCGGTCTGGTCAACGCAAGCAATCCCTGTCGGTGTGTCAAAAAGACCAAAGGCTTCATCGACGCGGGACACGTGGACCCCAACAACCTGCTTTTTGCGACGAGCCACCTTCAGCGGATTGGCGACATCGCGCAGGGGATGGCTCGCGAGATCGACGATGTCGCCGATCGATCCTTCGCCGCGATCTACCGCGATCACCCGTTTCTGGAGCCTGCAGAGCAAGCCCGATGGCTGCGGCGAATTCTCGATCTGCCTGAAGTTCGCAAGACGCTGGACTTGGGTTGAAAACTTTTTCGAGGGACTGTCACAGTCGTTAACGCGGCGCGTCTATGCCATTGAGAGACAACTTCTTTCTGGTTTTGAGGACGCAAATCATGCTGAAACTGCAGAACCGGGTCGCTGTGGTGACCGGTGGTTCGAAAGGGATCGGGGCCGCCATCGCCAAAGAACTGGCCGCCGCAGGCGCGGTCGTCGCCGTCAACTTTCACCGGGACAAAACCGGCGCGGATGCTGTTACTCGGGAGATCAACGAATCCGGAGGGCAAGCAATTTCGATACAGGGTGACGTGTCGAATTCCGACGACATATGTCGAATGCTGGCAGAAGTCACCGACGCCTGCGGGCCGCTCGATATCGTGGTGAACAACGCCGGCGTCTATCTGCCAATGAACCTTGAGGAGGTCACCGAAAGCGAATTCCAGCGTGAGTTCAACACAAACGTCCTCGGCCCGTTGATGGTGATTCAGAAATCGCTCCATCGCTTCGGACCAGACGGCGGCAGCGTCATCAACATCGGTTCCGGTGCATCGAAAATGTGCCCGCCCGGCTATTCGATCTACGCCGCGAGCAAAAGTGCACTCGATGCGATCACCAGAGTGCTCGCGAAAGAACTGGCCCCTCGTGGCATCCGAGTCAACTCGGTCAATCCTGGTGCGACGCTAAGCGAAGGGACGAAATCGGCCGGGTTATATGGCACGGGCAGTGACTTCGAACAGCAACTGGTAGCCATGACCCCGCTCGGTCGCATCGGAACACCACCGGACATCGCCAAAGTCGTTGCCTTCCTCGCGTCCGATGATGCAGGCTGGCTAACAGGCGAAGCGATCCTGGCATCCGGCGGTCTGCGATAAACGGCAGCGAAAACCTATCCCCCATCAATTTCAATCAGCAAAGGAGAGTCCATGTCCGCCTACATCGTGTTCATCCGCGAAAAGACGCTCGACACGTCAGAGTTGGAGACTTATTGGCAGAAAGCACCTGCCGCAATGGAGGGGCATCCGGTGAAGCCTCTGGCCGCGTATGGTACCCATGTAACGTTGGAGGGACCAGACGTTGAAGGCGTCGTCATCGCAGAGTTTCCGACTGTGGAGGAGGCTCGCAAATGGTACGACAGCCCTGCCTACCAAGAAGCCGCTCAGCATCGTTTCCGTGGCGCAGTCTACCGCGGCCTCATCGTGGAAGGAGTTCGCCCCGTTTAGACAAAAGCCCTACAGAGATTTGAGGCGACTCCGCCTTGTCCACACCGTCGATGATGCCGCGTGTCAGAGGGGCGATCCTGCTAGCCGACCGATTCGGCCTGATCCTTCAGTGCTTCAACGATCCGCTCGATCGTCTGATCCGCTTGGGACAGGGTTTGTGCAAACCGTGTCGAGTCTGCGGCAAGCCGACGGTTCAGGGTGTCGATCTGGTCTTTCCAAAGTTCACAGCGGTTGACGAGCCATTGCCATTGCAGATCGGTCAGATTGTCGTGCTCCATGTCGATGACGCGTTGACAACCGCTACTGAACTCGGCCAAACGGGCCATGAGTTCCTCTGCAGTTTGTGGCCGCTCATCGAACCACTCGTTTGCCGCGCCGGCGAGCGACCGAAAGTAGTCGTCCGGAGAGCCGGCGACAAAAACACTGTCATCGTGAAACCCCCACTCGGCATCTTGAGCCGAAGGACGCAGGAACAGCATCACCGCAACGAACAGCACCGCAGCCAGCGAAAGCAGTACCAAGGCGGTACGAGAAATCCGGGTCCTCCGATTCGGTTCGGTTGATTCGTCACCGGTCGCTACGGTGGCAGACCCGGGCTGAACCGCATCCGATCCCGTCTCGTCAAATTCAAACTCTAAGTCTTCGTGGGCGGCCTGGCAGCGGTCGATCCAGTATTGGCTGCCACCGACGAGCGCTTCTTCTTGAAGGACGAGAAGCAACCGGGGGCGTTCGATCAGAATCTGAATCTGATCCGGCGACGCCTGTGATAGACCGTCGCGTAAGACATCTTCGTAGGCCGGCCCGAACACGTCTGCCAATGAGGCGGGGACCGGTGCAACAGCTTCCTTCGCCGCGCCGAACACACTCAACTCGTGAATCAAATCGGATAGATCGGTACCGACGATTTGCCGTTCGAGCCAATCCGGCCAGTCATCCGTCTGTTCGGGAAGTGATTGTAGACGCAGTGGCATAAGGCTTACTCGGAATTCAGGCGACGCATAATACAGTCAAACAATTCCGCTTTGAGAGTGTGCTTACGCTTGTAGATTTGTTGATTCGTCAATCCAAGTTTGATGGCGATCGCGTCGGCTTTCATGCCGGCGAGCAGCAGTTTGACGAACTGAACCTTGCCGGCATCCAAGCTGTTGACGCAAGATTCGAGTGCGTCCAGTGCCGCACCATCGCTGTGCTTCGGCAGATCGACGCGGAGGTAGTGTTCAAAGAGAGTATCGTCACTGACCTGGACCGGACGACGCTTCTTCTGGGCATCCAAGAACGTCCTCCATGCGACGGTGTACAGCCAAGCCATGAACGATCCGTGAGTGAACGCGTTGAGGTTGTTCAGGACCTTGATCCACGTTTCCTGCATGACATCATCGATGTCGACCGACCCGCGAGCCCCCGACTTTTTCTCAAGGTACCTTCTGAGCTGGGCGTCACTGACTTGCTGAAGACGATCGAACGCACGTCGATCACCCTTCCTGCATCGGGAGACTAGAGTTTCCGGCGATTCCTTTCCACTCAACTGCTCAATCACATTTGGTTGCGGGGCGAGTTGCTCTAACGACGTTTGCTGGACCACAAACCAGTCTTCACTATGGTAAAACCGATTGGCGTTGACCACAACCGCTAGGAATAGCATCGCTGTGTGAACCTTGCCACGGCCCAAAGCGCGCCACACACGGTGATAAATGAGCCCGTCAACATCGCCGACATTGCGCCGAGGTTGATCGCCCCGAGATACGCTAAGGCGACCGGCACGATCAACGAGAATGCGGCGGACCGAAGCACGTTATGACGAATGGTCCGCCTCGCATACAAACGATTCGCCAGTCGAGTGTAGGCAACACGATCGCTCGAAACCGCTACGGTTTCCGAATGCCGATCGCTTTTCGCCCCTGCGACCGGCGGAGATCGACGACCGACCCTCAGCCCCAGTCCCTCTCCCTCGTTACGGTTGCAATCAGGCGTCTTCTTACTTCGTTCGGTCGGATCGCAGCGCATCGTGTGTGCCTCGTTCAGAGTGTGTTTGTGAGATTGAGCGACCGATTGCCACTCAATCCCCACAACGAGACACCTGGCGAATCCTTCCAATAATCGGCGCGCAAAAAAGGATTTTCAGATCGCCGGCCATCGCCAACCACGTCGTTCAACATCGGCCAGGAATCTTGGAAGAGAATCCATCCCCATTCGTTAAACGAATTGGCGGCCGGCACCACTCAAACTCGGAAGTGAACAAAAACACCCCCCCCAGCCTCGCGAGCGCAGAAAACCCCGCCATCTGGTGGACCCACCAGCACCTCTTCACTAGAATGCCCGGACCCTCCCCCCCCTTGCATCGTTCTAGCTTCAACGGGAATCAAGTGCAGATCGTCTCAATGACCTATCTCCTGATCGCCGTGGCGGCCTCCATGGTTCTCGCATCGGCCGCCTCCGCCCAAGGACGCAAGGTGGCCGTGCTGGTCGGCGTGAATGAGTACCAAAAACCCGCATTCACGAGCCTCCGATTCGCCCGCGCGGACGTCGAGGCGGTGGATGCTGAATTGAAGAAACTCGGCTTTACGACAACCTTGCTTCGGGGGCCTGAAGCAACCCGCACCAGAATCGAAGACACCATTGATCGCGTGGTCGCGCCGCTTGGCAAAGACGATCTGATGTTGGTGATGTTGGCCGGCCACGGCCAGCAAATCGAAGTGACGGGGATCGACGGTTTGCCGTCCGAAGACGCATTTTTCTGTCCCTATGACGGAATAAATCGTGACGCCGAGTCACTCTATTCGCTCAGCCATTTGATCGATCGTCAGTTGATACCGAACGTCGGCCGACGCATCGTCATGGTCGACGCGTGCCGCAACGTGGCCGACGACGTCGGCCGCGGGATCCAAGGAAATGCGACCATTGCATTGCCCGAAGACACCGCCATCCTCTTTAGTTGCCGCTCCGGCCAGCGATCATTCGAAAACGACACTCTTCGTCACGGATTGTTCACGTACGCGGTTCTGGAAGGCCTAAGAGGCGGAGCGGCGCGGGACGGAAAAATCGTGTGGTCGCAACTGGTCTCGTATGTCGATTGGGTGATGGCGACCGAACAGCTCCGTCGGCACATGCCTGACGGTACGCCGCAAGTTCCGATCAGCGCTGGTGGCATTCCGTTTGCCGTCTTGGGAGAAGGCAATTGGAGCGAAGTGCCGACAGAGATTCAACGTCCTAAGCAAGAAGAGTTGGATCACTCCTTTGTGAATTCGATCGGGATGAAGTTCCAAAAGATCCATCCGGGTTCCTTCATCATGGGTTCACCGATCGATCAGCCGGGTCGCCGCCCGGAGGAACGTCCTCACCGCGTGGATGTCTCGCGTGAGTTTCATCTTTCCGTGTTTGAGGTCTCACAATGCGATTACGAATTTGTGATGGAGACCAACCCCAGTTACTTCAGCGATTGGGGCGACGGGGCCGAGCGGTTGGCGGGACAACTATCGGACCAACGACCGGTCGAACAGGTGAGTTGGCAAGACGCAAACGAGTTTTGTCGTCGTCTTTCAAAGCTTCCTGTAGAGGTGCGTGCCGGCAGACGGTACCGCTTGCCGACTGAAGCTGAATGGGAATACGCCTGCCGGGCAGGCAGCACTGCGGCGTATGGGTTCGGAGACGTCTATCGAGACGGTCAGGCGAACGCGGACGGACGATTTGCTTCTGCGAGTGGTGGCGGCATCTTTCTAAAACAAACCGCCGACATCGCAAGTTATCGCCCCAACGCGTTCGGGATCTACAACATGTCGGGGAATGTCTCTGAATGGTGCCAAGACTGGTTCGGCGCTGCTTATTACGACGTTTCCCCGACCGCCGATCCGGTCGGTCCGACGAGTGGAACGAAGCGGGTCGTTCGTGGCGGATCATGGTTCGACCATCCTTACCTTCTGCGTTGTGGCAGCCGACAGTCAGCCGATCCCGGCTCAAGAGAGCCCTTCGTGGGCATACGCGTGGTGTGTGATGTTCGATGAGTGATGAAACGCAGCCTACCGAAACGAAGGAAAAACGATATCCGATCGTCCTGGTGGCGTCCGGAATCGCAATGGTCGCGATCGGCGTGGGCGTGGGTGTCCTGATTACCGCGTTGTCAAGTCGCACCGAAACGACCGCCGCAGATTCCTCCGAACGTAGCGATGTCGTGGCGGGCACGACACCGAGCGGCTCGGAATCCCGAGGTGCCGCGGCCCAGCCGGCGTCGCACGAGATGACCGCGCACGATTCCGTCGTCGGCGCGACCATCGCTTCTGCTGAGGACGCGGTGGACGATTTGCCCGGCGAACTGCTCTCGACTGTTCAACAGCAGCAAGCATTTCAAGAATCCTTTCAAGCCAGACTCGCCGCCATTGATGTCAGCCGTCGAACCGATTTTGCAAATCTATCCACATCGATCAAAGACATCGATGGATTTGCCGAGCAACTCGGCCAGCTCGCCAAATCGTACCCCCAACTGAGTTCGGCTCCCCAATACCGTCGAGCGGCGATCGAGGCGCCGATCTGGCGTGGAACGCTGCAGTGGGTGTCAATCTTTGAAAAAATCGATCGGGGACTTCGCGAGGGGCTACGCCCTGGGCAGGCGCGCGAGTTGATTCGAGAAGGCGATCGGATTGCCGAGAGGTGGCGGATCGCTCCCTACGAACCGAGCTACAGAAAGCTGCGACCGCATTTGTTTTGTGTCTCGTCACGGCTCGATCACGCCGACAAGCGACTTGATCAACGCGTCACCGCTTTGCTCGACGAGGATGCGTACGCGCACCTCAATCTGGTTATCCTGAAAAGCGGACAGCGTTACTACGTCCGGGCGGGTTCGGTGAAGAACGACCCTCAGAAACGAGAAGCCGAACTGGATTACGTCGTGGATTTGGTCGGGCTGAAGACGAAAAAGAAGCGGATAAAATGGGCGGAGATCAAACCGGGAGTGACATTGGCCCCGCACTGTGCCCTGGCGCGGAAGGTTCGAGAGCGTCTGCAACTCGCCGAGGACCTCGCCGGCCGTCAGTGGGAAAGTGTTTTTTGCAACGCGATCGTCGACGTCACCCAGGCCGCCGATGCGGATCCGCTCGTGCGGCTAACGTTTTTTGAGAATCTGCTTCGTGTCGCCTGCCTCGGAAGCGAACCGATGACGCGTGCGTTTGATCGGCATCTGCGGGCATTGGAGGAATCCGCGAAGATCGATCGGACGGCCAATTGGATCGCCCCGCAAACCGCCGAAGATCGGACCGCAATCGCACAAGCGACTGAGTTCTTTCGGAGATTGCCTGCTGTCCCGAAAGCCTGCGAACACGCGCTTCGGCTGGCGGTCAATCCCGCGGGCCAGGACGTGCCGACGCTTGAATGGGTCGGCTGTCTAGGCGGGGCGTCCGCGACCGGTTGGGAGTTTTTCGGCTCCCCGCCCGCGCAGGCCGGAAAGCTACGGACCGTTTATCGCGACCGAAATTTATCCGTCAAGATCTCAACCGTCGCGGAAGTTTTTGATGGTGTGATTCGTTGGCAGGAGGGAGAGGACGAAGCATTCGTCGAGGGTCGTCCACTTTTTTTTCAACCCGTTCGCTGAGGCAACTGTGATGCCGAACTCAAATGTGTCCGCGCTTGTGCAAAAATGCTATGTGGAATGGCTGGGCATACCGGCCGACGAATGTCCACCGGACTATTACCGGCTATTAGGTCTCGCAAGATTCGAATCGAACCCCGACTTGATTCGCGCCGCGGCCATTGCCAGACAACGGCAAATCAAGAACGTTGCGACTCCGGACGAAACCAAGGAGGCGCAAGCAGTCCTCCGACAACTCAAAGCGGTACATGATGAACTGCTGGACGAAACGTCCAAAGGTATTTACGACACCAACTTGCGATTCGTGCAGCAACGATCGGTTGGGGCTGGCACACGAGCGGCTCACAAGGAGGGCGAAACGAGTTCCAATGCCGCTCTGCAGTCGGCCACAAAAATGCGGGCCTCGGGACCGCCGCGTGCACGACGAGCCGCCGCAACCGAGTCCCCTCAGCCGACGCACGTCGAAGATGCGGACCATCCCGATCGGCGAATCGATCAAACGCACGCCCAAGGAAAGTCGGTGGCCGGTCATGCTTGGGGCCGACCACAGTGGCCGCTGATCGGATCACTCGCGCTCAACGGAATGTTGTTGTCTTTGTTGATCATGAGTTTGATGACGCGCGGTCGATCGGACCGCGATGTCACCGCGGCCGTCGGCGGATCAGGCACGGCCCCAGAATCGTCAATCCCCGCCGCTGCTGCGGTCGCTCCATCGCAAGATCCACCGACGTCAGCAAACAACGTCGCCTCCGATGACACCGATACCGATGCGTTCGATTCGTCGACGCTGGGCAACGCGACGGAGGAACCGTCTCTTCCCGGTCAGTCGCCGTCCGATTTGGCGGCCGCAGGCGTACCAGGTGCCGCCGGGCCACCCATGTCTTCGGAGATTGACGAGGAACCTACTCCGAAACCAATCGGCGCGGCTTTCGACGACCTGAGCACTGAATTTCCACTACCGGAGATGCCTCGAAGCGCGACGGAGATCTCAAAGTCTTCAACGGCCGGAAAAGTATCGCTCAGCGACTTTAGCCTTCTAACGCTCTCGCTCGACAGCTCCGCGGCCGATCTGTCGGGAAGGTATCAACTCGCGATCGAAGATGCGGATTCCAACGAACGCGAATCCAAACGCTGGCGGGTTGTGATCAAGCCGACTGGTAATCAAACCGGCGCGACCGACCAGGTCGGTCACTTTTTGGTCGACGAGTTGAACCAGTTCCGTTTCCTTTGGGAAATGTCCCGACCGGTCCCGAGGGCGGAGCAACTGGCGAACTGTTTGCTCACCATGACGTTCAAGGACGAGAAGAAAGTGTTGCAGCTACGGTCGGTGTCCCACCAGAGTCGCCAACCGACCGAATTGTCGGGCCGCGATGTGAAGATTCCACTTCAGGTGTTTGCACCACCGTCCGCGTCGACGCTCGGCTTGCGGGTAATGATGCACCGCGACGGCCTCAAGCCCGACGTACCCCAATCGCAGTCGCCAACCGTTAAAGACGGGACGCTGAAATCCGTTCATTCCACTCTTCCGATCTTGGCGCAATTCGATGGTTCGGGCGGCGCTCCGCTACCACTGAACACGCCGCACATGTTTCCGGTGGATTCACAAGAGATGGTCAAGGTGGCGCTGCGGTTGGACCAGGCCGAATCAAGTTCGGACACGTTTCAGTTGGGGATGGCAACGCGGGTCCGCATTTCCGAGGACCGGGGCGGTACGTATGTGACCAAAAGCATCGACGATCTGAACGATGACCTGAATCAGCTTGTTAGAAGGATCCGTGAGGACGTCGCCGCATACGGAAACGCGATCAATCAAATCCTGATCGCCACTCCACAGCTAAACAAGTTGCAGGGCGACTTGAGTCGTTTAAGGGGGATGGCCAATCAAAACCCACAACAGGCCGGTCGACTTGCGAATCAAATGGGGGCTCTAAGCGGTCAAATTCAAAAGCTGCAATTCGGAATCAATAAGGCGAACGGCACCGTCGCACGTCGGCGAAAAACGATTCCCAAGTCCTACGAGACGCTCGCTGGAAAAATTGCAATCCTGCGAGCGGTCGGAGCAATCCATAACAAAGGTGAATTGGAATACCACATGGTGGCCACGGCCGGGTCGGGCGAAATCAGACTGATGAGCGGGGACGGACTTCCCGACGCAATACGTCAGGCGTTCGTGGTCCCTCCCTTCCGCCTGACCGGCGACTGGTTCCGGCTGGACGGCATGACCTACACACTCGGCGGAACGAATGAGAGTGGAACCGCACGGATCAGTAAAACATTCGACAAGAGGGTTCCACCGGTGTCCGGCACCTGGTCGCGAGTCGGTCAGGACGTCATTGTCGATGCCGGAACGATTAAAGAAAGTTATCGCCTTCACGAGGACATCGTGATGCGTAGCACAACAGCCACTCTGTTTCGATTGCCTTAGATGATTCATGGTCCTTGCCAAGCGTATTTCAATGCGAACGTTTGTTCTCGCCTTCCTCGCCCTGTCGCCGCTGTACTACGTCTCCGCCGCTGACGACCAACCGTTGGCCGCCAAGGCACGCCAGGTGCTTCGGCGTCACTGTGTCGAGTGCCATAGCGGCCAAGACGACGACGACGGTTTCAATGTGCTCAACGCTGCGGCGATGCGGTCCAGTGATGAAGGCTATGTCATCGCGCAAGATCCAGAGGAATCGCTCGTTTATCTCCGAATCATTGACGAGGACATGCCACCGGCGGCGAACCGGGAACTTCAACCGGTGACCGAAGAAGAACGAGAAATCCTTCGACAATGGATCGCCGGAGGTGCGACCGACTTTCCCCAGGCGGACCGAAGTGATTTTGTCTCTATCGAGTCGATCTATTCAGCAGCCCTCGGCTATCTGAGAAACGCAGCCCGAGAAGACCGGCCGCAACTCAGGTTTTTTACGCTTCACAATGTTTACAACCGGAGGTCGACGGACCCGTCCGATCTGCGGTTCTACCGCGCCGGTTTATCCAAAGTGCTCAACAGCTTGACCTGGGAACGACGCATCACCCTACCCGACGCCGTCGAAGTTGACGGTGTAAACGACGATATCCTGTACGTGATCGATCTGAAAGAATTCGGTTGGGATCGGCAACGAAATGCGAATTGGAATGAACTGCAGAAAGCCTATCCATATGGACTTAGTTTCGAGTTTTCGCAACACCACGGGGAAGCCCACGAGAACGATCTAGCCGTTCAAGGTCTGACGCAAACGCAGATTCCAGTTCTCCGGGCGGACTGGTTTGTCGCCACCGCGACCCGCCCACCGCTGTATCACAAGTTGTTGCAGATCCCGACGGACGCTCGATCACTGGAAGCCCGCCTGGAGGTTTCGATCGCAAGTGATTTTCTCAACCCCAAACCGAGACGCATCGCCCGAGCTGGATTCGCCCGCAGCGGCATTTCGGGTCAAAACCGGCTGGTGCAGAGGAGCGACGCGCTTCACGGTTTCTATTGGAAGAGCTACGACTTTAAACCCGACACGGGGCGTGCCAAACTGACGCGGTTTCCGCTCGGGCCGGCGAATCTTTTCGAGGACCGTCGCCATCCGTTCGAACGGTTCGCCTTCGAGCACGACGGAGGTGAAGTCATTTTTTCATTGCCCAACGGAATGCAGGCCTACATGCTCGTCGACGGAGAGGATCAGCGGATCGATGTCGGGCCGATCACGGTTGTAAGCGACGCCCGGCGCACCAGCGGGACCCCCGAAATCGTCAACGGACTCTCCTGCATTGCCTGCCACCGTCACGGCATGATCAAGTTTAAGGATTCGATCCGGCTAGGCAACGCGACCTTTGGTGAAGTCGAGCAACACGTCGAGAGACTTTATCCCGAACGTGAAGCGATGGACGAACTTTTGCAGGAAGACCAACAACGCTTCATGCAAGCGTTGCGACGGTGCATTTCGACATACTTCAACGATGAAGATGATCTCCAATCCTTCGACGAACCCGTCCGCAAAGTCGCGGTTTGGCATCGCTCGGTCTACCTCGACCTCAACACCGTGCTGACGGAACTTGACTTGAAAGAGGAAACTCAGTTGCTGCGGGTCGGAGACAATACGTTGAAGCGTCTGGGCTTGGAGTCTTTGATGAAGGGCGGGGTCATCAGCCGTCCCGAATGGGAGGCTTTAGACAGCAAGTTCGGCCCCTCTCTGATGCAACAGATTGCAACCGAGTTGGGCGCAACGCCCGTTCTACCGCTGTAAATTTTCACGTGTACCGTCAACCAGGAGTCTACGAAATGAACATGGATCGGATAGGCATCGGCTTTTTCCTCGCGCTCACGTTCAGCGTCTCGCCGACTCAGGTGGCGGCATCCCAGCTCGACGACAAGATGGTCGAACTGGCCCGTCGAGTCTTGGCCTTGACCCGAGGACAGCAGGTCGCGGTGGGTGTCTTTTCCCCGACCGGGCTTCCCGACACGAATTTCGGCCCCGGATGTTCCGAAGCACTCGCTGCCGCTCTCGAGGACCAGAAACCGGGCTCGGTCAACAAACGGGCAGATTTCGAAGTCAAGGGCGACTACATGTTCGTCAAGAGCCAATCCGAGGCCAACAAATCCTTGGCGCGGGTCGTGAGTATTGACGCGCGGGTGATCGACCTAGCCGCAGGCGGAAAACAGTTGGGAAAATTTCCGATTCGTCTTGAATTGGACCATACCAAGACGATTGCCAAGGTGATTCAAGAAACCGTTGCCCTTCCGGCCAACGGGACGAAAGAAGAACGAAATCAAATTCTTGCCAGTGCGGTCAAAAATCCCTCCGTCTTTCTCCACGGCCCACAACGTTCGTTGGTGTCCAGCTCTCGGGAAAGCAAACTCGCCGTCGAAGTCCTGGTGCGCCCCAGCCCGCATGCGCCTGCCCGACCTCGATCGGCGAAGGATCTCGATGGATTGGCCTTTGTTGACATTGCCGTCGACGAGATCTACGAGATCAAGCTCTACAACCGATACCCGCGGGAAATCGCTGCGAATGTCTCGGTGGACGGAATCGACATGTTTCATTTCAGCCAGGATCGTGGCGACGACGGACGTCCGCTGTATTCTCACATGATCGTGCCCCCTCTGTCCGAGGCCGTCATCGTGGGCTGGCACCATTCCGTCGGAGGCAACGAAAACTACAAGTCATTCCTGGTCACGTCCTACGGCCAGGGCGCCTCGGCCAAATCGGGCATTGATGCGAAGGGAAAAATTGGCGTGATCCACGTGCAATTTGGATTCACCAAAGTGATCCCGATGGGAGGCCGTTCGGCACCGGGCAAAGAAACCGGGTTCGGCCCCCCGAGAAAAGTTTTTCAGAAACCGGTCCAGCGGGAATTCGATCCGCCGCACGATTTCGTGTCCATCCGCTATGCCCGCTAATACTGGTCGATAAGTTTTTCAATCTCTTTTTCAATCGGTTGTTCGGAAGATTTCGACTTCCGGCTCGTTGCAAAGGTAGGACGCGGCGATGAGCCCGCAACAAAGTTGAAACCGTTTTTGCGAGAGAAAGAAATGAGAAAGCTAATGTCATTGGTCGGATGCCTGAGTTTGGTGCTTCTGTTCACGGGATGGTCGTGGGAAGAGCTGAGCGAATACTACCAGGCGACCCGCGAAGAGATTCGTGAGGCCTCTTCGGAGTCTATTCCGACCGAGATTGAACTGAATCGGTTGCAGTTGCTGATCCAAAAACTAGACACGCAAGCGAAGGAGCACAAACGGGTTGTCGCACGTGCCAAGGTTGACCTCGAAGACGCGGAGACACTCTTCGCGGATTCACAGTGCAAGTGTCGCACGCTGAAGCAGACGATCGTCCACATGCGAGACCAATTGCCGATGTTCGTTTCGACGGGTTCCGGTTGCGGCGGAACGGTCGACCCTGCGTTCAAGAGTCGACTGGAACACTTGATTTCGGCGTACAAGACTCACAGCGGAACCATGGAGGCTCGTGAGAAAGCGGTGACGGCTCATCGAGAGGCTGTGACCGACCTTGTGAACCGATTCGATCGCTGGTCGCTTCAACGTGACACGCTGAAACAGCAGTTAGATTCGCTGCGGGCTCGTCAGGCGGCGACTCAAATTGCGGTGGTCGACAAAGCGTCTTTCGATGAAGACGACTTGAGCCGAGCCGTCGAACTCGAGTCAAAGTTAGACCGGAGAATCCGAATCGAAGAACAGGTTGACGCCGAATTCGAAACCTGGTCGAACGATGTCATCGCCGAAGGACCGGACCTGGCATCGATCGAAATCCAGATCCAATCGATCCTGGTCGATTAAGCCTTGGATCAACGCTCAGCCAGCGCTGGCGAACCCGCCAAACCGCGAAAAGAAGGGATTGTTTTTCGCGGTTTATTCCATGCGCCTCCGCATTGACATCATCTTGCGTTTGCTATGCCGACGATGAAACCACGTGGTCACACCCGCTTTGGTGTCTACAACCCTGGGACACCACCTCACCGTGACCGCATGTCGAACATTGACGGAAATCCATTCGATTAAACGAACGTTCGAAATGATTTCGTACTACTTTCAAGGCTTGGCGAGCGACGAAGAACTGCTCGCCCATATTGAAAAGCAGAAGCGAGCCGCGGAAGCGAAAGCTGCCAAGTCGGAGTCGCCAAAAAATCTCTAACAACCTCGACGGAGGTGGGTAGTTTTGCAAAATGATGAGTGCTGACCTGACAGATTGTCCTTTTAACCCTCGCCGCTGACACAGGATGTCGATGGCGGACAGGAAGTGGGCCAGTTTGGCGGGGTGGCTTGGGGTAGATCCTGCAACTGCTTCGTCTAGGTCGTGAATCAGACCTGCAGTCGGGTGAGATGCTGGTTGCGCTGTGGGCGATTCCGATTTAGCATTTGGACATGCAGCAGATCTCTCGGGGCAACTTTGGATTGGTGATTGCTTACCTGCTCCCGGGGTTTCTGGGGCTGGTTGGGGTCAGCTTCCATTCTTCGGTCGTGCGGTCTTGGCTGAGCGGGAGCCCTGAATCGCAGGCGGTTTCGTTTGGGGGGATTTCTGTTTTCGACGCTGACCGCTCTCGCTCATGGACTGATCTGCAGCACGGTTCGATGGCTGCTGCTGGATACTCCCGCCAGCCACCGGGCGGCACAACCTGCGACGTGACGACGATTGCTATACTGAGCCGTCTCGCCGAGAACGCCGCTTGGCCAAAAGGACGGACAAAAGTAAACGCCCAAGCAAATTGCGTTTCCGGACACCGGAGCGTGCAAGCGATTCTGTGAAACTTGCGTCAGCCTGAGGAAGCGGATCCAGTTTCTAGACGCTTGGAGAGTTGCGCTATATCGAAACGCATGTGATCGCCTGCTTTTGAGTCCTGGAACCTTTTCCTTCGCTTTCATCGACCGGCGCATCGCATGATAGCTCGAACTATGATGGGGAATCTTTTCTGCCTGAGATTCGGACGTCGAGCAGGAGCATTCAGTCCCGTCGCACGTCGAGCGGAGCCTAGCGGAAGTAGTCGACGGCAACGTCGGAGCACCTCCAGATATCGACAGATTTTCCATCCGCAGCAAGACATTATTGCATAGCCAAGAAGCACTCAAAGGGCACAAGCGATGAATACAAAGCTACTGTCAGAAAGTGGATCAGTTGGGGCCAAGACGTCCAGCTAGAGCAGCTATCTCGATCCACAATCCGAGACTTCCTGGATTGGGTGTACGAGCATGCAATTGAACTGCTGGCGGTCGATCCAACTTCATTCAGTTGGTCGCTGGCGCAACTCGCGTCGTGTCGTAGGGGGGCGGCGTTTTGCACCATGATCTGACCTACTCAATTCGCAGCATCATCGCGTCAGTCTAAGTCGTAAAGCAATGATTCCCGCGAGAGTAGAACTGATTGATTCGTTTCCACGATGACGAAAGGCCAAGCCAGAGCATCTCACGCAAGTGTTGTATCAGGCGCCCTGCCATATCGGATCCGCGAAACGCGGCTCTTGAAGCTGTGCGAACAGCAAATTTATAGAATCCAATGAAAATCCCCACAGTTCTCAATTTATTGCTTGATCAACAGACGACATCTCGCTCAACTGTCTTACTCGCCAAGGAGGGGCACTCGATCCGCTCGATGTGATATTCGAGTGGATCATCCAGTGACGATACCGATGCAACCCGAAAGCAGTGTTCGGCGCGTCGCAGATGATTTGTCGGTATGACTCTCATCGGATATTCGGCGAAACCTTGGAACAGGCGAGAAAAGTGGCTTTCAAAAAGGAGCTACTGCTAACCTGCATCGACTTCTGCTTCTTCCACAAGATGGCCGAACACATCACCGCCGCCGGCCTGTCGGGCAAGTTCGATCACGTCATCCTCGCCGGAGCGGAGCCGGGCGCGGTCGTCGACTTCCCGCCAGAGCCGAAGTTGCACTGGCAGCAGCTCTTTCTTGAGCACCTCCACCCTGTCCAAGAGATTGCACAACATCAAGCGGGTGGTTGTCCTCGGCCACCGGGACTGCGGGGTGTACAAGGAGTTCAAGGTTCTGCCGGACAACCCCACTCCCGACGAGGAACGGGTAGCACACAAGCGGCACGCCGACCGGCTGGAGGAGTTGGTCAAGCGGTTTCACTCGGAATTGGTGGTCGAGAAGTTCCTGCTGAGCCTGGGATCCGCTCCGGCCGCCTCGCTCAAGATGCAGCGACTGGTGTGAGAAACAAAGGCGCACAGTACCAGACGCCGTACCTGACCGGGGCCGCCTCAACGCTTTCCGTAATGCGTAGCCTTCTGGGGCGCCCCCGGCAGGCGAGCTTGGGTCGTTCGGCGGCATCAATCCTCGACTGATGTAATGAAAATCAACTGGAGCACACATGCCCTTTCAAAACGAATATGCAAACCTGGTGTCACAGAAGAGTGAAGCGCATACCCGACTGATCAGGGATTACGACGGCCCGAATCCGGACTTTGATTACATCGTGATTGGCTCCGGCATCGGTGGCGGCACCGTGGCGGACGACCTAGCCGACCGCAAGCCGGACAAACGCATCCTCGTGGTGGACGTCGGCTCGTTTGTCTACCCTACGCACGTCTACAATATCAGCCGCATTCCGAACGATAAGGTAGCCAACCACTTCGGCGCCGACAACTTCCAGCAGACGGGGACGGGCACCCACTTCATCGGCGGCAAGCCGCAACTGGTGTTCGGCGGCCGATCGGTCTTCTGGTCCGGTCTCATCCCGCAGCCACAAGATTGGGAACTGGAGTTCTTCCCCGCCGCCATCCGCGCCGCCCTGAAGAACGAATTCCTGAAGTTGGCCGGCGAAAGGATGAACGCTTCTCTGACCCTTGGCAGCAAGGCGCAGGAGTTGGTCGCACATTTTCACAACAGCTCGATCGGAAACGATTTCGATATCTACGAAACACCGAGGGCACTGCATCAGCCGTACTTGCTTGCGGACGGTACGCCAGCGAATAAGTTCTTCCTCGAGCCAACCGGCGTGTTCAACACGGCCGAACTGCTCATCAACCAATCCGGGCTGACCCCTGGGCACGACCTCAATGGCTCCGGGCTGTTCATCCGATTAAACAGCTTCGTCGAGGCCGTCAACAGCGTGCCGCACGATTGGTACGAAGTGAAGACGACCAATACGGTGACAGGAGAACAGCGGAGCTTCTACTCGCCGAAGGTGGTCGTCGCGGCCGGCTCGACGGAAAGTCCGAAGCTGATCAACCGATCTTCCGTGTTCCACACGCTTCCCGCTGACATCAAGAGCTTGGTGGGTTTCGGCCTGACTGATCATCCCGTGTCGAGCGAGTCCCAAGCATACGTCACGTCCGTGGGCAACCCACGAATCGACATCTCACCACAGGATCATGCAAAGATCATCTTCTACTCGAAGGGGAATCTCGATGCCACCGGCCACGTCCAGTACCCGTTCAACATTGAGATGAACGTCAACCACGAGTATTGGCACCTGCGGAACAATGACCCGTCTGCGGGTCTCACCCCCAACGACCCGACCCGCACGCGGGTGGACATCAAGTTCAGCTTTGCCAACTGCCTCGACGACCAGAACGGCATCCATTCGCACGCCAACGACGGATACACGCCGTACATCAGTTTCAAGCGGTTCGCTGATCTCAACGACTTACTCAACTCGCGGTTCCCAGCCGTAGCCGGCTGGCATAAGAATGCCGGCGATTTCTTGACGTTGCTGAACAATACGCGGGACCGCATCTTCGCCGAGTTCAACGACGTTGAGTTCCAGACGGCGCCTTACGGTGAACTCGGCAATGACCAGAAGCCGTTCGGATGGGGCACCGTCCACCACGCCTGCGGCACCCTGCGAATGCCGTGGAAGGCGAACCGCGACGCGGCCTTCAACACTCGGTCGGTCGTAGATGAGGACCTGAGGGTCCACGGCACGGCCGGCCTGTACGTCTGCGATATGTCCGTACTCCCCGTCAGCACTGCGGCAAATCCCGTGCGAGCGTTGGCTGGTCTGTCACTGCGTCTTTCGCGTCATCTCGGCTAGATGCCGAACCGGGCGCCGCAGTAAGCGTCGGGGGCATGTAGGCTTTTCTGAAACCTGTAAGATCACTTGGCTCGGGCCGCAGTTGAGCTTGGTCGTTAGGCTCCGTGGATCCGTTGGTCGAAGATTGAGAGCCATTGCTCGGCGGCCCGGCCGTAGACGCCGGATGACCGTAACTCGAAGGCCCCTACTTTTCGCATCGCCTGGACCGCTCGCGTGTGGCTGGCTCGGTGACCCTGAGCGTCGGTGATCACTGGGACCACCTTTTTGCCGGCCGGTCGCAGCAAAGACAACGCATCCTGATAGGTCGCGATGTCGGATCGATCCGGCTTCGTCGGCATGATCACGATGGGGGCCGGTGGGACCTTCCAGTCGCGTGCACCATGATCGATTACAAGCAAATCTGCATCGGGTTTGCTGGACGGAATGGAGTCGATCACTTCGAAAGGTAACTGACCTCCTCGGTGGAACAGCGTTGCGGTGCCCTGTGGGTCGTCACAGACAACCAGGGGCTTCAGTCCAAAACTCACTGCGGCGGCAGCGAGGTTGATCGCGATCAAGCTCTTGCCCTGCCCTCCTTTCGGGTTCCAAATTGATACAAGCTGCACGGTGTGACTCCTTTCCTTGAATCCTCGTTTCATCGTGAACGCAGAAACGAGAAAACGCAAGTTCCCGGTTCCTAGGTTGGGAGGTTGTCCACAACTAAGTTTCCTAGCTTCCCTGGAAACGCGGTTTCGAGGTTCCTCGATTCCGCGAATACTCGATTACGGGGAACCGCGTTTTTCATACCACTTGCGGCAGAACCCGACGAATGCCGCCTCGGGGATTCGTGGCGGCTCAGTCATCCATTCTCGCCACTGGCGTTCCAGATAATAGACATCCCATCCCGGTGCCGCGCGCCGTGCTTTCTGAAACGCTTCTTCGGGCAGGGGCTTCACTGCGAAGTGGTTTAATGGTACTGAATTTTCGGACGGCATCGTATTGCGATTGCAGAATGTGACGCTGTCGAACTCAGAATCGTAGGAGAGACGGTAGTCGGGAAGATGGTCGGTTTTGACGATCGCCTTGACGAGTTGTCGGAATCTCTTGGCATCGCTCTTTGCGCCGGACTTCTTTTGCAACACTTCGACGGAACATTTCCACGAAGCCTGCCGCCCGCAGTGTTTCCTCGCCAGCTCGTAGATCCGCCGCTCCAAAGGCTTGCGAAGGCGGAAGTAGTCTCGATGAAGCGTCAAGACTTCTTGCTGACGAATGGCGTTGAATAGCCATTGCGATAGCTCTAATTCAACCCATAGCAGGCGTCCGTCCAAACCTCGCTTTCGCCTTGTCGCGGCTGACGAGATCAGCGAAAACGAATCAAACTGCTCGTCATCACCGGTAACGATGTTGGTTTGAATCATAGTTCCGTTGAGCCGCGACAGGGCATCGACCAGTGCGGCGTAATCTTTGCCTCCGGTTCCACGATTGGTGAACCTGAGAAAGTCGTGGCTGTTCAAGCGAATTCGCCGGCCGATTGGTTCGCCCCGTGCTTGTTTGCCCATCAGCTGCGAAATCGCGTAGATCAAGATATCCTTGTCGTAAATCGTGGCTTGCCCCAACGCACTGGGAACGATTCGAATCCATTGTTCGCCGTGCCGGTATTCTCGGACGTTGCGTTCGGGCTTCTTGGAGAGCGAATAGAACGGGTGCTCCATTTGCGGCATGATGTCTTTCAACACGGCATCGGCGATGTCGCAAACGAACAGCTCGTTGGTGTCGTACCGCTCGGGAATGAGCGAGGTTTGTGTCAGCGGCTGATCAAACGAAGTCGACATCCTTCTACTGTTCGGGGTTTCGGGTACCGCGTCAAGTTCGGGGTTTCAGATACCGGCCACAGCCTGTGGAAAAGTCTTTCAATCCATGCCAAATCCATTCGGGGTTTCAGGTACGACGTTTCGGGGGAACAGGTACCGATTTTCAGGGTTTCAGGTACCAGGCGATTGAGAAAGTGCAGCCAAATCAGACCGCTGTCGGTCATCGTCCACAGCTTAACACTTCAATAACACAACTATTAACACACACTGGGCAACGGGAAAACGAAACCTGCGTGAAGGGCAGGGCGATTGAATGCTTGGCATCTCACAACGAGTCTGGTATCGGTTGTTCATGGAATCGCGCCACGACGAACTCAATCGCTTCAAACGAATGGATCTCGTTCAGTACGCGGTCAGCCGAGGCTACCAAATCGACCGCAAGTCAAGCAGCCCGAAGAGCACGGTTGTCCGGCACACCAACGGCGACAAATTGATCGTCGGAAAATCACCCGATGGCACGTTTTTCTATTTCAACGCCAAAGGAAACGACAGCGGAACAATCATTGACCTCGTCCAGACGCTCGATGGCGGCTCGCTTGGAGATGTTCGGAAGACACTGCGAAGGTATTCGCCCCAGCAGAATGATTCGGCCTCCGATTGGGTCACCACCAGCAGTTCGAATCAAACGATCGACCGAAAATCGGTGCAAGCCAAGTGGGAAAGTGCGCAGCCCATCACGAACCGGAACCCATATCTATCGGATTGTCGGCTGATCCCAACTCAGACGTACCTCGATCCGATTTTCGCGGGGCGCTTCCGCATTGATCACCGCGGTAACGTTTTGGCAGCCCACTATGACACCGACGGACTGTGCGGCTTCGAGATCAAGAACGGAACGAGGGACCGCACAACATTCACGGGCTTTTGCCCCGGAGGCATCAAGGGCCTGTTTGCGTCCCGGCCCAGGCCCGGTGACCGACTGATGATCATCGCCGAAACATTCATCGACATGCTGTCAGTCGCGGCGCTCATCGGTACCCGAGACGCACGATTCTTCAGCACCGCCGGCCGGCCAAGCCCAAAGCAGCTCGACCTCATCGCGAACGCATCAAATCGCATGCCAGCCGGATCAGAAATCCAGCTTCGATTCGACAACGACGCCGGTGGCCGCGAAATCGCCCAAATAATCGAAGCCAAGTTAGCTGATCTTGCCCTAGCAATCCGGAGAGTCGTGCCGCCGACACCAGGCATGGACTGGAACGACTGCGTTCGAAGCAACGATTCCCTTCGTTTCCAGCCCGAATGATTTGTCGCCGACTTTCCGACCGGCCCGCCTTTGCATCAGGGGCATTCTGTTACCACTACGTCCTACTCATATCTGAGCAGCGAAAGGAAGCACACGAGCAATGCCGGCGCCGTCAAATGCAATCCTATCAATCGGTTGCCTCGGAATCGGAAGGTGCTCGATTTCCATCGTCGTCACGGCCCCGATGAAAATACCCGCGGAACGTCCACCCCCATCCCTGGACATGTCCGGTGAGAAGAAAAAGAATCGCGAGGATTCCAAATAGCACGAAAAAAGGCCAGAATCGCGTTTCTGCGAGTTCGATCATCGTCTCGGCCACGAGCATCTCCAGATTCCGGGTAGTGGATTTTTCCTGCAGTATTTTCGCCGCGACCACTAAGTTCGTCATCGCAATCGAAGCTCATTGTTGTCCCGATTAGATCCCAATGAGAGATTTCAGTCGCTCTCATCCCAAAACCATCCCAACGAACCCAAACTTTGTTGCTCACATACTGAATACCACTAGAATTGGGGTCGCCCTAAATGAACGGAGACACTGATGAAACAACGGTCGAACGTATTAACGAATGGCGTTGTGTTTCGCCAGGCACGAGAAAAAAGGCTTCTAACCATCGAAGAAGTCCCTAACGCGATTGACGAAAATGGAATTGATCCGATTTCGAAGAACAGCGTTTGGAAAGTAGAAGCGGGTGGTCCCGTAAGCTTCAAAACTGCCAAGATTCTATGCGAGTTCTACGAACTGGAGCCGAGAGTCGTCAGACTTGAGAACGGCAAGCTGCTTCTTGAGCCCGAAGAGATCCCGAACGAGCTTTCCGATGTCGTTCGACACGTTAAGAAGATGGTGATGAAGGACGTTTCGATTGATACGGATGGCTCAGAGCTGATTAAGCGTCTGGAGGCACTCAAAGATTTGCTTGGCGAAGAGGTTGTAAGGTTGTCCAATTTTAGAGCTGGTTCTATCCACTTCGACATGGAGGTCTCCGACGAAGCAGTGGATCGCATCGAGTCGCTCTTTGCAACTAACGAACAAGGCGAATACGAGGTACCCGACCTCTTGGATGAGGACGTCTATATGAACCTCAAAAACTTGCTTAGCGTTCCGCACTCGGCAAAAGGTTTGCTCGCTCAAGCAACAGAAATGGTTGAGACCGGAACGGACTACGAAACATTCAAAGAGGCATTCTTTGGTGCCGACGGTCTTGTCAGGGAGGCATTCCCCACCGATGCCGAACTCGAACGATATCACGAAACCGCAGAAAGTCGAATCATTGAGGAGATGGTGCACTCACTTCGCGAAGAAAAGGTGGCGACTTCAGAATTGGCAAAAGAAGTCGCCCCACAGAGTTACGAAGAGCGATGCCGGCTGACGCTCTTGCTGGCTGAAGAAGCATTTGCCAAGACCGGTAGCTGGGTGGTTTTCTTTCGCCAGATACTTGGTGTGGATGGAGTTGTTCGACAACTGTTTGGCACACGAGATGAACTGGCCCGTTTTGTCGCGGGACCGGAATTTACGACTCTGCATGAAATGCTCGCGGCGATCCGCAGCCAAGATCAGACTAAATCAGATGCGGCAGAGCCTGAGCGAATGATCACAATCCGGATCCCTCGTTCGCTGCATGACGTGCTTCAGCAGGAATCCAAGGATTGGGGGCTGAGCATCAACAAGCTGTGTATTAGCAAATTGCTGCAGGCGATCGATTCGCGGTTTATTCCTGAGCCGCAGGAAAGCCGGCGCCGCACAAATTCATACGCCTCAGGCAACGAGAACGAGTGCGACGAATGCACGAAATCAGAGGACATCGGACGCGATCGTACGATCAGTCTAAGAATTCTCGGTGCCACGGAGTGATATTGAGGTGGGACGAGCTTATGCGGCCAATGAGCATTGGCGACTCAGTAGCGGGCATTTGATGTGGTCGTAGACAGGCGTCGAACTTCGATTTACGAACATCAGCGGACTGTGGCAACGTCTGATACGTCTAGTCATACCGAATGATGTACGCCGGGCTGCGGTCTAAATCCTCGTGTCCCCGAATGTACCGAAGCGTTTTCCGGGGATCCTTGTGTCCCAACCACTTTTGAATGGCGATCAGCGGAACACCGCCCTCGTCGGCTTCGGTGGCCGCCGTCACGCGGAGCGAATGCGTGCAGACCGCCTTGTCGAGGTCGATGTGGGCAACAATTGCTTTGGCTTCCGGCTCTGGCGTGGTATGATTTATCGGTAATCAGGAGCATCAGATCATGGAAATCCCACTCTCGAATCAGACCGAAGAAAATATCTTGAAATCGGCTCAGGCTGGTGACTACGTGAGCGTGGCGAAGCAGCTTGCCGATGCGATATTGAACGAACGGCCGGCGATCAAACCTTCCGCACGAGACGATGCTGTAGACCGCCTTCGCGGAGATGCGTATCGCCAGCAGAGCTGGCAAAAATTCCATGCAAGCAAATCCGCCGAGGAAATTGCTTTGGAGCAGGGCATTCGTCCTATTGAAAGTTCAGATGATCTTCGCTTTCCCCATTGGCCTGACGAGGAAAACGTTGACGACTTCATTGCGGCCGCGAAAGGGCTGAATGAGCCGACTGCCGAGCGATGAAGTTCGCGGTCATTGATACGGATGTCGTTTCGTTTGCGTTCCGGGGAGACGACCGCTACTCGTTCTATCGTCCGGTCGTCGAATCCACTGTCCCGATGATTTCATTCATGACCTATGCCGAGATGCGGCATGGTGCTTTAAACCGCAATTGGGGTGAGCGACGAACCAACGAGCTTCTGACATTCATCGAGAATCATTTCGCGATCATCCAAAGTGACAAATCAATGGCAGATGCATGGGCGATGCTTCGTGATGCCGCAACGCGAGCTGGGCGTGTTCTGCGCACTGCGGACGGCTGGGTCGCCGCAGCGGCGGTATCGCGTGACATTCCGTTGGTCAGCAACAATGAGAAGGACTTTGGATACCTCCCCAATCTCACGTTGATCACTGATCCTGCGAAACGGCCCTAACGGTCTCTCCTCGCTCATTTTTGCGAGAATCTACTCCGCCTCCGCGCCCAAACCTTCCGAGATCTCTAGAAGATGCCTCCAATGAGTCACCACTGCCGAGTGAGTTTGGAATTCTTCTTGGTACGGTGCAATCAATTCTCGAAAACGTTCCGGGTGCTTCTCCAGACAACTGACGAGCATGGTTTCAAATGTCATCGCAGCGCGGCACAACGCGGATGCGGCGTCCGTCCAGTTTTCGTCGGTCATCGGCTCAATGTCCGCGGGATTCATTCCAATTCTCCAATTGCCAATGCCTGAGATGGCGTGATCAGGTCGTCAAGGGAAACGAAATCGCTTTGATTGCTGAAGAAGTGGGATCAGCCATACCTGATTGTGTAGGCCGGGCTGCGGTCTAGATCCTCATGTCCCCGGATGTACCGCAGTGTTGTCCTCGGATCCTTGTGTCCTAACCATTTCTGAATAGCAATCAGCGGCACTCCAGCTTTGTCGGCTTCGGTGGCGGCCGTCACGCGGAGCGAATGGACGCTGACCGCCTCGTCGATCCCGACTTGGCGGCAATATTTCTTAATCAGCTCTTGTATCGACCGCACTGATAGTCGTGCGCGCTTAAACCCATCGCGGCCGGCACCACGGGCCGAGTTGCCGGGGCGGAAGAGGGGACCGGAACGATCGTTTTGGATGTCAGCCGACGCAATCCAGGCGTTGACCGGGGTTGCGGCAATCGGAGGCAATACGCCCTTTCTTGTTTCGTTTCCTTTTCCCTTGATCCGAATGACGGTGTGCTCGCCGTCGCGTGCGATGTTGCCGACATTGATGTGATGAAGCTCATCGACGCGAAGCGCCATGTAGGCGAAGACCGCCAAAATGGCCCTGTCACGAATGCCTGCGAGCGCGTCTTCATCCGGACAAGAAAGCAATTGCCCAACAGCTTCGGGTGAATGGACGGCGTCACACCTTCGTCAGGCACCGAAGGAGCTTTCACAAAGTTGGGATGTGCCGGGTTGCCACCGCGATAGCCGCCGACTTGCAGAAACGAGAAGAACGATCGCAGCGAAGTAATCTTGCGGGCGACAGTCGCATTCGATGCAGGCGTCGGGTCGCCATATTCATCGGGCCGGCCGCCGGCCGCTAAAAGATGATCCCGCCAACTGGTAACGTCCCCAGGGACAATCCGTGTCATTTCTTCGATATGGTCCGGATCAATGCCGCAGAAGGTCAGGAATTGCGTGACGTCATTGCGATAGGCGGTTCGGGTAGCCCGGCTCTCAGTTTTGTTGAACCAGGATTCAAAAGCGTTTTCGATGACTGGCCGTAGCTCGACCAGATCCGTCGTCAGTGCTCCGCCGAATGCCGGGGGCAACCTGCTAAACCACCCTGGAGTGATGTCTCGGAGGATTAAAGAGCCGTCCACTATAGCGGTCGCACAACCGGGACAGATCGTGCTTCTCGATTTCCAAAAGGAAGAGATCACTAGTGAGTTCAGTCTGCCGACCAAGGAATCGACAACGGCAGTCGACTTTTCACCGGATCTAGAGTCCGTTGTAATCGGCTGCGAGAATGGGAGCGTTTACGAGCTTGATCTGGCCTCTGGTGAAGTTCGAATGTATTCCAGTGTTGGAAAAGGTCAGGTCCGGAAACTCGATTTCCTTGAAGATAACACCCTGGTCACAGCGCATCACGACGAAGACGTGTGTGTTTGGGACGACGGTGAAATCACGAGAACGCACGGTCCATACACTTCCTGGGTTAGCTCGCTTTGTTGCTATAAGCAAATGGTTGCATTTGGCCTGTTCAACCGACATCGCGGCTATCAGGTTTTTTACGGCGATATCCGGCAGTCGCTTCACAAGCTTTACGGAAACAATTCCAATTCGAAAGGTGTGGCCTTCATCGAAGAGGGCAGAACACTCGTAACGATCGGCTCAGATCAGCAACTGAAGATCTGGGATCTAGAATTAGGTGAATCGCGATTCACCATCTCGGATTCGGAGATCTTTTGCGCGATGGCGGTCTTACATGACGAACGACTCATTGCGGCAGGGACCAGGGAAGGTTCGGTCATTCTTTATCGTTCTGATTTGCCATAGGATGTGACCTCAGCGACATATGCAGTTACATCCTGCGACGCGTTCTTGGCGGCCGTCAATTCGCAGAGGTCGTGAACTTCTCCATAGGTTACGCGGACCACCGTTTGGCGTCGGGGCGATCATTGCGTTGACCGGCTACAATACGGCGATGACTGATGTAACGAAAATTCTCTCGGCCATCGAACAAGCTGACCCCGCGGCGTCGGCTGAGTTGTTGCCGTTGGTCTACAACGAACTGCGGCATTTGGCCGCCCGCGAGTTGAGTGGCGACCCCAGTGGCCATTCGATCCAGCCAACGGCGCTGGTCCATCAGGCCTACGTCCGGTTGGTCGACCAAACCGATCAACCACTCTGGAGTCACCGGGGGCATTTCTATGCCGCCGCAGCCGAGGCGATGCGGAGAATTCTGGTCGAACACGCGCGCCGCAAACAGACGCTCAAGCGAGGCGGAGATCGCATGCGAGTGCCGCTCGATGCGAACCGTGTTGCGTCGTCCCCACAAGACCCGGACCTACTGGAACTCGACGAGGCGCTGACGCGACTCGCGGTGGAGCGTCCCAAATTGGCGAAACTCGTCCACCTTCGCTATTTCGCGGGTTTGACCATGGAGCAGACCGCGAACGCCCTCCAGGTCTCTCGCCGAACGGCCGAGCGAGACTGGACTTACGCCAAGGTCTGGCTGCTCGATGCGATGCGAGGCGAGTGTTGATCCTTCCCCCGCCATCAATGGCAATCGAGAGATTTTCAGAGAAAGTGGTCAAATCGGTGGCGGAATTCTCGCTCGATCTCGCACCTTAGTTAACGCCCTGAATCGAATCCTGCCAAAGAGACCTCGCCGTGGACGAACAAGACCTCTTTCTTCAGGCCCTGGAAAAGACTTCTGGAGACGAGCGAGCCGCCTGGTTGCAGCAAGCATGCGGCTCCGACGCGATGCTTCACGAACGCATTGAAAGACTGCTTCGCCAGCACGACGAAGCGAGCGGCTTTCTCGAAACGCCTGTCCTGGGCCTCGATCCGACCCTCCTGCCCGACGCGTCCGGGGATCGTGCGGCTTCACTGGATGCAGGATTGGCAACGGCGTTTTCGGTGAACGATGCGGTTTTGATGGGCGATGCGAATCACAGCGTGCTGAAAATGCTGGGCAACACACTGGATGAAGTTCCACGGGTTTCGCTGCGGGAATCGGAGGCTGTGGTCGAAGATCCAATCGCACGGACAAAGTCGCCGGAGATGCCGGATCGCGACTCTGGCAGCCGATATCGATTGGATGGTGAGATCGCTCGGGGCGGAATGGGGGCCATTTTGAAGGGGCGCGATACCGATTTGGGGCGTGATCTGGCGATCAAAGTGCTGCTAGATTCGCACAAACACAAGCCGGAGGTGATTCAGCGGTTTGTCGAGGAAGCTCAAATCGGTGGACAGCTTCAGCATCCGGGAATCGCTCCGGTCTACGAGCTGGGGCAGTTTGCGGACGAGCGGCCGTTCTTTGCCATGAAGCTGGTCAAGGGTCAAACGCTGGCCAAGCTGCTGGCCAAGCGCGTAGCGGCCGACGACGAACGCGGGAAGTTCATTGGCATCTTCGAGCAGATCTGTCAGACGGTGGCGTACGCGCACAGCCGCGGGGTAATCCATCGCGATTTGAAACCGGCCAATATCATGGTCGGCGCGTTTGGCGAAGTACAGGTGATGGACTGGGGACTGGCCAAGGTACTTGCTAGCGGCGGGGTCGCCGATGAGAAGGAATCGCGCGACAAGCAGCAGGGGCAGAGCATCATTCAAACAAAGCGCAGTGCCGGTCGCGATAATCCCGGCTCGTTCGCATCAACGGGGTCCGATACAGCCATGGGCAGTGTGATGGGGACGCCCGCTTACATGCCACCGGAACAGGCACTCGGTGAGATCGACAATATGGACGAGCGAGCCGACGTCTTCGCGTTGGGTGCGATCCTGTGCGAGATCCTGACTGGCAGCCCACCTTATGTCGGCGATGATGGCAATCAGGTTTATCGACTTGCCAGTCGCGGAAAACTGGATGAGTGTTTCATACGGCTTGATGTTAGTGCGTCGGATACGGAATTGATCGAACTCGCAAAACGCTGTTTGGAACTCGAGCCTGCGGACCGGCCGCGCGATGCGGGTGTATTGGCTGGCGGGATCACGGACTATTTGGAATCGGTCGAAACAAAACTCCGTGAATCGGAATTGGAACGAGTGGCCGACTCGACCCGCCAAGAAGAAGAGCGTAAGCGGCGACGCGTAACGTTGGCTTTTGCAACATCCGTCTTGCTGATGCTCAGTCTGGCTGTGGGAGGATGGCTCGATTCGGAGCGTCGCGAAGCACGTCGCCAGGCCTTGATCGCCCATGAAAATGCGGAACATGCCCGGGCGATGGAACAGATTGCCGAGCAACGGCGCCGGCTGCTGTACAACTCGGACATCGGTGCGGCTCATTTGGCTTGGCGCGACGGTCATGTGGGGCGAGTGCTTGAGTTGCTCACGTCCCACGCAAACGATGAAGATCTGCATAGTTTCGAGTGGTACTATTTGTGGAATCTGTGCAATCGCAGTCAAACCGCCCACTCAAAGTGGTTTCCAGGTCGACCACGACGCACCGCACTGATTCCGAGGGCAGAGTCTCGAAACGCAATGATCGTGCTTGGCTGTGGCGATGGTTTCGTCCGTGTGGTCGACTTGAAAACGCTAGAGGAAATCAAAGTGTTTCGCGGGCCCGGAAGTTACTGGGAGACGCTTGAGTCAGGCGGTCCCGGCTGGGAACACGTTTCCGTGGCCTTTTCAACCGCAACCAACGTTTTGGCTTATGCCAACCGTGACCAGACCCAAGTTGTTCTTCAAGAATGGCCCGATGGCAATCCGCGGCCACTTCAGGGAGATAACGCACATTTTCTTGACATGGCGTTCTCGCCGGACGGAAGTGAGTTGGCTGTTGTCTACGAAGACGAAGTGCGAATGTATCACGTTTCGACTGAAAGCTGGCGGACGCTCAGCGGCCCCATCGACGGGTTCACGTCCGTGGCAATTTCGCCGAATGGTCAGCGGGTCGCAGCCGGTAATGAAGACGGCCTCGTCGCGATATGGAACATCGACGGATCCGATCGGATTGAATTAGGTCGCCACGACGAGGCCGTTATTTCGTTAGCATTCTCGCCGAATGGCAGGCGATTGGCGTCTGGTAGTCGAGACGACATCGCACGCGTCTGGAATCTGCAGGACGGAACGTCGCAGCGGCTCGTCGGACATCGCGACGAGATTCGATCGGTCGCATTTTCACCCGACGGTAGGATTCTGGCCACCGGAAGTCGGGACAATACGGCGAGACTGTGGGACGCCCAGGGAATGCCAATCGACGTCTTCAAAGGGCACTCGCACAATGTGGAGTCCGTTGAATTCTTGGCCGACGGAGACTCGCTTAAGCTGATTACGGCCAGTTCCGACCGCACGATAAAGGTCTGGGATTTGGCGTCGACGGCACAGAACCTCCTTCGAGTGGGAGCCCCCGTCCAGGATGTGCTCATTCTGCCCGATGGCGGGACGGTGGTTTCGCGAGAGAGACACTCGGGAATCGTAAAGCGTTGGGATCTGTCCGCTAGTGGAAGCGAAACAATTTCAAGGGGAAGCTCCGTGGCCGCGAACGATGAGATCGTTGCCATAGGAAAAGCTGGCAGCATCGAACTGTGGCCTTCAGCTTGGGAGAAAAATCCAGACGTCGTTCGCACCGCCAATGGTGGGCAGATAACAGCGTTGACCTTTTCAAAGCACGGTCAATTGGCCGCCGGTTACGAAGACGGGAGCATACTGGTGTGGGATTCCTGGCGTGATAAGACGGCCACGCGAATAATGGGTTTGAAGCACTCGAGCGTTGTCACCGCATTGAGTTTTTCCCGCGATGGTAAGGCACTCGCGTCCACCGGCTGGGATGGTGTTTGCCTGTTACATCGGACCGATGACGGCATGGGGAGACAATTGGGCAACAAGGCGAACGACGGAACCATGACGGTCAGTTTCTCGCCCAAAGGATCGTTTCTCGCCTTTGGTGGATTCGACAACAAAGTTCAACTCTGGCGTTGTGCCTCCGATATCCGGAGATTTGTCCACATCGGTGAACTCAGCGGCCACTCTGATGGCATCAACAAACTCGTATTCTCACCGGAAGAGCGCACAATTATCACGGCCTGCGATAACAACACTCTGCGAGTCTGGGATATCCGCGAGCGTCAGGAAAGAATCAGCCTTGTGGGACACACCAGTTCCGTAGAAGGGCTGGCAATGAGAGAAAGCGGCGACCTGTTAATTTCCGGTAGCAGAGACGGAACGATTCGACTTTGGCAGGCAGCCACGAATGGACGAGTGCGAAGTTCAGGATGGTGGCAGGATCACCTCAAGCATGAGGAGGTAAAAAGGTAGCAGTCCATTTGAGTAAGTTTTTGGGTGACAGGAGACATGCGTCTATGGCACCGACCGGGGTGCCAGTCTTCAGCGATTTAGCCGAGAAGGCGAGGCGCAGTGCAGGCGAGACCACTGCGAATTCGCTGCGAGCAGGTCGACAAGTGCTTCGCAGTACGGGACATAAGCACCTCCACCGACGGCCAAGTACCGCAGCACTGTTGTTCGTTTGCCCCATCTCTAACTTCATTCAATCGGTTTCCTCTTCTTCGCGATTGCGAGATTCCAGGGCGCCATCAAAGCTCGCAGCATGGGTACACCATAGCTATTGATTGCTGAGTATGGAAAGCAACGCATTTGCATCGCAGTAGTGATAAACCACTGTTTGTTTGAGATCAGGAGGTAGCTCTGGTGCCATTTTAAGGGCTCATGACGAATCAGATGTAAAGAATCCCGCTAGCGTCCAATTCCGAGCGAAGCAATTCGCCGTATCAAGTCGCAACTTTAATGATCGAGAGCCAGCTTGTGGTGCATAACGAGATGATCGTTTTCCTCGAACGCGGGCAAGAACTCGAAGCCGTAACGCTGGTAGAGCCTTTGAGCAGGGATGTTGTTGCGATGAACTCGTAGGGTTAACAGCTCGACGTGCTTCTTGGGCGACTTGTCTCCTCGGATTTGTTTGGCCGCGTTCTTTGCTTGGCCAATTAAGTGCTCGATGATTTGGTTGGAATAGCGGTATTCTGGCGAGGAGGGCTTGCCGCGGTACTTGTGATCAAGGCCGAGTTGCGGGATGTAGAGCAATCGAGACCGCTTGCCGTTGGGCGGTGGCCATTTCATCCAGCCAGTCGCCGATAAAGAAGCGAAGCCGACGATCGAGTCGTCGGCTTCGCTGTGTCGATAGATCCAGACCTTGGTCTCGTGATTTTCAATCGAGTCGATAACTTCCGAGCCGCGAATCCACTCGGTCGCTGCACGCGCCCACGCTTCATCACCGCAATGCAGACCCGCCAAGAAAGGCAAATCGGCTGGAGTGAATGGATCTGCATAGAGCAGCTTTTCCTCTGACTGCGACAATGCTTATTGCCCTGCTCTCGAAGGCAACTCGCGAGTCTTCACCTGAGCGGGTGGTCGCGAAATGGCAGCGTCCAACGCTTCGGCTTGAGCGGCGGTGAGTTCTCGATCATTGAAGAACTCTGCAGTCGAGTCGAGGCTCGCGGCGACTTCGAGGTCTGGCCACAAATCGGTGGGGGAAACGTTGAGTGCAGTTGCCATTTTGAGGATCGTCTTTCGTTGCGGTCGCGATTTGCGTGAAAGCATTTTTGAAATCGCCGATTGAGTGCAGTCGATTCGCTTTGCAAGCTCTTCCTGGGTGATGTTCTTTTGTTGTAGAAGCGTTTTTACACGATCGGCAAACGTGGCTTCCTGAGAATCCATTTGTTTCTGACGATCGGCAATGATTGGTCGCCAAGCAGGATCGGGGTGTTTCGTCGCGATCTCGGTCTGCGATTTTCGGAAATCGAGACCGTAGCTGCCGTGCCCGTTTTCTGGCTTCAGATGCAAAGCGTCCGCGATGGTCGCAAAAGCACGATGCCGATCGTCGTCCGTCGTGTCCTCACTTTCAATGACCGCGAACATCGAACGAACAACCGATTGCACCTCGTCACTGCATTCCATGTACTTGTGAATGAAGTCGCGTTGCTCCGGAGTGATGCGCAGCACCGCGCGAAAAGCGTCGTTTGGTAGTTCGCTAAAGTTGGTTATCGACATCTCGTCACCTCAGTCGGCTCGCTCTCGGAGGATTGCCCTGCGACCTGAATAAATCGTGTGTTGTGGACTGTCAAACGCCTCGTCAGCCCGCATCCCGCCAAGAATCCACAGCGTGGGAACAGACGGGTTGGGCGAATGCTCGCAGAACAGCACGCGAACAGTGCCGACGAAACCGTCATCGAGCTGCACCAGCAGTTCTGCCAAGCCGTTGGGCTGTTCCAGCCATTTCCACTGCAAATCAATGACCAAAGGCTCATCGGGATTCCACCAGCGGAGTTTGGGAAGCTGTCGGTTCAGTTCGGAGCGAACCGAATAGCGGGGCAAGAGGCGTTGGAAGTCCTGAAAGGCGGGGCGACTGATTCGAAGCCGCCACTCCAGGTCCTCACTTTCAGTTATCGACTCATTCATGACAATAGTATGACCTAAATGTGGCATGTCAAGTTCAGCTTTTCGTGTTTGCTGATCATGCTAATCGTAAGTGCTTACTCCGGAAGGGTTTGCGGCCATCCGGGAGTGGGGGCGAAGAGGCTTCCTTGACCTTGGCTTTCCGTGACAGAAACCCCGGTTCGCCCTTAAAACCGCACCCCGAGAAGCATGTTCGCGTTGGTGATGCGGTCGAGGGTGAGGTGGAGGCAGGGATTTTGGGCGAGGGTTCTGTCGGGTCGAGTCGTGATTGTGACGATGTATTGAAAAGCCGGCTCATCTTTGCCGGAAAGCAGTTCCAGGTCGGCGATGGATTGCTGCAGTTGTTGGTGCATGGGTGGCTCCAAGTCGCCGTCGCAGAGGCTGTCGCGGAGTAAGAAGTGTGGGAGATTTCCTAGTCGCCCAGGCTGGTCAACATGCACGTCAGGATCGTGGAAGTGTCGACCGCTTCGGACTCGGATTACGAGCCGATTTCGAGACGAGGCAAACTCTTGCCAACGATCTATTTAAATTTGTTCGACATGCCGCTTTACAACGCGTATTGAAACTCTTTCTGTGGAAGTTCGCGAATCGTTCCTGGGCAGCCATGAGCTAGGATCATTGCAGGGAGCATAGCGATCGTTTCAAGCAGATGATGGAGAAGTTCCTGTCGGGGACAAACTGAAACGTTATTTTTGTGAGCGCAAGAAATCGGGACAATGGGACTTAATTTTAGCTACGCACCATGGGGGCATGCTCACGGCGATGCGTCTGAAAAAACGTCACGGAACGGGCCCAAGAACCGCCGTTCCGGGGACCAGTCTGTGATCGCAAAAACGACCGTTGAAAAGTGGCCCGCGAAATCCGACTCGAGTGCATCTCGGAAATCCTGTGCGGTTCGTTTGGGATCATTCTCAAAGGCGCCGCAGCCCCATGCTCCGAGTACTAGGCTGCGGTAACCGTAGGCGGCGGCGATGGCGAACACTTAATGCATCGTGCTGACTCATCGTCCAGATCGAATGCCCGCCGGCAGAGACCGGAGTGCACGCCTGCACCTGAAACCCCGGCTGCCGGTTTTTGCAACCGGGATGGAAAAACAATTTGCAGCTTTTGTCGGGCAAGCTGCCACGGCATGGAGCAATTGTTCCGCTACGACGTGCTGATCGCCTGCCCAAGCGTCTCAACGAAAACATCGGTCGGTTGCGCACCGGACAACGCGATCTTTTGGTCGATGATAAAAAACGGGACTCCGTCAACTCCATAACGCTGCGACATTTCTCTTGCAGTTGCGATTGCATCCATCCCATCATCGCTGCCCAACATGGCCTCGACAACTGGCAGGGCCAAGCCGGCTTCGACAACTACGTCGATCAGCGTCTGGCGATTGCCGATGTCCAAGGCATCGCTGAAGTAGGCCCGGAACAGCGCCTCGACGACGGCATCCTGACAGCCATGATGATCCGCCAGCCAAATCAACCGGTGGGCATCAAGGGTGTTCGGCGTTCGTTCAATTTGATCAAAGGCAAAACGAATTCCCTCGGATTCTCCGACAGCGATGACATTAGCATCCAACTCGAGTGACCGCTCCCAACTGCCAAATTTGCGGGTCCGATACTCCTTACGGCTGATGCCTTCTTTTGGCATCGTCGGATTGAGCTGAAAGGGATGCCATCGGACCTGGACGTCATGCTGTCCATCGAGGGTGTCGACAGCGATTGCCTTCTCCAGTCGTCGTTTGCCAATGTAGCACCAAGGGCAAATCACATCAGAGATCACATCAACGGCGAGGTTCATGGCAACTCAATCTTGAGGAATCGGAGTGTCTGCGCTGTCAGACCAAAAGCTGTTCCGTCGACAAACTTACCCCCAAGCAGGATCAACGAATACTACGGACCTCTGGTCTCGATCGTCTCCGAAATCGCGGCATCCTTCAAAGACTCTGGCAAAGTGAACAACAGTGCAAGCGTCGCCCACGCCGTGGCGGTTGTGGAAATGAATTGATCCGCGGCATGCGGGAACCCCGTCTCAAAGTATTTTTGAAAAGGCTTGCTGCGGGTTTTCACATGCCACGATCCGTCTTCCTGCTGGGAGTCGAGCAGATAGCCAATGCCACGAACCCAACAACCATCGTCTCGACTCAGGCCGGATCGATGGAGGGCATAGAGTACGGTGCTGGTGGCATAGGGATCACTCTTCATGTCCGGTTTCTGCGCCCAACCGCCGTCGCCTCGTTGGTTCGTCATCAGATTCTCAACCAGCGAGTCTCGATACTCGGGAGTCACGTCCGCGTATTCGGCCGACAGCAAACCAAAAACGAGGTCTTCGGTATCGCGGGGTTCCGCCTCAAGCAACCAGACAGATGCCTGCGCCACAGCCGCGGCGACACGCTCTGATTCCAAATCGTTGGAAAACGTCAACAACCCGCGAAGTGCAAGATAGGTCGTGGTGAAGTCACTGGTCTCCGACGGCGGTCGATCACTGGAGCATTTCCATAAGCCGTCGGGGGTTTGATTCTGCAGCAAGTATTCCGTCACCGCGCCGGTCACATCGTCCGCCTCGTGTCCACCATCGGCAAGCGTCCACAACGCATAACCAGCGGTGTCGCCGCCACCGCCCTGTCCCTTTCCCTTGGTGTATGACTTTTTGCCGCGTTTCAGATGGGCGTGGGTGTGCCGGACCTGACGCTGGAGATTCTCTTGATCGACTGCAAAGCCGTGCCTCTGAGCCTCGACCAGGGCCAAGACGGGCATCGCTTGCCCATGACAGGTAAAACACACGCGTTTCTCGGCCGTTCCCGCGGCAGCCTTTTCTAACAGCAGAGTGCTGCGCGAGACCGACTGTCTGATTTCGTCAACTTGAATGCTGATCGGGTCTTCGGCGGCGATTTGGGAGGAGGAGCATGTCAGTACCAGACCCACCATCGCCATCCGAGCAATGGCCGCGGCTGGGGCAATGATGTTTCGCCGTGTTACGCCTTGATTCTTCATACTCGATTCTCGCGAGAGTGACTCATGAAGCCGCTATTGTAGAGCTTTGCCACGCGACGCACCGGCGTTTGCCGAAGTCGTCTGGGATAGACGCCTTGAACTTGCGCCAGGACGACGCAAGCGATCGCGATCATGAGCCGCTGGTTCGTTCGGACCGTATATCCAGAGTGATACAGGACAGGGAGATAGTGAAAAGAGCCAAGCCTTGACTTCCCGTCCACGCGACGTAGTGCGTCAAAGAAAAATACCAGTTGGTCAGTGTCGATCGTGCAGTCTCGAATTAGAGCGAATCCCTTGTTGAGATCATCGGTGGTAGCGGAAGTGATTGCAGGAGCAGATTCGAGTTTGAGCCGTTGAAGAAGCCTTTCGGTTGCCTGCAATCGGTATTGTCGACTCCGTTCCACCTCCAACAGTTCGAACTCGTGAGGTAATCCCACTTCTCCAATAATCTTCAGGAAAGATTTGTACTTGCATGCGAGGTTGTCTTGGATGATGCGGTTGTTGATTTTCATTTGGAACTCCAGTGCTTCCGAGTGTGAAGTCTCAAGCTTTATCGGTGCAACCGAACGCGCGAAGAGAACACGGGGGTTGAAGTCGATGAAACATGACCGGTTTGCCAAAGCCGAAACGTTTCGAGTCAGCGGTACTGCAATCGGAGCAGGATCGGTTCGATTGCACCTTGGCCGTCGGTGGATCGGTTGTGACATCGTACAAATGCCACGAAAGGGCCAATCTAAACTTGCAGGTCCCATATGTCCGATGGTTCCCATCGATCGTAGGGCCCTTCGTTGCGGCGGCTGAACCAGCCAACGCATGTTCAGTTGTCAGTTCCGGTGCGGCGGTGAATCTGACCTCCGCGGGTTAGCCGAACCGCTTCAGCGCGTCGGTCGATGCAACTGTTGACGCGCAGCTCGCCGTGATGCCGCGTTGTTATTGGCTACTTACGCACCTCTGATTCAGCACCAGATTTAGCAACAAGATACGCTTTGGCAAGGTTCAAGAATCCCTCAGAACAGGGCCCGCCGAATCGAAGGAATGCTTCGCAATCGTTCAATGTGCTGAACGGATCGCCGCCCCGTTGTAGTTGTTCAGCGATGTCTTTGGCAACCAAGTTGGCCTCTTCAAAACGCGGATGTCCGTCAGAGAGCCGTTGAAACCACGGTAGCAAGATCTGGTTAAGATGACCAAGCAGATTCCGTGCTTCGCAATCTTCCGGACTTAATCGAATTGCCTTTGGCAGGATCACATAACATGTTTGGATATCCAGATCGACCCAGAGTTCAACTTCCCACTCTTCGCCGAACAAGGCAAAGTACTCAGCTACGTTGTGAACAAAACACGACCATCCGATCCCGTTGTAGTGATGTCTAGCGGCGATTGGTTTTCCCGGCTGGCGACAATTAGAAATCCCGGTTTGAGGCCGGCTTTGGCAACGATGCCGGTGCGGTCAGCGACAATTACAATTCCCGGATTTTGCGATTCGGGTCATCATCGTAACTCCTTGTTTTCACGGAGATTGCGATGGTCACGGACGGAAAGGTTAAAGAACTGCGGCGTTTGCTAGCATCTGGCAAGTCACTGGCCGCATCGTCAAGGATGACTGAGATGGATGAGAAAACGGCAAGACATTATCGAAACGACAATCGGCTCCCCTCTCAGCGGAAGAAGCCGCGAGATTACCGGACTCGCATCGATCCATTCGCCGATGTCTGGAACGAGGTGCAGATCAGGCTTGAGGCCGAACCGCGACTGCAGGCCAAGACCCTTTTCCAGTGGCTGCAAGACCGCTATCCAGGCGTCTACCCAGACTCCACTCGACGAACCTTCGAACGTCGAGTCCGATTGTGGCGCAGTACAGAAGGTCCAGACAAAGCAGTGATCTTCCCGCAGGTCCATCATCCGGCTCGGGTTGCTGCGAGTGACTTCACCGTCATGAACACACTGAACGTGACCATCGCGGGCGTTTCGTTTGAACACATGCTCTTTCATTGTGTCCTGACGTATTCCAACGTCGAGTCGGTCTCTCTGTGTTTCTCCGAATCTTTCGAAGCGCTCAGCGAGGGGATTCAAAATGCGTTTTGGGAATTCGGCGGAGTGCCCGAGCGTCACCGCACTGATAGCCTTAGCGCTGCGATCAACAATCACTCTTCAAAGAAAGAACTCACTGCTCGCTATGGAGCGTTGATGGATCACTATGGCACCAAGTCAGAGCGAATCAACGTTCGCTGTGCGAACGAAAACGGCGACGTTGAGTCATCCAACGGTCATCTCAAGAATCGAGTCGACCAAGCATTGCTACTTCGCGGTAGTCGCGACTTCGCCAGTCGTGAAGACTACATGCATTTCGTTCGATCCCTGATCGTTCGCGCTAATGATGCGCGCTTAAATCGATTTGAAATTGAACGCTCGCATTTGCGACCACTTCCCGATAGTAAGCTTGATACCGATGACAACCAACAAGGCATCATCGTCGGCAGTAGCAGCACGATTAATGTCAAGAAAAACATCTATTCGGTTCCTAGCCGATTGATCGGTCAAAAAGTCGATGTGCGGATCGGTGCCGAGTGGATCGATGTGACGCATCACGGCATCCACGTGCAACGGATGCCACGACTTACTGGCGTCGGCGGATCGGCCATCAACTACCGGCACGTGATCGATTCATTGGTTCGCAAACCGGGAGCATTCGAAAACTACAAATACCGTCAGGACATGTTCCCGACGAGTCACTTCCGAATCGCCTATGACATGCTATGCGACGCTCACAGCGAGAAGGTGGCGGTGAGGAAGTATCTTGAGATCCTGCAATTAGCGGCTCGAGAAAGCCAAGATGCGGTGCAGAATGCACTGCGTCTTCAAATCCAATCGGGACAATCCATCGATGTCGATCAGGTTCGGCTGATGGTGAGTGAAGCGATCGAGATCAAGCCGGTGACCGACATCGATGTC
Organism: Stieleria neptunia; assembly: GCF_007754155.1. Lineage (NCBI taxonomy): Bacteria > Pseudomonadati > Planctomycetota > Planctomycetia > Pirellulales > Pirellulaceae > Stieleria > Stieleria neptunia. The sequence goes on along the minus strand of NZ_CP037423.1, from coordinate 2,778,431 downwards.
AAAGCACCGAACTTGAAAGACTATGACGAATTATTTGACACGTTTGACAAGGAGAGTCCAAACGATGAATCAATCAACCACACGAAAGCCCCAATCGAAAAAGACCGAATCGTCGATACGGCAGCCTCCCAAGACCCCGCCCACGAGGACGAGCAACGAACGGACCGAGGAGCGGCTGAAGGAGCAGTTTCGCAGCTTGCGTCTGCCGATGTTTCGCGACCAGTTTCAAGCGACGGCCGACCGAGCAGCCGCGGAGGATCTCAGCCATGTTCAATACTTATCGGAACTGGCGGAACTGGAATGCCAGGCCCGCAACGAGAGTCGGATCAAGCGTCTAATGACCAACTCACGTCTTCCGCTGGGCAAGACATGGGAGACGTTCAACTTCGATCGCTTGCCATTGTCAGTGACACGACAACTGGAGAGTCTTCGGGAGGGATCGTTCTTGGATCGTCGGGAGAACGTACTGATTTTCGGTCAGCCCGGTGCGGGGAAGAGTCACGCGCTTTGTGCCTTGGCGAATCAACTCGTCCAGCAAGGCCGGAGCATGCTTCTGACAACGTGCAGCTTGCTGGTGCAACAGTTGCTGATCGCAAAGCGGGATCTTCGCCTGCAGAAGTACATCAAGCAACTGTCTCGTTTCGAGGGCCTGATGATCGACGACCTGGGTTACGTGCAGCAGAATCGAGAAGAGATGGAGGTGCTGTTCACGCTGCTGGCGGAACGTTACGAGAGAGGGAGTGTTCTGTTGACGAGCAACTTGGCGTTCAGCAAGTGGGACCAGATCTTCAAAGATGCGATGACGACGGCGGCGGCGATCGATCGCTTGGTTCACCACAGCGTGATCATCGAGTTGAACGTGCCAAGCTATCGCGTGGAAACAGCCAAGAAAACGAAGTCAGCTGGACGGTCAGCAAAGGCCTCTCAATAAAAATCGGATTCGTAATCGGGAATACTAGTTGTCGCTAAAGCGGAGAACCAATTGTCGCCGAACAAGTGATCTTCCAGGAAGTTGATTTCATCAGCAATCACGTCAGTTGAAAAGCTCCCCGATCGAAATCTGTTGACAATCTGTCGCGAGAGACGGAACTCTGGCTCAAACATCGCATTTGCGTACTGAGAGACAATCAATTCGAAGTACGCTATTTGCTCTTCCATCTCGCTGAGAAGCTGTGCGGCGTGAGCATCGTTCATACGCAACTCCTGAGTTCAATGGCCCGCCAAACGTCTGTGCGATTGAGTACCATCGTCAACCTTCGAATACATCAAGAAACGGCCCGAGTGTTTTTCTTTCTGGCGACCAGTCGGTGATTGCAAACACAACATCTGAGAAGGCACCGCAAAATTCATTCTCCAGGGCTTCACGGAAATTGCCGGCGGTACGACGCGTGTCATTCCCAAACGCACCGCAGCCCCAAGCACCGAGAACGAGCGAGCGATAGCGAAAGGCCCTAGCGATCGCCAAGACTCGAATGATCCGTTTTTGTAACAGTTCAGCGGATCTTGGCTGACCGACATCCGGCGCGTAGGGCGCCGCACAGGTCAGAAAATCGACGAGCCAGAAGTCGCTGAGTTCCGTGCCGTCGTCATCACGAAACACGGGCACCCCTGGGGAGTGGATTGCCCAGTCGGTGGAATCGGGACGCTCTCTGTCCCAATGATGCTCGTACATCGGGTCGTCCACAAGCGTTTCAAACAGAGCACTGGACCTGCAAAGCACCTCTTCTTGAGCACGCGCCCCGTAAAGAAATCCGCCTCCAGGCTGGACACCGTTCGCAAAGTTCAATACCAATGGCTCTAGCCCACTCTCGACGAATCGACGCGCGGCCATTAGCGTCGTCTCGTTTGTGACTTGAACTTCGGTAACCCCAAACGTGACTTCATCTGGCGTCGGCAGGGGATCGTCCGGCGTGATACTCGTCTTCGCGATCCGCGCAGTTTCCACGGCTCCTCGCCAGTCGATTTGCTCACCAGCTTGATTCACGTAGAATCCGATGCGGGCAGCTTCCACAGCAGACCATCCGAGTCGTGCCGCAGCTTCTGGAGCAATATCCAATGCTTGCTTACGCGCTGCGGCCATCTCCGCGGAGTCCCAACAAGGGAGACAATTCAATCTTGCGTTTCTTCCGTTCATCGCTTCGCTAACGATGGTTTGAGTTTCGAGGGAGCCGCGGTGAGGCTGTACGCCCTGGCATCAGCTCGTAGGTTTCCGTGTCCAGAACGGCGTAATGTCCGGCAAACAACGCGTTCACCACCACAAAGTGGCGTCCATCGCCGAGCTGAATGGACGATTCTCCATTCCAATCAGAGATTGTCGTGGGCGAGGCGAGCATCCACCGGTGGTAGTGACCGGCAAAGATCAGCCGATTGCGGACTGCGCCGAAAATGCGGTCCAAACGCTCACCCTCTGTCGGCAGGCCGCCGAAGAACCAAAGGTCTTCCAGTACGTGGGGATCGAGCCAAGGTTCGATATGGGAGAAAAGACAGTCGCCAATCTCCAGTCGCGGCTTTAGTGACCCCATGTACTGAAGGACGTCGTGACTGAACGTCTCGCGAGTTTCTACGCTGACGTCGCAGCAAAGTCCGAAGTCGTGATTGCCCCAGACACCGATCACACCCGCATCGGAAAGCAACTGGCACGTTTCTTCGATTCGCTCGCCTGTCTCAACGACGTCGCCCACCATCACTACTTGGTCAACCTGTCCGGCCAACTCGTCCAATACGGCTCGCAAGCATTCGACGTGTTCATGAATGTCAGTGATAATGCCAAGTTTCATAACACAAGGTTCCTACCGCACTCGTTCGCGGGTCCAAGAAGCGATTTCGGATCTATATCGTAGGCGATCCCGCGAGACTGAAAGCAGGCCGCCCGCTGCAGGAATCCTCTGGAGATTCATTTCTTCGCTGCAGTTTTCCCGAATCTGGACGGAGTTCTTGAGAAGTGTGCGTCGAACCGAATTCGCGAACTCCGAGAGGTCGATGCAACCGACTGCGCGAAGAAATCGCGTTTTCTCTGTTCGGTGCGATCGCACTCTTTCATTCTGGCTCCCTTCTCCCCCGCGGCGAGAGCGAGTGGTGCTCGCTCTCGTCGTGGGGGAGAAGGGCTGGGGATGAGGGGGCAATGTACTACAGAAGTGCATCAATTGCATGTTCGATCTGGTGCCGCACCGCAACTGGATTTTGCAAGGCCTCGCAACCCGGGATCTGCACGACTTGGTACCCTCGCTCGGCAAATACTGGTCGCGGCGCTGATCATACTGACGGCCCTCATCCGTCTGATGTTGCTTGCCATCGACCTCAATGATCAACTTCAAGTCCACACAACAGAAATCAACGGTGTACGGTTTAATCGGGTATTCGCGCCGAAACTTCTGATTTCGACAACGGCGATTGCGCAACATCTGCCAGACATCTCGGGCGAACTCATTTGCGCCGGCACGTTGATCGCGGGCGAATGAAATCGCCTCTGGATCCCGTCGAGGTCGTCTGTTCATGATGCCCCTAAGATTTGTTGGTGCCGTCTGCGTGCCCCCTCATCCCCAGCCCTTCTCCCCCTGCGATGAAAGCGAGCACGACTCGCTTTCATCGCAGGGGGAGAAGGGAGCCAGTATAAAGTAGGCAGTCCATAGAATGGAGACCGCAATTTCGTACTCTATCAGACACCGAAGCCAGTTTCGAACGTTCCTTCAACCCTTCGGTTGGACCAACCGCTGTCTCGAAGCCGTTTTCCTTAGCCGGGTCGGTGGCGGACACCGCGTGCAGTTCACTGTCTTCGTCCCGCATAGCGATTCGCCGCAGATCCGACAGATAAGCACTCGCGCCAAGAGAGACATCACCCTGATGCCTCAAGGGCAACTCCCCGTAGTACGGGTGACAAAGGCCCGTCGATTGAACTGGGATCTATTTTCCTGCCTGGGTGGGTGTCCCGAGGATCTTCGTCAAGCGTTCAAGCCTCCGCGTTGCTCGATCGGCGAGGCCCTGTAGGTAGCGTTCATCTCGGTTGCTGTGGGACGCTTTCAGAACCATAAGTTGACACCGCAGGCAATCGATCCAGGCTAGCGAGACTGCTTCGGCGGCCATTTTGTCGACGGGGCCAGAACCGTTTGAACCGGCGAGTGCGGACTCCGCTTCAGCGAGTTTCTGGCCCATGGCTTCTCTCATGGCATAGGAGTCACCCGACATGGCGTCCAACACGATGGTTTTCGCGATGGTGAGCGTGTTCGAGACTTCGCCCATGAGGTCTTCGCAGTCAAACATGAGTTCCCGCAGCAGACCGCGGGACGTGTTACAGCCGGCATCAGCCTTTCGCATCAACCTGGAAAGGGCCTGTTTCCGGGGGAGCTTGCTCAGCTCGCACTTCAGTTCGATGGGCGACATTCGAGGTACCGTCGTTGAGCTGGGATCGGAATAGTCATGGGGAATGAGTTTGGCCAGCGCCGAGCGAACTGTGATCGCAGCGTCGATCGCGTTCAGGTAGACCTCGATCTGCCGGCAGCGGGCCAATTCTGCACGAAACTCCGTGATGGCTGCTGCGTTCTCAGCACGCTCGTAGCGGTCGCGACGATACAGCATCGCGTTTAGCGGCTTACAGAGGCTTCCTAGGTGCCTGTGACGGACCTGATCGCCGTCACGGAAGGCTTCATGCAGGTATCGACGACCACCTACGTTTTACCGTCGCCGCGGGCCCGATCGGCAGACCAAACCGAGGCCGACGCCCGCTCGCGCACTTTCGACTGAAGAACGAAAGGCGGTGCTTGATCAGCTTAACAGCGATCGTTTCGGTGATCAGTCACCGCGGCATGTCTACTCGAAATTGCTTGACGAAGGTGATTACCTGTGCAGCGTGCGGACGATGTATCGCGTGCTTGCCGAAAATCAAAGCTCTCGTGAACGGCGAAACCAGCTGCAACACCCCAATTACCAAAAGCCTGAATTACTTGCGACCGGCCCCAATGAAGTCTGGTCGTGGGACGTCACCAAGCTGAAGGGTCCGCAGACATGGACCTATTTTTACCTGTACGTCATCTTGGATATCTACAGTCGCTATGTGGTCGGTTGGATGCTCGCGCATTGCGAAAGCTCCGATCTTGCGAAACAACTCATTGAAACAACCATTGAAAAGCAGGAAGTCCAGCCGGAACAATTGATCCTGCACAGCGACCGTGGCCCATCGATGACATCTCATTCGGTGGCCCAACTGCTTGGCTCGCTCGGTGTCACCAAGTCACACAGTCGACCGCATGTTTCCAACGACAATCCGTTTTCGGAAAGCCAATTCAAAACGATGAAGTACCGTCCTGAATTCCCGAAGCGATTTGGAAGCCACGAAGATGCGATTGGGTTCTGTCCAGATTTCTTTGGCTGGTACAACGACGAGCACCATCACAGCGGCATCGGCCTGCTGACACCATCATCGTTGCACTACGGCCAAGGCGAAAAAGTGATCGCGTCGCGACAGCAGACCCTTCACGACGCATGGCAGAAGAATCCCGAGCGTTTTGTCGGTGGCGTTCCAAAACCTGCAAATCTTCCCCAAGCAGTCTGGATCAACGCTCCCAAACCCGAACGCGAAATGAAAAACGAAGCTCCTGAAGCGAATTGCCCAGGAGCTCCTGAAGAAACGCCTTTGACGCACCCTCGATCCGACTATCCCTTGGATGGTTGCGTCCCCGCAGAGCCACCTTCCGTTTCGCCGGACATCGGAAGCATATCACCACCCCAACCTCTGGACACCCGAGCCATGCCTCAGAAAATCCCGGGGGTTCGGGGGCTGGCCCCCGAGCAGTCTGGGATCAGCATTTAGTTCACATCAGAAAGTTGTCTCACTGTCGTTGACACATTCCGTCCGGCCTGCTGAGCCGCTTTCTTTGCTTCCCGGTCGGACTTCCCGGTACCACCCTCGAACCGATGGACCTTTCCCTTGTAGCGAATGCGCCATTTGCCACGATCGGTTTCCCAATTGAGTTTCGGTTCGCGTGCCATCTTCCAGATTCCCTGGGCCACTAAACTGCGACCTACCCTGTTTTAGTGGCCCAGCGGGTGATTTGGCAAGAAGTGCCGAAGAAGCGAAAACACTGCAATTTACGGTGTTTTCAAGTCGGGGCGACTAGATTCGAACTAGCGACCTCTACGTCCCGAACGTAGCGCTCTACCAGGCTGAGCCACGCCCCGATGGTGGGAAGGTGATGGGGTGCTTCGAAAAAACATCCGTCACCGTGCTGTTCGCTTGGCTTGCGGTCCGGTCACTTGACCGTCGCCATCCGAGCGAACGCGTAATATAACCTCGCCCCCGCCCGCTGCAAATACCCACCTGCTGACTCCTTGACCCGCTTTTTTGCCGATTCCTCAATCTCCCGCCGGCGGAATCGTCGTTTTTGGGTCTTGGTGCGGGGTTCCAACGGAAAGGTGCTGGGCCTCAACCTTGCGTCGCAGGTCGCCTGGCTCCAGAATCACTCTCCTTGCCAGGGACGAGCGGCCGGGGAGGGTTCGTTGTGGCTGAGAATCAATCCGCGACGACCGATCAACCCTCCCCTCGCTTCGCTCGACCCTCCCTGCCAGGGAGGGTGACGCAAGATGTGTCGACACCAATGCCTGCCAGGAGGGTGACGCGCGAGGTGGAGACATCAATGGCTCTGGGCGAGCCGTGCGCGGCGAGGAGTGGGTTTGCTTTGGTGCGCAGACAGGGGGCGAGGTCACTGAAGTGAACGCGGAGATTCACCGTTCAACCCTCCCCTCGCTTCGCTCGACCCTCCTGCCAGGGAGGGTGACTATGGGGTGAGGAGTCCGGTGTGGGCGAATCGTTTCAGCTTCTGCTCGACGACGGCTCGGAGTTGCTCTTGGGTGGGGGTGACCGGCTGGAGTTCGGTTTCCGGATCGGGGGATTCTGCGTCCGGCGACTCCACCTGGATCGCGACCCCGAATTCGAGCAGTCCGGCGGCGATCTGATCGATTGTCGCGACGCCGTCCAAACGTTTGATGATCTCGCGTTCGAAGTCATCCAGGTGGACCGATTCGTGCCGCAGATTGGTCACCCGACCGCCCTGTTCGGCTTGATGGCGGATCAGATCGGACGTGCCCGGCGTCGCGCTGATTTCGACGCTGCAACCGGACGGCGCGGCGTAGAGCGCGACGAGGCCGGACGAATACAATTCCAAAAACGTCTCGTACAACTCATCACGACACTCTTCGACACCGGGACGTTGCTCGGCCGGCACGGCGTCGCGAGCGATGTCGGCCAGGGCATCGATCGAAACGTCGGATGGCCAGATCGATGCGAGATGGCGGAAGGCTTCGATTTGGACCGGATTGCCGACGGTCAATGTGCGGCCCGAGGCGTGTTCGAAGACGCGTGTGTTGGCTGATGCGTCCGCGTCTTCGGACTCTTGTTCGGCTAAGGGCGAATTGACATACAAGTGCTTTAACCGCGCCGGTCCGATCGCTCGGTTGGGCTGGGCTTCGCGATGGCAAAGCAGCGTCTGCCGAAACTTTCGGTTGCGAAGAAAGTCCAAATACTGCTCCATCTGAACCAAACCCGGCGCAATCTTCGACAACGTCCCACGCGTCTCGTCTCCGTACTCGTTGGGAATCATGCTGGCGAATTGGGCTTCGCACATGAAACGCAAATCATTCTCCTCGGCGCGGGAAACGAATTGGTGAAAGAAGAGCGGTTCGTTGTAGTCTTCGAGATGCTCATGGTAGATGTAGCTGTCTTCGCTGGCCCGCACGATGCTCAGTTCTTCGTGCAACAGTTTTTCATAAGCGTCGTGATTCGACTGGACGGCGGAGACGAGAAAATCGACCAAGGCGCGCGACTGATCGATCTTGGTTTGCGTGTCGTCGAACCCCGACGCGTGATAGCTCATCATTTCACGCACGCCACGCCGCAGGTACCAGCCCGGGTAGGTGTTGTAGCTGATGTACGCCACTCCGTTTTCGGCGAGATGGTGGCGGCAGACGGACAAGATCTTTGCTTGAACTTCCGGCGGTACCCACGAATAGACTCCGTGACAGATAATGAAATCAAATTTGCCTTCGGAGGAATCAAATTCGAGAATGTCTTGATGACGGAGCGTGATGTTGGTCAGCGACAAAGCCTCAATGACCGGTCGGCCTTCGTCGATCTGACGCTTCGACGCGTCCAAGCCGAGAAACTGTGACTCGGGAAACCGGGCCGCCATCGGGATCAAGTTGCCTCCGGCGGCACATCCGATCTCCAAGACGCGACACCGCGAAACGTCTGCCGGCTGCAGCGCGAACAGCTGTGCCAAAGCGGCCAGGTTGCGCGGGTGACTGCTGGCGTACGGATAGCTGGCGTAGGGAAACTCGTCGTAGCTGAAGGGTTGCGTGGATTCGGAGGACATGGAGTGCACAAACGTTGGGGTTTGCGGGGCGAGAGGGCGGATGGGAGCGATGGGCAGGCGTCTTGAAGGCGGTCGAGCGTCTGGTGTGGGCGGGAAACAACGGGGAAGGAGATCCCGGGTCGTCGATGCTGGATTGACAGGCTGGATTGACAGGCTGGAAGCCTATCCCACTGGTTGGCTGGTGCTTGGTGACGCGCGATCGGCGATCGCTTCGTGGGACCCTCCCCTCGCTTCGCTCGACCCTCCCTGCGAGGGAGGGTGACTTTCATTACTGGCCTCCCTGCGAGGGAGGGTGACTTTCATTCCTTGCTTTCGGAGCAGCACGGTGCAATCGTTACGTTCGGCAACCTTTCACTGTCATCGGGACGGCGCAAACCGTTCATCCCCTAAAAGCATACCGGCGTGATGCTTGCGAAGGGACGACGTGCGGAATCGTCGAAGAGAGTATAGCGCTGTGCGTTCGCCTCGCAACGGGCACAGCGCAGTAGGCCTTCCACGCCGAAACGCTACCCACACTGTTCCGCGGCACGATGCCTGACGGGACGCCTCTCTTGATTTGAGCAGAACGGATCATCATGCAACCGAATCAGCAACCGTCGTGGCAGGCAGCGGCAAAGAAGCGGAGTCGCGCGAAACTTGCGCGAGACCTGCGGCGTGCGGCGATCGTGATCGGACTAATCGCTTTGGCGGCCGTGTTGGTGTTCCTGTTGTTTCCACCGTTCTTTGCTCCTCAAACCCATCTGGTGTTGCTGGGATCACACGGCAACGACGCGTTCAACACGCCGCCGATCGCGTTTGTGGCGGAGGATCTGGAGGCGATCGCGTCGATCGAAGAAGCGAAGGTGCGCGATCAGAGCGACGTGTTGCGTTCGGCACAAACGGCCAAGCATTTGTCGAACCGGTTGGCGGAAGCGGGGATCTCGTCACGCGACAACCTGATCGTCTACATCAATGCGCATGGGGTCACCGACAACGCGTCCGCCTACTTGCTGTGTGATAACTTTGACTTGCGGCAGCCGGATTTGGGGCGAGTGTCGGTGGATACGCTGATCGACCAGGTTCGCCAATCGCCCGCCGCCACAAAATTAATTCTGATCAACGCGGGAAGCATCGACTATGACCCCGGATTGGGCATCATGGGCAACGAATTCCCACGACGGTTGGAACAGGCGGTGCATCAATCCAAGGACCCTTCCCTGTGGGTCTACTGTTCACATTCCTCCCTGCAGTACTCGCATGTTTCACGCGCCGCCCGGCGGAGTGTTTTTGGGATGTTTGTCGGCGAAGGGCTGAAGGGTGCCGCGGACTTGGATCACGATCAAGCGATCCGATTGAGTGAATTGGTCGCGTTCACGTCGGCCAACGTGTCCAAGTGGGTAGCTCAAAGCACCGACCGTGGAGCGCAGCAGGTTCCACAACTGATTTGGGGCGGTGGCAAAACGCGACAATCGGATCCCAAACTGCTGACGTTGTTTGAACAGGATCCGGGTAAGGAGTTGACGGCTGCGTCGTTGATCCTTCCTCCCGACGAGCTGAACGGAGGCGGCGGATCGTCGGCACGCTCGGGCAGGGTTCGCGGGTTGCTGCGGCGGCAACAGGTCACGTTGGCTTCGAATCGGATCGCCGGCGGGGATGCGCAGTCGACCGAGGGGGCGGACGCGACGGGGGGTGACAACGCGAAAGCCGGCGGTGACGACGGCAGTGACGGCCAGCCCGCTGACGGAGGCGACGGCAGCGTTTCGGCCACCGATGGTTCAGCCGATCCCGCCGCGGGAGACTCTGCAGGCGGAGCTGAAAACGCTGACAAGCCTGGCGCGGCGGGCGATGCGAAATCAAACCCATCGGACGCGGACGAGACGGTCAAGGCCAAGCAACTGCTCACCAAGGCGTGGCGACTGCGCGATGCAGCATCCTTGGCTTGGTCGGCGGCCGATCCGAGTTTGAGTCCGGTGGAGAATCAACCGCACTTGTGGCGCGAACTGCAAGCCGAATTGTTGGCTTTTGAACAGCAGCTTCATGGCGGCAAGGGATACGACCCGGCGAAGATTGAAACCACACTCGCAGACTCCTTTCCCACCAAGGCAGCGGCCGATCCGGCGGCCGCCCCGAAAGCAGCCGCAGCGAAGGCAGCGCCGCCGCTGGCATCGCTGTTTGGTCGCGCATCCCGCGACACCGTTTCCCTCTTGGCGGTCCTTGAACCGGATCAGACGCATAGCCTGGCCCTGGCACAATCGGCAGCACTGCTTCGCGGCCAACCGTTGGACATCGATGTAACGGGATTACAGGCGGCACTGGATCAGAACACGCGAGACGCTTTTGACGAGTGGTTGAAAACCGGTTTGCGTCCTGAGTTTTCTGGCACCGTTGAGATGACGTTTATCAAACGCTTGGCCGACGCGCCGGATCTGGATTGGGATTTGGTTCGAATCGCAGCATTGACGTGTTTGGCGGGAGAGCGAGTCGCGGCACTGGATCTGTTGTCACCGGGCTGGATGCGCGTGGACGTCGAGCGGGCCGACCAGTTCCGTTTTTTTGCCGAACAGCTGGTGTTTGACCAAGTCGGTTTGCAGTGGCAACAGCGTTGCCGGACATTGTTCGAAGATGCCGGAACAATCTACGCGGCGGCGGAGCTTGCATTTGTGGACGTCCGTCGGGCCGAACGCGCGTTGGAAGTCCTGCTTGCCAAGCTGCCCTCCTTCATGCATTGGCAACGCCTGTCTCGGTTTGTGCCCGAACAACGATCGGTGATCTACGACGACCTTTCGACGCTGCTGGAACTGTCCAACGAGCTTTCCCGACTGTTGGATCAACCGGGACGGTCGAATGTGGCAACGATGTCGAAGGTGCGTGAGCAATTGGAATCGGTTCAGTCGCGCATTGAAGCGGCCTGTGGTGATGTTTCGGCAGAGCGACTGCTGGCCCAGACGCCGACGCCGGGCGACTCCTATCAGGCGGATTTGTTGCTGCAGACGCCTCTGTTGAGTTCAGGGCTGCGGAATGATTTGTTGGCCGCCATGGATCAGCGAGACCGCCAATTGGCATCCAACTACGACTTGGCCAACGTCACGATGGACGACGTGTCGGCCATGCCACTGGGCGATGCAAGTCGAGTGCCCTCGGCGGAAGACTGGCGGTTTCTGTTCGAACAGGCTCAATTGGAATCGCAATACGTGGGCCTGTCTCACGTCGAGGGTGTGAAAGCGGACGAGTTTGCCGCAATCACGGCGGCGCGGGAAGTCGACGCGGCATTTGAAGCGTTGGAACGCGTCTACCGGGCGATGGCCGTGGACGAAGCAACGGACGTCTCGGAACTTTGGGACCGTCAATTAAAATTCGGTGCCGCGCTGCAATCGTTTTTCCGCTCGGCGGCGGACGTCGACAGCGCCATGTCACCCTGCGCCACGTCGCCGGCGGCATCACGCATGGCGATCCGATTGTTGCGGATGCTCGATCCGCGTGACGCGTGGCAGTTGGACAACGTGGACGTGAACTCGCTGTCCTTGACGACAAAACTGCGCTCGACCATCCGGTGGCAAGCCGAACGTCTGGAACAGATGTCGACCTACCGCGATGGAAACCGATCGGCAACGTTCGCCGGCTGGGCGGATCATTATCGAACCCAATCCGAACGGCTCTGCCGCGTCTCAGCCCCGACCACCCATCCGACGCGAATCAAGATCACCGCGCCGACGACGGTCGACCTGCAATACGGCGACTGGCAGCAGGTGGTCCTCGGTCTTGAGAACCCCAGTGACCGTGAGGTTTCGGTCACCGTCTCATTGGAATACGAACGTCAATTGGTCGACGTGATCAACGTTGTCTCCGCTGAATCGAACGGTTCGACGGCGAACGGCGAATCGATTCGGCCAGAATTTTTTGACACTCCGTCACAATTCGGCACGTGGAGATCGAAGCCGATCACCATCGCGGCAACGGGTTCGGTGACATTGCCGATGAAGATCGTCCGGCGTGACGAAGCGTCGGAGACGACCAAGCTGGTGGTGGACGTGTACGAGCCTTCCCAGTTGACGCGTGCGGAATCGAAGCCGCCCGTCTTGCTGACCCGGCGGACGCTGGACGTGATGTTGCCCGTCGCCGAAGTCTACGTCCGGCGCGGGGCGGCGTCGTTTGTTTCCGACGTCGGGGGAGTGGAACTGTTGCCGCACCCCAATCGGCTGGAAAAATTTCGGTTCGGCGTGGTCAATCATGCGTCGCGAACCAAACAGATTTCGATGCGTTGTTATGCCTTGGGTCAACCGTTGATCGGCCCGCTGCCATCGGACCCAAGCAAGTTGTTGGTCGGTGCGTTGCCGCTGGCAAGTTTTGACGTGAGCGTTCCCGGCGACGGCCGACCGACGTTCCCCAGCCCCGGGGAAGCGGAACCGGCCGATGACCAAGAAGCCGATGGGAAAGACGCCCCACCGAAGCAGGACGAAGCGGCCAAGGAAGAGGAAGCCAAACCGATCGAGTCGACCGACATGCCCCACGGGATGCTGGTCGAGCTGAGTGATCGCGACAGTGGACAATCGACGTTCCGTCACGTCCGCTTTGCGATCCAGCGGCCTCGTCGATTCGTCTCCCCGCGCGTCGGCTTTGACACCAAGAAGCAGCAGATCACGGTGGAAGTCAGCGCGGTTGATCCGACTCGGTTGCCCGAAGGCGCTCCGGTCCGCGTCGAGTGCCGGTTGGCCGACGACCGCAGCGGCCGCACGAGGGGAAAGCTGCAAGGGATGATCAGCCGTGCGAGCCCGACGACAAATCTGTTCATTGCGACGACGACACCGCCGCCGAATGTCGCGCGGGTCTACATCGACGTCGACGGTTATCCGCGGTCGTTTATCTTTGATGTCCCGTGTGGCAAGCACCTGACGAATGTCCCCGAGGTCACCGATTCGGTCGATCTGCGAATGACGACGTCGTCAAAAGGCGGGATTCTGGGGGCGACGAAATCGATCCCCGTCGCGGTCCAAATCGACGCGCCCGTTGGATCGTTTGAAAACGGGCAAGATCACCTGAATTTGGGAATCGATCTGGACGGGTCGGGCGTGCCCCATCCCGAGGACAGTGTTCGGCTGGCGACCGACCGCGGCGTGATGATCGGTTTTGTCAAATCGACGCCCGACGGGACGGTGGAACTGACCAATGTTGTGTCGGACCACTTGATCGATCTGCCGTCGGAGCGACTGGAGAACCTGCTGATCGATGTCGCGGCCAGTTTGACCATCAATGACAACCTCCAATCGTTCCGCAAGATTGAGTTGCTGATCGACACCGCTCCGCCGGTGGTCGGTCCGGTCACGCGAACCGACGGTTTGAGTTTTGCGGCGGTCAATAGCCAAGTCGACCTGGAGGTTTGGGCTTGGGACGAGGGGTCGGACGTGACGAAGGTGCAGGCAGCGTTTGACGTCGATGGAAGCGGCGAGTTTCCCGCCGCGGGAAACATCTTTACCGCTTCACGGACCTCCGATCGTCAGTGGATTTTGACCGTCGACGCGGGAGCCGACGCCGGCAAGCAATCGTTGCTGGTGCGGGGCGTGGATCGTGTCGGGAACGAAAGTGATCCGGTGACGGTCGAAATGGAGGTCGTTTCGCCGACCGAGAGCAGCAAACGGGTCAAACAGCAAACGGTGACTCTGTTGGGGACGGTTCAGTTCCGAGAGAACAACGTGGCGGACGCGGAAGTGGTTTTGACAGCCGTTCCGGAAGACCCTGCAGTGGCCCCGGATGCAGTGGCCCCGGATGCCGCCCCGGCGTCGCCGTCGGGGGTCTCGGTCCGATCGACCGAGAGTGGTGCGTACGTGATTGCCGGGGTTTCGCCGGGCAGTTATCGGTTGGCCGCACGCGCGGTGATCCGCAATCGCGTCCATCGTATTGAGCAAGACGTCGAAGTCACGGTCGGCCCGGAGCGGACGATGCGGGTGGATGTGACGCTGCCGTAGCGCGATCCCGACTCTCCCGCATCGCCGCCAATTGCGGCGGGCTCTGCGTGACCTTCGTGGTTGATTGTCCTAAGCTGGACGGGGCCGTCCAACTCAAGGCGACCGCTTTTCGCACGTACGACGGCCCTTCCGGGCCGTCGTCCGGAGGACTCTCCTCGACGACCTAGAAAGGGCGTCGTACCAAGATCTGCTGACCACACCTCTCCATCGAGCGGGTAACGCTGTGAAGCATTTTTTCGATGTGTTTCTTTAAGTTTTAGCGGCAGGGCGCGAGCCCTCCGGTTCTTCACCGTTGCCAAAACACCGGAAGGTTCGCGGGCTGTCGGTTTTGTGAGCCGCGACGCGTAAGCGGCCGGGCACTGCGACGTTGCCCGAGGGCCTTACGGACAGCGGCTCACCATTAACACAGCAGATCCCGACTAAATCGACAGCCCGCTCGCGCCCTACCGCTAAAAAATGCTTCACAGCGTAGACCAGCGGGGTGGCGACGCCTGCCGGCAAACTTTCTGTGGTTCGCTTAAACGTCATCACCGGAATGACCGATACAGAGGGGTGTGCGTGGCTGTCGATGCGCCCGGCGATCGCCGGAGGCGCGAGTACGACCGACGCAGCGCGGAGCCCGACAGGGACTCGTTGAACGTTGAGGCCCATACCGACAAGCGTGTTATCAAGGCGCGATTCGTTTTCCGTTGAAGAGACAAATGACCTACAGTCGCAACCACTTTTCGATAGGGATCTGCTTTATCGCAATGGTTTCATGCGCGGGTTGTGCGACGGTTCCGTCGGCGGCCCCCGCCCCTGCCCCCCCGACATCGGCTCAAGCCGGGGCGACGACGATCGTCGCGGTTGCCCCGCCGGCCGCGGCGCCGGGCATGACGCTGCCGCAGTTCTTGGGGTTGGATGTTGTGTTCGGGGGAATCCGCACCGTCGGGCAACGGGTTCGCAATCGATTGGGAACCCGGTTTCCCGGTCTGGAGGCGAAACCGCCGATCAAGTCGATCACGGACCCGTCCAATTTGGGACCGGATGCGAGCCCGGCGGAAAAAGCGGCCGCGGAGGCCAAGATGGAAGACGACAAGGCACCTCAGAAAGCCAAAGCGATCAACTATCTGGCAAGTCGTGGATGCGGGGAATGCTATCCGGATACCGAAATGGCGATGCTTGCAGCGATGGAAGACTGCAGCGAGGACATCCGTTATGCAGCGGTTCGGGGTCTGCGTAGTGTCAGTGGCGATGCGTGCAAGTGCTGTCGCGAGAACAGTTGCTGTTCGCCCAAATTGTTGAAGAAGCTGTATGAGATCGCCTATGAGCGAGACGATTCGGGATGTTTTTTGGAATCGTCGGCAAGGGTTCGCCGCAACGCCCGTCTGGTGATCTGTGATTGCGGAGGGGTGCCACCGATGGACGATGATGGCCTGCCGATGGAAGGACCGACGTCGCCGGGCGCCGCTCCCACGCCGGCCGGCGAGATCACTCCGGCGGTCGCGGCGACGACCACGTCAGCCGATTCCGACGCGGACGAAACGGCAGTCGAAAACGCCGTGGCAGTGGTCGGCCACACGACCGAGTCGGATTCCGAATCGGTTCCCTCGACCACGACAGCCGGATTTTTGTTGCCTGAAAGTTTTGACCCGACGCTGGAATCCGACGACGATTCGGTTCGACGCGAGTAACGTTCCCTTCGGACGACGAGCCCCACGGACGACGAATCCATGTCGACATCACCGATCCAGCCCGCTGGCAACATCAAGCAATCGACTCGCAAAATTTGGCAGGGTGACCGATCCAGCGGCTTCGACGTGTTCGGTTTTCTGTGGCTGCGGTCGCGGCAGATTCTCTGGGGCGTGCTGTTGCTCGCTGCGCTGCTGTTGTTCGTCTGGCTGATCTGGCTGTTTCTGCTGTCGCCCAAACGGACGCCGATGGTCGTGTTGTCGGCCGCACCCTACACCTGGCCGTTGCCGCCCAACGCGTGGGCCAAGGAAGATTTTGAGAAACTGGCCGCGATCGACGGCGAGACGATCACCCTGCGCGGCAGCGATGATCCCGTGTTTAAAGCGACGGATTTCTACCAGCGGCTGGAACGCGAAATCAAACGGGCCGAAGGGCAAAGTCACCGTGTTCCGTTGATCGTCTGGGTCAGTCTGCACGGTGTCGCCGAGAGCAGCGGTGGTTCGATTCACTTGATTCCCCCCAAGGCCGCGATGACCGATCCCGAAACTTGGATCGATTTGGACGCGCTGCTGGATCGCTTTGAACCGCTCGGCGCGAAACGCAAGGCGTTGTTGATTCTCGATTGCAATCGGATGCAGGTGAATTGGAACATCGCCCTGGCGGCCAACCAGTTTGCCGACAAGGTGCAAACCGCTTTTCAGAACCGAGTGGCCGAGAAAAAGACGACGGTCGATCTGGCCGTCTTGTTGTCCGCGGGGCCGGAACAGACGTCGCATGTTTCAGCCGACCTGGCCGGATCGGTGTTCGGCCACTACGTGCAACGCGGCTTGGCCGGCGCCGCCGATCAGATTGCCAACCGCGGCAACGGTGACGGCTGGGTGGATCTAAGCGAGCTGGATCGTTACGTCCGATCCCAGGTGCAATGGTGGGTCCGGCAAAGCCGCGGCGAATCACAGCAACCGACCCTGTTGACGTCCACTTCGAAATCAGACTTTCGACTCGCGCGGAGCTTGAACCCGGAACGGCTGAAACAACTGACCGGTCGACCGGTCGCACGTCGCCCCGGACCGACGATTTCGGATCCACAACTGGATGCCCTGTGGCGATCGCTGGACCAGATTCGCGAGCAACAGCTTTATCGTCGCGAGCCGATCGCGTTTCGAGACTTGGAACACAGCCTGCTGTGGTTGGAACAACTCTCCGGCGCGGGCAAGGGGTACCAAACGCTGGCCAAACGAACGTTCAATCGTGTTGTCGGCGAGATCACCGCGACCGAGCAACGGATGGCGCAGCTGCCACAGAACCCAACCTACGCGGCTGCCTATTCACTGCTGTCCGGTGATCCACCGCCGCTGCCGCGTTCGCTGACCGTCCACTCACTGCCGCTGGCGGAGTTTTTTGGCACCCAAGATGTGATCTCCAGCGCGCAGCTGCGGGATCACTGGAAAGAATTGTCCGATCAGCCCGACGCCGAACTGCTTGTCGACGTGCGTACCGAGTATGAAACGCAGGCGACGTCGGACTATCGCGACGCGCACTTCATCCGAATGCTCGATCGCTACCAGACGCCACGCCTTTGGCAGCACCCCGATTTGCTCGGCAAGCTGCTGGCGTTGCAAGGGTCCATCGACGATTTTTCGGTCCCCCGCGATGCCAGCGGGATCCCCTCGGGTCTTCGCGTCCATCGCTGGAATCGCGTCTTGTTGGGCCCGATCGATGCGTCACGTCGACGTGCCGAAGACCGCGTGTTCCTGCGTTTGCAGAATGGGCTAGAGGACGGCGTCCGAGAAACGGAGTCGAAGTACGCGGCGTCACGGGAAGCGGCGAACTTGGCTGCGACGACGATGCAGATCTGCGATCAATCGATGGCCGTCGCGCCGTACTACGCACAGTGGATGACGCATCCCGGCCGCGTGATGGCGGCCGAAAAGACTCAAGAGGCGATCGACACCCTGGTATTGCCGTTGATCGTCGACACCCAACAGCTGGCAGCCCAACTGGACGCGGTGCCAAACGCGGCGACGGATCAACAGGCGGTGATCGAGTCCATCAATGCCGCCGGCGCCGTTGCGGAGGAAAAGGTCCAGCCGGTGTTGGGGTCGCTTGCTGAATCGCTGACCCTGCGGACACGGCAACTGGTCCGCCAAAGTCTGACGAATGAGTTGACGACGATCGGTGAAATCCAAGCCGTCCTGTCGGTGCCGTTGATTGATTGGGAATCCAGACGTCGACTGCGAACGGCACTGAACGAAATGATCGCTCGCGTCCACCAAAATCTGGACCCGTCGAGTGTTGAAGACGCGGAATCGCCCGCTGCACCGGCGCAGACCTATTCCGACCGCATCGCCAGTTGGAAACAGCATCCGCTTGAATTATTGCTCGGAGAGGAAACGGCCGGCTCGGATGGTACCGCCAACCATCGGATCGCAAACTTTGTGGAATTGATCGATCGAGAGATGGAGCGTTTTGACGCCGAGACGACTCTGGCGGGAGAGTTTCAAATCTGCAGCAACGAAGCGCGTCGGATGCGTGCGGCCGCGGCGATCTGGTTTCCCCGCCCCGAATCCAACCCGATCGCCAAGCTGCGCACCGTCGGCATCAAGTCGCTGTTGATGTGGCATGTCGATCGAGCCATCGTCGATTTTTGGGGACCGGCTGGAGGCGAACGGTCGTTCTATGACCTTGCCGCGGGCGACTACTTGGAATCGGTCGCCGAATTGGATCGCCGGGGAAAGGATTCTGCCGACGGTGGTGATCAACGGGTTGAGATTCAGGGCGCGAAATCACGCCTCGACGCGAGCCGTTCATTCCTGCCGAACTGGTTGACGACATCCGCGCCGCGAACAATTCAACTGGATCCCGTTGATGCCGTCCGTTCATCGTTTGTCGTCAGTACGGAGCCGGGCAATGCGGCAGCCGATGGGTTCACGCCGCCATCGGGAACGGCCGCCGTTGCGGTGCGGAGTGAAACGCGTCGGATTGATTTTCAAACGATCGAGCCGTCCGACGCGTTCGCCCTGCCCTCGGGCAACACCAGCTATGAGGTCGTCATGCCGGCCGAAGTGGCAGAGTCGGATTTGGCGTTGAAAGCACAAACGGTCTTTCGCGGCCACGAGTACGGCGGCCCACTGGACGTCGACCAACTCGGCGGGATAAGGGTTGATCTTCAACCGTATCACTATCGGAAAAGCGAAGTGACGTTGAACGGTCCCTGGGACGAACTGTCCGTCGTGTTCGTGCTGGATTGTTCGGCCAGCATGAGCGAGCCGCTCGGCGGGGAAGCCGAGGGCGATACATCGCGGATCGAAATCGCCAAGGCGGCGTTGCAAGAAATGCTGTTCGACCTGGGGCTGCGTCGCAATGTTCGCGTCGGCGTGCAGGCGTTCGGACATCGATTGGGATGGAGCGTCGACGAGCCGATCAAGCTGTTGACCCGGCCCGATTTCACCGGTCTGATCGACCCGACGTTGACGCCCGGACAAGATGTCGAATCCATGTTGACGCTCAGCGACTTTGATCTGGCGACGGCGCAGTCACTGGTCCCGGAGATCAGCGATTTGAAACCGTGGGGGCAATCTCCACTGTACCTGTCGGTGCTGCGGTCGATTCAAGAATTTTCCGCCGCGGATGCGAAGGCCGATCGTCACGTGATTGCGATCACCGACGGGGCCAATTATCAATACATTCCGTCTTCGGTGACCAACGTTTCGGCGACCAGCGACGACGACGTTCGACAGGCGTGGACGCACAGCCAAGTCCCCGTGCACATCCTCGGCTTGGGGATGGATCGGACGCAGCAACGTGACGCCGTGCAGGCGTTCGAAAGTCTGAGCCGCGATACCGGTGGGCGTTTCCAGGCACTGGGCAGTTCCACGGATTTGAAACAAGCCCTCCGCAATCTGCTGGCCCCCGGCATGTATCGGCTGCGATCGTATCAAAACGCCGAACGCCCGGAGATGCCGACGACGCTGGCCACACCGACGCAAGTGATCCCCGTCCCGGCGACCCCCGAGTTGTTCGCATTGCATTACGAAGGCCGACTGTGGGTTGATCCCGACGCGGCCGAGGCGGATCAGTCACCATTGGCGGTCGAGCCGGTGGTCTTGGAAGGCGGCGAAGCGTACCAGTTGTACGTCAATGAAGCGGGCACGGAAATCTACGACTATGCGTACGACGACAACGTCGAAGCGATGGCGGATCTGGTCACCGGCGAAGGGATTGCGACCGAGCAAGTGGTGCGTGTGCATCGTCCAAATCGTCGCGCGCCGGGTCAAGTCGTCTTTCCCGTGTCGTGGCAACGGAGAGATTCAGCCGGCACGACGGATCATCCGCTGTGGCGCGCGACACGACGCCCATCGGATGTTTGGATTCAAGTTCACCCCGTGGCGGTCGATGGCCGCGAGATCGGCCAAGCATACGCGTTCTTTGACGCAACGTTCCAGCCCGGGGAACCGGTCCCGGTGATGAATCTTGTGGCAAACGATTGGCCCGCGACCGCCGTCCGGGCGCGACTGCGAATCTGGTCGCGGCCGGCCGAGGAAGCAACCGCGATCGAACTGCTACCGCCTGCGGTTGCGATCGGCGGCAGCTTGGACGATCCGAGACAGCGGTCCAGCCGTTTGAACACGACGATCGCCGTCGATGAAACGTCCGCCGAACCGGTCGAAGCCGCCCCCGGAATCCAGGTGCGAATCGATCCGCTGGGAACCCAGTTTGTCGACGGTGTCGCACGTCGCAGGTACGTCGTGGAATTTGCCGATCCGGACGTGCCGGTGACGAGCATCAAAATCGATCCGACCGAGTCGATCGATGAAAAACCGATTCGGATTGTCCGTCAGTTCGATTTCGAACGCCGCGTGTCGGTGCACACCTTTTATTATCGATCCAGACGCAACGAGCCGATCGGCCAGATCCGTGTGACCAACCGCGATCAAGAAATCGACGGTGCGTGGCAACTGGATCGTGACGGGATCGAGGTCGCGATTCCGGACTCGGGCGGCTTGTTGCCGGTGGGGCGGTAGTGCATGGTCAATGATTCAATCGTGGGGTAAGCCTCTTGCTTGCCTTCTGGGGACGTCGATTTTATTACTACAAGATTCATTGCTCCCTTCTCCCCCACAAATCGTATCAAGCTTGATTGTCGATTTGTGGGGGAGAAGGGCTGGGGATGAGCGACGGTCTTAAATTGTGGCAAGAGGTCAGATCGAAAATCTTGGATTTTTCGATTCCGAGATCCAGTGTGGTCAGGGGCCAGCCCCCGAACCCCCGAGATTTTCTTAGGCATTGCGCCGGTGTTCAATGATTTTTGGAAATTTGGGTGACGCGATTGTTGCGCAGCAGTAAACTTGAGCCGCTGGGTGAAACGCAACAGGGCTCTGCAGAGATGCAACCGTGCCAGGGATAACTCAGTCGCCGGTGTGTCAATGACGCATCGAGCACGTATGGCGACTACGGTCCTAGTTTAGCGACGGTGCCGTAGTCGCCTTTTGCTCCTTCTTCGCATTGACCTGAGGGTTCTTCCATGATTCGCCACAGTGAATCATGTTGTTGAGAATCGTCAGGAGTTTGCGCATGCTCGCTACCAAAGCTAACTTTTTGATTTTACCTTTGGCGATAAGCCGATCGTAGAAACGTTTGATGACTGGGTTGTGTTTCGTTGCAACCAGTGTCGCCATGTAGAGCACGCTTCGGACTTGTGAACGTCCACCTCGGACCTTTCGTTTCTTGTCGCTCTTGCCTGTTTGGTTGGCCAACGGAGCAACACCGACAAGTTTGGCAATTTGACCTCGGTTGAGTTGTCCCAGTTCTGGCAGCTCGGCCAGGAGTGTCGCAGCGGTGACTGGACCAACTCCACTGACGCTGAACAAGATTTCTACTTTGGGATCGACTTTACTGAGGTCCTTGAGCATCTTTTCGATGCGTTTGTCGAGGCTTTTTAGCTGCTTTTTCAGGTGCGAAATCGTTTCCTTGATTTGTTGAGCGGCAAACTTGTCACGGGTTTGACTGAGTCGGTTTTGCTCCTGGGAGAGCAAATCTTTCACTTGGGTTCGACGCCGCACTGTTGAAAGAAATTCTTTCTCTTGCGCCGTGCGAGGAGGTGTCAGATGGATTTCCACATCTTCGCCAAAACGGCGGATCATGAATGCATCGATCACATCGGTCTTCTCCAAATAGCCATGCCCTTTGGCAAAGTCACGGACCTGCCTCGGGTTGGCCACGCAAATCGGTACACCAGCGTCGTGAGCAGCCTCCACAATCAGATATTCGTAGCCGCCAGTTGCTTCACAGACAACCAATGTATTTTCAGTGTCTTGGATTCTCTTGAACAGCTTTTTGCTGATCGCTGAAATCGTGTTGGGCAATTGTTTGGCAATCTTTCCTGCGGAGTCATTGACATCAATTTTGTCTGACGCGACGTCAATACCAATGACACGGTTGTACTTCTGTTTCATAGTTAAGTCCCATCCTAGTGAATACGATCTGACCACATGCGATAACGCGATTGGGTCGATCAAGCGACGGTTCGGGTTCAAAACGAACTGCTGTGCGACTCAAGCTCATCCACGGCGTTGAATACCACCTAGGGGAAATTACGATCTACACAGCAGTGTTGGGAAACCGCTGCAGGCAGCCACCCAACATCGACAGCCCAAACGATGATCAAATCGCCTGGAATTGCCAGTCAGGCGAGATACTAGGGGGCTGGTGATCGGTTTTGCAGCCCACATCGATCGTCGCGGAAGTGCTAAGCCTTGCGCAACACCGGCCCTCTCTGGCGTTTGCTTGCTGCGCAAACGCCGTCTCTCCCAGAGGGAGAGAATCTAAATCGGTTGCCAAATCCTGCAGTAAAAGAATCGACGTCCCGCGAAGGCCGGGTAGTCGCAAGCTGGAAGCTTGTGCCTCGGATCGCAAGCTGGAAGCTTACGCCACTTTTAGCTGCACTTTTGGGCAACGACCAGATGGCTGTCGTAGGACACGACATTGCGGTCGTGCATGCGGACGTGCCAGGGGCCATTGTCTTCCACCACCAGACGCAACGTCGTCAACGATTGCGGGTGATCGGGGCTGAGCAACTGTCGCAAGACGGGTTCGCTGGCGCCCGCGCCCGGGCCGCGTTGGGAATGCCCGCCCAACCAGCCTTCCATCGACGTGGCCGAGGACGACCAATCGTAAGGACAGGCCAGGACCGCCGAGCCGCCGGGTTTCAACACCGATCCGAGCGCCGCAAGAAACTCCATCGGCGAGTGGACACAATCGAGCAGGTTCATGCTGAAGGCTGCGTCGACCGATTGTTCGACAAACGGCAACGCGGTCGCGTCGCAGGCCCAGAAGTCGACCAGATGAGCGCTGGGAAATGTCACCGGAAATTCACGGCGATCATAAACGACGCCGACGCGGCGTCTGGGGTAGCGGACCACGCCATCACGCAACGCCCCCGCGGCGATGCGCAACATCGGAAAATTCAAATCGACACCGAGGATCGGGCGATCCAGTTCTTCGGCCAACGCGAACGTGCCTCTGCCGACGGAACATCCGACGTCTAAGACGGTTTGCAGATCCGCCGATTTCAACTCGGACAATTCCAAGCCGTGCTGTAGGACACGGAGCATCGAACCCGGTTTCGGATCGACCGGCGACTCCTCCGGATCGAGATCACCGTAATGGTCCCAGCCGTAGCAGCTGATGTGCTGTCGGATCGCGTCCAGCGTTGACCCGTGCCCGCAGCAATCGCCCAACACGCTTTCGATGGTTTCGCTCAGATCGGTTCGTTGGCAGACCTGGAACACATTCTCCGAGAGATAACTGCGGATGTCTCGGATGATCAACGGCACGCCATCGATGATGGGGTATTCGCGTTGGCACTGGATGTTGCTGCAATGCAGCAAGCCTTCGACGATGTGATCGTCGACTTCTTTGATGACCGTCGCCAATTCGAGAAAATGAATCTGGCCGGTCGCGGCGCGACAAACCGGGCAGACCGGTTGAAAGGTTTCCAGATGCTGTCGTCGCACGAGGCGTCAGCCCCCGATGATGACAGTCGGACAGCCGGGCGGCAGGACTTTGCCGACCGGGCTGGGGATCGGCGCGACACAACTGGTGTGGGCGGTCAGATCGTTGATCCTGGCAGCGGGCAGGCCACCGATCATCACCTTCCCTGATCCCTTGGCGATCATGCCGGGGCCGGCGGGAATACAACTGGGCAACATGCAAGGCAGCGTCGTGTCGGTCACGCGTGCGGCGGGCATTTTTCCGATCAGCACGTTGGCTTGGCCCTTGATTATCATCAACGGAAGCGGCGGATGGGCAACCGGTGTCGGGACCGGGGCTGGCGGATGGATCGGTGCGTGGCAATGTGGAGCGTCTTGTTTGACAAGATCGGTCATGCGAGCAGCAGGAGGAGCCATGGAATCAAACTTGTGGCAGTGCCGGATAAACGAGAGACGCGGAAGTGAAGTTTAGCTCGAGAAGGGAGATCGTGCCATCGCAGTCGAAGGCTCTACTCATAGTCGGTCCGCTCGAGCACCTCGACGAGGTGGTAGCCGTTGGCAGTGGCCACCGGTCCATAAACGTCGCCGACGTCGCCTTGGAGAAAAACGGGTTCTAATTCGGGAGCCATGTGCCCGGGACCGAATTCGCCCAGCGAGCCGCCTTGGCGTGCGGTGGGACATTCTGAATAGGCGCGAGCCAGTTCTTCAAAATTCGCCCCCTGTTGCCATTTCACCATCACCTCGTTGGCCAGCTCGGGGCTGGAGACCTGGATGTGGCGAGCTTTGATGCGTAGCACGTTGCGAGACTCCGTGGTGGGTGAAAGTAAATCGGTCGATTGTGGAGTGACAGGCTGGAAGCCTATCCCACTGGGTTTGCACTCCAGCCGTCAACGTCCGGCGACGCAAAAGATGTTGGGACAGGGAGCACCGGAAACCATCGGCGTTTCCATCGCGGCCTCGAAGGACGCGGCCATGGAAGCGGCGGTCGACATGTCGCCCATGCTGGGCAATCCGCCCGGCTCCATCGCAGCCAACGCGGGCGCCGCGGGCATCGGTGCTTCGGCGGCGGCAGCCATCGCGGCGGCCAATTCGGCGGCGGCGGCCCCTTCCGCACCGCCGGTTAACTCGGCGGCCATTTCGCCGGAGGCCGCGACGGCGGCTTCCATGTTGGCCGCCATCTCTGCGGCGCCGGCTTCCATCGCCGGCAGGGCCATTTCCATCGGCATCCCGCCCATCTCGGCGCTGACGAGCCCGAAGTCGGAGAGCCCGGCGCTGACGTCGCCCATTTCACCGGCCGACATCGCCAGCGGAGGGACTTCCAGGCCGGCCGCCATTTCCAGCGCCGCGGCAAATTCGCCGGGGGCGGCCGGGTCGAATCCCAATGCGACGGCTGCGTTGAGTGCCCGGGCGGCCAACGCCAGCTCCATCGCCCACGACCCGCCGGCGGAGGCGGAGGCGGAAAGTCCGAGCGTGCCGGCCATCGCCAGTGATGTTTCCAGCGCCGCGGCCAGGCTGGCTTCGAGAGCCGCCGCCGCACCGGGAGCGGCCATGTCGATTCCCAGGGAGGATTCAATCGCGGCGTTGATCCCCAACGCCATCGGCAGTCCGCCCAGCGGCTCCATCGCCGCACCGAGCGTCCCGCCCAATTCACCCAAAGCGGGGGCGGCGATGTTCAAGGCACCTGCGGCAAGCGACAGTTCCATCGCGGCGCCCGGCGCGGTCATCTCAATCCCCATCGCAGCACCGACTTGCGCCATCGCTTCCATCGCCAGAACCGCTTCCATCGAGAACGCGGGCAGCTCAGCGCCGAGCATCGCCTCGAGGGCTCCGGAGGCGGCCAGTTCTGCCGTCGCGTTGACCGCGGCGGCGGCTCCCGCGGCGGCGGCCAGCCCGGCCGCACCGGCGGGCAGGGGCGGCACCTCGATCGCGGCCGGCGGGATCTCGATGCCGGCGGCCATTTCGGCGACTTTCGGCATGCAAATACAAAACATGAATCACACCTTCACAAAGACACGTTTGACTTCGACCCCGGCGATCTTGTCGCTCCAAGTCGCGACAACGCTTCGCAATGCTGGTAGATTATGAACGAGAAACCGTCGCGTAGGGCCATGATGTGAATGTCGGAGAGATCTTTTGTCCGAAGAGAGTCAGCTTTTCCATGTCGCCGAAGAATCGGGGAAATTTGAGGTGCTGGATCCGACCGGCCGTTCCATCTTGACCTGCCGCGATGCCGGCAGTGCCAATCATTATGCCGTGCTGCTCAATCAAGCGTACAAACATGGCTACAAAGACGGCTATCGTGCCGCAAAGTCGGCGGACGATACGTAGTGTGTCGCACTGTCATTTGCAGGTTAGCTCGTAGCGGAAGTCGTCACAACTTTCGGCGACCGCTTTTCCGGGTACGATGGCCCTTCCGGGCCGTCGTCCGTAGGACTTTCCGCGACGACCTGAAAAGGACGTCGTACCACGAACCGCTGACCACATGCCCGGTTTTTTGACCAACGAAACCGTTCTGAGTCACCTTCCCGTCCACCGCCGCATGAACCGGAGCCCCTACGTTGTCCAACTCATTTGAATCCAGCTTTCAATTCGGCAATGTCGGTTCGGCACGCCCGCTCGATCCGCAACAGCCGATGCGGATCGTGGTGATGGGAAACTTTTCTGGCCGCGCAGGCGTCGCCGGATCGCCGGCGGAGAAAAAATTTCAACGCGTCGACATCGACAACTTCGAAGACGTGCTGGAAAAAATTGCTCCGACCGCAGCGGTCCGGTTGAGCGACCACCGCGACGGGGTGATCGAGATCGGAATCGGTGAACTGGACGACTTCCACCCCGATTCACTGTATCGCAACGTGCCGATCTTTCACGAACTGCGGCAGTTGCGAAAGCGGCTGATGGATCCCAAGTCGTTCTCCGATGCGGTCGCGGAATTGAGCGAAGCGTTGTCGCTAAGAACGGCAAAAGAATCCGAAGCGGCGGAGCAGGAAGCGTCCGCGGCGACGGATCCGAAACCGGTCGCCGATGACGAAAGCGATTCGGACACCCTGGATCGTGTGCTGGGTCAATCGGCCAAGAGTGTGGACACGACGAACCCCCGATCCCCACAGTTGGACATCCAAGGTTTGATCAACCAGATCGTCGCGCCCTACATCGAACCCAAGCCGGACCCGCGGCAGGACGAATACATCGCCCACGCCGACGCGGCGATCGCCGGACAGATGCGAACGATTCTGCACGACCGATCGTTCCAGGCATTGGAATCCGCCTGGCTGGGATTGAATTTCCTGGTCTCGCAAGTGGCACAGTCCGAAGAGGTCCAGGTCTTCCTCTGGGATGTGACCAAATCGGAACTGTTGGAAGCAGGCGAGTCGTCGTCGGAGCAATTGGAAGATTCGGTGCTGTTTCGACGGCTGGTCACCGACCGAGAACAGGTCCCGTTTTCGCTGTTGGTCTGCAATGAAACCTTCAGCCATGAACTGAACGATTTGATCTTGCTGACGCGTCTGGGAGCCATCGGCGCCAACTCCGGCGGCCCGGTGCTGGCGGGTGCCTCGCCGGAATTGGTCGGTTGCCAAGCGTGGACCGATGAAATCCCCAAACCCACGGCCGAGCCGAGTCGACAAGAAGCGGATTGGCAAAGCATTCGCAAGAGCGCGGCGGCGCGTTGGATCGGATTGTCCGGCCCGCGATTCTTGTTGCGATTGCCCTACGGTGCGTCGACCAGCTCGGTCGACGCGTTTGATTTCGAGGAGATCGACGACCCGATCAGCGATCACGAGTCGTTGCTGTGGGGAACATCGTCGCTGTTTGTCGCGACGTTGCTGGCGACGTCCTTCCTGGAATCCGGATGGGAGATGACGCCGGGGGATCTGCAGGAGATCGGTGATTTACCGGCGCTGACGTACAAGGACGAAGACGGCGAGGTGCACTTGAAGGCCTGTGCGGAAGTGTTTCTTTCCGAGCGCGTGGCCGAGCAGGTGTTGGATCAGGGGGTGATGCCGCTGATGAGTTTCAAGAACCGCAACGCCGCGCGAGTGCTGCGAGTCCAATCGGTCTCGTCACCGGCGTCGGCGCTGGCGGGACCTTGGTCGTAGGATCACGTGGTCAACCAGGAACCTCGTAGGCCACCGATGGATTTAATCGACGTTGACATTCCGGTGTGCTGGGACACACCGCCGGCGGAGATCCTCCGCACGATTGAGATCGCCGAGCGTCTGCACGGGAAAATGCAATCGGACGAGCCTCAAAAGCGGATTCCGTTGTTGGTCAACAGCAACTACTACATCGCCTACCACGCGCTCCAGCATGCTCGCGCCCTCTGCGTCGACCGTGGCCTTGGCAGCGAGCTGTCGTTTTGCGAATGGGGCAGCGGGCTGGGAGTGGTGACCTGCATCGCGTCACAGTTGGGATACCAGGCCAGCGGAATTGAGATCGAGCCATCGCTTTGCCGATTCGCCAGAACCCTGGCAAGCGAAGCGAACGTCACGGCGGAATTCATCCAATCCAGTTATCGCGAGCTGCCCGAACGATGCGATGAAGAGACATTGAACCAGCCCTATCCGATGGGTCCGCGCACCAGTGACGTGGTCTACGCCTACCCCTGGCCGGCGGAAGAGGCCTACATCACAACACTTTTTGCGCAATCGCCGATGTCGCAGGCGTTACTGGTCACCTATCACGGCGGAACAACCTTAAGAGTCCGCGAGAGAGTTCTCCAATAACGGCGCGGAGGAAGGGAATGGGAAAACCGCTTGAGTCCTTCCTTCACGAATGGCTCGCTGGTTCAGACAGCCCCAAAACCAGATGCCCTCAGCAGCGCTGATGCACTCAACGCGACGCCAATTCCTGCCGATACGAGTGGAAAGAATGTCAAGGCTTTCGTCTCGAAAGCAGCGATCTTCGCAATAAGCTACGCTATGACCGCGACAACGCCCCTGCAGCAGGTCAAAGTGCGTAGGGTGCGAAACTCGCGTTCACCGTGAATGGGATTGAACCTAATAACACCTGAGAAATCATATGGCAACCAGTCGCACGCTGTTCATCCCGTGGGATCGAGCGCAATCGGGGACGTTTGCATCGGAGCATTCTGATGCAGCCCATTCGGACAAAGGCAGCGCACACCGAAAACGCAAAGTAACGGTGATCTGTCGCGATACACCCGGCAAGCCACTTGCAAAGGTTGGTGCAGGAATCGGCACTCGTATCCATGTGGTCGGGCACGGCGCAATCGGCGATCCCGAACTGGGTGCTGACCACGGGACGGGTGCAGCGGACGTCGGCATCGAGGAACTGGTCGACATGATGTTCGAAAAGGGGCTCAAGAAATACTATCTCGGTACGGTGGCCTGCGACGTCTGCTACAGTGCCATCGGGTCGCCGTCATACGCCAAGATGCTTGCCCGTGAGTTGTTCAAGCGTGGGCTGAAGGCGAGTTGTGTGCTCGGCTACAAGGGGCCGCTGATTTCGACCTATCACCCTGCCTCGCAGCAAATGCTCGGCGGCTCCAAGTACACTCACCGCATGGTGTATGAGATGGACGAAAACGACAATCGCGTCGCGGTCCACAAGTCGAGCAAGATGCAAGAGCGGTTCTTCGGATTCAACTGAGCCGCACCGCGATGCTGCACCAGCGAGGCGGCAGACGTAGAGGCTTGGCATCGATCCCGAATCGTTTTCTGAGTTGGCCGACCGTTCCGACGGGCAAATTCGACGTCGGTTCGGACCTCCCATCCGGAGTCGCAAAACGCGTGGGCGTCGATACGGATTGCCCCAGGGCTGACAATGGTGGAGACAAAATGATTGACAGGACCTTTGCCGGTTTTGTAGAGTAAGGCCACCCCGTTAATGGCAGCTTCGTCTGGAGATGAAAGATGGCACAAAACCGCGTTGCATTTATCCCTTGGAACGAGAACCAAGCTGGTAATTTCAAGACGGAGTACGAGCAAAACAACACTCAGCGTCACAACAGCCATCACAAACGAAAATGGAAAATGGTGTACCTGGACAGTCCGGGCTCACCACTTGCGGAGATGGGGTTTGGATTCGGCACTCGGTTGCACATCGCCGGCCACGGTGCGATCGGAGATCCGGAGATCGCGGCAGATCATGGAACAGGCGGCGCCGACCGCAGTTACACAGAGGTCGTCGACATGCTTTTCCAGAAAGGCCTGAAAAAACGATATCTGGGCACCATTGCGTGTGACGTCTGCTACAGCGCCCTGGGGTCGCCCGCGTTCGCACAACTCTTGGCGCGCGAGCTGTGGAGTCGCGGTTTAAAAGCCAGTTGCGTCCTTGGCTACAAAGGTAGTCTTTATGCAACCTACGACACGTTCTTCGCCGACGGCAGCGATATGGGTGGCAAATACAGTCACCGCATGGTCGAACTGACCGACGGAAGCGAAGTCAAATCCAGCAAAGCGCAGACACGGTTCTTCGGCTGGAAGTGAAAGCGACCTTTCGGCTTCACATCAGCGTTTCTGACCCTACACCACCAAGACGCAGCCCGAGCGAAACGCTGCATTTCTAATCGCTGGGCCTGCCAGCCTAGGCCTCAATCAAGCGAACACTGGATGATGAAAATCTGAAAAAACTCGAAACCCTCGGCGTTTTGCGGGTGTATTGGAGGTAACTACAACTTCAACGCACTCACTCAGCAGAGGATTTCGAGTGAACGACAATTTACGCCGTCGATTTCAGCGCCGCAAGCGAGTTCTTTTGCAACGTATCGATAAGAAGAAGGGCAAGACGCATACGCCCATGATTCGCCCTTTGCGGGCGAAGTACGAACTGGCCAATAAAGTTGAGGCGATCTCCTGCGGTGGAATCGGCATGATCATGCAGCTTGTCCAGCAACTCGGATTGCGAAAGCACATCAACCAGTCCGCGCCAGTGTTTAAGCTTCACGCGCCGTACGACGAAGCCGACCACGTGCTCAATATTGCCCTGAATCTATTGGCCGGGGGGACCTGCCTCGAACATTTAGAGCATCGCCGCACCGACCAGGCGTACCTGGATGCACTCGGCGCAGAACGGATTCCCGATCCGACAACCGCTGGTGACTTCTGCCGCCGTTTTGATGGTTTCAAGCTACTGCTCTTGATGCAGGGAATTAACGCGGCACGCAAGAAGGTTTGGAAGCAACAATCCGATGCGTTCTTCGAGCAGGCCACGATTGAAGCCGATGGTACGATGGTTGAGACTTGCGGTGAAAAGAAGGAGGGCGTCGGAATCAACTACAAAGGTCAGTGGGGATACCATCCACTGGTTGTAACGCTCGCGGAAACCAAAGAGTTGCTGTATCTGGCCAACCGCAGCGGCAATCGTCCCAGCGGTGAAGGCTCATCGTTCTACTTCGACAGGGCGATCGAATTGTGTCGCAGTGCCGGGTTTCGAAAGATCCTGTTGCGTGGTGACACAGACTTTTCGTCAACTCAACATCTCGATCGATGGGACGCGCAGGGCGTCCGTTTTGTGTTTGGTTATGACGCCAACAAAACACTGACTGCAATTGCCGATTCCCTCGACGAATCGGCATGGAAACCGCTCCGGCGGCAAAGATCGACTTCGAAAAATCCGCGTGCAAAACGTCCGAATTACAAAGAGCAAATCGTCGTAGAAAATGGCTACGAGAACAAAAAACTGCGTGCTGAAAGCTACGCTGAGTTTCCGTATCAGCCCGGCAACTGCAAGCGTCCCTACCGGATGGTTGCTGTTCGCAAAAACATCGACGTCACGACCGGACAGCAATTCCTGTTCAGCACCGAAAAGTACTTCTTCTACATCAGCAATGAACCAAAGCAAGAAAAGCAGTCGCGTGAATTGATCGGAGACGGCAATCATCGCTGCGATCAGGAAAACACGATTAGCCAGCTCAAGGCGAGTCACGCATTGACCGCGCCACTGGATTCACTGGAAAGCAATTGGGCGTACATGTTGTTCGCTTCTCTTGCCTGGACGCTGAAGCTTTGGAGTGGACTGATGGTCCGCGTCAAAGGGAATCCGGGTCAGAAGAAGGCGAGGAAGCGGCTCCGTGACCGCGTGATCAAAATGGAGTTTTCGACGTTCCTGACATCGTTGATCCAGATCCCGGCCCAAGTCATCCGCTCATCGCGTCAGTTGAAGTTGCGGATTCTGACATACCGTCTCGGCGTCGAAAATTTGTTCACGCTCAGTGACCATATTGCGATGCCGCTTCGAACGTGACACGTCGCAACCAACGAAGCCGAAGTCCGGACGCTCCGGTACCGCCGCTAACGCCTAACCCGAGAAACGAAACATTGAGCACCATACATTGCGAAATTTTTGATAAGGAGCAGTGCTCCCGCGTGCCCCGCTGCGCCTCGGAAATCTACAGCCGTCATCCAAAATCAACGCCCGCGTTCGCTTGATTGAGGCCTAGGGGCAGGCAGGGATTCCCAAACTGCGATTCCCAAACTGCGATTCCCAAACTGCCCGCCCGATAATATCGGCTCACGTCCACCCAAAGAATCGTTCTTGCATCTTGCTCGATTTGACGGTGTCAATGACATTGCCTTGATCATCTTCGACATCAACGACG
Organism: Stieleria neptunia; assembly: GCF_007754155.1. Classification (NCBI taxonomy): domain Bacteria; kingdom Pseudomonadati; phylum Planctomycetota; class Planctomycetia; order Pirellulales; family Pirellulaceae; genus Stieleria; species Stieleria neptunia. The sequence goes on along the minus strand of NZ_CP037423.1, from coordinate 2,745,916 downwards.
CGGTGATTGTATTTACGGCCACCCAGTTCGTCGGTGTATGCGGCCCCCATGCTTCCTTTGTATCCCAAAACGCAACTGGCCTTTAGCCCACGCTGATAGAGTTCGCGTGCGAGTAGCTTGGCGAAGGGCGGATCGCCCAACGCGCTGTAGCACACGTCGCATGCGATCGTCCCGATGTAGCGTTTTTTCAATCCCTTTGCGAACATGGCATCCACGACTTCAGAATAGCTCTTGTCGGCACCACCGGTGCCGTGGTCGGCGGCTAGTTCGGGATCACCGATCGCGCCGTGTCCCGCAATATGAATCCGGGTCCCAAATCCACATCCGACATCCGCCAATGGCTGACCGGGGCTGTCTAAATACACAATTGTCCACTTTCGCTTATGATGAGTCAGTGCACGGTTCGCGTGACTCTCTTCATACTCAGTCTTAAAGTTCCCGGCTTGGTTTTCGTTCCAGGGAATAAACGCGACGCGATTCTGGGCCATTCAATCTCTCCAAAGTATGGTGTTATTTAGGTGACAATGCTGTCGGCATTCATTGGGGTTCCCACCAAACACAACCGGCGGGCAAAAACTCAGTCATGGCGTACACCGACGGTTGCGCAGCGATGGCATCAACATGAACCAAAACGATCATAATTTCTGCAGCGCATCGGGGTCGCCCTGCCAGACCATGTAGTCGCTGATCATGTACATGAAACCCGCCGCGCCTTTTTTGATCCGCACCAGGTTGTAGCGGATCGGTACACCGTGAACGAGCACGCCGGTTCCCGGCGACGCGATCCCCGTGACCTTCGGAATTGCATTGGCCTCGATCCGGCGAATCGCATCGTCCATGATCGCTTTCTCGACCGATTTGTCCGGACCGCTGAAACGTGGATTCGTCGCCGGTCCCGTCGCATGGTCGCGATAGGCGTGGCCTCTGCTGACTTGAAACGTATAGCCTCGGTAATCCACCTGACGCCGTTCCTCGGCACCGCCTTTTGAAACCTTGACGGATTTGTCGGCTAACAATGTTTCAGACAACTTCAATGCAATCACTTCTTCAAGATTTGGCATTTCAGATTCCTGGTTTGATGACGATTACGCAAACTTGCACAACACTTCCACTAACGCAACGCTACTCGCCGGAGTGTGGAAAATCCGGCGATCGGACGAACACAGAATCCATGGACTCTTGGGGATGCCGTCCGACTCATGGGGAGCCTTTTGAATTCTTGTCGCACTGGAGAATCAACCACGTTCCATTCCGCTCGCGCACCTTATTGGTGCGCAATCCCGCCGGTCGTCGTGAGACGGATCTAGCCTCCGACCCTAGCGTGACCATTTCGCCTGCATCTTCTTGACCCATTGATCACCATCTTGGCCTTCGGGCGGGTCGAAGCGAAAGCAAGCTTTGAACGTAGCAAACCCTTTGACCTGGACCATGACGTTGTAATGGGGGCCTTTGTCGGCATCCCAATCGATTCTCAGACTATGAAAAACCGGGCTTCCGGGCGCACTGCGAACCCCGATCACCTTGCCTTCGTTGTGTGCCATCGTTCCTCTTTGACGTTCCACGGGGATCGAGGCGGGGATCCCTCTGGCATTCATCGACTTCAACAACGCCGTTATCCTGCTCGACTTGAACTTCATCGCTGCATAGAGATGTTGATCCATCCAATCCAAGGCCTGATTACGGGCTCGTTCGCGGTAGACCCACGACCCCGTCGACGCAAGGACGGTTTCCATGTTGTCGGGATCCCACTCCATCTCGCCCTTCGGGCCGACGACGATTTCGCTCATGCCATTTCCTGCGATTCAAAACAGTTGCACGAATCTCGTGTTTGCCCGCGATGCAACAACATTGCATTCCGTTCGCTTTCTGCTGGGGCAGGAAAGCGATTGAAAGACAACACTTCAACGAGCGCTGACGGCACTCCTGGTGCACAAGTTAATGATAACCAATTCGAGTGATATAGATCACTCAAACGAATAGTCAAATTCTCCGTCCTTGACTTGGACGTGGACACGTTTGGCGGGGTTACCTTCCATCATGCGGGTCAGGAATTCGCCGCTGATTTGTGGCAGGACCGTGTTGGTCAAGATCGCGTCGATCATGCGGCCGCCGCTTTCCAGCTCCGTGCAGCGACTGGCGATCAATTTGATCACTTCGTCATCATACGTGAACGGGATGTCGTGGTTGGCTTGCATGCGTTTCTGAATTCGACCGAGTTGCAGTTTCGCGATCGCGCCGACCATCTCGTCGCTGAGCGGGTAGTAGGGAATCGTCACGATTCGGCCCAAGAGTGCCGGCGGAAAGACTTTCAACAGCGGTGCACGCAAGGCCTTGGACAAGCCTTCGGGATCGGGCATCAATTCCGGATCCTTGCACATGTTCATGGTCAGATCGGTTCCGGCATTGGTGGTCAACAGGATCAGTGTGTTTTTGAAGTCGATCACGCGGCCTTCGCCGTCTTCCATCCAGCCCTTGTCGAAGACTTGGAAGAAGATTTCGTGAACATCGTGGTGCGCTTTTTCGACTTCGTCCAACAGCACGACGCTGTAGGGACGGCGCCGTACCGCTTCGGTCAACACGCCCCCTTCGCCATAGCCGACGTATCCGGGAGGCGCCCCTTTGAGCGTGCTGACGGTGTGCGCCTCTTGAAACTCGCTCATGTTGATCGTGATCACGTTTTGCTCGCCGCCGTAGAGTGCTTCGGCCAACGCGAGTGCGGTTTCCGTTTTTCCGACGCCCGAGGGGCCGGCCAGCATGAACACGCCGATCGGTTTGCCGGGGTTATCCAAGCTTGCCCGCGAGGTCTGGATTCGCTTGGCGATCATCTCCAGCGCATGCCGCTGGCCGATGATGCGGTCGTTGAGGATGTCGGCGAGTTTCAAAACGGTTGCCAATTCATCCTTGACCATCCGTCCGACGGGAATACCGGTCCAATCCTGGACGACCGATCCGACGGCTTGCTCGTCGACGGTAGGCAGAATCAGCGGGTGCTCGCCTTGCAGCTCGTGGAGTTTCGATTGCAGCTCTTTGAGTTCATCGAGCAGCTTTTGACGGTCGGCGTCGGACAATTTGACTTCAGTTTTCTCTTCGGCCGGTTCGGCGGTCTGAACCTTGACGGTTTTGGCTTCCGCATCGGCGGCTTTTTCCAGCGGGCTGTCGGTGCCTTCGACCTTGCCGTGATGACCGCGGAGCTGGCTGCGAACATCGAGGATCTTTTCGACCAGTTCTTTTTCGTTGTTCCAACGTTCTTCTAAACCACTGAGTCGTTCCTGTTCATAGGCGAGCGCCTCGGTGGCTCGTTTTTGCCGTTCGGTCGTCTCGACGCCGACCAGGTTTTCGTCGGCAATGATCCGCAATTCGGTATTGAGCGCATCGATTCGTTTTCGCGAATCATCGACTTCGGCCGGGACGGCGTGCTGGCTGATCGCGACGCGTGCGGCGGCCGTATCGAGCAGGCTGACCGATTTGTCGGGCAATTGACGCGCGGGGATGTAGCGGTGGGACAGCCGGACGGCGGCTTCCAGGGCTTCGTCGAGGACTTTCACCTTGTGGTGTTTTTCGAGCGTCGACGCCATGCCGCGCATCATCAGGATGGCGCGTTCTTCGCTGGGTTCTTCGACCTGGACGACCTGAAAACGCCGCGTCAGCGCGGGGTCTTTCTCGATGTGTTTCTTGTATTCGGCCCAAGTCGTCGCGGCGACGGTGCGGAGGGTCCCGCGGGCGAGGGCCGGTTTGAGCAAGTTGGCCGCGTCGCCGGTGCCGGCGGCGCCGCCGGCACCGACCAAGGTGTGGGCTTCGTCGATGAACATGATGATCGGTTTTTCCGACGATTGGACTTCTTCGATCACCTGTTTGAGTCGGTTTTCAAATTCCCCTTTCATGCTCGCACCGGCTTGCAGCAGCCCGACGTCGAGGGACCGCAACGAAACGTCTTTCAGCGGCGGCGGCACATCGCCGGATGCGATCTTGAGCGCAAAGCCTTCGACGACGGCGGTTTTGCCGACGCCGGCTTCGCCGGTCAGGATCGGGTTGTTTTGCCGGCGTCGCATCAGGATATCGATGATTTGACGAATCTCTTCGTCGCGTCCGACGATCGGATCGATCTTGCCTTGGCGGGCATTTTCGGTCAGATCGACGGTGAATTGTTTGAGCGCTTCCTGTTTGCCCATCGCCGCGGGAGACATGGCGCCGCTGGCTTCGCCGGGGACGGCGCCGCCGCCGACCTGGAACCCATCGCTGGCATGCATGGATTCTTCCGGGGACCCGCTGACGACTTCATCGAATCGGTCGGTCAGCGTGTCCAGTTTGACCTTTTCGAACTCCGGGGAGATGTCATACAGGGCGTGGGTCAAACTGCGTGTCTTGAGCATCCCGACGACCAAGTGCCCGGTGCGGACCTGTGATTCGCCGAACATCAACGTGCCGTAGACCCAGCCCCGCTCGACGGCTTCTTCGATGTGGGACGACAGGTCGGAGATGGAAGTGGATCCACGGGGCAGCTTGTCCAACGACTCGGTCATGTCCTTGACCAATTTCGAGGGATTGACGTTGAACTGCTTGACGATGTGATGGAGGTCCGAGTCCTCCAGTTGCAGGATTTGGTTGAACCAGTGGACGAGTTCCACGTACGGATTGCCGCGCATCTTGCAGAACACAGTGGCGCTTTCGATCGACTTGTAACCGACGCTGTTGAGTTTCCCAAACAGTGCGGTGCGGCTGATATCGGACAAGGTCTTGCTCCCGTGGTGGTGTAAACGTCTTGGATGGTGATGGATGGTAGGGTGGTCGGATCTAGCAAGTGGGGCAGGCTTCCAGCCTGTCGATGGCTGGAATGACAGGCTGGAAGCCTATCCCACTTGATTTCAGCTCGTTGTCTAGCAATGCAATAGCAGGTCTTTCGGATCTTCGGTGACGCCGTCGCTGTCCAGCCACATGGTTTGCCCGAGTTTTGCCTCGCCCAATTGCCACGACGGCGTTTCTTCTTTCTTGAGGACGAGGTTCAGGTCCCAGAGCAATTCTTCGCCGAGGTAGTTTTTGACCATCGCGGTCAATCGCTGCAGGCTTTCGCCGCCGGGAAGCATGCGGGCGAAATCATCCCAACCGACGGGACCGACGGTGATGCGAAAATTTTGTTGGCACTCCCAGACATGCGAACCGAGCGTGCACGCGACGCCGACGCTGGAACTGTCGGGATCGTCACCGAGATTGAAACGGCAGTTGTCCGGGATTTCGGTCCAGCGGCCGACAAACTCATCGATCTCACAGGGCACTTTGAAATAGTCTGAAATCATCGCCTGCAAGCCTTCGGGGTTGCGGGCTTGGCAGGCGAAGCGACCGGCATAAAACAGCTTTGCCAAATCGGGCAACTCGTCACGATCTTGCAGCGACGGCATTCCGATCCCCATCAGGGAACCGACATAGACCGAGAACCGATCCGAATCGGGGCGATCAAAATGCGCGACCGGCTGGGCGTCGGCCCACGCCCGATAGAACAGCGAGAGCATGCGGTGGTGAAAGACGTCCAGGAAGGCGGCGAACGTGGTGTCGTCGTAGTGCCGGATTCGATCCTGAATGTATTCGGTCAAGTGCAACGGCAAGGCGCCGTTGGGACCGCACAGCCCGAAAAACCGGACGCTCATTTTGTGGTAATCGTTGCCGTCGGCCCCGTCGGCGAGATCAAACCCCGACAACGACGAGGGGGCGAAACTGAGCGACGGTTGCTGAGCCAATCGGACGTGATCATCGGACAGACGAACGGTGTGACCGAACCGGGGGGAATCGGGAAACATGCATTCGAGCAACCGCATCGCTTGATAAAAATCAAACTTGTACGGTTCGTCGTTAAGCCGTTGCAGCGTCACGTCTAAAGAGCGTGTCGCCGTCCCATCTTCGCGGGCCATCGCGTTACCTCGCCTCGTTCGGTCGTTCGAAACACCGTTTCGGTGAATGAGTTGATTGACACATACTTTGCAAAGAATTCGTTGAGCACCGCCGCCATCAAGAATGCGCCGGTTCCCTCGAACCCCGATTCGTCCAGCGTGAGCGTGAGTTCGAGGCCACGGCCGAAACTGAGCGGACCGGATGACGAAATCGGCCGGGTGACCGGCTCGGATGCGATCGACCGAACCGCGTCGATCTGTTTGTTCGTCATCACGTTGTTGGTGTCGGAGTAGAGCGACAGCAGCTCGCGGAGCGCGGTCGCGCCGCCGGTTTTGCTGTTCACCAACGAGAGATAATTGAGAGACAGGTGATTGATCAAACGCCAAGTGGTCTGGCCATTTTCATAGCTCTTGGAAGGCTGTGGTTTGGTCGGACCGACCAGACACCGAACCGCCTGGACAGGGGCGCTGACTTCCAAGGTAAAGTCGGAGTCGCTGATCCCCACCGGCATTTGGAGCGGCAGATCGCGATTGGTGCAGAGTGTTTCCACCGAGAGCTGGCGCAGCTCGTGCGAATACGGCGCCTCATTCGCGTCGACCAATGTCAGGAAGGTCTCGCTGCCGATGTAGCTCGATCGCGGCCCGTATTGCCGGTGCTTGCCCGACAACATGCGTGGGCGTCGCGTGATGGTGAAGTAAGCCCGGTTGCGATGATCCGACGTGAAGTCGTTGATCGAATAAAACGGTTTGAATTCTTGTTCCCGGTCGTTGCTGGTCCCGTAGCCTCGCACCTCGTCAACATCGTAAACTTCGAAATCCAATGCGCGCGTGCGATCCGGCATGACCTGGTATTCCGACGAACGGTCACCCAGATGGATGCGATCGGCGCGTTTGGGGAACAGATTGATCGCCGGACAACTGAACAAGGAAAAATGGTTCGCGTCGACGCGGTTGGACAACTGGGGATCGCCGCGGCCAAGCAGGATCGCAATTTCGATCGACTCGCTGTCGCACTGTTTGACCAGTGATTGAAGTTCGTTCAATTGGGCAAACATGTAGCGATGCGGAAACGCAAAGTATTCCTGCAGCAATCGGTATCCCTGAAAGGACCGCGGCCCGTAGGGAAGCATCGCTTGGTGATCGCCAAAGCCCATCGGGCTGACTTTGGACTTTCCCAGTTGGACCTTCCAGCGCGCCTGATTCCCGCCGGCCCGCACGGCGATTCCGACCCCACCGGTCATCAATTGTTCGTAGATCCGCATCGGCACGTCGGTGGCACCGCGGATAAACAGGGGCAGCTGATCGAGCGAAAGCTGATTGAATTTAAGCCCCGCGGTGGATTCCAGCTTCAAAACCATGGCGGCCTTGACCGACGGATGATCGGGCAGCCCGAGCGCGGCGACGTCTCGCAGGAAGTAGTCGGCCTTGGCCAACTTGATCGGCCACAGCGTGACGTCGTCGGCCGTGCGAAAGGTACAGCGGGTCTGTTCGCCTTTGCCCAGCAGACTTTGCAGCAACGTGTGGCGTGGCAGCTTGAAACCTTCCGCGAGCGCCCCTTCGGTCAAATCGGGTTGGAACTGAACGACGGCCATCGAGGGCTGGGGCGACAGATAATGGGGACACACCATCTGCAGCAAGTGCTGTGTCAGCCGGGGGAATTCGGCATCCAGTTTCAGCTGGATGCGCGCCGCCAGCAAGGCAAACCCTTCGAACAATCGCTCCACATACGGATCGGCACATTCAAAGACATCGATCCCCAACCGGCTGGCGATCTTGGGGTATTCCTCGGCGAACTCGGCACCCGATTCGCGGACGAATTGGAGCTCTTGGTTGTAATAATTCAGCAGACGCGGATCCATGCAGACGTGCCTCGTTATGCTTCGTGAATATTGACGGTGCCCGTCTCAAGATCGAGCTCCGAACGCAGGTACAGTCGTTCGGGAAACGGCCTGGACCAGAGTTCGCCTTCGATCTCAAACTCCAGCGAGTTTGACAGTGGCGAATCGGGGTCTTTGTCACCGCGCACTTCCAGCGTGTCGGCAAGGATTCGGGGTTCGAAATCCAAAATCGCTTGACGCAGCGCCTGCTGGACTTCGAACACCTGCAATCCGGAAACGGTTTTACCGGTCAGATCCGGGATGCCATAGTTGATGACCGATTTGCCCACCTCGGGGTAGTCCGTCAGGTCCTGGTGGGCGGCCAGATGGCAGGTGTTCATCAGCCACGCCAAGTCACGCAACACGGCGGCGCGCAACTTGTGGATCGAGAACACACGTTGGTCGCGTGATTCGACTCTGGTTCCCGCTTGGTCGTCGGTCAGACGATCCAACAGCGAAGGAAACAGGCGTTCTTGAGAACTCAGGTCTGCCATGGTGCTCAGTCATCACCACTTGGAACGTCGCTTGATTGGTCCTCGTCAGATTCAGCCTGCTCGTCGGATTCCAGTTCCACGTTCAAGGTGATTTTCCGCACGTCCAGCAACGCGTACTCATCGGCATCGGTGGCGAGCATGCGTTGCCCGATCCCGATCGCAAGCTCACTGTCGGCGTCCGCGACGGGCTGCCAGTCGGTTTTACGGGAGAGTCGGACCAGGGGATCGTCGATCGATTCGGACCCGCAATAGCGGGTCGGAATCATGCCAAAGGATTCTCCGCCGTTGGCCCAGGTGAAATGCACGGGGGTCCAAACAAAATCGCGCAGGTCCGAGGGTGCTTCGATTTCGATGTGTGCGATGCGGTGGAACGGGATCCAGTAATACTGTCCGTTGAGCAGGCCTTCGAGCACGGGGCCCAGCCTCGGATCGGCGTCGGCGATCCAATCGAACTGGTGGCGATGATCGCCGGTCAGTTCGAGGGTCCCGGCGGTGGTGGGGGCGGATTCAAACGCCTCGGCGCGGAGCGACTCGGCTTTGGCGTGTTGCCCGTTGGCGGCCAGTTTGAGCGCTTCGATCATCAAGGCCAACCAGCGATCGGGTTCGCCGAAGATCATCGGCGAGGTCTGGCCGGCGAAGACGCGGGCGCGTGTTTTTTCGCACTTGATGGCTTCGCGGTAGGCTTGCACCATCGCCAGGTTTCCGGCGTCCAATTCGCCCGCGATCTCGAGTTGGCTGAGCGCACTGTCCCACTTGCCGAGCACGGTCAGCATTTGGAACAAAAAGACCCGGTATTTTTCGTTGGCCGGGTCTTGTTGGACGGCCTTTTTGAGTTCGGCGAAGGCTTCATCCAATTTGCCATCGCGGAGGTATCCTTCGGCGAGCATTTGAGGCGATCCAATAGGAGAGACGCCGACGTCAAACGGTCCAACGGCGACGGCAATCGAGTGTAGGAAAAACGGCGCCGAGAGACTCAGCGCTCGAAATGTCAGGAGGCCTGCCCCGGAGGCGCGATCGGAAACCGCGACCGGGCAAGAAACCTCATGGCTGGAGGATCGACCCTTCGGGCGAGCGTGCAAGAGACAGGCTCACCCGTTTGGATCAATCCAACGCAATCAGCCGATCAGGAGGCGGCGTTTTCGGCGATATTCCATTTGAACTCTTTCGCCGCGTCTGCCGATCCGTCAGCCTTCTGAGCTTTGTACTCGACCTTCACTTCGCGAAAGTTCAACGAGACGTTTTCGGTCAGTCGGTCTTCACCGCCGGAACCACCGGTCTGGACCGAGGTCACCAGAACATCCTTCATGTGAACGATCAAGTATTCCAGCGGCGTCTTGCCGGCTTTCCGAACGGTCAACTTGGCGTTGGTGAAGTGATCACCGTTTGCACAGTACACCATCAAAATCGGCGACGACGAGTCGAGCCACTTGGTCACGCTGATGTCTTGGAAGCTCGCTTTACCGGAACCGCCACCACCACCGGCGTGAAACGAGCCGGATTGCGACATCCCCCAACTCCAGGCGAGAACGTCGATCTCGTCCTTGTGGGTTTTGTCTTGAGATTCTCCTTGAATCTCACCGGTGATGTCCAGAAACATGTCTACAGCCATAGTGATTCCCTTTTGCAGTCGAGTGCCAGTCAATGAATAAAACGTCGCAAAGTCTACCGCTTCGCGACGTGCGAAAGTCTACACGCCACGGAGCTATCGATCAGCCACCCTTGGCCGAAGGAAGTTTCGAGACGAGACGCAGTGAAACCGAAAGCCCCTCCAATTGGTAATGTGGACGCAAGAAGAATTTGGACGTGTAATACCCGGGATTCCCTTCGACCTCTTCGATCACCACTTCGGCGGCTGCCAAAGGTTTACGAGCTTTGGTGTCTTCGCTGGATGTCCCCGGGTTTCCGTCGACATACTGGTTGATCCAATCTTGCAACCAACGCTGCATGTCCTTGCGTTCTTTGAAGCTGCCGATCTTGTCACGCACGATGCACTTCAGGTAGTGCGCGAACCGACAGGTCGCAAACAGGTAGGGCAGTCGGGCGCCCAGGTTGGCATTGGCGGTCGCATCGGGATCGTCGTATTCGGCCGGTTGATTCAACGACTGGGCACCGATGAAGGCGGCGAAGTCGGAATTCTTTTTGTGAATCAAGGGCATGAAGCCGTTCTTCGCCAGTTCCGCTTCACGGCGATCGCTGATGGCGATTTCGGTCGGACATTTCATGTCGACGCCACCGTCATCGGTCGGGAAGGTGTGGCAGGGCAGCCCTTCGACCGCACCGCCGGATTCGATCCCACGAATCCGCGAACACCAACCGTACATCTTGAAGGAACGGGTGATGTTGGTGGCCATCGCATAGGCGGCATTGGCCCAGCAATAGTTTTCGCTGTTGGCCGCATCGGTGTCTTCTTCGAAGGCGAATTCATCGACGGGGTCCGAAGCCGCGCCGTAGGGCAACCGCGACAGGAAGCGTGGCATCGCCAACCCGATGTACTTGGAATCGTCCGATTCACGCAAGGAACGCCAAGCAGCGTATTCCGGCGTCTGGAAGATTTTGGTCAAGTCACGGGGATTGGTCAGTTCTTGCCAACTGTCCATTTGCATCACGGTCGGCGAGACGCCGGCGATGAAGGGCGAGTGACAAGCGGCCGAGATTTGAGCCATTTCGCCGAGCAATTCGACATCCGGCGGGCTGTGGTCGAAGTGGTAGTCACCGACCAGGCAGCCGTAGGGCTCGCCGCCGAACTGACCGTACTCTTCTTCGTACATCTTCTTGAAGATCGGACTTTGGTCCCAGGCGGTGCCTTTGAACTTCTTGACCGTCTTGTGCAGCTCTTTCTTCGAGATGTTCATCACTCGAATCTTGAGCATCTCGTCGGTCTCGGTGTTATTGACCAAGTGATGCAATCCACGCCACGCACCTTCCAGCTTTTGGAAGTCGTCGTTGTGGAGGATCAGGTTGATCTGCTCGCTGAGCTTGGAATCGATCTGGGCGATGATCGCTTCGACCGATGCCAGCACGTCGTCGGAGATCAGAGATGTCTGCGAGAGAGCCTGTTCGGCGAGCGTTTGGACGGCGGTTTCGACCGCTTCTTTGGCTTGGTCGGATTTGGGACGGAATTCCTTCTGCAACAGCGAAGAGAACTCACTTGCTTCGAGGGTTGCGCCCTCGGCCTGTCCAGCGGATGCGGCTTCGTCGGTACTCATTATGAATTACTCCTCGTTGGCGGGTGTTTCAGCGTCGTCGCCGTCCGCTTTCGGAGCGGCGGAGAGTGATTGCAGCAATGCGGGATCTTTCAGGGCCTTGGCGAGCAAGGCTTCGGCACCGTCTTTGCCGTCCATGTAGGTCAGCAGGTTGGAGAGCTGCTCGCGGGCTTGCAACAGTTTGCTGAGCGAATCGACTTTGCGGGCGATGGCCGCGGGCGAAAAGTCATCCATGCTTTCGAACGTCAGGTCGACGGCCATGTTGCCTTCGCCGGTCAACGTGTTGGGCACCTGGAATGCGGCGCGAGGTTTCATGGACTTCATTCGTTCATCGAAGTTATCCACGTCGATCTCAAGCGCCTTGCGGTCAGCGACCGGTGCGAGCGGTTCTTCAGGCTTTCCCGACAGATCGGCCAGCACACCCATCACGAAGGGAAGCTGAACCTTCTTTTCGGCACCGTAGACTTCCACGTCGTATTCGATTTGCACGCGAGGAGCTCGATTCCTCGCAATAAATTTTTGAGCGCTAGCTTTAGCCATCTGTTACTCCTGCGGAAAAATTCGGGCGATCACTTGCCGCCGCTGTTGAAATTGTGGGGTCACCAAGTTGATGAATTGTCTGCGGCCGGTTCTTCGGGTTCGCCGCTCGTCTGGGAAAGATCCGGTTTGTTTCCGCCGAGCGCCTCGGCCTGCGAGACGGCGTCGGGGGCCAGGTCGCGTAGGATGTCCAAGAAACTCTTGGAGGCGAGTCGTTGGGCGCGGCGAATCAAAAGCGGCAACGGACTGGAGGGCTCGTTTTCTTCATAGAAATCACAAACGTCATCCAACGCCTTGATGGCGTCTTTGCGTGACGTGATTTTGCCGTTGACGCGATACCCCTGTGCCGCGGCCGCTGCGGACAGATCGCCCGAGGCAGCCGCTTCGCCGCTGCCGTCACCGTCCGCTTCGCCTTCACCGTCCCCTGCGGGTTGGTCGGCAAAGACACCCCGTCGCTCGAGTTGCGAGACCACAAACTTGTGCATCTCTTCGAGTAACAACCGAGGCGGAGCGAGACTGACGGCGGAAGTGACGCCGACCTGCTCGGTGACAAATTTTTCAATGGCGTCGATGTGCTCGACCGAAAGACGGAGCGCTTCTTCGGTCGCCTGGATCGATTCCACGTCGACATCACTGAACGCCGCATCGATCACGCCGAGCGAGGGACGGCTGGAGCCGGATTCGTCGTCCGAGGCCGGTTTATCTTCTGCGTCGCGGGCATGTTCGACGTCGCGAAGCGAGAAGCGGCCAACCGTACGCGATGCGACCAGCGGCGCGTCACGCAGGTCCTTCATGATGCCCTGTTCGTCGCAGAACGTGATCAACGTGTTCGTGCGGTACGTCGGGTCGTCGTTGTCTTCGTGGTCCAATTCGGGATGGACGGTGTCCCAAAACGTTTCCAGATAGCTGCGTAGCAGCTGCAACGCGTGGGAAAAACCGATCACGCCGTCCTGGTTGAGCGTGGCACGTGCCAGGAACGCAACGACCCGCATGTCCTTGGTGCGTGACAGCAGCGCTTCGGCCCGCTTCTTGACATCTTTCCAGTCGGGCGGCTCGGCGGCGACGACGGTGTCGCCGTACTGCTGTTCGGCCGTGCTCTGTGCCGCCCTGTCCATCTCGCCGAACTCGGCATCATATTCCAAGTCCGGACCACAGGGTTCGTCGTCGGAGATCGGCGCAAGTAATGTTTCGAGATCCGTTAGATCCATCTGGCTTACAACTTCCCGGAGAGCGACTTGGATGAAGGTAGGATGGCACCGGGGTGGGTGCGAAACGACGCCGCCACGTCGCTAGAGTGTCTCAATCGCTTAATGCGTCGAGCGTCGGACTTGGGAAACCTAAGACATCGATAACGATGTGGTGGTCGACCTGGAAGATTGGCAGTCACGATTTACCCCATCTCGGTTGGATGGAAGGAAAACTCCGGTGATACCGTTCAAGATACAATTCCTACAGTCGTCAGTGTGCGGCGTGGTGAAAAAAATATTGCAAGGCCGTGCTCATCGTGATCAAACCGACAGCCTGCGAAGCTCTTGTTTCGGCGAACTTGTGCCACGGGCTTGAGTCGCACCCGGACAATCATCCCGGGAAGCCTCTCCTATATCGCAAGATCCGACACGTGTTTTCCGTGCGGTGCTTAGAACGTCCAGCGCAGATCCAGCCGCAAGACGCTGCGATACCAATGGCGCTCGGTCACGCTGAACCCGCCGTTGATTCCCAGTTCAAACAGTCGTCCGTTGTCACGCACGATCCGCAATCCGGGATAAAGATTAATAATATTTTCGCCGTCGATGCTTTGGGGATTGGGCAGGCCGACCGATTTCTGCCCCGTCAAAATGGACCATCCGACAAGCTCAAACGTGGGAAGAATTGCAAACGTGTCGCTATCATAGAGAACGTTCGCAAAACCCATGCCGTATCTCAACACCGGCCCCGAAAACCCCGGTTCCCCGCCGATCGGAAACCATAATTTCAGTTCGTTATGAATCAGCGTTCGATCACTCCACTTATAACTTGCGACAAACCCCGGCTCCATCGAGACGTGTCCGTTGCCCAGCCCACGCTTGGCCGACCCCGTCGACAGCTGGTTCCGCAAGACCTGGGTCAGCTGCAGTGAATCCCCGTCGATCATCACCGTTTTGGTCGTGATTGCCATATCCCCCATCCCACCTGTATTGCTCAGATTAGTGGGGTCGATGAAACGCAACGGCAATTCGGTGGTGGCGGAAAACTTGCTGCCGCCGACTTCGAAGGACAAGCGAATGTCCTGGTAATCGACCGAGGGTTCAAACGCCAGCGGGTTGGCAAACTCGGGCCCTTTCTTGCCGATTCGCGACCAAAAGTATTCCACGCGATCGGCGAATTCCCAGTCGCGTGCCGACTCGAAGCGAAGGCGAAAGTTGTTGGACGGTTGCGAGGCATCGATTTCGAACAAGGCAAACGGCAACCGCTCGACGCCGACACCGACATCACGTCCGGCTTGGCTGCGCATCGCCCTGGCGGCGCGTTCAAACATCTTTGCCAAAGGTTTTCGCCGTCGATTGCGGAACGTTTCGAAACGGTCACCGGCCGCGGAAGGGACCCAAACGGGGTCGGGCTGGAGATCTTCGGCGATCGCGATTCGGTCGCCTTGCCCCGAAAGTGTCGACGGAACCAACTCCGTTGCGATCGCATTGGGCGTCGGCAGGATTTCGGCGGCGGGATCATCGGCCAGATGAACGGTCGGTCTCAAGATCGTGCCGGCGGCAGGATCCCAACTGGGGACGGCCGGCTGAAACAAGATCCGGGGCCGCGCCGCGTCGGGGCTGGGGAGCGGATTTCGCTGGGGGACGTCCTGGGCGATTGCGCCACGATCGGGCGGCGGCAGCGCCGTGTCCGATTGTGCCAGCACGACCGCGGGTTGGCCCTCGACCGCCGGCAGATCGCTGAGGGGATCGGACGAGGCCATTCGAACGTGCGGCGATGGCACCGTTGCGGCCGGCGAGGGAGCGAGCGAATGCGGTGCGTGACCATGCGACTGCGGCGTGGCGTTGAGCGTCGCAGGCATCGTGCCCACGGTGACCGGAACCGACAACAGCTCCGGCAGCAGCAGGCCTTCGATCGGCTCCGGCTCGTCGATGCTCCACGAAAACGGGGCGTCGGGGTCGGTTGAAGACAGCGCAGTGGAGCTCCGGCCGGCCTCCGGTGACGGGTACTGAGCGTCCGCTGGTCGGACTGCCCCGAGGGCGCATCCGAGCAGCAGCCAGATCAGCAGTCGTAGTGGGACTTGCAGAGGATTCGTCACTGAAATGGTGAGTGTCTCTGGAGGAATCGTGGGCAATCAACCTCAGCCTGGCCGACGTGGTGCGAATGCGTCGCCACGACGGTCGTAGTCGGTCGGTCTCTGTCGATTTATCGGACGTTCGGATCTTTACGGTCATGAGAATTGGGTAAGATTTGTCGGTTATTACTGAACGGCCGCTTGATTTCCTGCCCGATTGGACGGTGGGAACGGACGTCGGGCACGGAGGATGCCGATGACGGGCCGGTCGGGAACACGCAATCACTTGCGTGATGGGCACGTCCGTGACGGGAATTCTGCAGTTTCACGGCGGAAACGCTGAATGCCGGGTCCGGTTTGCCAGGTGTTGTTGGACGGAATGACTTTGCGACGACTGCTGTAGGCGATCCATCAGCGGAGGCGCATAATGGGCCTGAGTCTCACACGAGGGGTCGACTTGATGAATTACAGAGGCGTTACCGACGTATGAAGAATCCACGCGTGCACTGGTATCAAGGGCTGTTTGTACGGCCCCACCATCTACAGGCAGCCGACCGACACTGGTTGGAACTGTCGCACACGTCCGAAAGCTGGGATCATCCGTATGGCTATGGTCTGCACGCGTTTCAGTACAGCAAAGACGCACTGGCCAGCGGTCATTTTCGCGTCGAAGAGCTGGACGCCCGCTTGCGGGACGGCACGTTGATCCGATTGGACAGCGGCCAAGAACTCGAGGTGGATCTGAAGGCGGCGTTCGAAGCCCAATCGGCGACCGAGTCCGAAACGTCGTTGATGATCTACATCGGCGTCCCCAAGCTGAACCTGGGCGGCGAGAACGTCAGCGGCGATTCCACCAACGGATTCGCGCGTTTCACGCGGACCCAATCCACCGTCCCGGACGAAAACGGTCAAGACAGCGGCCAACCGATTGAGTTTCGCCGGCTGAATTTGCGATTGATCGTCGGCAGCGACACGGCGGGTTACGAAGTGCTGCCGATCGCGCGGGTCCGCAGCGCCAGCGAACGTGAAGTCCAGCCGGTGATTGACGACAACTACATCCCGCCGATCCTGGCAACGCACTCCTGGCCCTACCTGCGTCGCCATTACGTGCAGGGGATCCGCGACGTGTTGAGCGGCAACATGGACACGCTCAGCGAACCGGTTCGCCAATTGAGTGTCGGGCGTCACAGCCTGGAACCGGCCGATTCGGGTCGCGTGTCGATGCTGGATCGTTTGAATGAAGCGTACAGCACGCTGGACGTGATGGGCCCGGCCCTGGGCGTGCACCCGTTCGACGCCTACATGGAATTGGCCCGGATCCTGGGTCGGTTGTCGATCTTCGGCCCCGAGCGACGCGCCATCGAAGTGGAGCCGTACGATCACGACAACCTGGGTTTCATCTTTGCCGACATCCGCGAAAAGATCCTGGGCATTTTGTACGCCACGCAGTTCGACGAATACCTGCGTGCCAACTTCGAGGGCTATGGATCGACGATGCAGGCCCAACTGGGCCCGGAATGGTTCGACCCCGATTGGGAATGGTACCTGGGCGTCGAACGCGGGGGCGCGAGCGAGTCGAACTTGCGCGAGCTGCTGGAGCGTTCACCGGAATGGTATTGGGTGTTCGCCAGCGCCGACCAGGTCGAGGATTTCTTTCATGTCCGTCAAAACGGACTGGGCCGCGAGATCGTCTCGACGACGATTCCGGATCTACCCTCGCGACAGTACTGGACGTATTACAAGGTTTCCCAAGACGAGTACGAATCACCGGCCTGGCCTGAGATTCGCCGCACCCAATCGGTTGCGATGCGGGTGCGGAACTATGACGAACTGACCGGTGCGCGACACTTGGATGTCGTGACCCCCGACGGCAATCGTGCCCGACTTCGATTCGCCCTTTTCGCCATCCGCACGTAAGTCATGACGCCAAGATTTGCCGACGCCGTCGATCCGATCCTGATTCACGCGTTTTCTCTGATGGAGCGAATCGATGGAGGGGTGGAGATCGCTCCGGCGGAGGAAAAGCGGACGTTAGAAGGGCTGCTGCAACAGGCCGACAGTCGGCTTTCCGGCCACACCGAAGATTGGGAACTGGCCAAGTACGCGCTGGTGACGTGGATCGACGAAATGCTGGTCGACGCCCACATCTGGTCGGGCCAAAGCTGGTGGCGCGACAACGTGCTGGAATGGAGTTTGTTCAATACCCGTCGCTGCAACGATTTGTACTACGTCAACGCGACGACGGCGCTCAATGCCGGATCCGATGACGCGTTGCAGCTGATTTATGTCTGCGTGATGTTGGGGTTTCGTGGTCTGTATCGAGACCCCAAATTGAATCGGATGTTGATCGACAAACACGGCCTGGCGGTCGATCTGCCGTCATGGGCCGGCGAATATGGCAACGCCGTCGGCCAGGCACGACAACGTTGGAATGACGCGACCGCGGGTCAAGAGTGCGAGCGGAACCTGGTCCCGGCGGTTCCGCACTGGACCCGCGCCCGGCTGGTCTGGCCGTGGCTGTTGGCGACCATTCTCGCCGGGTTGCTGGCCCTTTCTTTTTTCCGAACCTGATGACAGACGTCACGGTAACCGCTAACGATAGTGACCATGTCCAACGAACCGCCGCCAGAAAAAAAGCTTCCGCTGCATCGTCGTTTTCTGCCCACGACGCTGGCCGGAAAATCGGCTGCCGTGACGGCATTGGCGCTGGTGATCCTGTTGATCGTCGTTTGGACCTTTCGCCTGTTCGGTTCGCAAAGCGTTCGTTTGATTCACGCGGTGTCGCTGACCCACATCGTGATCGAAATCATGCTGGTGATTCTGATTCCGGTCGTGCTCTACTGGGGCATGCGGCGCTGGAACCAGGTGATCGAGGGTGAATTCCCCGACATCGATCGGGCCTGGGAAGCCGGGATCGCGGCGCTGGAAGCGAAGGGCGTTTCTCCATCGGACTACCCGATCTTCTTGATCCTGGGATCGTCCGACGTCCAGGCCGAACAGGGTTTGATGGAAGCATTGGAGACCAAGCTGCCGGTGCACGGCGTGCCGGACGCGTCAGGCGTCAGCCACGCCTTGCAGTGGTACATGAGCAGCGACGCGATCTATCTGTTTTGTCCCGGCGCCAGTTCGCTGAGCGCGTTGATGGGGCGCTGGTCACCCGCGTCGATGAACGTCGCATCGCGGCGGATTGCACGCAGCAGTGGCGGCGGGGAAGCCGCTTCGGCCGCTCCAAATTCCACCGCGCCGGGCGCTTCACCCAGCCCCCTCGGCATCCAAAAGATTCAGCGTGCCGCCCCCGGCAAACCTCCCGCACCGGCCGCGGCCAAGTCGCAACCGGCAAAGCTGCAAAAGGAATCGGCGATGCGGCCGGCACCGCAAACGGCACCACCCGATCGCCAGTCGGCCGCACCGCAAACCTACCTGGGCACCATCGGGAACCAAGCGATGGACTCCTCTCCGTTGGCCGGGTCACCCCGCGAAACGGCGGCGCTGCCGCCTCGTGGTTCCGCGTTTGATGTCCCGACACCGCCCCGCCCTCAAGTGCCCAACCCCCAAGTCCCCAGCCCCCAGCTGCAGCGACCGCAAATGCCCAAGCCGCAGGTACCCCAGGTGCCGCGTCCCCAAGCGTCTGCCGCTGCGATGGGTGAAGCGCTGCGACCGGCACCGCGGTACGAAGGGACGATCTCGTTTGACCAATACCCACCCAGCCAACCCGCTGCTGCGTCCACGCCCGATCCGGCGGAGACGCCCCCGACTGCGGCGTCCGTTCCCCAGCGCGCACCGGCTGCTGCCGAAGCGCCGCCACAGAGTCACGTCACCACGACGACTTCGCCGGGGGCTCCGCTGGCGATGCCACGCGGCAGCGGCAATAAGAAAGTCGCCTTGCCGGCATCGCTGGACACGTCCGACCAGGTTCCTCGCTTGCGTTATGTCTGCAAGTTACTCAAGCGTGCACGGCGGCCGAGGTGTGGCATCAACGGCGCAGTGACCTTGATTCCGTTTGAACTGTCGCGGGTCGGTCCGTTGCAGCTTTCGGCGATCGCCCAATCGGCCCGCAGCGACATCGAAACGATCCAACAAACGATGGGTGTGCGGTCGCCGGTCACCGCCGTGATCGTCGGGCTGGAACAAGACAAGGGATTCATCGAGTTGGTTCGTCGCTTGCAATCGGGTCTGTTGTCGCGACGGCTGGGCGGCCGTTTTGATCTCCGCAGCCGCCCCACGCCCGACGAATTGAACACCCATAGCGATCGCCTCTGCGATGCCTTCGAAGACTGGGTTTACCGGCTGTTCAGCCGCGACGACGGACTGGCCCAGCAGCGGGGAAACCGAAAGCTGTACGCGCTGACTTGCAAGATCCGACACGAGTTGAAACCTCGATTGCGAATGGTGCTGGGCCAAGCGTTCGGCTGTGAGTCGAGTGAACAAGGCGTCGCAGCGGACAGCGACGACTCGTTCTTTTTCAGCGGCTGCTACTTTGCCGCCAGCGGAGCGATGACGGGGCAAGCCGCATTCGTCAAAGGCGTGTTGAAGGACAAACTGGTCGACGAGCAATCCAAGGTCGAGTGGACGCCCGAGTCCCGTCGAAAGCAACGATTGCTGACCACGTTCACCGTGATTGGCTGGATCATCGCGCTGTTGCTGACCGCCCTGCTGGTGCTCCAGCGTTTTGTCTGGAACTAATCAGAATGGAGTAGCCGAGCAACCCATAGATTCCAGCCACAATCGTCACGCCGGGATCGCGCCACACATCGTCTGCCAAGCTGGCGCACAACACACAGGTCAGCGAGAGGAGTGACATCATTGCAGTGAACACGGCGAACGGTGCGAATGCCCCATATTCCCGCAGATCGGTGATGGTGAGACCAAAGCACATCGCCGAGGCAGCAACAAACAGCATCATTGTTCGCAG
Source organism: Stieleria neptunia (assembly GCF_007754155.1). NCBI lineage: Bacteria > Pseudomonadati > Planctomycetota > Planctomycetia > Pirellulales > Pirellulaceae > Stieleria > Stieleria neptunia. The sequence goes on along the minus strand of NZ_CP037423.1, from coordinate 2,725,755 downwards.
CGAGACGGTTGCGAAAAACGAAGTGGCTTCGATCGTTGGCTTCTCGTTCATCTCCATACCGATTCGGATCGAACTCGGCGCTCGAGGCATGTTGGTTGCCTATGGAGCGTCTGGGTTGTTAGCCGAATCCGCTTTCAGTTGATCCGGAAAGAGCTCCTGTAACTTCTTCAGTTTCGGAATGATATACGCTTGGCAGTATTGCTTGTCTGGGTTGCGGTTGAAGTAGTCTTTGTGATCCGAGCCTGCGGGATAAAACGCACTCGCCCGTTCAATGGACGTCACAACCGGTGACCGGAATGCCTTTTGCCGATTCAATAATCGCTTGTACTGTTCCGCAACGTCACGCTGTTGGTCCGTGTGAGCGAACACCACACTTCGGTATTGCGGTCCGACGTCTGGACCTTGACGGTTCTTCGTGGTCGGGTCGTGGGTGCGCCAAAACACCTGCAACAACGTCTCATAGGTGACCACATCGGGGTTGAATTCCAATTGAATCACTTCGACGTGGCCGGTCCGTCCCGTGAGCACTTGGCGATACGTCGGATTTTCGGTTCGGCCCCCCATGAATCCGGGCCGGACATTGCTGACACCCTCAATCCGTTGAAACACGGCCTCCACGCACCAATAACACCCACCGCCGAACGTTGCCGTTTCACGTTTGGCCTCCTCTGCAACGGCCCCCGAGGGCACACAACACCATGCGGCCAACAGGATCGCCACAATCAGCTCGCATCGATTGAAATTCATAACGGGTCGTTCATGAGGGGGAGAGAACTGTCCTCACCGCTGCGGCCAGATCGCGCGGCGGATCTATTCTCACCGCAACCCTACGGTCCGTCAACTTTTCGATTGACGGTGCCGCGGAAAAGGTCAGGCTGCAACGTGCGGAACAATACAACGATTCCTGGCCCACGGATGGCAACCGATTTCGTTTCTCGCCCTCTGGGAGAGACGGCTTACGCTGCAAAAGTCTTGACGCCTACCGCTACGATCAAATCCGTCACTTAACCAATTGACGTCCCGGAGGGATTGCAGCGACCGACCGAAATATCGGGAGCGATCACTGGGCGCAAGTCGTTTTCCCAATCAGCCGGATACAGAAAGAAGGTAGGAAAATTACGGGTAGGAAAACGGGTGCCTGAAAGACGAGACAACCGGCAAACACCGGGCTCTCTTTTCCTACCCATAATTTCCCTACCTCCATCTCCAACCGATGCATCACCCGCGGATCATCAGTCCCCCGCCCCTCGTCGCGTTGAGGACGTTGGCAAGGATGCCAACGTAATTTCTCACAAGAACGCACCCACGACGCCCGGCCACGTCGAACGCCCGGCCACGTCGAACGCCCTGCCCCACTGAACACCGTCCGCTTCACCAATCTCTTGCACCCAGTTCATCAGCGTCGCGGTGCCTGCCGCGTCTTGATCTCTTGGGTGCACTTCAAACATCCCAAGGCGCTCGACTCCCAAGGATCGCCGCGGTGTGTGTTCGGTCGGATTCGTCTTTAAGTAAGAGAAAACACCCTGGACCACACGACGCGAGTGACGGGGGAGTCATGCGCCGCTGGATCACTCGAAGGGCCACAAGAGATCAAAACGCTTGTCGCACCCAAACGCTGACGACCTACGGCCAGTGGATTCAAGAAGCTGGCGTCAGCCTCATGGATGTGGGGCCCACCCAACCACAGCCCGCCGTCATCGCACATCAACCGTCGAAGCGGTAGGCAATTCGATGAAATTCAACGGCACGCATCACCGTGGACGCGCGTACAACGTTCCATCCTCAAAAACCTCAACTCGCGTGTTTCGGCGCATGCGATTGTTCCGCGTTGAGTTGTGGTCCGCTGGCGTCGCAACATTCCCCACCAATCGGAACGTTATTCTAGGCCGATCAGGTATGTCAGTAAGAAGTTCATAATGCACCTCGATTCTCGCACCGGGTTCTTGCCCGCTACGCACAGACAACGCTGCATCGAAGTAGGAGATTTCACCTTGCATCAAACGGTCATCTGTCAGTTCACATCTGTCCGGACATCCACACCCACCAAGTGCCAATCGAAGTGGTCGCCCTGTTCTGTTCTGCACCTCAAAAGTGTGGACGATTTGCGACCCGACGGAGACTGTTCCGATGTTAAATTCCATTGGACCATCCTGGCCTGCCGGCCATAAATGGATGGCTAACGCTGCGGCCAGCGGCGCGACGAGAAGCAATCGAAGTGAGAAGCGAAGACGTGGCACGTTTTTCCTTTGTTCGTGGAACGGTAGCGTCCGCGAGATTCGCCGCCACTCATCGAGCGTGAATGCCAGTGCATCATCATCCGACGCGGTCGGATTGTCGTGTCTAAAACGCGAAAAGAATCCCGCGGGAGCATGGTGCTCGCGCAGGGTTTCGCTATGAATGTCTCGCAACTGCTTCTCCAGGTTGTGGACGATGGCCCAAGCCCAATGAAAATCCCAGAGGGACCGTTCGACGTCGTGCTTTCGTGCAAACATGAGAGGGCGTTTGTAGACCTGTCGAATCGTCTCGGCAAGCTTCTCATCGATTTCCTGGGGCGTTCGCATCGTTCGTGCCGTTTACAGTGAGTCGTCCGTCGGTCTTGCATTCTCGACCAAGTGTACAAGCTCGAGTGCCCGTTCGATACTAATCCCGCCATGCTGTTCTTTTGCCAACAGGTGATCCGTCTCATCCAATTCGATTTGAGGACGTATGCCATCGTCCCGCAGGTAGACGTGCGTCTTGAGGTGAAGCGTGGAGCGATAGATAGCCATAGAAAACATGCATCAGGCACGAACGAATAGCGATCGATCCTCGCATACGGCGGAACGGGAATCCACTGGGCCCCAGAACTTTGTCCTCCTCAGGTGGGCCGGTCACAGGACTGGATTAGAACGGATCCTGCCAAACGGTGCCAGTTTCTCAGGCCCACGTAAACTCAAACTAGCCGGTCCAGTGCGGACTCGGGCTCCGTTGCACTTTCTTGGTCACTTTTCGCACGACCAGTCGTACCAAGTGCGAAAGACCTTCACCCAGTGTGACGTCCACGGTATCCCGGAGGGATTTCAGCGAGTAGCCGCCAACAACCTGACCCCAGAAAAAGCTCAACTCGGCGGCTCCGGCGCAATCGATTGCTCTGCTTCTTCGGCACGGCTCTCCTCCAGCGACTCGCCCGATTTCTCTTGGTTGACTCGATACCCTCTGGATCGGTACTTGAAGGAGTAATCGGACAAAAAGTAGGCGTAGAGAAAGCCACCGCGGATCTCACGCTTCGTTTGGATGGCGTGCAGAAGAGGCGTCATGATCCTGCTACTCTTGAGCCCGAAGCGAAAATCACCTTCGCCAATGGACCCACTCCACTCCAGCCGATGATCTCGAAGGACTGCAAACGTGTACCGACAGGTATGATCTTCGTCATGAAAAGGCATCAATCTGTCCGGATCAAGATCGAGCTTCAATTGAGCAACATACTTCTCCAACCGGCGAGACTCCAATTGAAGAGTTCCGGACGATCTTTCAGGTAGGTTTCCGTCACCCCGGATCTCCCAGAACACAGAGTTGTCCTCGCAGTTCAGAAAAAGAGTTTGTGTGACGAGGTGTTTTCCCCGTTGTCCCGTACCGGTGATGATCACTTGAACTTTCTCATTCGCTTGTGGCGATTGAGCGCAGCACACATCGGCTGAAAACAAAAGCAGGGCAAACCATACGATTGATCGTCCGTGCATAAGATGGCTCCCCCGAGATGGTTGAAAACTGGAGATAACGAATTGCGTCGGCGTGGAATGGAGTCTTGGTGTGCAGCGTCAGGTCGGAACGAACTTGTGTCGGCGAGCGGCCGCGATAACCGAGTCACGGTGATTGATTTCCCATTGTCAAAAACGACGCCCCCGCGACTTCGGTTACTCGCATGGTCCGCCGCTTTCGGCATGCGTTCGGAGTAGTTGAAGCGGTGGTGACGTCAACCCGATCAATGCAAGTAAACGCCAACAAAGGTAAGCACTCCCGACAAAGGCGACACCGCCAAACAGGAGCATTCCAAATTCCCCCGCGCCTTTGTCATTGAAGATGCCGTTAAACCATTCAAATTTGAACATCGCAAAATAGCAAACTTGAGCAGCAGCGGCGCAAAGCGATCCGACGGCGATCACGATTGAACCAGCGAAACAGTCCCGCGTTTTGGAGTCGTACAGTGCCCATGGGATTGCGCTCAGCGAACCGGCCAAATACGCTGATGCCTCAAGCCATTGTCTTCCACGCATCGATACGAGAAACATGTACCCCAGCGATAGAAACGCGACGGTAGCGAGTGCTGCGATGGCGTATCGCCAGTATGACGGGCGAGTGTTCCCAACTTGTGGCGAATCTGAAACGCGCAATGGCTCTTCGTTGTGAGATTCGATAGCAGGAGCGTCGTATGGATTTGTTGCCATTCCAATTGTCGGCGAACGAATTGCGATCGATCCGCGCATGCGGAGGAACGGGGATAGATCGAGCGTTGAACTCTGTCGGCCTTTAGGTGGGCCGGTCACAGGACCTGATTAGAACGGATCCTGCCAGACGGTGCCAGTTTCTCAGGCCCACGTGACCTCGAGCTGGGTGGCGAGAGGACGGTCCGGTTCGGACTCCGCTCCTTTGCACTTTCTTGGTCACTTTTCGCACGACCAGTCGTACCAAGTGCGAAAGACCTTCACCCAGTGTGACGTCCACGGCATCCCTGGGAACGTCGATTGTATAAGCGTCGGAGTTGATCGTAGCGAAAGTCGTCCAGACTTTCGCAAGCCGCCGGCCCTCTCTGGCGTTTGCTTGCTGCGCAAACGCCGTCTCTCCCAGAGGGAGAGAATCTAAATCGGTTGCCAAATCCTGCAGCAATACAATCGGCATCCCGAAGGGATCACAGCCAGTAGCCGGAGGTCAGCGCAGCGCCACCTCCGGGCCACTCACCAAATCCCCCCATCGACCCCGGACGGGGTCGCAGCCAATCTCGACACGCCGCCGAACGAAGCCTCCGGCTACTTGGGCCCCGAGACCGACCGAAAACCGGAGCGGTCGCTGCGGCAAGTCGTTTTCCCAGCCATCCGGATACAGCAAGAAGGTAGGAAAATTTCGGGTAGGAAAACGGGTGCCCGAAAGACGAGACAACCGGCAAACACCGTGCAATCTTTTCCTACCCAAAATTTTCCTACCTCCATCTCCAACCGACATCACCCGCGGATCATCATCAGAACTCCCGCTCCACTTCGCGCTGAGAATGTTGGAGAGGAAGCCAACGCAATCTCTCGTACGGACGCGTCTCTCGGCGCCCGGCCACGTCGAACGACCTACCCCACCGAACACAATCCTCTTCTGAAGTCGCTTGCACGCCCCTGATCCGCGTCGCGGTGCAAGCCGCGTTTTGATCTCATGGGTGTACTTCAATTACACGAAGACGCTCGACTCCCAAGGATCGCCGCCTCGTGCGCAGAGTCGGATTCCGCTTTCAGTCAAAGAAAAACACTCTCGGACCACACGACGCGAGTGACGGGGGAGTCATGCGCCGCCGGATCACTCGATGGGCCACACGAGACCAAAACGCTTGTCGCACCCAAACGCTGACGACCTACGGCCAATGGACTCAAGAAGCTGGCGTCAGCCTTTCGGATGTGAGTCACACGCAACCTCAGCCCACCGCGACCGCACGTCAACCGTCGAAACGGATAGTAATTCGAAGAAGTTCAACGTTTGGATTCACCACGTTCCGGCAGCCAGCGCAATTCAGCGTGTAACATCTCAAGTCGACCCTCGCAGTGTTGTCCCGTGGCGGGGATCAGATTCTCCATCAGTCGCCGTAGTTCGAGCCAAGTCATCCGAAAGAAGATGTAATCGTTTGGCTGGCGAGACAGCACCTGAAATCGTTGCCCCGTTCCCAAAGGAACAATCCCATGGTGCTCCGCAACGCACTCCCCAGATGCCTCGAACAATTCATGACATGCATCAAGCTTAAATGCCTTCTCACCCTTCCGAACAATAAAGCTGCTGCATTCAGAACTGGGCACACCAAAATTGACGAGTGGAAGCTCGGAAAACAAACCGTCACTTTCCAGGCCAGCCAGAGTATCCAACAACCGATCGCGTCCTATCTCTGCCGTAGAGTACGGGGCACCACCCTGAGTCCTGTCCCCGGACCAGACAATCGTCCCATCGTCAAACGCTGTGAACATCAAGCGGGCAAACGGAGGCGTGATGCTTCCATACGCAACGAGCGCAAACAGGTTTCCAGCCCTGCTAAGATTCCGTCCGGCAATCTTCAAAACGTGCTCCCAATCGCAGTACGAAACGGATCGCGTGGCCGCCGCGATCGACTGACCACGTCAAAAATCTCAACTCGGCGGATCACGTGCATCCGCTGGTTCGCGGATTCCTGGCACACGCTTAACGAACCGCAACGCCAGCAATCCATCGTACATCACTTCGCCATCCGACTGCATCCCGACCTTTTCGAGCACACGAATGGATGCGACGTTCATTGGAAGCACAAACCCAAATATCTCGCGAAGGCGAAGCGTATCGAAACCGAAGTCGAGGCACGCTGCGCAAGCCTCTGTTGCGAATCCATGGCCCCAATATTCGGGATGAAAGCGATACCCAACATCAACCACGTCCAATTCGGGCAGGTATTTCAGCCCGCAGAATCCAATGACTGCCCGTGTCTGTTTGAGAACGCACGCCCAGCGACCATAGCCCACTTCGAGAAAATCGGGATATTTTGCGATCGCCTCTCTCGCCGCGTCGAGCGAAGTGAGTAGCGGTTCGCCAGTCCAATGCATCACATCCGGGTTGCCGTTGAGGGCAAAGAACTCAGAGGCGTCGTCAAGAGTAAATACGCGGTGCTCGAGACGTGTTGTTTCGGGGCCGGTTAAGTAGGGCTTCCTCACAGATCTGGTCTTCCTCGATCGCGAACCGATCCCTGAACAAAGCCCCCAGCATCATCGGAGTAGGGAATTGGGGTCGGCTGCTCATTGACCATCATTGCGATCCAACCACAGGTGCACATTATTGCGGCCCTTCATTCGCAGAACGAATTGCGATCGATCCGCGCATGCAGAGCAGCGGGGATCCACCGAGCGCCAGAACTTTGTCGCTCCTCGGGTGGGCCAGTCACAGAACCTGATTAGAACGGATCCTGCCACACGGTGCCAGTTTCTCAGGCCCACGAGAACTCGAACTGGGTGGCGGGAGCACGGTCCGGTTTGGTCTCCAGCTCCTTTGCACTTTCTTGCTCTCTGTCAGGCACCAGTCGTACCAGGTGCGAAAAACCTTCACCCATCGCCGCCTCCACCGTATCCCGAAGGGATCATAGCGAGTAGCCGGAGGTCAGCGCAGCGCCACCTCCGGACCACGCCCCCAATCCTCCACTCGACCCCGGACGGGGTCGCAGCGAATTCCGGCACCACGCCGAGCGCAGCCTCCGGCTAAGGACCGTCGGAAGGATAAGTGGCGGGGATTGATTGTGGGATAGGCTTCCAGCCTGTCGTTTTCGCCATGACAGGCTGGAAGCCTATCCCACCTATTCTTCCGACGGTCCTAAAGTGAAACCTCGGAGACCGACCGAAAACCGGAGCGGTCGCTGCGGCAAGTCGTTTTCCCAGCCATCCGGATACAGCAAGAAGGTAGGAAAATTTCGGGTAGGAAAACGGGTGCCCGAAAGACGAGACAACCGGCAAACACCGTGCAATCTTTTCCCACCCAAAATTTTCCTACCTCCATCTCCAACCGACATCACCCGCGGGTCATCATCAGCACTCCCGCTCTTCTTCGCATCGAGGACGTTGGCAAGGTGTCCAACGTAATCTCTGCCAAGGAGGCACCTCCCGCCGCCAGGTCACGCCGAACGATCTGCCATTCTGAACACCGTCCGCTTCACAAGTCTCTTGCACACCCTTCATCAGCGCCGCGGTGCAAGCCGCGTTTTGATCTCATGGGTGCACTTCAAACATCCCAAGGCGCTCGACTGCCAACGATCGCCGCGTCGTGCGCAGTGTCGGATTCATCTTCAAGTAAGAGAAAAACACCCTGGACCACACGACGCGAGCAACGAGGGAGTCGCGCGCCGGTGGATCACTCGAAGGGCCACACGAGATCAAGACGCTTATCGCACCCAAACGCTGACGACCTACGGCCGGTGGATTCAAGAAGCTGGCGTCAGCCCCACGGATATGAGTCCCACGCAACCACAGCCCGCCGTGACCGCACGTCAACCGCCCAAGCGGCAGGCAATTCGAATACGTTTATCTGTACGAATCACATGACCACAGCGATAGCACCTGTTCATAGTTTGGGCCAGCTTGAGCCTAAACAGGCAGGTCACCGCCATTCGATCGTCATTTCGTCAAAATCGGGAATCGGTGGGCAAATATCCGTCCGTGAGCCGTCACTGCGTTCGAGCGTCCAGTCCTCGAAATAGTGCTCTGGGAATGGAGCGAGTGTTAGATCGGGGTCGTCATTCTTGTTCTCTTCGTGGAACCAGCGCAACAGGTCACGAACTTCGCATTCGGTTTCGGTCGGCTCAAAGACGCCATACCACCATGGTATGTCATGAGCTTCAGGAGTGAAGACGAATCCGATGAGGGCATCGCGCCAATAGATCTTAAGAGGCTCGGATTGCATGTCGCATCACGGTTGTGTTCTAGTCGGTAAATCGGGGAACGGAGTTCGCCAGCGGGCGGCGACGATTGAGTGTCCAGCGGCAATCCGCCCGACTTTGCCGCTCCGGTTCACGGCGTTGCTCTGCCTTGGTTGGCCATGCAGGTGGATTTTCATCTGCATTGACGCCAAACAGTTCCAGAATCGCGGAAGGGTACAGACGCGAATTGATTTTGACCAATTCACGAACCGTATTCCCGGAGTTGCCCACCTGTCGATCAGGGTCGGCACCTCGCTCAAGCATGATGCGAATCAGGTCGTCGCGGGGGACGAGTTCACCATATCCGTGCAGTGATGGCCACAGCCCTTCGTTCGGATCGATGCCAGCGTCGAGAAGACGTATCGTGAAGGCAATCCATTCATCATGAGTGCTCTTGTTGCAGAACGCGCGCGCAATGCACATTTGAATCACAGAATGTCGTGGACCATCGGGCATCACGGCGGACGGATTTGCGCCGCGATCCAGCAGATGACCGGCAAGCTTCAGATTGAAACACTGCAGTGCATACATCAGCGGAGTCTTGTCACGAACCAGCCGATTGTGGAAACCGTGCGATTCAATCGCGTCATCATTCGTGTTGAGAAGCGAGTCCAGTGTTTGCTGGTCGTCGTCCTCAATTGCCTTAAACATGCGTTTGATGTCTGCTTTTTTCATGCGCTTCATCGACCGGCAGAACGGTACGCGTAACCGGGCACGCGCGAAAGATTTTCCAATGCCAAAAGGCTAGCTCGCGTGCTCCGGTTCACGCGCTGGTTACCCGTCGCCGCTATGGTCTGCACCGACCGGCAGTACGCGTTTCCTTGTATTCCGGCCAACCGAAACGGCCTTCGTGTTCCTCCACAAAGAAAGCGCAGTTACGAGCTAAAAAGTTGAATGCAAATCCATTTTGATCACGAATGTGAACGAGCGCATCACGAATTGTATTGCCAAATAGTTCGGCTGCGGACTCATCATCAAAGCCATTCTTGGGTGGCTTCCATTTTGGATCGTAGTGCTTCACATCGAGTTCGTAGTCGTCATCAAGATTCCAGTGCGGCATCGGCAGATAGTTGTGGCCAATCAATGATTGCCATTGACCATCCGACTGAGCGCGCGGCCGGCGGTCGAGAACCATAGAAAACCATCCGTTTTGCTCAAAAGAGAAGCCAGTCGCAATGAGGGACACCTTTCGGTCCGCATCACCCAACGCCCAATCCCAATCCGGTTCATAGTTGTCCAGCCGATTCCAGACGTACTCTTGGATCTGGCACTGGTCACGCAAAAGGTCGAGGGTTTTCATGTTGCGTTCGATGCAAATAGACTTTACCGGGGAACGGCGGTGGTCACCGCGTCGGCGCGAGGGACCTGAACTCGAAAACAAACTCAACTCGCCGACTGCAGTGCACCAAATGGTTCACGCGGTCGGCCATGGCGACGGCACGTGCCAGCGTCGCTGTTTTCCAATGTACTCGATCAGAATCGTCGTGGGAAATCGAGTCTCACAATCAGCAGTCGGCACTTCAGGCGTCGGTTTGTCTTGGATCGTACTCGTACTCAGCAACGCGGTACTCGTACTCCTACTCGAATCGACAGGCGTCGGTTTGTCTTGGTCGACCGCGCATCTATCGAACCGTGACATCAAATGCGAATCTTAGGAAACGGAGGTCCGATGAAATCCGGTGGGCGACCTTCGGGTCACGATCCAACGACGGCGAATCAATTGCCACAAAAGAACGCGAGAAGACGCAAAAGAAGAAGTGGGCGCTGTCGTCAGGCGCCGGTCGGCAGCGTGAACGTTAACGATCACGTGTCCGCCGCGAACGACTCACCACTTCAATAAACTCAACTCGGCGGCTCACGTGCATCGTCTGGTTCGCCGATTTTCGCGTGGGATGCCAAGCGTTTCCCCATGCTGATGCGTTGCTCGGTATCGTATCCCAATGAACCGTAAAAGGCCACGACCTCGTCGTTTTGTGAACGGACCTGAAGGTTAATTTTGGGACAGTCAAGGTTGCTAAGTGCTTGTTCCGCGTGCCGAATCAGCGTCGAGCCGATACCGCGTCGCTGTTGCGTCGGAGTCACCGCAAGTGAGTAGATCCACCCCCGATGTCCGTCGTAGCCCGCCATGACCGTTCCAATTACGGTCGCGTCCAACTCGGCTACAAAGAAGAGGCCATCATCCGCGTCGTATTTGCGTTGGATCGATGTCGCAGGCTCATTGTGTCCGGTTGAATCCGGGAAAACGTCATCCCATAGCGATATTACGGCATCGCGATCGCTGGGCTCGTAATGTCGTACAAGAATGGACAACGTGAATGGCTCTCTATCAACTGAGGGAAGTCGTTCGGCGAACGAAGAATTATTGGCAGTTCGACTGCCGTGATTGACGCATCTTATCAGCAGTCGGACTGCCGATAATGGGAGCCCCCCGAATTGACTCGTGGTTGATAAGAAGGGCGATCGCCCTTTTGAGTCTGAGGCATCTTTTTCCGCGTGACCGGGTGTCGGGAGACGGGGATTGAGGCGTGGAAGCCACGCCCGCGGACCGCTGGGGGCGGTTGGGGATGCCGACACGCGTGCGTGCGGCAAGTGGCGAGCAAATCCGTGCGGATCTCGCGAGTGGGAGAGGCTCCCCAGGGCGTCATTCCAGCGTCGACAGGCTGGAAGCCTATCCCACTTTTTTCCGTGCGTTGCTTAGCCGAACAGGTTCGTCACGGCGATCGAGGCCGTCGTCTGAAATTGTCGCTCGGTCGGCTGCTCGTCTTTGATCAGGCCGCTGGGGCCCATGATGAAACGGGTGTCGGCGTAGTAGTCGAAAAAGTAGATTTCCTGCTCGCCGCGAAACACGATGCCCGACGGCTGGCCGTCCCCGTGCCGACTGGCGACGAAGTACGTGTTCTTGCCGAGCTTTTTGTGGGTGTTGGATCGCTTGAATCCGTGGTCATGCAAGAACTGCGCCGCCAGCGCAGCGTTCGGGAAGTCATCGGCCAACTGTTCTTCGATCGCGCCGGCGCGTTCCTTGACCGGACTTCCCTTGACCGGGTACCAATCGGCGAATCGAAAATCAGACTCCGGCCGGTGCGGGATGCAGGATTTGCCTCGCAACAGGGTTCGGTTGAAAGGCTGGTACAGATACAGATCGCCGCCGATTTTGAATTTGACAAAGCAAACACGCAGTGACTTCTCGGTGGCTTCGCCGGTGGGCGTGCTGATCGCGTATTCGCCATCGCCGATCTCGACGGCGGTGCTGCGTTGATAGCCGAGCGATTCCAGCAGCTCGATCGTCGGCTCATAACGCTCTTCCGCGGGAAAGCCGTCGATCACCATCACGAAGGCTCCGAGCTCGTCGAAACCATCGGCAACGTATCGGTCGTATTGTATTTTCAGCATGATCAGATCCGTGGAAGAGGAGAGCGGGATGATGAGGGGATCGTTGGAGAAACACGGCGTCTGTCTTGCGACAGCCCGGAACGACCATCATACACGCAAGGGCTGCTGATCCTGCATGGGTTGTTTTTGTTAACCGGGGGACATTTTTTAGCCGCCTGCAAAAAATCAGGTCCGAAGAGAGGGCAGATTGATTCTGCGACAGAATGATCGACTGCCCTCGGTGGACGCTGGGCTAGAACGTGTGATCGGAGGGCGATCCGATCGGGGCGTCGAGGTCGTTGCCGCGGGTGATGGATGCTTCGTGGGCCAGCTCGCGTTCGATGATCGCGTTGATCTCACTCTCACCCAAAATCGACTCTTCGACCGCGATCACTTCGCCGGACTGCGGATTCGCCGGAGTGGGTTCGCTGTGTTGCTTGTCGCCGCTGAAGGGAGCCTTGGCCAAGTCAACGACGGAGCGAACGATTTGTCGGCCGGGCGTGGGCGATGTCATGCGTGCGGCGGCCGACTGCGTTTCGGTCAAGTGAATGTTGAAGTATTCCAACAACGTCCCCATTTCGAAGTTCAGGTTTTTCGTCGCCAAGGCGTATTGGACTCGGGCGCGGTTGGCATCGCCGGCCGCTTCGGCATAACGCTGCTCGGAATCCAGTAAGGCATTGAAATCGAATTGACGCACCGGCGCCTGGGCTTCCCCGGCCAGGATCTCGTATTGCTCCTTCGCCGCGTTTTCGCGATTGAGCGCCGTCCGCAGAATCTCATACGCGCGATCGCTTTCGGCCATCGCGTTGCTCAAACCATACACGACCTGACGCTCCAGTTCGGTCAGCAGGGCGCGTTCACGGGCCAACCGCAATTGGGCGTTGCGGACCGCCGAATGGGCTTGCCGAAAACCGACCGGATAGGAAAGGCTAAGCCCCATCAACCATTCGTGCGTGCCCGTGCCGGTCGCGGTCCCGGCGGGCGAGATATTGTGATCAAACAGGCTTTCGCCCAGGGCGCGATACCGGTAGCGACCGACGGCATCCAGGCGCGGCAGCAAGAAGTTACGACTGGCGGTCAATTCGTAGCGTCGTCGATCGACGTTCAATCGCTGGCGTCGCAGTTCGGTGCGGCGTGCCAAGGCGTTGGAAACAAGGTCGTTCCAATGATAGGTGACCGGCGCGTCGGTCGGCGGGCTGGACGGATGGATCAGTCGGCCGTCGTTGATCGGCAAGCCCATGATCAACCGCAGTCGTCGTTCATTGACGTAGACGCCACCGGTGCCTTGAAAGGTGCCGCCGCCGCTGCCGTTGAACGTTCGGGTGCCGACGACCAGACGACCGGCCAGCGAGTTTTGAACGTCTTGCTCGAATCGAAAGTATTGTTCTTTGGCCTGAGCCAGTTTGTCGTCTTCGGCCCCGGGAAGCCCTTGCCGCGCCTTGAGTAACAGGTAGGTATTGAGACTGCGGTCACGGGCCTGTTGCTTGACTTTCAGATCCGCGTAGGCGAAGTGCAAGTCCCAGTAGGCGTTTTCAACGTCACTCAAGTAGTCCCGCAACGCGATCTCAAGCTGGGCCACCGTCACATCGGCACTCAGCCGGGCGATGACGACGCCGTTGTAGACGCCCGGCGTGGCATTGGGGCCGGCGATTCGATTGAAGTTGACGCCCCGTCCTTGCAGCAACGGGTGTCGGACCTCGCCTTCGAAGTTCCAATTCCACGCCCTGCCATCTAGCAGATTGCGATCGGAGTTATTCAGGTCGGCGTCAAAGTTATGTCGCAGGGTAAACAGGGCCCCCGAGGCCGTCTGTTTACTCAGGCTCGATTCCAGCCGCGTGAGTTCCTGTTGGTAGAAATTTTCACCACCTCCGGCGAACTCGTTGTTGAGCACCCGGTCGTTGTCTTCGTGGAACAGGTCGCCGTTGATCTGCGCATCAAATTCGCTGAGCGCCGCTTCGACACCGCTGGTCGGATCCGTTGCCTGAATCGCCGGGCCATAAATGGTCGGCGTTAATCCCGGTGTTTGAATCACGCGGGCACCCAGGTCACGCAGCACCGTGGAGTTTGCCAGCGCGATCTGAACCGCCTGATCGATCGTCAGATCCCAGGGTTCGGGCGTGGACGCGTCGGGCGACGCACTCTCGCGAATCGAAAATGGCGTGTTGGCACCCAACTGGGCGTCGCCCTGCACCACTTCGTTCAAATCCGGCTGCGCGATGGTGACCTCGGCCAAGATACTCGACACCGCCGACGGCGGCACCGAAACGCGGCTCGCACACCCGACGAATGCCAAGAGGGCAATCGCGCAGAGGCTGTGTTTCGTGATGCTCCTGGACGTCATCAGAGGTCTAATTCTTTCCGTAGCGTTTGCGAATCGTTCCGTGGTACGATGGTAGCCCCGTGTCGTAGATCGGCACGATGAGCGTCGAAATAGATTCTGTTTTCGACAAAGGCACTCTTTTTGATACATTCGCAACAGGCGGCCTAGACCGCCTAGTTTATCGCAAAGGTCGATTTCAATTGGCAGACAGCGTGACGTCCTCCCCGGAACAATGCGGCGAAGAGTGGGGCGAGATCGAGCAGTTTGTTGCCGAGATTTCCGAGCTTTCCCAGACTTCCGATTCACTTCACGCCTTCGCCGCCGAAGCACTCGACCGAACCATCGAGCTGCTCGGTGCCGCCGGCGGCGGCGTATGGATGATGGACGAGCAGGCAGGGTTGCAGTCGCTGTGCCAGGCGACGGTTGACGCGGGCCTGCCGGATGCGGCGTTGACCGCGAGTGAGAGCCATACGCGATTCTTGCGATCGGTACTCGACAGCGGCCGGCAACAATCGGCCGCGATCCCCCCCGCCATGGCGACGGGCGACCGGCCCCAGAGACCTCGGCAACGACCGGACGGCCTTCACGAGGCATACGATTGGACCGGTTCGCCGCTGCGAATCGACCGTGACGTGATCGGTGTCATCGAAGTGGTTCAGTCCAACTCGGTCAGCCCCGCCGCTCGAACGGGAAGTGAACGATTGCTGGCGATCGTCGCCGATTTAGCGGGCGACTGTTTGCGGCGTCAGCGGTTGAAGGAGCTTCAAGTGGCGGTCGATCGATGGCGTCAATATGAAGCGTTGTGCCAGCGTGCCCATGCGAGCTTGGACCTGCAGGACACGGCGTATCAATTGGTCAACGACGGGCGTTGGTTCATCGACTGTGACCGGGCCAGTTTGCTGGTTCCCGTTCGTGGTCGTTTGACCGCGATTGCGACCAGCGGTGTCGACACCCTCGATCGCCGCTCGGACCTGGTGCGTTCGATGGAAGACCTGGCCAAAGCGGTCGAACCGTCGCGACAGTGGTTGCGATACCGGGGGACGACCGATCAGTTCCCGCCCCAATTGGAACAACCGCTGTGTGCGTTTGCCGACGATTCACACTCGCAATCGATCGACGTGGTGCCGTTGTTGGCGCCGTCGGACGCCGCCGGCGATGCCGCGGAGTCGCTGGTCGGCATGTTGGTGTTGGAAAAGTTCGACGCGTCGATCGACCCGGCTTCGGAAGCGCGAATCGTCCGCATCGCCAACCTTTGCAGTTCCGCGCTCCGCAACGCGATCGACTACCAATCGCTGCCCTTGCTGTCGCTGGCCCGTTGGCTGCGTCGGACGGTCCGTTATGGAAATTTACAACGGCGAAAACTGGTGATCGCCGCGGCGGCCGTGGTGCTGGCGATCGTGGCCTTGCGGGTGATTCCGGCGACCCATTACGTGGCAGCCCAAGGGGAAGCGCAACCGCTGATCCGGCGCAACATTTATGCGCCCGTGGATGGTGAAGTGGTCGAGGTGCGTGGCGGCCATGATGAATCGGTCGCCGCCGATCAGGTCCTGGTGGTGCTTCGCAGCCGAGATCTGGAACTTGAATTGGAACGGTTGCAGGGCGAGTACCAGACGACGGAGAAACGATTGTTGGCGATCGCGTCGGCGCGTGTTCAAACCGGGTTTGACAAGCCATCGGCGCGAATCCCGGGTCAGTTGGCTGCCGAAGAGCAAGAATTGAAGCAGCAATTGGCGAGTCTGCAGACCCAGATCGCGTTGGTCCGCAAGCAGCGCGACAGCCTGGAGGTGCGGAGTCCGATCGGCGGGCGGATTCTGACCTGGGATCCCGAGGATTTATTGGCCGACCGTCCGGTCCAACGAGGGCAATTATTGGTCAGCGTGGCCGACCTGTCCGGTCCCTGGGTGCTAGAGTTGTTGATCCCCGATCGCAGCGTCGGCCACGTGATCTCGGCCCAGCGAATCGAGCGCGACGTCCTGGACGTCTCGTTCACGCTGGCGACCGGCAGCTCGCCGACGTATCGTGGCACCGTGAAACAGATCGCCGGACGCACCGAAGTGTTGGACCAACAGCAGGCTTCGACACGAGTCCTGGTCTCGGTTCCGAACGAGGCGACCGAGTTGCTGCGGCCGGGAACGACGATCAAAGCGAAATTCGATTGCGGCCGTCGGTCCCTGGGTTTCGTCTGGCTGCATGAACTCTATGAGACGGTCCGAGGATGGATTTTATTTTGAACCTGCCGAAGAACGAACCGGAAGAACGGATGAAGAACGGAAACCTGATCCGCATGTTTCACCTGGCCCTGTGGTCGATCGCGATCGCATCAACGGCCGTCGTCGCCTCGGCCGAAACGATCGAGGTGGATTCGGTGCTGATCCGGTTGATCGATCAAGTCGACGTGCCCGCCCGCGCGATCGGCTCGCTGGTCGAGGTCCAGACATCGGAAGGCAAGCGGGTCGAAAAGGGAGATCTGCTTGCGCAAATCGATGACACCGAAGCCCAGTTGGACTACAAGCGTGCGACGTTTGAATTGGACATCGCGATGCGTGACGCGGAAAACGACGTCGCGATTCGATCGGCCCTGAAGAAACGGGTCTATTCAAAGGCCCATTTTGATCGGCTGGTCCGAGCCGAAGCCGCTCAGCCGCGAAGTGTGTCTCAATCAGAATTGGAAAAAGCCCGACTGGAAGCCGAGCAGGCGGAATTTGAAATTGAAAAAGCGCGCAGCGATCTTCAAAACGCCAAAACGAAAAAGGACTTGACGGCCAACGCCTTGGCGCTGGCCAAGCGAAACATCGAGGTGCGGCGGATTTTGGCGCCGCAGAGCGGAGAGGTGGTCGAAGTGTTGCGTCACGTGGGCGAGTGGGTGACGCCCGGCGAAAAGATCTTTCGGATCGTCAGCATCAAACGATTGCGCGCCGAGGGATTTGTCCAAGCGAGCCAGGTCACCGAAGCATTGAAAGGGTTGCCGGTCAAGGTCGTCAGGCACGACCAACATGATCCCGCGCAGACCTACTCCGGAACGATCGTGTTCGTCAGCCGCGAGATCGACCCGGTCAACGGCCAGGTTCGGATCTGGGCCGAGATCGACAACCACGACGGACGATTGCAACCCGGACATCGAGCCCACATGTCGATCACCGCGGATTGATCCTGGTGCCTCATCAACGTTTTGATTGAAGGTGCCGCGGAAAAGGGGTCAGGTACCAAAAATGCGAAGCACCCGTCGGGCCATTTGGTTTTTGGTACCTGCCCCCTTTTCCGCTCGACAAACGCGACCCTAACTTCAAATCTGGACAGAGCACCAAGGGAGTCGAGCGCAGTGTCGACCGACAGCGAATCATCGGCAGGGGCGGGGCGTCTAAAGCTCCGCAAACGGCCGGACCTGGAAGTCTACCCACAGCGTCGACGCGGACATCACGTGTGGGTGATCAAGGACCCGCTCTCGCTGCGTTATTTTCAGTTCCGTGACGAGGAGTTCGCGATCCTGGAGTGGCTGGACGGTCGTTCAAGTTTGGAGCAAATCAAGCAGAGATTTGAACAACGTTTCGCCCCGCGTCGGATGACCAACCAGCGGCTGCACTGGTTTGTGGCCAATTTGCATCGCAGCGGCTTGGTGCTGTCCGATGCCCCGGGTCAGGGCGACCCGTTGCGGACACGCCATGACCAGCAGCGCCGAGCGTCGCGGATGAATGCGTTTGCCAATCCGCTGGCGATCCGATTCCGCGGGTTTGATCCCGAGCGGTTGCTGAACC
This sequence comes from Stieleria neptunia, assembly GCF_007754155.1. NCBI lineage: Bacteria > Pseudomonadati > Planctomycetota > Planctomycetia > Pirellulales > Pirellulaceae > Stieleria > Stieleria neptunia. Next base: position 2,707,661 of record NZ_CP037423.1, on the reverse strand, counting down.
GGTTGTATCCGAAACTGCGTTGGGTTTTCTCGCCTTGGTGTGGTGCGGCGTGTGGCTTGTTGGTTGCCACGGCGTTGGCATTGTTGGTGACGCACGAGGGTTCTCTGACGCAGCGTTTACCGGAAATGAATGCGTTGTTGAGCCCGCGCAATCTGCTGGCCTTGGCCGTTGCGATGGCGTTGGTCAAGTTGATTCATGAAATCGGTCACGCTTTGACGTGCAAGCACTACGCCGCCCGCTGCCATGAACTGGGTGTCATGTTGCTCGTGTTCACGCCTTGTTTGTATTGCAATGTGACCGACGCATGGAAGCTGTCCAGTCGACTGCAGCGGGTTGCAATCAGTGCGGCGGGGATCATCGTCGAGGTGGTCTTGGCGTCACTTTGTACGATCCTTTGGTTGTCCAGCCAACCGGGGTTGTTCAACACCCTTTGTCTCAACGTGATGATTGTCTGTTCGATCGGAACGGTGTTACTGAACGGAAATCCGCTGCTGCGTTATGACGGCTACTACATCTTGTCCGATGTGCTGGATTTGCCGAATCTTTGGCAGGATTCAAGGCGCGTGGTGCAGCGTCTCGCCTGGCGTGGCTTGCTCGGCATTGATCCCGGGAAACCGGTGTCCGTGCAGGGGCGCCAGGGCGTGTTGGTGGTCTATGCCATCGCTTCGATGCTTTACCGAATGGTGGTGATGGTTTCGATCGTTTATATAGTGTACCGGGTTTGCAAACCGGCCGGATTGATTTTGATCGCCCAGATCTTGGCCGTCGTTTTGGTTGCCGGTCTGCTTTCCACTCCCTTGACCGCGGTCTCACGAATCATGACCAACCCTTCGATACGTCGCAAAGTCAAACCGGGCCGATTGTTGATCTCGGGCGGTGTGTTGACCTTGCTGGTCGCCGCCTGCGTTTGGGTTCCGCTTCCGTGCCGGATTGTCGCGCCGACGATGATCGAGCCCCTGGATGCGCGCCGCGTTTATGTCTCGGTGCCGGGCCGGTTGACGCAATCGATTGAAGCCGGCACGAGAGTGTCGGCGGGAGAGCCGCTGGCACAGCTGGAAAACATCGAGGTCAGGCGAGAGCTGGAAAGCGTGCAAGGTCAGCTGCGCCATCAGCAGCTGCGGGTCAAGCATTTGGAATCGCTGCGTGGCGACGACGAGACGTTGGCCTCGCAATTGCCGGCCGCCCGCGAGATCCTGGGCGACTTGCAACGCAGGTTGACGCAGTTGCGCAAGGACGAAGAAGCGTTGGTCTTGACCGCTCCGGTCGAGGGCACGGTGCTGGCTCCGCCGACGCTGCAGCCGACGACGCCGGGTGAGTTGGAACTGGAGCGTTGGAGTGGCACGCCGATGGACCCGAGCAATTTGGGCATGACGCTGGAGCGAAAGACGTTGTATTGCCTGATCGGCCAGGAAGACGCGTTCGAAGCGGCGGTCTACATCGACCAATCGGACTTGCAATTTGTTCGCCGGGATCAGCGGGTGAAGCTGTTGCTGGACATCGCCGGCGGTGAAGTCATCGGCGGCACGGTGACAGAGATTTCACGAGTGAACGTCAAAAGTGTCCCGTCGGAATTGGCGGTGGATCAACAACTTTCCAGCCGTGTCGACCAGGCCGGTGTGCTGCGACCGGAGACGACGTCGTACAAGGCACACGTCAAACTGGATCCGACCGAGGTGCCGTTGCTGATCGGCGCCCGCGGTCGCGCAAAGATTTCGGTTCCATCGCAACCGCTCAGCCGACGTGTGTTCCGTGTCCTTTCACGCACCTTCAAACCGGTCATCTGATCAACCGTTTTAGCGGTGGCGTGTGGTAGCCGCTGCGAACGGAACTGCAGGGCGGATCGATGGCCGCGGACAACGGCAAGACACCGGCTTTCCATGCGAAGTGAATCCCCGAGTGGACCGCCGGCACACGCTTGAGCGGACCGCGGATCGCGCCGTAGCGTTCCAATCGGTTGTCCTCAAAGTACAACGGCTGGTGGCAAAACGAAGCCCCCGCCCAAAAGTCTCGCATGGTCAAATCAGACCGATGCAGCATGGTCAGATGCGGAACGGGATCGTGTCGGGCCAGGCCACTGGTATCGCCGGGAAGATCACCGTCGGCGACGAGTTGCTGCGACGACGCGCCGAGGCCTCGGGGACGAATGTCCAGCCAAGCCCCCGTCGATGGTGTCGGACCGGCTACAGGTTCCCGCCGGATGACGTCGCCACCGAACTGACGGTCCCCCAACTCCAACACGTCGCTTTCGATCAATTCTGGCTGTGGGGCGTCAAACGAGTCGAATGTGTCGTTGCGCTGGCCGTCACGCTGCTCGCCGGCCTCGGCGGCCGATTCACGGCGCATCGGCAACAGTCCCGGCGGTTGGGACAAGGGCACGGGCTGGACCAATGCCGGCACCTCGACTTCCACCTCGACCGTGTTGCCGGCGGGCGGTTGGGGCAGCGATTCAAAGGGCAGCGATTCAAAGGGCAGCGATTCCAGAGGTTGCTGCGTCGAGGGATCGGACCGCCCCGGTGTTTGGCCGGTCTGGTGGAGCGGAGAAAAGGTCACTTGGGAAACGGTCAGCGGCTGGACCGATGGACGTTGAGATTGATTCGTGGCAGCGTCCCGCGGAGAAGCGTCGCTCCCGGCGGGCAACGCTGTGAAGCACTTTCCCCAAGTGTTTCTCGAGGTGTTAGCGGCAGGGCGCGAGCCCTCCGGTTCTTCATCATTACCACAACACCGGAGGGCTTGCGCCCTGCCGCTAAAGACTGCGTCACGGGGTTGCCCGGCGGGGTTGCTGATCAAGATCCTGGGCGCGAGTCGGACGAGGGTGGCGGTCGGATCGCTGGTGATCGGTACCGCGCCGTCGACGCCCGGGACGTCGACGCCGGCGTCCCCGGCGGCCAGATGCGTGGCGGTCATCATCGACGCGGCACAGGCGAGTTTGGCCAGCGTGGACACGCCGCTGCGACACATCGTTTGAAGGGCGTTTCGACGTTGAATGCGGAGCGCTCGCGTCGAGCGGTTTGCCGAATCGGTCATGCCAGTCACTTCCCAACGGGTTGATGCACAGTTCGAGACACAGTGTGTTCAATCAGCCGCTCAGATCTCACGGCCGCCGAGGGCGGTCGCTGTGAGTGGGAGGACAGAGTACCTGAGGCAAGAGATGGCTTCGTCGCCGACGGACATCGGACTGCAGTTTCTGACGTTGCGCGAACGAACACGCAGGACCGCTACATCCCGACCAAGTCCATCAGTTGACCAGAAATGTGACGCAAGCGGATCGAGATTCCGCAAAGCCTGGGAATATGATCCGTTTGTTCCGAAATTACACCGGGATGGTTGCGGATCTTTCGGCGTTTCGGAGGATGATCCAGGGGCGTTGTGATAAAATTTGAAGGTTGCGTCAATCGTCGGTAAGAAAACGCTTCTTTCGGCTGTTCGTTTCGTACCATTTGCTGGTCTGTCGGGGTCACGCCGGGTCCCGACCGACCAGCAGGCGGTCCTTGGCCGGGAAGAATGCAGGGAACTCCTTCCCCGGCAGATAGGTCAAACGCCCAGGTCGCCTTGTTGATTCCGAGCTCGTCATCATGAAACTCCCCAATTGGATTCGAAAACTCATCGGTGGACGCCCACCGGTGCGTCAACGACGGATCGATCGGCGGAGAGAAGAATTGTTCGCGGAGTTGAACGTCACGCGATTGGAGACCCGACGCGTGCTCAATGGCGATGGTTTGGCCAGCGAACTGGTCGTCGACGCCGGCAGAGACGCCAACGACGGCCACGCCGATGCGTTTCATTTGCAAGTCGACCAGGACCAGGTCCACGTCAGCGTCAACGGAGAACGCGTCAACAGCGTTTCGGTGGATCAAGTCGATTCGATCACAATCCACGGTTCGGGCGATGATGATTCCCTGGTCATCGATCTCGGCGATGGATCGCTGGCCGAACAGCAGATTCGATTTGATGGCGGACAAGGCCAGGATTCGGTTCGGATCATCACCGCCGGGCACATCGAGTCGCTGATCCATGCCATTGATTCTCCCGGTGTGGTGGACTCGGAAATCCGATCCGCCGCCGGCGGCTCAACCTTTCAGTTCGAGGGCATCGAGGACCTGAGCCAAGACCTGAGCGTGGACAGGTTGACCGTCCAGCTGGGCAGCGATGCCGATCGGGTCACGCTGGATCAATCGGACGTCGCGGGAGTCAGCCAGTTGCAGGTCTGGCAATCGATTGATCCGAACATCGATTCGGATTCGCAGTTCACGATGTCGTTCGACGATCCGAACGAATCCTTGCGAATCGTTTCCGACATCGACGGTGAAACCGACGCGGACCACGTCGACGTCAAAGGGCTCTCTGATTCCTTTGCGGCGAGTTTCGTTTTTCAAGGTGACGACAACGATTCGATCGTGTTTTCGGGCGAAACCGATTGGGGCGGCGGTGACCTGAGCGTGACCGCCGGCGACGTGCAACTCTCCTCGGCGGTTCGCACCGATCAGGCCGAGGTCAATATCGTCGCGACTGAGGAATTGACGCTCAGCTCCACCGGCAGCATCGTCAATCACGGCGGCAGCGTGGCGTTATCCGGACCGTCGATCGAGCTGGACGGCTCGATCAACGCCTCGGCCGGTTTCGTCTCCCTCGATGCCGGCGAACACGGCGTCGCGATCGTCCGCGGACTGATCGACGTTTCGTCCGATGAAACGGCAGGGCAAGGCGGTGTCGTACACGTGTTGGGATTCAACGTCGGCTTGTTCGATGCGGCACACATCGATGCATCGGGATCGGCCGGCGGCGGAACGGTTCTGATCGGAGGCGATTACTTGGGCCGGGGGCAAGTGAGAAACGCTTACGTCACCTATGTCTCCCAAGACTCGATCGTTCGCGCCGACGCGATCGACAACGGACATGGCGGCAAGGTGATCGTCTGGGCGGACCACACGACACGGATGCATGGCACCCTCTCCGCACGCGGCGGCGGTCAGGGCGGGGACGGGGGCCTGATCGAAACCTCGGGAAAGGTGTCGCTCGATGTGGCCGCCAGCGCGGTCAATGCGAGTTCCGCCAGGGGCGTCGCGGGAACGTGGTTGTTGGACCCCTTGAACGTCACGATCATCGACGGATCCACCATTGCAATCCCCACAGGCACGTTCAGCCCCAGTGCCGGCAACACAACGATCGGCGACACAAATATCAACACGGTGCTGAACCTCGGCACCAACGTCTCGATCACCACGGACTCTGGCGACGCGGGTGACAACACCGAAAACGGAGATGTGCTGCTCAACGCCGACGCGGAGATCGTGCTGAACACCGGCGTCACTGTCACGTTCGCGATCACGGCCGCAGGCACCATCGATTTACAGGGGAAGATCACCTCGTCGACGGGGACATTGAATGTCGACTTAACCGCGAATGACAACAGCGGCGATCAAACCGATCCCAATACCGCGGCCGGTGATGTGCTGGTCAAGAATACGGTAACAACCAACGGAGGAACCTTCACCGCCTCAGGCGTCAACTTCGATAACACCGGTGGAACGATTACCACCAGTGACGGTCTGGTGACCCTCAACCACACCGGCAACATCACGATTGACGCAGCGATCGATGCCGGAGTCGGCGATGTGGGAATGACCACGACCGGCGGCAACATCAATGGCGGGGGCACGGTGACGGCCGCGACACTGACCCTCGACGCCAGCGGCGGAATCGGTGGCGGAACCACCTTCCATACAGATGTCGATACCCTCGACCTGACGACCGGTGGTGCCGGCAGCGCCGGCGACATCACGCTTGTCGAAGCCGATGGGGCCAGCCTTTCCGTTGCAACCGCCGCCACGGCGCAGGCAGTCCAGGTCACCGCGACGATAGGGAACCTGACCATCGGAGCTGCGATGGGCGATAGCAACGACAACATCACGTTGACCGCGTCGGCGGGAGACGTTGACGGAGGCGCGACGGTCACTGCCAATGCCCTGGTCCTCAGCGCCGGAGGCGGCATCGGTATCGGTACCGCCTTCTCTGCCGATGCGGTGACCTACAGTTTGACAACGTCCGGAGCTGACGCCGCGGGTGATATCCACTTCAGTGATACGGACACGCTCAATACAAATCAAATCACAACGCTCGCGACATCGGGGACGGCCCAAACAGTCAGCCTGACCGCGGTCACGGGGCATCTGACCGTCGGCAATGCGATCGGAAACACGACCGACCACCTGACATTGGCGGCCACCGCCGGGAATGTCATCGGTGGAGCGACCGCGACCGCTGCGACACTGACCGTCAACGCCGGACTGGGAATCGGAATCGGCACCACGCTCCACACCGACAGCGCGACCCTCGATCTGACCAGCGGGGGCGCTGCTGGTGCCGGAAACATCACGGTCATCGAAGCCGACGCCGTGAATCTGGCCGTCTCCACCGCCGCCATGGAGCAAACGGTCAGTGTCACAGTTTCCAGCGGCGATTTGACGGTCGGAGGAGCGATCGGCGATGCCGACGACAACATCTCCCTGATCGCTTCATCAGGCGACATCGTCGGCGGCGCTGCAATCGTGACCGCCAATACACTGACCCTGAACGCCAGCGGCGGGATCGGGATCGGAACGGCGGTGGAAGCCGACGCGACCAGCTACAACTTGGCGACGACCGGTGTGGGCAGCGACGGCGACATCGCCCTAGTCGATGCTGGACCCTTCAACACCAGCCAAATCACCACGCTTTCCACCGCCGTGTCGGTGCAAACGGTCAGCCTGACCGCGACCACCGGCAATCTGACCCTCGGCACCGACATCGGCAACGCGATCGATAATTTGACGCTCGTCGCCACCGCCGGCGACATCGTCGGTGATGTGGCCACCACCGCGACCGCCGCCACGTTGACGATGAATGCCGACGGCGGCATCGGTGTCGGAACCGCCGTGACCGCCGACGCGACCAGTTACAGCTTGACGACCAACGGAACCGACGCCGCGGGGGATATCACGCTGATTGACATTGGCCCACTGAATACCAATCAAGTCACCGCCCTGGCGACCAACGGTTCGTCGGAACAAACGGTCAGCCTGACCGCCACCACGGGGAACCTGACCGTCGGTGGCGCGATCGGCAACTCGGCCGACAACTTGACGTTGATTTCAGCCGCCGGGAACGTCGACGGCGGGGCGACCGCGACCGCAGCGACGTTGACGATCGATGCCAACGCGGGCATCGGCATCAATGCGACCTTCAATTCCGACGCCGACACGCTCAACCTGACCAGCGGCGGGAATGCCTCGGCGGGCAACATCACCATCATCCAAGCCGACGCCGCCGATCTGTCGGTCACGACCGACGCGTCGAAGCAGACCGTTGACGTGACGATCACCACCGGAAACCTGACCATCGACACAGCGGTCGGTGATGCCAACGACGACATCAACCTGACCGCCTCCGGCGGTGATGTGGTCGGCGGAGCGATGGTGACGGCCGACACGTTGACCGTCGATGCCAGCGGCGGCATCGGAATCGGAACCGCGCTGGTTACCGATGCCAACACGCTGGACCTGACCACCCACGGAATCGATGCCGACGGCGACATCACCGTGGTGCAGGCCGATGCCGCCAACGTGATGATCTCTACCGTTGTCTCGGCACAGACAATCAGCATCACACTTTCCACCGGTGACTTCACCGTCGGCGGTGCGATCGGCGACGGGGCCGACAATTTGACCTTCATCGCATCAGGCGGCGACATCGTCGGCGGCGGAACCGTCACCGCCGACGAATTGACGCTCAACGCCAGCGGGGGAATCGGTATCGGAACCGCGGTCACCGCCAACGCCAACGTGTACAGTCTGACCACCAGCGGGGCCGGCGCCGCGGGCAACATCACGCTGATCGATACCGGCGCGCTCCACACCAGTCAAATCACCACGCTCACCGCTGCCGGTTCGACGCAAACGATCGACCTGACCGCGACCACCGGTGACTTGATCGTCGGCGGAGCGATCGGGCACGCCAACGATCACTTGAACCTGACCGCGCTAGCCGGTGACATCGTCGGCGGCGGGGCAACGGCGACGGCCAATACACTGACCCTGGACGCCAGCGGCGGGATCGGCATCGGCACGGCGGTACAGGCCAACGCGACCAGTTACAGTCTGACGACCGCCGGTGCCGGCAACACCGGCGACATCGCACTGGTCGATACCGGCGCCTTCAACACCAATCAAATCACCCTGCTGTCCACCACCGCATCGGCACAAACGGTCAGCCTGACCGCGGCGACCGGCGATCTGACGATCGGTGCCGACATCGGCAATTTAGTCGATCATCTAACGCTCGTCGCCACCGCCGGCGACATCATCGGCGATGTGGCCACGACCGCGACCGCTGCCACGTTGACGATGAACGCCGGCGGCGGGATCGGCATCGGCGTCGGCAACGCTGTGAACGTCGACGCGACCAGCTACAGCCTGACGACCGCCGGAACAAATTTCGCGGGCGACATCACGTTGATTGACGTCGGCCCACTGAACACCAATCAAATCACCACCCTGGCGACCAACGGTTCGTCGGAACAAACGGTCAGCCTGACCGCAACCACGGGGAACCTGACCGTCGGTGGCGCGATCGGCAACGCGGCCGACGACCTGACGTTGATTTCAGCCGCCGGGAACGTCGACGGCGGGGCGACCGCGACCGCAGCAACGTTGACGATCGATGCCGACTTGGGCATCGGCATCAATGCGACCTTCAATTCCGACGCCGACACGCTCAACCTGACCAGCGGCGGGAATGCATCGGCGGGCGATATCACCATCATCGAAGCCGACACCGCCGATCTGTCGGTCACGACCGACGCGTCGAAGCAGGTCATTGACGTGACGATCACTACCGGAAACCTGACCATCGACGCAGCGGTCGGTGATGCCAACGACGACATCAACCTGACCACTTCCGCCGGCGACGTGGTCGGCGGAGCGACGGTGACCGCCGACACGTTGACCATCGATGCCAGCGGCGGCATCGGAATCGGAACCGCGCTCGATACCGATGTCAACACGCTGAACCTGACCACCCACGGAACCGATGCCGCCGGCGACATCACCGTAGTGCAGGCCAATGCCGCTAACCTGATGATCGCCACCGACACGTCGGGACAGACCATCAGCATCACACTGTCCACCGGTGATTTCACTGTCGGCGGTGCGATCGGCGACGGCAACGACAATTTGACCTTCATCGCCTCCAGCGGCGACATCGTCGGCGGCGGAACCGTCACCGCCAATGCTCTGACGCTCAACGCCAGCGGAGGAATCGGCATCGGAACCGCGGTCACCGCCAACGCCAACACCTACGACCTGACCACCAACGGCGCCGGCGCCTTGGGCAACATCACGCTGGTCGACACCGGCGCACTCAACACCAGTCAAATCACCACGCTCACCGCTGCCGGTTCGACGCAAACGATCGACCTGACCGCGACCACCGGTGACTTGACCGTCGGCGGAGCGATCGGGCACGCCAACGATCACTTGAACCTGACCGCAGTGGCCGGCGACATCGTCGGCGGTGGGGCGACGGCGACGGCCAATATTCTGACCCTGGACGCCAACGGCGGGATCGGCATCGGCACGGCGGTACAGGCCAACGCGACCAGTTACAGTCTGACGACCGCCGGTGCCGGCAACACCGGCGACATCGCACTGGTCGATACCGGCGCCTTCAACACCAATCAAATCACCCTGCTGTCCACCGCCGTATCAGCGCAAACAGTCAGCCTGACCGCCGCGACCGGCAATCTGACGATCGGTGCCGACATCGGCAACGCCATCGACGACCTGACGCTCGTCGCCAGCGCCGGCGACATCATCGGCGATGTCGCCACGACCGCGACCGCTGCCACGTTGACGATGAACGCCGGCGGCGGGATCGGCATCGGTGTCGGCAACGCTGTGACCGTCGACGCGACCAGCTACAGTTTGACGACCGCCGGAACCAACGCCGCGGGGAATATCACGCTGGTCGATGTCGGAGCCCTGGACACCAGCCAAATCACCACCCTGGCGACCGACGGTCCGACGGCACAGACGGTCAGTCTGACCGCGACCATCGATGATCTGACAGTCGACGCCGCGATCGGCGACGCGACCGACCACCTGACACTGATTGCAACCGCCGGTGACGTCGAAGGGGGCGCGACCGCGACAGCGGCAACCCTGACGATCAACGCGGCCGGCGGGATCGGCATCGTCACAACCTTCAATTCTGACGCCGACACGCTGGCCTTGACCAGCGCCGGTGTTGGCGTTGCCGGGGACATCACGATCATCGAAGCCGACACCGCCAACCTTTCAGTCGCCACCGATGCGTCGAAGCAGACCATTGACGTGACGATCACCACCGGAGACCTGACCATCGACGCAGCGGTCGGTGATGCCAACGACGACATCAACCTGACCACTTCCGGCGGCGACGTGGTCGGCGGAGCGTTGGTGACCGCCGACACGTTGACGATCGATGCCAGCGGCGGCATCGGAATCGGAACCGCGCTCGATACCGATGTCAACACGCTGGACCTGACCACCCACGGAACCGATGCCGCCGGCGACATTACCGTGGTGCAGGCCGATGCCGCCAACCTGATGATCGCCACCGACACGTCGGGACAGACGATCAGCATCACGCTGACCACCGGTGACTTCACCGTCGGCGGTGCGATCGGCGACGGCAACGACAGTTTGACCTTCATCGCATCAGGCGGCGACATCGTCGGCGGCGGAACCGTCACCGCCGACGAATTGACGCTCAACGCCAGCGGGGGAATCGGCATCGGAACCGCGGTCACCGCCAACGCCAACACCTACGATCTGACCACCAACGGCACCGGCGCCCTGGGCGACATCAGGCTGGTCGACACCGGTGCGCTCAACACCAGTCAAATCACCACGCTCACCGCTGCCGGTTCGACGCAAACGATCGACCTGACCGCGACCACCGGTGACTTGACCGTCGGCGGAGCGATCGGGCACGCCAACGATCACTTGAACCTGACCGCAGTGGCCGGCGACATCGTCGGCGGCGGGGCAACGGCGACGGCCAATATTCTGACCCTGGACGCCAACGGCGGGATCGGCATCGGCACGGCGGTACAGGCCAACGCGACCAGTTACAGTCTGACGACCGCCGGTGCCGGCAACACCGGCGACATCGCACTGGTCGATACCGGCGCCTTCAACACCAATCAAATCACCCTGCTTTCCACCGCCGTATCGGCGCAAACAGTCAGCCTGACCGCCGCGACCGGCAATCTGACGATCGGCTCCGACATCGGCAACGCCATCGACGACCTGACGCTCGTCGCCACCACCGGCAACATCATCGGCGATGTGGCCACGACCGCGACCGCTGCCACGTTGACGATGAACGCCGGTGGCGGGATCGGTGTCGGTGTCGGCAACGCTGTGACCGTCGACGCGACCAGCTACAGCCTGACGACCGCCGGCACCGACGCCGCGGGCGACATCACGTTGATTGACGTCGGCCCACTAAACACCAATCAAATCACCACCCTGGCGACCGACGGTTCGTCGGTACAAACGGTCAGCCTGACCGCCGCGATGGGGAACCTGACCGTCGGTGACGCGATCGGCAACGCGGCCGACAACCTGACGTTGATTTCATCCGCCGGGAACGTCGTCGGAGGAGCCACGGTGACCGCGGAGACGTTGACCGTCAATGCGAACGGAGGGATTGGGATCGGCCCCGTGTTGGAAACCGACGCGAACACGCTAAACCTAACAACATTCGGTGTGGACGCTGCGGGCAACATCACGGTCACCCAGGCCGACGCGGCGAACCTTTCGGTCACAACGGCCGCCTCGGCGCAGACGATTGCCGTCACGCTTTCGACCGGTGATTTCACCCTGGGCGGAACGATCGGCGACGCAAACGACAGCTTGATCTTCCAGGCCACCACCGGCGACATCATCGGGGGCGGCACGGTGACGGCCAATGACCTGACGTTGAGCGCCGGCGGGGGAATCGGAATCGGAACTGCCGTGACGGCGAACGCGGCGACCTATAGCTTGACGACATTGGGAGCCGACGCCGCGGGCGACATCACATTGGTCGACACCGGCGCCGTCAACACCGACCAAATCACGACGCTGTCGACGGCCGGCACGGCGCAGACGATCAGCCTGACCGCGACGACAGGTGACCTGACCGTTGGCGCTGCGATCGGCAACACGATCGACCATCTGACGTTGATCGCATTGGACGGCGACGTCGTCGGGGGTGCGACCGCGACCGCCGCGACACTGACGGTGAACGCCGACGACGGGATCGGGATCGGGGTCGCGCTGGACACGAACGCCGCGGCACTGAACCTGACCAGTGGGGGCACCGCGGGCAACGGAAACATCACGGTGATCAACGCCACCGCGTTGAGCACCTCTGGGGTCACGTTGGCGACGCACTCCAGCCCCCAAACCATCGATCTGACCGCGTCGACAGGGGATTTCACGATCGACGGCGATCTCGGAGATTCAAACGACCATTTGACGTTGCGGGCCGACGCCGGAGACATCGTTGGCGGCGCGGTGGTGACGGCCGACCAGCTTTCCTTGATCGCCGGCGGCGGGATTGGAATCGGCATCGCCGTGTCGGCCGACGCGACGAGTTACGACTTGACCACGACCGGCAACGGAGCGTCCGGTAACATTCGTCTGATCGACACGAATTCGCTCAGCACCAGTCAGGTCACTCTGACGACGGACGTGTTGTCGGCCCAGACGGTCGAGTTGACGGCTTCGACGGGTAACCTGCTGATCAATCAGGCGATCGGAAATTCAATCGACAGTCTGACGCTCAACGCATCGGTCGGCGATGTGGTCGGTGGCGCCCTGGCGACGGCCGACCAACTGCGGCTCAGTGCGGGCGGCGGCATCGGAATCGGCACCGCAGTGACGGCCGATGCCAACACCTATCATCTGACCAGTTTTGGAGATGCGGCGGACGGCAACATCACGCTGTTTGACAACAATGCGTTGAACACCAACCAAGTGACCTTGGTGACCGACACTTCGGCACAGGTCGTTCGTCTCGATGCCCTGGCCGGTGACCTGACCGTCGGCGGGGCGATCGGCAATGCGACGGACAGCCTGACGCTCCGCACCTCGGCCGGAAGCGTCAACGGCGGCGCGACCGTGACGGCGGCCACGTTGACGGTCAACTCGAGCGAAGGCATCGGAACGGGAGTGGTCTTGAACACCAATGTCGACACGCTGGACCTGACGTCTGGTGGCAGCGGGGCGGCGGGGGACATTCGGGTGCAGGAACTTGACGCGACAACGTATGTGGTTAATACCGACGCGTCGGGTCAGTTGATCCAACTGACCCAAACCACCGGCGACATCACCATCGGTGGTGCGATCGGCGACGGCGCTGACAGCCTGACGTTCATTGCAACGGCCGGAAATATCGAAGGCGGCGGAACGGTGACGGCGAACGCCCTGATGTTACAAGCCGGGGGCGGTATCGGTATCGGCACCGAAATCACCGCCAACGCGGCAAGCTACGCGTTGACCACACTCGGCGTGGGCGCTGCGGGCAATATCACGCTGGTTGACACCAACTCGCTGACCACCAGCCAGATCACCACTCTGTCAACCGGCACGACGCCCCAGACGATCAGTCTCACCGCCTCCTTAGGCGACCTGACCGTCGATGCCGCAATCGGTGACGCCGGCGACAACCTGATCTTGAACGCCCTGGTCGGCAATGTCGAGGGCGGCGCGACGGCGACCGCAGCCAATCTGACGGTCGACGCCGGCGGTGGGATCGGAATCGGCACGCAACTCAGCACGAATGCCGATTCGTTGAATCTGATCACCAACGGACTCAATGGTCTGGGCGATATCAGCGTGGTCGAAGCCGATGCGGTCGATCTGTCGATCACGACGGCGGGATCCGCCCAAACGGCCAGCGTGCAGGTGCTCAACGGAAACCTGACCATCAGCAATCCGATCGGGGATACCAACGACGACTTGACCTTGATCACATCCGGCGGCGACGTGGTCGGTGGCGGAATCGTGACCGCCGACACATTGACGGTCAATTCCAGCGGCGGCATCGGCAACGGCATCCCACTGCAAACGGACGCCAACACGCTCGACCTGACGTCCGCGGGAATCGACGCGGCAGGAAACATCAGCGTGGTGCAAGCCGACGCGGCTAATCTGTCGATCGCGACCGATACCTCGGGGCAGATGATCTCCGTGACGCTGACGACCGGCGACTTCACCGTCGGCGGCGCGATTGGTGACGGAAACGATAGCCTGATGTTCGCCGCGAGCGATGGGAACATCAACGGCGGCGTCGGTACCGTGACCGCCAACGACTTGACGCTCCGGGCCGGCGGCGGGATCGGGATCACCACGGCTGTGACGGCCAATGCGGCGACGTACAACTTGGAAACCCAAGGTGTCGGTGCGAACGGCAACATCGAGTTGATCAGTACGAACAGCTTGAACACCGCCCAGGTCACGCTGACGACCGACGCGTCGACACAAACGGTTGACTTGTCCGTGGCGTCAGGCGATCTGATCGTCGGCGGGGCGATCGGCGATTCGATGGACCATCTCAATTTGAACACCACCGCGGGGGACATTGTCGGGGGCGGTGCGACCGTGTCGGCGGCGACATTGACGATCGTTTCCTCCGACGGCATCGGCGTCGGGACGGCGCTGAACACCGACGCGGACTCGTTGATTCTGACCACTCACGGAGCGGATGGGGCGGGTGATATCACGGTCATCGAGAACGACGCTGTCGACTTGTCGATCAACACGGCGGCTTCGGCGCAGACGGCCAGCGTCACCGTTTCCAATGGTGATCTAACCATCGGCGGACCGATCGGTGATTCCGTTGACGACCTGATCTTGATCACCAGCAACGGCGATGTGGTCGGTGGGGGCAGCATCACGGCCGATACCTTGACCGTCAATTCGAGCGGCGGGATCGGCATCGGATCCATCCTGCTGACCAACGCCAACACCATCCTGTTAACCTCCGCCGGCGTCAACTCGGCGGGCAACATCACCGTCCAGGACGTCGGCTCGGCCGACTTCATGGTCGCAACGGACATCTCGTCACAAACGATCGACCTGACGACTCGGACGGGAGATTTCAACATCGGCGGTGCGGTCGGCGACGCCAATGACAATCTGCGTTTCACCGCCACGATGGGAAATATCAACGGCGGCGGCACGGTGACGTCCAACAGTTTGACCCTGCGGGCCGGCGGCGGCATCGGGGTCGGTACCCCTGTCAGGGCCAACGCGGCGACCTACAGTTTGACGACGTCCGCGGCAGGCGTCGCCGGCAACATCTCACTGGTCGATACCGGCCCCCTGAATACCAGCCAAATCACAGTGTTGTCGACCGATGGTTCCAGCCAAACGGTCACGCTCACGTCCGAGAATTCGAACTTGACGGTCGACAGCACAATCGGAGATTCCAACGATGACTTGACGCTGATCGCGACGAGCGGTGACCTGGTCGGCGGCGGCGTCGCGACCGCCGACACCTTGCGTCTGGTCGCCGCCGGAGGCATCGGGATTGGCACCGCGCTGGTCGCCGATGCGACGACCTATGAACTGTCCACGACAGGATTCGGCGCCGCCGGCAACATCGCGTTGGTCGACCAGGGCGCGTTCAACACCAGCCAACTCGCGAGCCTGTCGACCGATGCCTCGACCCAGACGATCAGTCTGACCGCATCGGCGAGCAATCTGACCGTGGATGCCGCACTCACCCACGCCAACGACAACATTGAATTGATCGCCTCGGGCGGCGGCGTGCAAAACACCGGGGCGTCGGTCACCGCCAATGCATTGTCGGTCGACGCGATGACGGGGATCGGGCTCGACACAACGGTCACGTCGCTTGAAGCCATCAACCGCGGCAGCGGAGACATCCAAGTCATCGAATCCGACGGCATCACCCTCTTGACGGTCCAGCAACAATCCTCCGGCGACGTCTCGATTTCCGCCGGCGGCACCATCGCCGTCTCCAGCGGCGGACGCATCCCAAGTAGCATCACATCGGGCAGTGGTTCGATCACGCTGGAAGCGGTCGGTGCGTCGTCCGACCTAAACGTGAACGGCTGGATCACCTCAGGGAGCGGGCAGATCGCCTTGCGTGCCGACGACGACCTGGCACTGGACAGGGTGGCCCGAGTCACGACCGGTAGCAACGACGCGGTGTCGGTCACCATCTCGGCCAACGACGATGGTGCCGGGGCGGGCGTGTTGACGCTCGCTGATTCCGCCGTCGTGGCAACGAGCAAGGGCCAGATTAGCGGCGTGCTGATCAATGCGTCCAATCCGATCAGCGGAACGCAAGTCGGCGAATTACTGGGCGGCACCCAGCGAAACGCCCAAATCGATGTGACGGTCAACGATCCGTTGGGGATCGGGTTCGCAGCCGAAGTGGACTGGTTGGAAGGCAATCCGGGTGATAGTGATCCGCTCCGCCGCAACCCTCTGGAACAAAACATCAGCACCGGTGGGGTCGGGGTGAACTTCCAACACTCCTACGACGTTGCCCCGAATCAGGGCGACATCAATGTCACCGTGGCACTGACGTCGATCGCGGACGGCTCGATCGTGCTGACACAACACACCACCGACTTGCTCGATCGCCCGGAGTTTACCACCACGGTCACGCTGCGGGTCGAAGGCGCGCTGCTGCCGTTTTCGGCGCCGTTGCCGGAGGCGGACAGCGTCGATTTTGTGCGCACCTTCGAGCAGATCGTCGTCACCACACCCGCGACCCAACGCATCGTTTTTGTCACGCCGCCACTGCAATTCAACAATTCTGTCGGTTCCGCCGTGGTGACCAGCCAGCGCTACTATGTGCTGCGGATCGTTTCGTTTGGTGCCGAGTCGGAGGGCGAAGTCAAGCTTTGGGATTCGCAGCCGGGACGTGAAGAGTACAGCCTGCCGGACCTGGAAGACCCCGATTCGGGCGAGGGATTTGAACTGAGCCAATTGCCCGAACTGTTCAAGCGATTGCCCGACGATCGGTATCGAATCTATTTGATCGAAGGGCAAACGGAACGTCTGGTGTTGGACTTTATCATCCGCGACGGACAACCGATTGAATCTCAAAGCGACGATCAACCCGGTCAGCCAATGGACGCGACCGAGTCCGACGCGGACGCAGACGCGGACGCCGAGCCGCCGGAGAACCCTCCGGCGGCGTCGGTCGACCGCCCGGCCGCCGGGCCCACTGCGGTGCCGGCTGCGGGATCGATCGGGCGTTCCAACCTGAGCAGCGTCGAACGCCTGGGCAGCGTTCCGGTGGTCTCAACGGGCGGCATTGTGTTGGCCGCGGGGATGGGCCGACGGGATACGCGACGGGATACGCGACGGCGGCGCGTGGCGTCATCGCAGCCCGAGCGTGATCGAAATCATTTGTCAGCGAGGAGACCAGCGTCATGGCGCTAATCTGTTCTTATTGCGGTTCCGAATGCAGCCAGCGCGACCAGGCCAATGGGCGTTGTGGAAGCTGCGCGTGCTTCTTCACCGGTCACGAAGAAGTCATCCCCGACGCGCCGGCCGAACAGCCCGTGGCGGCGGTCGATTATGCCGCCTCGTCTCCCTTCGCCGCCCCGCAACCGACCGCCGAGGATGCGGCGACCGATCCGGAGGAGCCGCGCGGGGCCCCCGACGCCCCGGCCCCCAATGCCCCCGCCCCGCCGCCGAGTCAGTTTGATCCGACGGCCGTTGAGCCCGACAGCCCGCTGCAGGAGGTCGCCAGCAGCGAAGGGTTGATTCAACCCCGGCGTCTGTCGCCCCAATTTCGGCGACGCGTCGAACGCACTTGGGAGTCCACCTTCGGCGGCGGAGGAGCCGGCTTCACCGCAGAGAGCACGCTCAGCTCCCATCAACCGTCGACCGAAACGAAGGTCGAGAGCCCGACGTTGAGTATCGCGACGCGAAAAATCACGAAGGGAAAGGGCGGTGCCAAAGGTGCCAGCGAAGGCGATTACGAACTGACCGATGTGATCGGCGAAGGCAGCATGGGCCGTGTCTGGTCGGCCCGCCAAACCTCGCTGGACCGCAACGTGGCGGTCAAGGTTCCGATGGCCGAACTGGCCGGTGCCGGAAGCGTGGGGGAGAGCCAGTTCATTTCCGAAGTCGTCGTCACGGGCCAACTGGAACACCCCAACATCGTTCCGATTTACGAGTTGGGGCGCGATGCGACCGGGATCCCGTTCTACTCGATGAAGCACGTCCAAGGGCGACCGTGGAACGAATTCATTCAGGAGAACACGATTCCGGAGAATCTGGAAATCCTGATGAAGGTCTGTGACGCGATCGCCTTTGCCCACGACCGAAACTTTCTGCACCGAGACATCAAGCCACACAACGTCATGGTGGGCGAGTTCGGTGAAGTCTCGGTGATGGACTGGGGGATTGCGGTTTCGATCACCAAAGATCCCAACCAACCCTGGGCATCGGTCGCGACCGGGCCGGCCGGCACACCGGCCTACATGGCGCCCGAGATGGCGGCCCACAATCCGTCCGAGCTGGGTGTGGTCAGTGACATTTATCTGTTGGGCGCGGTGCTGTATGAGATCGTCACCGGGACTCCGCCCCACCCGCGGACCGGCGATACCGGCGAAGCCCTGCTGGCCGCGGCCGCCAACGAAATCATCCCGACGACGCGCTCGGGCGAATTGGTGGACATCGCCCGCCGCGCGATGGCGACCAATCTGGAAGACCGCTACCAGTCCGTCCAAGAGTTGCAAGATGCGATTCGTGAATACCAATCGCATCGTGAGAGCATCAAGCTGTCCGAAAGTGCCGATGAACACTTCGCCCGAGCGAAGCGGCAACAAAGCAGCGATGAATTTGCCCGTGCCCGGTTTGCCTATGAAGAGGCGCTGAAACTTTGGGACGGCAACACCGCCGCCGCGGTCGGAATGCGTTTGTCGACGCTGGAACACGCCAAAAACGCCCTGGCACAGGAGAACTACGAACTGGGGATTTCCGTTCTGGATTCGAACAACCCCGAGCATCGCGATCTGCTTTCCAAGCTGGAAAACAAACGGGCGGCGCGGCGACGTCTGGCATGGGTTTCAAAGATTGCCGCGGGAACGGCGATCGCGGCGATCCTGGCCGTCGTGGTCGTGACGCTTTACTTCTACAAGGAGTCGTTGGAAAACGCGGACCGACTTAAAAACCAACGCGACGTGGCGAATACTCAGAAAGGCGAAGCGACCGAAGCGAAGCTCAAGGCGGAAGAAGAAAGAGAAAACGCGGAGCTGGCTCGAAACGAAGCTGTCCGGGCCCAGCGGGAAGCTCGGCGGTTGGAGGCCGAAGCCCGGTTGGAAAAACGTCGCGCCGAAGAAGCACCGTACTCCTCGAATATCGGATTAGCGGCCGAGTCCATCCGACGCAAGTTGCGCGACAAGGCCGAACGCATTCTGGACAAACTGGACCCGACCAAGCCCGATGCCGATCCGGTGATGTCCCAAATGCGGCACATCGAGTGGGGCATCTTGAAACACAGTTGGAGTCCCGC
This sequence comes from Stieleria neptunia, assembly GCF_007754155.1. Lineage (NCBI taxonomy): Bacteria > Pseudomonadati > Planctomycetota > Planctomycetia > Pirellulales > Pirellulaceae > Stieleria > Stieleria neptunia. The sequence continues at coordinate 2,688,089 of NZ_CP037423.1, read as the reverse complement.
TTCGGTGGCAACGCTGACGGGCCAGGATCGTATCGAAGCGGTCGCCAGTTCCGCCGACGGCGAGGTGCTGGCGGCGGGAACCGATAACGGGGACGTCTTGCTGTGGAAGGGTGTCACGGCCTTGGACAGCGATGCGGAGCCGATCACGATCCCGTTCGGAAACAAGCTGAGCGCCGTGGCGGTCTCCGCCGACGGACGCTACTTGGCCGCGGCGGGGATTCGCCGACAAGATCCGGAGGGTGATTCGCGGCAAAGCGATTTCGACGTCTGTGTCTGGGAAATCACGTCCGATGGAGTCGCGGCAACCCCTTCGTTGCTGCAGGGACACAGAGGGGAAGTGTTGAGCGTGGCCTTTTCCGGCGACGCGACGAAGGTCGTCACCAGCGCCGCCGACCGGACCGCCGTGGTTTGGGACCGGAACACCGCTGCACGTCTCTCCGTGATGGCGGACCACTTGGATCCCAAGGTTTGGAGCGCCAGGCTTTCGCCAATCAACGATGACTTGGTCGTGACCGCCTGTGAAGACGGCCGGGTCCGCGTCTGGCTGGCCACGCCGAAGCCCACGGGCGTCAGCGAAGCGAAAAAGCTGTACGATTTTCGCGGCCACGATGGCCCGGTCTACGCAGCCGTGTTCAGCCCCGACGGCCGGTCCGTGCTCTCGGGCGGATACGACCGAAGCCTGCTGCGTTGGAAGCTCAGTTCGGCGCAAGCCGATGTCGTGGCCGCGGGCACCGACCTGTTGAAAAAACGTTTGCAAGGACAGGTCGATCGGAATCAGGGAGACGCCAACCGACGCGACGAGATCGGCGCCACCGGCGATCGTCATACCGCCAGTATTCGCAGCATCGCGGTGGGCCGTCTCGGCGATCAGCAGATCATCGTCACCGGCGGAAACGACAACACCGTGCGGGTGTGGCGGCCGACTGAGGACAGCTGGAAACTGGACAAAGTGCTCAGCGGTCACGGGCGTTGGGTCCGGTCGTGCGTGTTTTCCAACAACGGCCAATACGTGTTGTCGGGGGCCGACGACGGTTTGAAACTCTGGGCGTGGCAAGCGTATTCGATGCCCCGTGATCTGATTCCGGACCCGGAGGTTCGCTTGAGCCGCCAACCGAGTGAACGCGGACTGTCCAGTGCGCTCCAATCCATCTATTCCCGCGACGGACGCTGGATCGCGACGGTCTATGCCAACGGCACGGTCGAAGTCTGGGACCTACAAAACCCCGGCCGCGCGACCGGAGAGATGTTGGTCCAGGGGCACGCCATGTTGGCGGCCACCGGTGTGATCGATCCGCAGGGCGAACGGTTGATGACGTCGGCCGGCGATAACACGACGCGGCTGTGGAACGTCACCCGCGGGACACACACGTTAAAGCTTGATGGGACCGGATATCGTGGCGCCGCGGACGTGGCGTGGCAGCACGACCGGGGCAACGCGTTGGTCGTCACCGGCAGCGATGAACACATGACGCCGGCATGGTTTTGGCGTGTCGACGCGCAAGGCGACGTGGTCAAAACGGCCTTGCTGGGCGACTATGCCCGTTCGCAGTTGGCCCGGCAAGCCGAAGCGGTCACCCAACGCCGCGGCGCGACGTATTCGCCCGTCTCGGTCCGCACGACGTCCGACGGCATCGACGCGATGAATCGTCTGCAACGGCGAATTCCCGATGTGACGACGATCAAGTTCTCACCCGATGGGGGGCGTTTCATGGTCGGGGATTCCTCGGGGCACTGTTTCGTCTACCAGGTCGAGACCGCAACGAACAGCCCTCGCCAACTGGTCCGTTTTCGGGCACACCGTTCTGCCATCCGCAGCGCCGCGTTTTTGCCGTCGGGCCGGTCGTTGATCACCGCCGGTGTGGATGGTGAAGTGATCCGATGGAATGCAACCGACGGAACCCAAGAAACCAAACTGCCCTGGTCGGGCCCGGTGACGGCATTGGACGTTTCCGCCGCCGGCGACCGTTTGCTGGTCGGACACGCCCCGCTGGAAGGCACCGATTTTCCCGTCGCCGAACTGTTCCGTTTGGAGGGCGACGCGATTCGAGCGGAAGCCAGCTTCTTGCTCACCGATGATGCCGGCCGCCGTGATTGGACCGACAACCGGCCGACGATTCGTTCCGCACGCTTTGTCCCGGGAACCGACCGGGCCTTGCTGAGTCTGTTTTTCCCGGCCAAGTCCGGTTCGGATCGCGGCGGCCCGTTGGGCACCAGCCGCCCGTCACGTTATCGGATCGGCTATTGGGATTGGAACCATCCAGACGCTGATTTTGCCGAGATGAATTCATCGCAAATCGGTGAAGTTTCGACCGCGTTCATCGTGGGCAATGACGCGCCGGAAACGCAACTCTTGGTGGTCGGCGGCAAGGGTGCTCGACTGTGGGCCGCCGACCGGCAGCGGCCGCTGAGTTTTACGACGCTCAAGAAGAGTTTCCGCCCCGCATCAAAAATTGTTGCCGCCGATTTCTCGTACGATCCCGCCAGCGGCCGAAGCGATCGTCTGGTGGTCGGCGATAGCGAGGGAAACGTCCGTGTTTGGGAATTGGACGCGGACCGTTGGAGTGAAAACACCAGCGCCGCAGTCCACTTGGCCGGCCAGCATGACGGACCGATCGTGTCCACCTTTTTTGACCCCACCGATCCGAATCGGATGATCACGGCGGAGCGAAACGGGACCTGGAAACTATGGCGGTTCGATGCCCAGCAGTGGCACAGTCCACTTGAATCGCGCGGGGACGATGATCGTCGCGAGCTGAATTTTGCCATGTTTTCACCCGACGGGACCCGCATCTTGGCCGGCACCGACAGCGGTGCGGCGGTTTGGCAACTCGCAGCCGACGGAACCTTGCAGCGTGTGCTGGAGACCTGGCAACCGGGTAAAGTGCAGACGGCCGTGTATGCCGACGACGGCAGCTGGATCGTGACCTGTGACGGAGATCGCGTCGTCGCGTTCTGGGATCGGCGTGGCAATCTGCTGGCACAAATGGATCGGGAAGACGCCAGTGGAACCACCGCGATCGCCCTTTCCTATGACCGCCGACGACTGATCACCGGCCAGGGCAAAGGCATCGGCATCTGGGACACCAGCCGCATCTTAGAGGCAATCGTTGCGAACGACCCGTCGCAAGAGGCCCCCCAGGTCAAACCGGAAACGATCGCGTCGAGCGGCTTGATCAAAGAGTTGTTCACCCTGAACAAAAAGCTGTTCCGACTGGATGCCGAAAGTGAAGTCAACTCGGAAAGTGATATCACCTCCATTTCGATTTCGCCCGACGGCCAGAACCTGTTGTCATCCGGGATGAACGGGCAAACGACGATCTGGGAGGGCGCGCCCCTGTACCCGATCACGTTTGCGTTTTCGAATGATCAGTTCACGGTTCGACGAAACGCATCGTTCAAGCAGATCGGCACGTCTGTTTTGCTGAGCGATCCCAGCCGGCTGGCCCGATTCGGCGGCGCGGAATTGACCGTGTCGATTCTGGGCGAGCGGCTTGCCGGTGAGACGCTGGCGATTCGACCGATGACCGACTTGCTGGGCGCCACGATCGTGACCGACACCCGGCAAGGACGCACCATGCTTTCTCACCGCGCTCATCACCAAGCGGAGCCGAAAGTGATCGGTGAACTCGTTTCGAACGAGGGGCCGGCGGATCGATTGCGTGTCCGATTCAGCGATGCGGTCGACGTCAGGTCGGTGCAAGCGTTGATCGCCGCACTGGCTTATCGAGTCGAATCGTCCAGCGATGACGCAGCGAGCGACAGCCAGAAGGTGCCGAGCGGCAGCGACGAGGTGCCGAACGGCAGCGACGTGGCGACGGATCTGGAGCAGGACGCCGAAGTCGCTGAGATGGCCGTGATCTCGCGGACCGTCGAAGTCACGCTGTCCGGTTTTCAGTACACCGACCATGACGCGGACGGCGCAACGGACGGGCGACCCGAAGCATCACTCGAAAAGCAAACCGTCAGCCAGACGATCAAGATTGAAGTGGAACCGGATGACAACCAAGATTCCGGGGAAGAGCTGCCGCATTCGGAAAGTTTGGCGGCAGGGGGTTGGTGATTCAGATCGTGGGAGCGGATGGCAGAATGATACGGGGCAGAATGATGAACCCGCGGTGATGGGGGCAAGACAATCAGTGGGATAGGCTTCGTTTCCGTGCGTTGCTAAGCGGGCAGCTCGACGTCACCGGCCAGGAACTGTTTTCCGATTTCGGTAATCTTTCCGAAGCGATCGTTGATTGATTTCACCTCGCCGCTGGTGGCGGTCATCGTCATCGCCGCGGCGGCCATTTGGGCGGTCAGATTCGGATCGGGGGGGACCTCGTCGAACTCCGCCGGCGCCATACTGCCTTCGCTCCAACAGGCGGCCGCGGCGACCAAACTGGGTGCATTGGCGAACTCCAGTTTTTCGGCGATCGCCATGGCAGCTCGGCGGTTTTCTTCGCTGGGATCCTTCAACCAGGCCATCGTCACGTCGAGCGCGGTTCGCTCGTCGCCGATCAGGTCTCGTGGAAAGACATCGTCGACGGCCCGATACGCCCAATAAATGGCTTGTCGTTTGGGCAGGTACAGCGAGAGGATTCGGATGGCGTCGGCAAACAGTTGGTTGTCCGTCAGAACCTGGAAAAACTCTTCCGGCGTATGGCTGGGGCGAAACAGCTGCAACGACTCTTCCTCCAGATCGGTCATTTGGCAAAGCTCGACGGCGGAGAGTTTCGGTTCGACGGGCTGGTCTGTCTGGGACTCGTCGGGCTTGCCCTTTGGATCGCCGGGGCGTCCCTTGACGACGGTACGAAGCTGCGTTTGCCCGGCAACGATCTGATCGCCATCCTCGATCGACGCTTCTTCGACGGGTTCGTCGTTGACGAAGGTCCCGGCGGTGCCCGACAGATCGCGGACCAGGCACTGTTCGGACTGGCATTCCAGTTCGAAGTGCACTTCGGCCATCTGCACGTCTTCTGGAAAGCAGACATCGGCACTGTCACTGCTTCCGAATCGTGCCCGTTCGCCGGATTGGAGCGGGATTTGGCGACCCAGTGCCGGTCCTGCGGTGACCTGAAGAATGACTCTCATGACTAGAGATCCGGAAAGAAAGAAGGTGGATCGATGACTGGGAAGCGGATGAACGGGGAGACCAAACTGCAGGACGGATCAGTTAATATTCACCAGGCTACCTTTCACCGTCACCATACTGCCGGAGACGGTGGCCATCGGCGCTTTGAGGGCCGCCGAGGCTTGACCTTGGACGACGATCTGGGTGCCCTTGATCGTGATGCCGGAATTATCAATTTTGATGCTGCTTCCTCCGACTTTCAGCACGATCGACTTGGCCGCCTGGGTCGTATGGGCACCGGCGTTGATTTTCAGGGAGTCATCGCCTTTGCTGATGACGGAGGTGCGGTTTCCCGTTGTGATCGTCAGGGCTTCGTCGCCGTAGACCGTCGTGGAACGTTTGCCTTTCTCAATCGCGATCTTTGCGTCACCCTTGCTGACGGTGTGGGTGAAATCCTTCAAGATCGTGATGGTCTGACTGCCGTCTTTGGCGCTGGCATCACCGATCAGGACTTTTTGGTTGTTGAAAATTTCGATCACCTGATCGCCGGTGTCTTTCTTTTCGAAACCGACTTTCAGGGTATCGTTGTTTTCGACGATTCGTTCGAAGTCCTTTTCGGCGTGAAAGTAAACCTGTTCTTCACCCTTTTTGTCTTCGAAACGCAACTCGTTGAAGTTTTGGTCGGTCCCTTTGGCCGTACTGTGAGTCTTGATGCCGCTTTGGGTTGCGTTGTCGGGCAACTTATAAGGCGGCATTTCGAGGGCGTTGTAAACCCGTCCGGTGATGATCGGGTGGTCGGGATCGCCTTCGAGAAACTCGACAATCACTTCCTGGCCGACTCGCGGAATGTGAATCGCTCCCCAGCGTTTGCCGGCCCAGGACTGGGCAACGCGGACCCAGCAGGAACTGTTCTCGTCCAATTTCCCTTCGCGATCCCAATGGAATTGAACCTTGACGCGTCCGTATTGGTCGGTGTAGATCTCATCGCCCTTTTTCCCCACCACCACCGCCGTCTGCGGCCCGCGAATCCTGGGCAAGGGGGTTTGGCGTTCGGAGCGATAAACCTGACTGCTCTTGATCGCCTCAAACGAACATTCGGGCAACAGTTTGGGTCCGGAGGGTCCCGTCTCGTACTCGCTGGTGCTCAATTCCAAATTGCTCGAAACGATCAAGTACTTTTCGTTCTGATCGCGGCGAAAATGGCCGGCGAGCGTGAATACCGAACCGGCTTCCAAACCGAGTACGTTGGAATTGCCTCTGACGCGCTCGAATCGGGCCTCTTGTTCTTCAATGCGACGTTGAGAATAGGTCGTCCCCTCCGCCATTTTGGTGTATTCCCCCGGATAGTCAAACATCTCAAACTTCGACATGTCATGTTTGAGAATCGTCTTTGACGAAGCCAACAGATTCGCGTTGGGAGTTTCAAAATTAAAGTCGTTGAGGGCATACGCACCGGTTTGGACTTCTTTGCTGGCGGACCAATGGTAGACATGCTCCATTTCTCGCAACCGCCCTTCATCCGGTGGAAAAAAGGGGACGGTCGCGTAGCCGTCTGCAGGCGAATGCGCCGTCATGCCATCGGCCAAAACCATTTGGTGTTTTGATTCGTCGTGCTTGAAGTAATAGTAGATCCCTTCCTGTTCCATCAAACGATTGACGAAATCGAAATCGGATTCGCGGTACTGAACGCAATATTCCCAACGACGGTGGCTTTCCCGTGACGAATCGACAAAGTCGGTGAACCCATGATCGCGAAACACCGTGGTGATGATCTCGGGGACCGTCTTTTCCTGAAAGATCCGGCAGTTGGTGTTGCGGGTTAAAAACCACAGCCAAGGCACCAGGGTGGCGCGGTACACCGAGAGTTCACCGTGGCTTCCCGCCCACGAGAAGCGGTTGATCAGGCCGTGGAAATACCGAGTCGAACCGTTCGGACGCAGCACCGAGACACAAGCCGGTGTGCCCAGCAAATCGTCCAGGACGATGTTGTGATCAAACGACAGCAGATCCAACGAAAATTCGAAAGGGCTTCCCAGTCGCTCGAAGGCAGACATGCGGTGGAACAGCAGTTTGTCCGGTCCGGCCTGTGTGGTGACTGCGATCCCGCGGTTGATCTGGGACGAACTCATAATTCAGCTAATCTCAATGCGCCAGAGCAGGGACAATCTGTAGTGGTCGGATTGTACAGTATCCGATGACTCCAGCACCAGACTGTGACGTGCACCGCGGCGCTTGCACGAGGGCGCTTGCACGAGGGCGTCTGGCGATGGATTCAACAGGCCGAGCAAGAAGCGGATGCACTGCGGAGGCAACGATTGCGGCGGCAAAAATTGCGGCGGGTTCAGTTTTCTTTGACCGCCGTGACCACCAATCCGTGGACGGGCTGCTTCAGTTCCAGACGGAGGGTCACCGGCTCAATCGCATGAACGCGGAGCGAGGCTGCCTGGATACAATCGGTAAGATAATCGTGCCGATGACTGTATCTGCCGTGGGGATGGAGCTGGTAGGGCGGCACGTCGTCGGCATCCGGTTGACTTTCGACGGTGAACAACAGCATCCCTCCCGGTCGCAACGCATTGGCCGCCGCCCCGATCGCCTCGTCAAGCGCCCCAAAATAGATCAACGTGTCGGCCGAGACGATCAGATCGTACCGGTCGGCGTGATCGGACAGGTACGCCACCAGATCGGCTTCCGTCAATTCATCGTACAGGCCGCGGGCCGCCGCCTTGACCATCATCTTGGGGGACAGATCGATTCCGATCAGCCGCTCCGCATAGGCCCGCAAATCCTCGCCGCACAATCCGGTGCCGCAACCGGCATCGAGCACCTGCATGGTTCCCTGCGGCGTCGCGACATTCGAGAGGGCGTCGGCAATCTGGGCCGGAGCACGATAATTCAGCCGTTCCAGCACTTCGTCGAAACTGGACGCAAACACATCAAAGGACTCTCGGATGAAGGCTTCGGAACAACGGTCCGGCACCTCATTTCCCTCACAGGCGGCCAGCATGTGTTTCGCGATCGGATTCTCGGGGGCAACCGCCAGCCACTGACGATAGACGCTGATGGCTTCATCGATTCTGCCGCACGCGTACAGCGCCCGTCCCAAACTTAGACGAGCCGTCGTGCGGTGCGGATCGATTTCAACCGCCGTTCGGAACGCCACCAATGCCTGCTCCAGTCGCCCGCTGGACTTCAACGCGTTGCCGAGATTTTGGTGGGCGTCGGAATGCCGAGGCTGCAACCGGATGGCTTGCTCAAACGACGCGATCGCCTCCTCGGTCCGCTTGAGCACGCGAAGCACGGCGCCAAGATTGTTCAACGCGTCGGCATGCCCGGGATCCGCCTCGATCACCTTTCGGTACTCGGTTTCCGCCTCGGCAAAACGTTCGGACTCTTTCAGCACGTTTCCCAGGTTGTTGCGGGCCCCGTGATACCGGGGATTGCCGCGAAGCGAGCGACGGATCAACCGCACCGCCTCGTCGGAGTTCCCCTGTTGATGCCGCAGCACGCCCAAAAAGTGCAGCGCATCCACGTTTTCGGGCGCCCGTTCCAATGCACGTTGGTAAAGTCCTTCCGCTTCGGTCAAATGCCCGCCTTGGTGAAGCGAGACGGCCAAGGAGACGACGTCCGCGATGGGCGGAAGCTGGGGTCGAGATGCCATGCGGCGGTGTTGGGTGGGGGAAGTGAAGTTCGAGACAGTCAACCGTTTCGCAGCTCAACCGACGGTCGAAACGCGCCAAAACCCCGACGAAACAAGGTAGGGACGGATCCGTGGCGTCCAGACGTGGTCCACGAAGGCACGCTGGACGTCGGTCAGCTCACCGCCCGGCAAGTTCTCTTGGGGCGTCCGTTTCGGGTCGTAGTAGTTTTCCAGCGTTGCGATTTTCGCCTGCTCCGAAACGGCCAGGTTCGCCGCGATCGAATCAAACAGATAGCGGGGCGGAAGCGGAACGGCGGGACGAACCGGCGGAGTCGATCCGGCCGGCGTGTCGTCCTGGCCAGCGTCCCGGCGCTCGTCATCGTCATCGTCATCCTCGACGGCTTTCGGCTGGGGCGGATCGCAGGTCGCCGCTTGGAATGCCTGGCGCAGGTCAGCGATCGTTTGCCCGACCCGCATGTCCTTGGGCGGAATCTGAGACGGGTCACTGATACGAGCCGGAGCCGCCGGGGCGCAGAACACGTCGTAGATCGCCAGCGCGCTGACCGCTTGGGGGCGAAGCTGGTATTCGCCGACACAATAGAGAAACAGCACGTCGGTGTTGAACGAAAACACACAATGGGTGAGCAATTCGATCAACTCCCGTCCACCGCGCTCGATGATGGTTTTGGTGCAAACCGGCACGTCGCTCAAGCCTCCGATGATGTGATGTTGTCGTCGCCGCCGCCCTCGGCGGGATCGATGAACGGATAGCGTGTCACCTGCTGTGCGTCAATGACGGCCACCCGGGTCGACGGGCCGGATGGATCGCCGCAGTCCTCCCGATCGTAGTCGCTGACGGAAATCACAAACACCTCCGGTGACGAATCCTGCAACCGATCGAGGATCTCGTCGAGGCCTTTGCAGAGATAGCCGTTACAGACCTTGGAGCGCATGTCGCGCGGCAACGTGCATCCGTTCTCGGCATGGTAGACACAGGAATCTTCGTAGGCCTTGGGACCGATCCGCGACACGTAAGCCTGCAAGACGTCGCGTGGTCGCTGGTCGGGATGACGCTCCATGTATCCGAGCACGGTGTCAACGTGTATGAAGGCATGGCCGCGGCCTTGGAAACAACAGTGGCCGCGACAGACCGCACAACCGTTGCCCAGGATGGCGAGTTCCGATGGCGCCAAGTCGACGGGTGTTTTGTAGCCGACACCGTCGTCTTCCAGGGTCGCATTGCCGAAGCGGATTGCGGCCGCTTGGCTGATGATGCCCATCAAACGATCGATGAACGGGCGCAGCTGCCGTTTGGAAATCCCGACTAGTCGACGCCGGTTGGAGGGCAGAACACCCAGCACACGATCGGTCTGGGCGGGAATCGATTTCGATTCGACCAGCGCCTGCTCGGCCATCGCGACACGATCGCGCAGCGCTTGTTGGCGACGACTCTCCGCCTGGGCTTGCTGCCGCACCCGACGCGTTTTGCATTCGCTGCGTGAGCAGGTTTTCCCGACCGCCTGTTCGGAAACGGTTAAACCAACTCCACAGACCACACACTGGGGCGCCCCGAACGAACGAAACGGTCCCTGTTGGGACGGGGCCCCGCCCGCTTGTCGCACGTCGGCAGCGTTCGACGGTCTGTCGATCGAATGATCAGAGCGCGACATGGTGCGGATCAAAAAAGAAAGTACGTTGCAGTCGGGACGGTCAACAGCGTCCGTCGGTCATGGTAAGGTTTTGCCGCGCGACTGCCTACAGTGCTGCTGGCGGACAGTGCTGCTGGCGGGCAGTGCTGCTGGCGGGCAGTGCTGCCGCCGGGCAGTGCTGCTGGCGGGCCGACGGCGTTGCAGCACGAGACGATCACTGCGTCCACCACCGCATCCATACCGTTCGGTCAGCCGATCTGCCGCTGGGCCAGAATGCCGTCGTCGGCTAAACTCGCACTTCAGGCGACGGTCCGCGACAGACGGGCGTTGTGGTTCCTCTTGCATTATCCAAATCCATCCGTCGGAAGACCAACATCATGGCGAGTGAGGCATCGACCGAGTCAAAAGAATTGCTGAAACAGGCAATCGCTATGCATCGCGATGGGAATTTGACCCACTCGGAATCGCTTTACAACAAAGTCTTGGAACTCGATCCGAAACAGACCGATGCGTTGCAATTGTTGGGCGTCATCGCGGCCCAATTGGGGAATACTTCGCTGGCGATTGAACGGGTCAACCAATCGATCGCCATCAATCCCAATCAGCCCGGCGCGCTGAACAATCTCGGCAACATGCTGGTCCGAGAAGAGCGGTACGAAGAGGCCTTGGACGCGTTCGAGCGGGCGATCCATTTCGATCCCGACAACGCCCAGTCTCACTTTCATGCGGGGCACGTGTTCGGTTACCTGAACCGCCATCTGGATGCCTTTACAGCCTACACCCGAGCCACCGAATTGGATCCGCAGAACGCGACGGCGTGGAACGCGCTCGGTGCCTCACTGGAGAAACTGGGCCGACTCGATGACGCCGTGCAAGCCTACCAGAAGTCGATCGCGATCTCCCCCGAGTACATCGGGCCCCGAGACGGGCTCGGAAGAGCGTTGCGGCTTGCCGGACGCCTGGACGAAGCCATGGACGTCTATCAACAATGGTTGTCGATCGATCCGGGAAACCCCATTGCGGAACACTTCATCCTGGTCTGCGGCGCTCCCGAGAACGCTCCGGAGCGGGCTTCGCAAGACTATGTCAAACGCACGTTTGATGGCTTCGCCGACACGTTTGACTCACTGCTTTCCCGACTCGACTACCGCGTCCCCGAACAATTGGGAAAGATCGCAAACGAGCTTGTCGCCGATCAAGACCGCGGCACGTTGCGGATCGTCGACCTGGGCTGTGGAACAGGACTCTGCGGCCGCTACCTCAACGATCTGGCAAGCCATCTCGTCGGCGTGGACCTGTCACCGATGATGCTGGCCAAGGCGAGACAACGAGAACTGTACGACGAATTGGTCGAGGCAGAACTCACGCAATACCTGATCGACTGCTCCGAGCAGTATGATTTAATGGTCTCGGCCGACACCCTGATCTACATCGGTGACCTGCGGCTGACCTTTGACGCCGCGGCGGCCGCACTCCGGCCCGGCGGAGCGTTTGTGTTTAGCATCGAAAAGTTGGAATCGGAAGCACGGCAAGCCAATGCCAATGCCAATGGATTTCAGCTGGGAACCAGCGGCCGCTACCAACACACCGAGGCTTGCATTCGAGATTGGCTGCAAGCACGCGGATTCTCCGTCAACGAGTGCATCGAAACGGAAGTCCGTAAAGAAGGGCTTGAGGGCGTGACGGGATACCTGTTCACGGCCACACGAAACCCGACCGATTGACACCGATTCGCCATCACCCCTGCAGGACCCTGATTCAGTGATTTCCGATAAAACGCCGACTCCCCTGGGAGCGGAGGAAGCGAAACTCTTTCGTGACGTTTGCCAAGCCGCCGGCTACACCTCGCCCCGACTGGAGGAACGTTTCGGATTGCTGGTGCCGCCGCCGGGCGACCGATTGCCGGCCGAACTGAGCGCCGGGCTGGACCAGAACGCAACTCCCTTCGATGTTCTGGCCAAAGCGTTCTTCCTGGGAACAGCGGTCGATGCCGAGACGGCAAACGCACTGCTGCCAACGGGCCTGATTGACGCCTGTCGACAGTGCGGCTTATGGATCGAAGACGGAACCGACTACCGCCCGACCGCCCTCGTCGTCCCCGTCGGCACGGCACTGTTGGCATCGGATCTGCAGCGGATCGAATACCAGGACGACGAGCGGTTTGTTCCGGCGCTTTGCGACGCGGCACTGCACCTCCATGCCGTGGCGATACGCCAACGCGTTGGCAAAACGCTCGACCTGTGCAGCGGGTTCGCGCTACACGGCGTCCTCTCGTGCCCACATAGCGAAACCGTGGTGGCGTCCGATTTGAATCCGAGGGCCGAAGCATTCGCTCGCTTCAACGCCGCTTTGAACGGTTTCACGAACCTCCGCGCCGTGACGGGAAAACTGTTCGACGCGGTGAAGGGTGAACGCTTTGACCTGATCCTCGCCAATCCCCCGTTCGTCATTTCGCCCGATGCGGTGACGACGTTTCGATTCAACCCCATCGAGCTGGACGGCTTTGTCCGGCAGATGCTTTCGCAAGCCGTCGATCACTTGGAAGAAGGCGGCATCCTGCAAACCATCTGCGAGTGGGTCGAAATGGAGGGCCAGGATTGGAAAGATCGCCTCCGCGGCTGGCTGGCGGATTCCGGTTGCGACGTTTGGATCCTACCGGCCAATCGACAGTTCCCCGCCAGCTATGCCCGAAACGCGTTGGCGCAAACGATTTCCGATGAAGCTGAACTGGCCGCGGAACAGAACAAGTGGGAAAACTACTTTCGAGAACAGGGCGTCGAAGCCATTCAAGGCGGCTTTCTGTTCATCCGCCGTCGGGCCGGGGAGAATTGGTTCGACGTGACGCAACTGACCAAACCAATCCGTCAACCGATCGGCGACGCAATCGCCCGAGGGTTTTCCGATCGAGACCTGGCGTTGAACGACGACGGCGACGCGCTGCTGGCCAGCCGATTGGCCGTTGCCAATGGGTTGCGCCAGGTCGAGACGTCGCACTGGAAAGAGTTTCGCTGGCAACGCGATTCGATCGTGCTCCACCTCGACGATGGACTGCCCGTCTCGATCGGCGTCGATGAATACGTGCGGACCTTGCTCGAAACGTTTGACGGCAGCCGGCCCGTCTCGGAGTGCCTGGACCTGTTCTCACAAAACGTCGGGCTGGCCATCGAGACCGGACGGAAACAGGGCACCGCGATGGTGCGCTCGCTGCTGAAAAACGGCATCCTGGTCGCGACGGGCCGCTGACGCATCGGTCGCCACACTCGATCCCTAGCGATCGGCTTGAAACCGCTGGATCAATTCACGGAGCGTCATTTCGTTGGCGTAATACTCTCGCTCCACTTCGTTTTGCCCGTGCCAACGCAAAAATTCCAGCAACTCGGATTGGTTCAGCTCCTGGATCAACGTCGGATTGATCGGATACTGGTAACCGTGCTCCTGAATCTTCTCGCACACCTGAACCAACTCCGACGGATCCAGCAAGTTCGCGGCCCCCGCATCGACCAGCGCATGAACGCCGAAGGGTGTCGGTGCCGGATTCTGAGTCAGGAAACGATCGACGACCTGCCAGACGGTGGCGACTTGCAGCGTCTGCCGCAGATCGTCCGCCGGCGGAACGCGCGTGCCCTGGATCGGTGCGGCGGTGGGACGGGAACGGGTGACGATTTTTTTTAGCCATGCGAACATGAAACAAGCATAGCAATACCGTCGGCGTGGGGGGCGCAAAACAAACGCGACCCTGTCTAGACAGACTTGGGTCGCGTTGATGAATTCGTTGAGCGTGAGCCGGAAACGACCCACAGGGCTTAAGCACGATGGCTCAAGGTGACTTACCAGCCGCCGCGGCCTCCACCGCCGCCGCCGCCGTAACCTCCGCCACCGCCGCCGCCGCCGCGGTTTCCACCGCCGCCGCCACCGCCACGGTAACCGCCACCACCACCACCGCCGCCGCCACGCGGCGCTCGCTCTTGGGCTTCGTTGACCCGCAGCGGTCGGCCTTCGAAGTCTTGTCCGTCGAGAGCATCAATTGCTTCCTTGGCAGCCTCGTCGGGCATCGTCACAAAGCCGAAGCCGCGGCTTCGACCAGTCTCGCGATCGGTCAAAACAATCGCATCATCGACCTGACCGTACTGGCCAAAAATCTCTTCCAGCTTTTCCGTCGTAACGGCCCAAGCCAGATTTCCCACATACATCTTCATCGCTACTACAGCTCCAAATTCCGGAAGGCCTCATCACTCGGAGCTGTCCGCGACGCACAATAGGCGTCCATTTCGTTCTGAGAGTCTCGGTCTTCGATCTAGCCGGACAACGACAACCGTCGTCCGCACACGCGGTAAGTGTAACACGATTTCCGGGTCGCCTGGGAGTGATTCTTTCGGGGATTACAAGTGGATACCCAAAAATATGGGTGATATTTTGTCCATCAACGAGGCATCGGGAAGCGAAAGGTGGGGGCAAAGTAGCCGTTCGGGCCGTCATAGAGCGGTTTTTGTTGGTTTGCTCTGCTGGGCTTCGGGCCGCAATGGGCATAGATTGCAGGCCGCAAGACGAAGACAAGCAAGGAAAAAAGTTCATGAAATTCTTCCAAATTGGCCTTTTGATGGTCACCGGATTGAGCGTCGGATGCGGTTCTGGCAAACCGAACGCCGCGCCGGGCGGGGGCGGAGCCGCGTCGGGTGAGAAGCTGCAAGTGGTGGTGACGGTCGGGATGGTCGGCGATTTGGTCCGCAACGTGGGCGGCGATCTGATCGACGTCACACAGATCTGCGGCGCCGGGGTCGACCCCCATCTCTACATGCCGACGCGCGATGACGTCCAAGACATCATGGAGTCCGACGCCGTCTTTTATTGCGGTTTGATGCTGGAGGGAAAGATGGCCGACACGCTTGAAAAAGTGGGACGTCGCAAACCCGTGTTTGCCGTGACCGACGCGATCGACCGCGGCCTGTTGATGTCCGGTGACGCCAGCCAATCGACAACAGAAAACGGGGCGCACGGTGATCCCCATGTCTGGAACGACGTCTCGATGTGGAGCCAATGCGTGGACCTGATCCGCGATCAACTG
Source organism: Stieleria neptunia (assembly GCF_007754155.1). Taxonomy (NCBI): domain Bacteria; kingdom Pseudomonadati; phylum Planctomycetota; class Planctomycetia; order Pirellulales; family Pirellulaceae; genus Stieleria; species Stieleria neptunia. Next base: position 2,672,685 of record NZ_CP037423.1, on the reverse strand, counting down.
ACCGTCTTGGCGCCCGATCACGGAGACCGGTTTGCGGAGAACGCCGCGGCCTATCGAGCCGAGTTGCAGGAGTTGCACACGTACGGGCTTCGGGTCATCGCCACCATTCCCGAAGACAGCCGTTTGCTGATCACATCCCATGATGCGTTCAACTACTTCGGACGCGCCTACGGATTGGACGTGCGGGGGATCCAGGGAATCTCGACGGAATCCGAAGCCGGCCTGCAACAGATCAACGCGTTGGTTGATTTGCTGATCCGTCGCAACGTCAAAGCCGTCTTTGTCGAAAGCAGCGTGTCGCCGAAGAATGTCGAGGCCTTGATCGAAGGCGCCGCCAGCCAAGGGCACACGGTGGTCAAGGGCGGCACGTTGTTTAGCGATGCGATGGGACGCGAGGGCACGTACGAGGGAACCTACATCGGCATGTTGGATCACAACCTGACGACCACCGCACGCGCCCTCGGCGGCCAGGCAGATCCCGGCGGGTTCCAAAGTAAGCTGAGCGGTCAAACGGAGCATTGACGGCGTGACGCCGACGGCGACCGGATCCAATCATGCAGAACCCACCAGAAAGAACGGATGATGCGAACCTTCCCACGGCAGCGCGGGACGACGGGGCGGGCGTGAACGTGCCGTTGTCGGTCTACGATTTGACCGTGGCCTATCACCGCAAGCCGGTGATCTGGGACGTCGGCTTCGATCTTCCCGCCGGTCAATTGATCGGAATCGTCGGTCCCAACGGCGCCGGCAAAAGCACCTTGCTCAAAGCCGTGATGGATCTGATCCCGCGTGCATCCGGTCGCGTGCGTGTGTTCGGCGATACCTATCGAGAAAACAGGCACCGGGTCGGTTACGTGCCGCAGCGTGAAAGCGTCGATTGGCAATTCCCCGTCAGCGCCCTGGATGTCGTCGCGATGGGGTTGTACGACCAAATCGGTTGGTGCCGACCGGTTCGCAAGAAACATCGCGACCAGGCCCGCGACGCGCTCGGCCGTGTCGGGATCGGCGACCTGGCCGATCGTCAAATCAGCCAGCTTTCCGGCGGCCAACAGCAACGCACGTTTTTGGCCCGAGCCCTGGTGCAAGACGCCGACTTGTACCTGATGGACGAACCCTTCGCCGCGGTCGACGCCGCCACCGAGCGGGCGATCGTCGAAATCTTGCGCGACTTGAAGGGCCGTGGCAAAACCGCGGCGGTCATCCATCACGACTTGCAGACCGTTCCCGAATACTTCGACCATGTGGTGCTGTTGAACATGCGCGTCGTCGCACACGGCCCCGTCTCCAAAACCTTTACGCAAGACAACCTGCAAAAGACCTACGGCGGACGATTGACGCTGCTGGACGAAGTCACCGAAGCGATGCGGCGACGGGAGAGTTCGCTGTGAGATTTGAGATTTGAGATTTGGGTAACCCAACGATGTGGCGTGCAATGACCAGCCGGTTGAACGCGTCGACCGAGATCGCTTCGAGCGTTTCGGGCGTGCGGCTGTCTCGTGGCCTGTTGCTGCTGGCGGTGCTGGCGGTTTCGGCGACCGTCTGTCACGCGCGGGGCCGACGGTCGGCCGACGCCCGATCGCAAACGTCCGCGTTTGAGTGGACCGACACGCAATGGGGCCGCGTGTTGCTGATGAAGGATTACAACACGCGGATCGTGATCTTCGGCGTCGCGGTGCTCGGCGGGGCCTCGGGATTGGTCGGCAGTTTCACGCTGTTGCGCAAGCGCGCCTTGATGGGCGATGCGCTCAGCCACGCCAGTTTGCCGGGGATCGCGATCGCATTCATCGCCGCCAATTGGTTCGGAGGGGACGAAAAATCCCTGCCTTGGTTGCTGGTCGGTGCGACCGCCAGCGGGTTGCTGGGCGTGGCGGTGATTCTGGTGATCCGCAACCAGACGCGGTTGAAGGAGGACGCGGCGCTGGGCATTGTGCTGAGTGTCTTCTTTGGCGCCGGCGTCGCGCTGCTGGGTGTGATCCAGCAGATGGACACCGGACACGCGGCGGGTTTGGAGGGTTTTATCTATGGCAAAACCGCTTCGATGCGGGCGGCCGATGCGCGATTGATCGCCGTCACGTCGCTGATCGTGATCGCCGGCTGTCTGGTGCTGTTCAAAGAACTGAAACTGTTGTGTTTTGACGAAGGGTTTGCGGGGGCGCAGGGATTTCCCGTGATCGCGCTCGATGTCGGCTTGATGACGATGGTGGTGCTGGTGACGATCGTCGGTTTGCAGGCGGTGGGGTTGGTGTTGATGATCGCGTTGCTGGTGATCCCGGCGGCGGCGGCGCGGTTCTGGACCGAAACGATGTGGCGGATGATGCTCTGGGCGGCGCTGCTGGGGACCGGCGGCAGCATCGTGGGCGGATTGGTCAGCGCGTTGTTCCCGGGGCTGCCTTCGGGTGCGATGATCGTCTTGGTGTGTTCGCTGTTTTTCTTCGTCAGCATGATGTTGGGGACGCGACGCGGGGTCATCATCCGGTTCGTGCGCCGGATGCGGCTGAACCGTCGAATCGATCGCCAGCATTTGCTGCGGGCGATGTATGAACAGCTCGAAAAAACATCCGGCGGGCAAGACCACTCGGGTTTGGCCGAGCGTGCCAACCGACGCCTTGCCGTCAGCCTTGGCAAGTTGCTTTCGATGCGAAGCTGGTCGCGGCGACGTTTGAGCCGTGCGATCGAGCGTGCGGTCGAAGACGAGTTGCTGCGGATCCAGAACGGCGCCTGTAAATTGACGCAAGCCGGATTCGCCGAAGCGGCGCGGTTGACCCGCCAGCACCGTCTGTGGGAGATGTACTTGATCGCCTACGCGGACGTCGCGACGGCCAACGTGGACCGCGACGCAGACAAAATCGAGCACGTCTTGGCACCCGAGGTGATCGACCAGCTGGAAGATCTGTTGGATGAACAAGGCATGACGATCCCGGTGCCGCAAAGCCCCCACGGCCCCCTGAACGCTGACCAAGCACTGAACGCTGACCAAGCACTGAACGCTGACCAAGCACTGAGCGCCGACGCGGGGCAGACGGTTGAACAGATCGAGGCCGGAGGTCAATCCGGCACGCAGCAACAACCGGACGCCCCGGGGGGACCCCAGTGATGACCGGCGAACCGTTTGGTGCCTGGATCGGACAGATGCTTTCGCTGGGATTTTCCTGGAGCTGGGGTCTGGACGGCTGGATCGTGGTGATCGGCGGCTTGGCGGCCGTCGCGTCGTCGCTGCTGGGGAATTTCTTGGTGCTCCGCAAGATGAGCATGCTGGGGGACGCGATCACGCACGCCGTGCTGCCTGGGATCGCGGTGGCCTTTCTCTTGACCCAGACCCGCAGCAGTCCGGCGATGTTCGTCGGCGCCGTGGTCGTCGGCCTGATGACGGCCGTGTTCACCGAATGGATCCGCGGGGCCGGCGGCGTCGACGAAGGGGCTTCGATGGGCGTCGTGTTCACGTCGCTGTTTGCGCTCGGATTGGTGATCTTGGTCCAGACCGCCGATGCGGTCGACTTGGATCCCAACTGCGTGCTGTACGGATCGATCGAGTTGACTCCGCTCGATACGGTCGCGATCGGCGGTCGCGACGTGCCCCGAGCGGCGGTGGTCCTGGCACTGGTGACCGTGGTCAATGCGTTGTTCGTGTTGTTCTTTTTCAAGGAATTGCGTTTGACCTCGTTCGATCCGGCGCTGGCGACGACGATGGGTTTTTCGTCCAAGTGGATGCACTACGGGTTGATGGTTCTGGTCTCGGTGACGGCGGTCGCCTGTTTCGAAAGTGTGGGCAGCATTTTGGTGGTCGCGATGTTCATCGTGCCCGCCGCGGCGGCCTACATGTTGACCGATCGGTTGGGCGTGATGATTGCGATCAGCGTCGCCTTGGCGATCGTGTCGGCGGTGCTGGGCCATGTTTTGGCGCTCAGCGTTCCGGCCTGGATCGGATACCGCAGCACGACGACGTCGGGCATGATCGCGGTGGCCGCCGGAGGCCTGTTTTTTGCCGCCGCGACGCTCAGCCCCCGACACGGCGTGTTGGTGAAACTGGTCCGACGCCAACTGTTGTCGCTTCGCATCCTCTGTGACGACATCGTCGCGTCACTGTTTCGGGGCGAAGAACTGGATCAACGGCCGCCCACGGCGACCTGGTTGGCCGGGGAATTGTTCGCGTCGAACTGGTCCATGAAGGCCGCCCTGGCGATGCTGCGCCGCCGCGGTGAAGTCGCCGATCAGGACGATCGATTGCAATTGACCCACGTCGGACGCGAACGGGGACAACGGTTGGTCCGATCGCACCGATTGTGGGAACAATACCTGGTCGACCGGGCCGGCAGCGGCGCCGAGCGGATCCATGACCAGGCGGAGCGATTTGAGCACTTCACCGACCGCAATCTGCGCGACGAGTTGGCCAAAGAGACCGATACACCGGTCGAAGATCCACACGGCCGGCCGATTCCCGACGAGAGTTAAAAAGTCACGGCTGATTTTGTAATTCGTGGCCTACGGTTTCCCTAGTGCTTTGTCAGCTTTCAATTTTCGAGCCTGCGTTTGTCGAGCGGAAAAGGGGTCACGAGCGGAAAAGGGGTCAGGTACCAAAAACCAAATGGCCCGCAGGGTGCTTCGCATTTTTGGTACCTGACCCCTTTTCCGCGGTACCCTAAGTATAAAAGTTGACGAAGCACTAGGGCGTACCCGCGAGAGTCCGCGGGTCACCGGTCAACCACGAATCAATCAGATAGGACGATGGCTACAATTCCCGCTAAACGCAGCAGAACGCTTGTCGATTCGGAGGTCCAGGGCAGTCTGGTCCGCCGCGTGGCGTTGCACTGGATTGTGTTCTTTGTTTGCAACACGATCGCATTGACGTTCTGGATCCGACTGTTCGAGCAACCCGATGCCGATTGGGGACAGACGTTCGGCGACACCGTTCGTCGGTTCTTGCCGTTCTTTGTGATCACGGCCGCCCTGATCCCGGCCTTCGTCTGGGACACGTTGAAACTGAGCCATCGCTTTGCCGGCCCGATCCTGCGATTGCGGAACACGCTCAAGGACATCAAGGCGGGCCGCGCGGTCGCCCCGCTGAAATTCCGCGACAACGATTTTTGGCAAGAGATGGCGAGCCACTTCAATGACGTCATGCGGCTTCGAGATGCCGACGGCCCGACGGGTCCGGGCGGGTCCGAGATCGAACCCGCCGGGAGGGAAGTGTCCGATGGCTAACCCCTTCAAACGCAGTTCGATTCTCGGCGCGCGAAGTGGTCGCCGGAAACGAGACGGGGTGGCTGCGGTTGAATTCGCGGTCTGCATGCCCGTGATCGTGCTGCTGGTGTTCGGATCGATCGAGGCGTCCAGCTTCATCTTTCTCAAACAGTCCCTCAATGTCGCCTGTTACGAGGCCGTCCGTGAGGCCTCTCAATCGGGCAGCACCGAAGCGGACGCCGACGCGCGTGCGGTGGCGATCCTGGAATCCCGGCGCGTCAATGACTTCGAGATCCAATTTCCGACCGGTGTCGACGACCTGCAACGTGGCGAACAAGTCGTCTGTGAAGTCTCGGCCCCGACGCGAACCAACAGTCCGATCGCGGGGGAATTTGTCACCAACCGAACGCTGGTCGCCCGCGTCGTGATGTTAAAGGAATAGATCAACCGTGCCCCACCCCATTGATAATCCAAGTCGTTTGAACCCCATGGTCAAGTACCGTCTGATGCGTCGCCGGCAACGCCGCGGTGCGATGCTGATTCTGATCCTCGTGATGCTGGTCGGTTTTCTCGCCACGGTCGCCTTTTCGGTCGACATCGCACACATGCACCTGTCGCGAACGGAATTGCGGTCGGCCACCGACGCCGCTTCCCAAGCGGCATCACAAGAATTGTCCAAGTCCTTTGACACGTCGCTGGCGATTCGCAAGGGCCAGGAGATCGCGTTGCTCAATCGAGTCAACGGGCAACCGCTGCAGCTGGAATCCGGTGATTTCGAATTCGGCCGCAGCGATCTCGATGCCGACGGACGCTTCGTCTTTCGCCGCGGTGAGACACCACTGAACACCGTCCGCGTGACCGGGCGCCGCACCAGCGACTCCGCCTCCGGAGCGATCCCGTTGTTGTTCGGAAACATTCTGGGGTTCAGCACGTTTGAACCCGAAATGACGGCGGCGGCCACGTACATCGAACGTGACGTCATCCTGGTGGTCGACCGCAGCGGGTCCATGAGAGGATCCAAGTTCGCGGATCTGCAAACCGCGATCGGCGTGTTCGTCGCCACGCTCAACACCACCCCGGTCAACGAGCAAGTCGGCTTGGCATCCTACAGCCAGTTTGCCACCGAGGATGTCGCCCTGACCGCCAACCTGGTCGAAGTGACCGACGGCTTGTCCGCGCTGGTCACCAGCGGTCGCACCAGCATCAGCCGCGGCATGAGAGCCGGTGAGGCAATCATGCTGGACGGACGCGACCAGGAATTCGTGGAACGGACGATGATCGTGATGACCGATGGACTGCACAACGAAGGCCCCGAGCCGAGCACCGTGGCCACGGACTTGGCTGCCAGCCAGATCCAAATTCACACGATCACGTTCGGCAGCGGCGCCGACCAAGACCGGATGCGAACGGTCGCGCAAATCGGTGGCGGCAAACATTTCCACGCGCTCAGTGCCGCCGAACTGACCGAGGCCTATCGTGAAATCGCTCTCACCCTGGGAACGGTGATCACAGAATGACAGCCACACACAATTCAGCGATCGCGACAAACGGGAGTGACAACCACGTGAATGCCCCAACCGCGGATTTTCAAACCGACACAGGCTTCCAATCCGAGATCCGACCACCTGACCGCGCGCGAACCGGCAACCGAGTCGGTCGGCGGCGGCGACGCGGGTCGGCCATGGTCGAATTCGCGATCGTCGCTCCATTGCTGTTCTTCTTTTTCTTCGCCGCCTTTGAATTCTGTCGCGTCGCGATGATTCGGCACACCGTCGATAACGCGGTCTACGAAGGCTGTCGCAAAGCGATCGTCCCCGGGGGCACCGCGGCCGACGCGCGGTCGACGGCCAACACCGTCCTGGGAACCCTGGGGCTGCATGGCGCCACGGTCAACGTCTCCCCCGCTCAGATCAACAACCAGACCCCCGAATTGACCGTGACCATCGAAGTCTCCTTGGATGCCAACACGTTCGTGCCGCCACAGTTCACCGGCGGCAAGAAAATTGTCCGGACGCTGACGATGAAGCGTGAAACCGCCAATCTGTAGCGGGCAATGGGCTACACTGGTCGCTTCTCCCGCTTCGCCGTCACAGGACGGCCAGCCGGGATCTCCGCTCCAGTCTTTTCGATGCAGTCCGATGGGAATCCGCTTTTCGTGTCACGGTTGTGGGAAACCGCTGAATATCAAAACCGAGTTGGCGGGCCGTCGTGGACTCTGCCCCGAATGCGGCACCAAGTTTCGTATCCCACTGGCCGACACCGAATTCTCAACTCCGATCGCCCCGTCCGGTGCGGGGGCGGGGGCGGGGGCGGGAAACACGGGCACCCCGAGCGAGCGATCCGCCGCCATCGCCACACCGCAAGCAGCAACCTCGCAAGCAGCAACCTCGCAAGCAGCAACCTCGCAAGCAGCAACCTCGCAAGCAGCAACCTCGCAAGCAGCAACCTCGCAAGCAGCAACCTCGCAAGCAGCAACCTCGCAAGCAGCAACCTCGCAAGCAGCGATCCCGCGCAACGAGGAACCCCGGCCATCCCCGGCGGCAACCTCCGCCAGAGAGGACGCACCACAAACCGAGAGCCATCCGAGCGGCCCACAACCGGCAGCGAGCCAACCGGCGAGCACCGCCACGGCGCATGCGGCAGCGGCGAACCCCGCGGTTTCCTCGGCGGGGGCGGAACCGGAATTGCTCTCCGGCGAATCGGCCTCCACCTGGTACGTCCGTCCACCCAGCGGGGGACAATACGGGCCGGCCACCTCGGCGATGTTAAAGGTCTGGATCGACGAGGGACGTGTGGCGAAGACGGCGTTGTTGTGGAAAGACGGCTGGCCGCAGTGGCGTGAGGCTTCCGACGCGTTGCCCGAGATCGCCGATTCGCTACCGGGCTCGCAGTCACTGGACACCGCCGATCCGTTCGCCGACGGCCCGAGCGGGTCAAAATTGACCACGCCGATCGCCCGCGAAAAGACCAGCCGGATCCATTCCGAGTTCGCCGGCGACGCAAAAATCGGTGCGGTTCGACGAAAACGCTCCTCACGGCGGATCACCCTGGTCGCCGTTCTGGCGGCCCTCGTCGTCGGGTTGATCGTCACCCTGTTCTTGGTGGCGTCGACCCGTGGTTAACGCGAGATTTGGTTTCCGACCGGTCTGGACGACTTTCGTACTCTTTGCCTGATCGACTAAAGTGTTCCAAGATTGAACACTGTCTTCCCGTATTCACTGTCTTCCCGTCTTCACTTGACCATCGCGGAGTCCCCTAGATGCGAAACCGATACCCAGCCCTTCGACCTGTCGCTCTGATCGCAGCGTTCCTTTCGTCGGCCGTCCTCGTCGCGGCGAGTCCGGCCACTGCCGAACAGGCGGAGAAAGCCCCCGAGTCGGTCAGTGTGTTTGACAAAGCCGAGCTGAAGGTTCCCGCGGAATTCAAACGGACCCAACCGGCTTCCCGGATCGTGCAGCATGAGTTCAAGGTCGGCGAAGGCGAAACGACGGCGCGGTTGACGATGATGGCTGCCGGCGGTAGCGTCGACGCCAACATCAAACGCTGGAAAGGCCAGTTTTCGGGCGGCGACGAAGCGGCCCAGAAAAGTGAAAAGATGGACATCGGCAAATGGACGGTTCACATCGTCGACGTCAGCGGCGCCTATGCCGAACGCATGGGCGGTGGCCCGTTCGCCGGAGGCAAAGTCGTCCAGCGCGAGAACTACGCGATGGCCGGCGCGATCTTGATCGAGCCGGAAGGACGCCAGTTTTTCATCAAGATGATCGGGCCGGCCGATGTGGTGAAGACCAACCGTGAAAAGTTTGTGACGATGGTCAAATCGATCGGTCAGTGAGACCGCGACGTCGCTGAATGGGTTTCAAGCACCGCTCTTGAGTTTCTGAGCACGAGGCAATGATTCGACTATGAATATCCAGAGTTTGCTTGAGCACCACGGGATCGTCCGCAATCCGTTTGCCGAAGAAGACGCCCAGACGGATCAGGTGTTCAAGGAACACTGCATTGCCAACGCCTACCATCCCGTCTGGGACAAGGTTTACGGCGATCCCAAAGAACCGTCGACCGCGATCGTGTTCGGCCCCAAAGGATCCGGCAAGACCGCGATGCGGTTACAGATCCGGCGGCACCTGCAAAAGTTCAACCAAGAACATCCCGCCGAGCGGATCTACACGATCGCCTACGACGACTTCAATCCGTTCCTGGATCACTTCAGTGAACGATTGAGCCGACGCACCAATCGCAAACCGGAACGTGTGCTCAAAGAATGGAAGCTTTGGGACCACATGGATTCCATTCTGTGCCTGGGCGTCACCAAGCTGGTCGATCAAATTTTGAAAGCCGACCACGTCGACGACGGGATCGACCGCCAGGCACTCTCGAAGCTGGACCGCACCGCCTCGCGTGACCTACTGCTGTTGGCCGCCTGTTACGACCAATCCAGCGACGGCTCCTTCATCGATCGTTGGAACGACCTGCGGCGCCACCTCGGGTACAACAACGTGGTGGCAAAGATCAGCTGCTGGTTCGCATGCGCGTGGAGCGTGATCGTCGCCTGTGGATTCGTCTACCTGATGTTCACCGGGTCCGGTGGCGGGGATGCCGCCGCGGCCGAGGGCGGCGAAGCGGTGGCGGCCAAGACGGTTTGGGATTACCTCTGGCTGGCGCCCGTTTTGATGTTGATCGGGTCGGCGCCGTACTTGGTGCGTCTGCTGAAAACGTGGTGGGCGGCGTTTCGGATTCGTCGACACATGCGCGTCGGGAAACGGGAAATCGGAACCACGCGCAAGCTGCTGCATTGGATTCCGATCAAAGAGCTGGCCAGCCAGCCCTTGCCGCGTTACGACCGGACCGACGACCGCTACGAATTGCTCAACAAGTTCCAGTCGGTGATCGACCGTCTCGGTTACTGTGGCATGATCGTGTTGATGGACCGTGTCGACGAACCCCACATGACCGGGGGCAAGACCGAACTGATGCGTCTGTTCGTCTGGCCGCTGCTGGACAACAAACTGCTCAAACATCCGGGGATCGGATTCAAATTGATGCTGCCCCAGGATTTGCACCGGGACATGGAACGCGAGTCGCGCGACTTTCACGAACGCGCCCGATTGGACAAGCAAAACGTGATCCCGTCGTTCCAGTGGACCGGCGAATCACTCTACGATCTGGCCCGCGCCCGCATGATGGCCTGTGCCCAACCCGGGCAATCCCCCGAGCCGAAGGATCTGTTTGCGGATTTGGATTACGCGCGAATCATCTCCGCATTTAACTCGCTGCGTGTGCCCAGGCATCTGTTCCGATTCCTGTATCGTGTCTTGGTCGATCATTGCAATCGGTACACCGATTCCAACCCCGAATACAAGATTCGCTCGGAAACCTTTGAAACCGTGCTGGCCGTTTACAGTCGCGAAGTCGATTCGAATACGTTGTGAGCGATCCAGTGCAGCGTCCCGTCCAGGATCCAGCACAGAGCTCGGGCGGACAGGGCTCGGGCGGACAGGGCTCGGGCGGACAGGGCTCGGGCGGACAGAGCTCGGGCGGACAGAGCTCGGGCGGACAGGCGGCGGCGACGTGGCAAAGCAAAGCGGCCATGATCGTGCCGCTGCTGGTGTTCTTTGTGCTGGCCGCGGCGATCGACACCAGCCCGGTCCGCGACGGCGAGACCATCAATGCCCAAGCGTACTTGATTTCCGTCCTCGCTCGGGTCGTGGCGATGTCGGCGCTGATGCTTTGGTTCGGCAAAGAGGTCGTCCGTCAGTTTCCGTTGACGATCGATCGCTGGGGATGGATCGTCGGCATCGGCGGCGCGGTGCTTTGGATCGCAGTCTGCTCGCTCGATTTGGAACGCCAGCTGATCGAGACGATTGGACTGTCGGACGATTGGTTACCGCAACGCGAAGGGGTCAATCCGTTTGCGACCTATCAGCCGGGTTTCGAATTGGTTGGTTTTTTGATGGTGCGTTTCACCTTGCTGGCGGTTTGCGTCCCGATAGCAGAAGAACTGTTTTTGCGTGGGTTTGTGATGCGGGCCTTTGAAGCCGAAAACTGGCCCGCGCTGCCGCTGCGTGAAATCGGCCGCACCGGTCTGATCATCGGAACGGTGTACGGAATCGCGACCCACCCGGCAGAGTTCATTGCTGCGGCGCTTTGGTTTTCGTTGGTGAGTTGGCTGATGGTGAAAACGGGAAAGTTTTGGAATTGTGTGATCGCGCACGGCGTCACAAACTTGATTTTGGGCATTTACGTCTGTCTGACCGGCACCTGGCATCTCTGGTAGCGATCATCGCCATGCAATTAACGACCCGCGACCGCCAAGACGAATGGATGGACGAACCGGACATCGATTCGGACTTGCACGCCGATGCCTTGCGAGGGCTCTCTCGCGTCAATCGGCTCAGCGGTGCGGCGCGTTCGATCTGGAAACCGATTGCCGAGGTGGCACGGGGGCGGTCGGAGGGGCCGATTCGCGTACTCGATGTCGCATCGGGTGGCGGTGATGTCGCCATCGGGATCAAGCAACTGGCCGATCGCGAGGGTTTGGCGATCGACGTCGTCGGCTGCGACATCAGCCAGACCGCGGTGGAATTTGCCGGGGAGAACGCGAAACGCCGGGGCGTGGACGTTACGTTTGTCCAGCAAGACGTACTCGGCCATGATTTACCCTCGGACTTTGACGTCGTCTATAGTTCACTGTTCCTCCATCACCTCGAATCGGCCGATGTCGTTCGGCTGCTGCGTTCGATGCGGACCGCGGCACGACACCGAGTGGTGATCAGTGACCTGCTGCGTTCGCAGCTGGGCTACGTCTTGGCCAAGTGGGGCATTCGGCTGCTGACGACCAGTCGGGTCTGTCACGTCGATGGTCCGTTGAGCGTGCGTGCGGCGTTGACGATGGCCGAAGCGATCGAATTGGCGTCGCAAGCCGGGCTGACGCCGATCCGCATCAGGCGGAAATGGCCGGAGCGATTTTTGATGGTTTACGACACGCAAACCAGCACGCGATGATCCCAGCCTTGGCAGCGACGACGACCCGACATCAAGCGTCTCAGGAACGCTGGGACGCGGTGATCGTGGGCGCCGGGATCGCCGGTTCGTTGTCCGCGTTGGGGCTGGCGCGGCGGGGCCGCAACGTCTTGCTGATCGAACGAGCGACATTCCCGCGTCACAAGGTTTGCGGCGCCTGTCTCAACGGCGACGCCATCGCCGGACTGCGCAGCGCCGGGGTCTGGGACAAAATCGAAGCACTCGGCGGGCACTGGCTGAATCAGTACAGCATTCGAAGCGGATTGAACCGGGCGAACTTAGAACTGCCCGGCGGCCATGCGGTTTCGCGTTTCGCGATGGACCACGCCTTGGCCGAGTCCGCGATTGCGGCCGGGGCACAGTTTTTGAGCGACACGGCGGTCACGATCGGCAACGACTCGCCCGACAGTCCGACGCGTTCGCTGCAGGACAACGACGGCCACCGCTATCAGGCTTCGGTCTTGATCGCCGCCAACGGACTGGCCAGCAAACCGGCCTCGGGTGATCCCGACGACCGGCTGGTCGTGCCGGCGGACTCGCGGATCGGTTTGGGCGCCCATTGGACGCAATTGGACGACCCGCGAGAACCGATGCATTTGTCCAGCGGCGTGATTTACATGGCGATCGCGGAAACCGGATACGTCGGCTTGGTGGTCACGGAGAACCAGGTCATCAATCTGGCCGCCGCGGTGGATCGGGCCGCCGTCCAGACGTCCGGCCCGGCCCAGGTCTGTCATCAAATCCTGCATTCGTGCGGCTGGGATCTGGCCAAGCAGCTGCAATCGACACATTTCCGAGGAACACCGAACCTGACGCGTCGCCGCAAGATCGCGGGGGGGCACCGCCTGTTCTATGTCGGTGATTCGTCCGGTTACGTCGAACCGTTTACCGGGGAAGGCATGGCGTGGGCGATCCGCGCGGGGTTGGCCGTCGTGCCCCGGGTGGATGCCGCAATCGACCGCTGGAGACCGGATTTTCCGCAGCGCTGGACCGACGATTTGAAACAGACCTTGGGAAAGCAGCAGCGACGGTGCCGGATGATCTCCCGGTTGCTCCGCCACCCGGTGCTGGTGCGTCACAGCGTCGGCGCCCTGTCTCGATTCCCCCGATTGGGCCAATTTGCCGTCCAGCAGATCCATCGCGAGCGGCCTGTCGACGGAAGCCCGCCGATCGGGGGCGAGTGATGATGCCGCAGGAGGCCTGAGACGCGCGGTTTGGCCGGATTGCCGGCTGTTTTGGCCGGCCCCGGGTCCGACGGCCCATTTTCGGCTTGCCCGCGATCGTGAATTTGCTAGGCTTTGGGGCTCGCAGTTGGCCGCGCCAAAGCGCCGGCCCCAGACATCCATTCACAATTGACTCAAGGCCGATCAAGTCGGCGCAAACTTTTGGAGAACCGACTAGGTGGGTACCAAGAAGACCGGGAAAGGGCGACGAAAAGTAGGACGAAAGAAACGACGCATGCGCAGCAAAATTCGGCATCGCAAGAAATAGACGCCTGCGGTGATGACAAGTGAACAAACGGCTTCGATCGGTATCGGAGCCGTTTTTTCGTGCGCGGCCGGGTAGTTTCAGGTTTCAGGTTTCAGGTTTCAGGTTTCAGGTTTCAGGTTTCAGAACGCTCCCACTGGGAGGGTTCAGCGTAGCGAGGAGAGGATTTTCATTGCTGCGAGGGAGGCGACTCTGACCAGCGACGTGAACACCGCGATTGACCGTTCGACCTCCCCTCGCTTCGCTCGACCGTCCTGCCGGAAGGGTGGCTTCACATTTTGCCACACATGTAGACCCCCACGGGCTTGGTTGTGGTCGGCCCGCCTGGCCCTTCCCAGCTGTGATCGGTTTGACACCAGTCGGGCGCTGGACGTCGCAGCCCTGCATCGTTCTTGACGGATTCCTGGCCCAACCTCGTCTCGACCGGGTGATTGGCGATCTTGTAGGATGCGGCCTGTCGGTGTCGCGATTGCTCCAATTGCGACGCGCCCTGTTGTTCCCTTGCTACAAGAGACTGGTTCTACCCGGATGGGATTGTACGAACGTGATTACGGCCGCGAGGATGAATCGCCCTGGGATCGGCACCTGCGGTCACAATCCCAGTTGCCCAAGAGCATGACGGTCATCTTGGTGATCATCACCGTGGCGGTGTTTCTGGTCGACGTTTTCACGGCCAAAGCGGTCGGGCAAGGCGTCACGGTCAGCCGCTTGATGCCCTGGTTCGGATGCTGGAAAGAAACGCTGCTGCAACCCTGGATGTGGCACCAGTTCCTGTCCTACGGGTTTCTGCACTCACTCGAGACGCCGTTCCACGTCGGATTCAACATGTTTGGTCTGTTCATCTTCGGCCGGTCGGTCGAAGATCGGATGGGCCGCTACGAATTTCTGCGGGTTTACCTGGTTTCGATGTTTCTGGGCGGTGTCGCGGGCTGCCTGACGTACTGGGTGATGGGCGTGCCATCGGGCGTTGTCATCGGTGCCAGCGGCGCGGTCAGTGCCGTGACGATCCTGTTCGCCTGCTATTACCCCGACGCGAACATCCTGTTGATGTTTGTTTTTCCGGTCAAAGCTTGGGTGGTCGCCGTTTTCTTTGTGATCAGCAACCTGTTCGGGTCTTTGTCGATGCTGTCCGGACCGGTGGGCCAAGACAGTGGCGGGACCGCATTCACCGTCCACTTGGCCGGAATCGCATTTGCCTTGGCGTACCACTACCAACGCTGGAATCTGAGCTGGCTTGATCTGTCCAAGTACCGAAATCGCGTCGGCCGATCGGTCAAACGGACCAAGCTGAAACTGCACGACCCCGACGCCAAACTGCGTCAGGAAGAAGACGACGTGGACCGCATCCTGGCCAAAATCCATGCTTCCGGTGAAGCCAGCCTGACGCGGGCCGAACGACGCACCCTGGAACGACACAGTCGCCGGAAACGCGAAAACCGCAGCTGACCGCTGCCGTGGCCCGTTGGCTTCCCCATCGGCCGGGATGGGTCCTGGCCGGTCGGATCATGTCAGGCCTCGTCTTGGCCTACACACCCAAACCATCACCCAGAGGGTTCCCAATGAGTTCACCACCCGTTTCATTCAGGCTTCCAAATTCCACTCGCACGCTCTCCGGCCTACCGCTCGTCGCACTTCTCAGTGGGCTACTCAGCGGGCTACTCAGTGGCCTGCTGGTTGCCCCACCGGCGTTGGCGGCAGACCGTGACCAACCACTTGCCGTCGGCGACAAGGCGCCTGATTTCGAATTGCCGATTCAGGGACAGAACGCCTACGTGACGCTCTCGCAGTTGAACGAGCAGGGTCCGGTGGTGGTCGTCGTCCTGCGGGGCTATCCGGGATACCAGTGTACGATTTGCAAACGACAAGTCGGCAGCATCATCAATCGAGCCAAGGCACTCTCCGCGGCATTGGGTGGCAAACCGAATCGTGTGGTGCTGGTCTATCCCGGCAATGAATCCAATGCGGAACTGGATCGACTTGCCAAGCAATTCATCGGTGGGCGGAGGATCCCCGATCCGCTGGTGATGGTCCGCGACCCGGGAATGGAGATGGTCCAATCCTGGGGACTTCGTTGGGACGTACCTCGCGAGACCGCCTATCCGGCGGCTTACGTGATCGGTGCGGGACGGCGCGTCGAATGGGCCAAAGTCAGCGATTCACACGCCGGTCGCGCCTCGGTCGAAGACATCTTGAAGGCGGTCAAGAATCTTTAGGATCAAGTCGCTAGTGCTTTGTCAGCTTTCAATTTTCGAGCCTGCGTTTGTCCAGCGGAAAAGGGGTCAGGTACCAAAAACCAAATGGCCCGCAGGGTGCTTCGCATTTTTGGTACCTGACCCCTTTTCCGCGGTACCCTAAGAATAAAAGTTGACGAAGCACTAGCCAATGCATCCCCTCGGACCCTACACGTCAACAGCGCGCGAGTTGCTGAAGTCAACGGCAGTCAGGGCTTTGGACCTGGCCTGATCTCCTGTTCCATTCCTGTTTCATTTCTTTCTTTCCCATTTTCCGGCGCCCGCCATGCAGGTTCGAAAAGCAGTCATCACCGCTGCGGCCCCCAATCAGAATCGTATCCCGACCCAGCAACTGGTCGATTGCCAGGGGAAAGACAAATCCGCGTTGCAGCTGATCCTTGAAGAGGTCCTCTCCTGCGGCGTCGAAGAGATCTGTTTGGTGATCCGCCCGGGCGATCAACGGTCCTTCGAACAGGCCGCCGGCGATCTGGTCGGCAGCCTGCAATTTGTCGAACAATCCGAACCGGTCGGATACGCCGACGCGCTCTTGCGTGCCAAGGGGTTTGTCGCCAAGGAGCCGTTTCTGCATCTGGTCGGCGATCACTTGTATTTGAGCGCGTCGAACCTCTCGTGTGCGATGCAGTTGGTCAACGTGGCCTCGGAGTTTTCTTGTTCGGTCTCGGCCGTCCAATCGACGCGTGAAAACAACCTGCCCTACTTCGGAATCGTCTCGGGCACGCGTGTGCCGCGAAAGGACGGTGTGTTTGAAGTCCAACGGGTGGTGGAAAAACCGACCCCGACACGGGCGGAGCAAGAATTGGTCACGCCGGGGCTTCGATCCGGTCACTACCTGGGCTTCTTCGGTATGCATGTGCTGACCAACGACATCATCGCCGCGTTGGAACACGTCGTCGCGGATCCATCGATCAGCAAGCCGACGTTGTCCGATGGGTTGGACGTGCTTCGTTCGCGACACAAGTACATGGCGTTCGAAGTTCGCGGGACGCGTTACAACTTGGGAATCCCTTATGGGTTGCTGATTTCGCAACTGGCGATTGCACTCTCGGGACGCGATCGCGACCGCATCTTGACCGAGTTGGTGGACTTGTTGGCACAACGCAATGCCGTTGCCGTCGACGGGGGCCGTGACGCATGAGCAATCGATTGATTGACATCATTCGGTCGGAAGACGATTCGCTTCGGCACCGTTCCCTGGAATCGGTCGTCGCCGACGCGGACACGCCACAACTGCTCGAGCATTGCCGACAGTTGGACGCCTACCGACGGACCGAAGACAACCTTTACTGTCGCGTCCGCGCCCTGTTCTTTCTCTCGTCGATCCACCGATACCATCTGCCGGATCGACTCGAAGGGTGCCTTGCCGATTCGGCCGCACGACGCGCCGACGGCCTGATTCCCTTTAGCGGTTACGAGCATCTGCTGTCGCGTCGCTTCGGCGAGGCGATCGATGAGTTTCTTCAGACCCAAGAAACATCCGGGCCCAGCGATGCGATCTCCAGCGCGTTGGCCCAAGCATATCACCAGCTGGGTTTTCAAACGCTGGCCGACCAAGTCCGCAAGAGCGTCCGCACGGTCCGCGGCAATCAGTGGATGTTTCGACTGGGGCACCCCATCGACCATCCGCTGCGGCTGCGGCGTGAATTGCTCGACGGCGATGAACAACACGGTGTGATGCCGTTGCTGTGTGAAACGACCGCAGTCCGCATGGACCTTTCCCACAGCGCCTGGAGCGACATTTTCTTTTTGGGGATGGATTACCCCGAAGGCGCGCGGGTGTTGAACATTTCGGTCGACCTGGGTGTGCGTGGTCGCGACGATCATCCCAGCCCGCCGATTGAAACCTACCTGCGGGTGATCGACGAGCCGGTGTTTCGATTGGCCAGCGTCGACTTGGCGGCAACCGCCGACGTCACGACGATCGGCGAGATGTTTGATTTTGCCCGCGATTATTTAGGCTTGTTGAAAGCGGCTGTGATCGCTGCCGGCATCGTCCCGCCGGGGCTGGAAGGCTGCGGTCGACCGATCAGCGAATTGTTGACCCAACTGGTCGGCCCCGGCAAAGGTCTGGAATTGGTCTCCAAGATCAACGACATCCCCAAGGGCTCGCGGCTGGCCGTGTCGACTAACCTGCTCGGTTCGCTGATCTCGATTCTGATGCGCGCGACCGGACAGATCGAATCCCTGACCGGCGGATTGACCGAACCGGAGCGGCGATTGGTGGCCGCCCGGGCGATCCTGGGTGAATGGATCGGCGGCAGCGGAGGCGGCTGGCAGGATTCCGGAGGGGTCTGGCCGGGCATCAAACTGATTTGTGGAACCGATGCCGCCGAGGGTGACCCCGAGCACGGCGTCAGCCGCGGGCGATTGATGCCGGTCCATGAGGTCTTTGATCGCAAACGGGCGAGCGAGCGAACCCGCCAGAAATTGCAGGACTCGCTCGTCTTGGTGCACGGCGGCATGGCGCAAAACGTCGGACCGATCTTGGAAATGGTGACCGAGCGTTACCTGCTCCGCAGTGAAGCGGAATGGATCGCCCGCGGAGAAGCGATGTCGATTCTCGATGAGGTCGTCGCGGCGATCGAGTCCGGGGACATTCGCAAGATCGGCCAAGCCACGACTCGTAATTTCCAAGGCCCGCTGCAAACCATCATTCCCTGGGCCACCAATCGATTCACCGATCGACTGATCGACGCCTGTCGTGACCAATACGGCGACCAGTTCTGGGGCTTTGTGATGTTGGGCGGGATGTCCGGCGGTGGCATGGGGTTCCTGTTCGATCCGTCGATCAAAGCGGAGGCGAGCGATTGGCTGCAATCCAAAATGATCGAGGTCAAGACCGAGCTGCAGACCGCGTTGCCGTTCGCCATGGACCCGGTCGTTTATGATTTTTCGATCAACGACCACGGCACCTGGGCGGAACTGCGAACCGGCGGCGATGCGATCATGCCCGATCGCTACTACCAATTGGTCTTGCCCGGTTTGCTGCGAACCGCGCCCCGGGATTTGTCCCCCAACCGGCGCTCGGAACTGCAGTCGATCGCGCGGCGCTGCGCCGAGGGACAGATCGCGACGACCGCCTCGTCGAAACTGTTGCAAAGCGTCCTCCCCCACGACGAATCCAAGCAGCGTTCCGGCGCCTCCTTGCATGATCTGTTGCACTCCATCGGGTTCGACGCCGAACAACACGAACAAATCCGTGCCGACCTAAAGAACGGTCGAATCGGATTGTCGCAAAACCGGCTTTCACCGAGCACGACGATTCGCGATGTCGCCCCGGAACATGTCACCGACGTCCGCCAAGGCTGCTCGGCGAAAGACATTCAGGCAGGAAAGCAGGCGATCGCCGACGGACAAGTCGCGGTCGTGACACTGGCTGCGGGCGTGGGAAGCCGCTGGACCGAAGGCGCCGGCGTTTGCAAGGCGCTGCACCCCTTCAACCGGTTTGCCGGCCGTCACCGAAGTTTTCTGGAGGTCCACCTGGCAAAGACGCGTGCGACCACACGCGCGCTCGGCGGACGGATTCCACACGTGTTCACGACCAGCTACTTGACCGACGCCCCGATTCGACAACACCTGCAACAGAACGATGATTTCGGATTCGATTGGGGTGTCGAAGTTTCCACCGGCAAGAGTGTCGGATTGCGAATGGTACCGACCGTCCGCGATTTGCATTTTCTGTGGCAGGAAACGGCCAGCCAGGTCTTGGATCAGCAACAGCAAAAGGTGCGCGAGAGTGTTCGCGCGGCGCTGATGAATTGGGCCAAAGCGACTGGCGAAGCGAGTGACTATACCGACAACGTCCCCAACCAGTGCCTGCATCCGGTCGGTCATTGGTACGAAGTACCCAACCTGCTGCGCAACGGAATGCTGCATCAATTGCTGCAAGACCAACCGTCGCTTCGCTACCTGTTGCTTCACAACATCGACACGCTGGGTGCGAACGTCGACCCCGGCCTGTTGGGGATGCATATGCGGAGCGGCGCGGAACTGAGTTTCGAAGTCATCCCCCGTCGCTTGGAAGATCGTGGCGGCGGACTGGCGCTGGTCGGCGGCCGGCCCCGATTGGTCGAAGGACTCGCGATGCCGGACGAACGCGTCGAATTCGATCTCTCGTATTACAATTCGATGACCACCTGGATCGATCTGGACAAGCTGCTGCACACGTTCGGACTGACGCGGGCGGATCTGGTCAATCAATCCAAGGTCGATGCGGCGGTTCGTCAGTTGGCAAAACGATTGCCCACCTACGTCACGCTGAAGGACGTCAAAAAACGCTGGGGCCATGCTCAAGAAGACATCTACCCGGTGGCCCAGTTCGAAAAACTGTGGGGCGACATGACGGCGCTGCCGGAAGTGGAGTGTCGCTTCCTGGTCGTCCCCAAGCGTCGCGGACAACAGCTCAAGGAGCAGGCTCAATTGGATCCCTGGAAACGCGATGGTTCGGCCGACGCGATCGATGCGTTGTGCGATTGGAGCGATTGAGTCGCCGAGGGGGCGTGAGATGGCCAGACAGTCGGTGGCAGAATGATTCGGGGCAGAATGATGGGCACGTAGAAATCCTGCCGGCTTCGCCACCCCATCATTTAATGCTGTGAAGCATTTATTTCTTGTGTGTTTCGCGAGGTTTTAGCGGCAGGGCGCGAGCCCTCCGGTTGCTCATCTTCACCAAAAGACCGGAGGGCTCGCGCCCTGCCGCTAACAATTGCTTCATCGTCTTGCCCCCATCGTCTTGCCTCCATCATTCTGCCGCCGTCACGCCGACGGCTCACCGGCCACTCCCATCGACTGCTTCCAATCCGCGATCCAGCCTCGAACGCGTCGGGCGAATTCCGGCGGGGTTGCCCCGACGGTTTGCAAGCGGGCCGGATTTCCGTCAAACACCATCTGCTCGAGTGTGGCGTCGATTTGTTGCAAACAGCCAGAAAGCCGTTGTAGAATTGCGGCTTGGTCGTCTTGGGAGATCGGTTCGGTCAGCAGCCGTAACCGTTCGACGGATCGATTGATGGATTCGTGTGGCTGACGCAAGCGGACCAGATTTCTGTTTTGAGCTTTCAAACGACACGAATCGATGAAGACACGTCGCAACCGGCAAGACTCATCGAACTGAAACACCGGATCTTGGTCCCAGTACAGACTCAGTTGCCCCCGGGATCGGAATCCGATCACGACGTCGGTTCGGTCCACCCACAGCCTGCCGCGAACCGGCATCGCGGTCCCGTCGCGGAGCAAATCTTCACGGTCTTCGGTTTGCTTGGCCATCAGGAACCAGAGAATGACGAATCAAATTCAGATGCAGCCGACGTTTCGTGTCACCCTTCCATGGGAACGCGAGGAGGCGAAACAGCGGCTTCGCCGCGCGATTGAATCGGACGAACTGTCGGCCCACGCGGAATCGGCCGGGTGGGTGTTCGATTTTCAAATCGAATCGGCAGACAAGCGGTTCTGGTCGCCTCATCTATCGATCCAATTGAACTGTATGGACGAGCCGCAGTCTAGCGAGGCATATTGTCGATTTTCGCCACGGCCAGAAATTTGGACGATGGTGATGGCGATTTATCTGGTCGCGGCCTGCTGTTTCTTCGCCGCGTTGATTTTCGGATTTGTGCAGTGGTCGATGGGCAACCCGCCGTGGTCGCTGGTCGTCGTGCCGATTGCGATCGTCGTGATCGCCGGATTGCACGGGGCCAGCCTGATCGGCCAAGGATGGAGCCGCGATCAGATGGACGTGCTGCGATCGCGTTGGGAGAGAACGGTTGAACTGGCCCGGTCGGAGTCGACGGTGTAGCAACGCACGGAAAATAAGTGGGATAGGCTTCCAGCCTGTCGACGCTGGAATGACAGGCTGGAAGCCTATCCCACACGAAGGATCCGACACTTATTTTCCGTTCGATCCTTAGCGTCACAATTCGGTGACCTGAACGGCATTGCTGTGAAGCATTTTTAGCGGTAGGGCGCGAGCCCTCCGGTGTGTTGGCAAAGAGGAAGAACCGGAGGGCTCGCGCCCTGCCGCTAAAACCGTTAGAAACCCGGGGGGAAAAGGCTTCACAGCGGTGACCTGATCGGGTGTGGATCAAGTCGCTGAATCGGTCGAGCGTTTCAAATGCTCGATCGATGCGCGCGAGGGAGGAATACAAATGCGTGTCTTCGGGTGCTGTTGCTTCCAAGCACCCCACGTGGTGCGCGCATAGGGGTAATCCTCCAGCGGCAAGGCCGCTGACATCTGGCCATACCGTTTGCCGTTGAGCAGGAAGACCATCTGATTGTCGATATCCAGACCGCCGACGTGCAGCGGAATGGGAGATTCCGAGTCGTCTTTCAAGACGCGCACGCAGTCGACCAGAGAACAGTAGGAAACAGAGACCGACGTCTGCTGTCCGAAATGCAAGTTGACGACATGCGCCTTGGGATCCCTCATCTTTTCCAGGACGAACGCGATCGCTCGGTCCTCCACCTCAATGCCGACCACCGGCGTGGAATCGATCAAGTCGACGGCATCGCTTCGTTGAAGCGGCGGCTGTTCGACTCCAGCATGATCCACAGTCATTTTGAGGGGCTTGTGAAATCTGTTTTGCCCAGTGTTTCCGCCAGTGTTTCCGCCAGTGTTTCCGCCAGTGTCTCCGCCGGCGTTCGAGCGGGCATCCGACGCGTGATCTTGACTGGAAAGTAAACCGAGCGCGACGCGGCCGAGCACGAGCCCCACCGAGAGGATCACAACGAAGGTCAAAATGGGGGCAAATTCGGAGGATCGTTTTGACATCTTGTCGATTGAACATGGAGCCGTGTACGTGAGCGGCCTGCGACATCGCGGTCGCAACACTTGGATGGTCCGATTGACCATCCCCCACCGCCCCCTGGTGTTTGTCTAAACGGTCCGAAGATCGTTTTTATACACGGTCAAACGATGTTTTTGAGAAAGAGGGTGTTCAAGCCTCGCTTGGTTTCGATCCTCATGCCGATTGCCTCCATCGAGCCGTTTCCCTGTCACGGACTCATGCCCGTTCGGCTTGTTCGTGCATGATCGTCAGCAAGCGGTCGATCATCGTGCTTTCCTTGTGGGAGACCTTTCCCAGTCCCAGATGCCCGCCGGACGCTTTGGCAACCGTGATCATTTGCTTCTCGGTCAAGTGGATCAATCGATTCGCGGCGTTACGTGACATCTTCTTCAAGATCCCGTGCGTGTACCGTTTCCAGGCATCGATCCCCAATCCCGGGGGTTGTTTTTGCAACCAGGTTTCAAGCACCAGCCAGGCGGTGGAGTCTTCGCGAATCCCCAGCTTGGCGGCCTGGGCCTGAATCACCTCGCGTTCCTCCGAGTCGGCGTGGTCTTCGGCCCAAGCGACCAAGACCAACGGAATGAACCGCAAGCAGATCAACTCGTCGGCGGTGATCCCCAACTTGGAAAGCTCTTCGATCAACTGCGGGTCTTCGACACCGGTGCTGCGAACCAACGCGGCCCGCGACGTCTCCGAACCGGCTTCGGCATGCAGCCGTTGGACGATCCTAGCCTCCAACTCCGCGAAGTAGCGTGCCGCGTGTGACTTTGCGGTCGATGGCTCGTCGGTCATGATGGCTCTCGATTCAACGTGTTGGCGGGTAGGAGAACGTTGATCGCACGGTCGCGGCAACGTCGGCGTCGCGACGTGAACCGCCGCAACAACACCCTCCGCTCGAACGTGCAATTGAAGGGCCAAATCGAGGCGGGAAGAGGGTTTGGCCCGCGTGATCCGGGCGCGTTGTCATGATGTCACACATTGCCGCCCGCCGATCGAGACAAATGGCACACAGTGGGCCGATTCGCACGCTCTAAAGAAATTCGCGTGATCGAGATCGGCGATCTGACGATCGTCTGCAGTTCTGGCATTCGATTTGCTTGATTCGGTTGGCTTGATTGCGAGTTGATCATCACCTCGGAGAATTTTTGCCATGCACAACGTCCTACTTGCCATCGACGGATCGACCCCTTCGATCGAAGCCGCCAAACTGCTCGCCCACCTTCCCCATCCGGACAGCTTGGACCTGACGGTGTTGAGTGTGGTGCAGCGTCCTTTCATCCACAGCAGCTACGCGACGGGCGAGTTGCTGGAGAAGGCGTTTGAGCGCGACAAAGCCTTTGCCAACGAGTCGTTCCGGCAGGTGGCGGAGATGTTCGACGGGGCCAACGTCAAGATCAAGCACGTGATGCGCGAAGGTCCGATCGGTGAATCCATCGTCGAGCTGGCCGGATCGCTAAAGCGGGACTTGGTGGTCGTCGGTGCCAAGGGGCATTCGCAAATCACGCGTTTGTTGCTCGGCAGCGTCAGCGATCACGTCGCGACCCACTCGCCCTGCAGCACGTTGGTGGTCCGCCCCACCGGGCTGCATGACACCGCGCGTCCGATCCGAGTCTGCTTGGCGTATGAGAGCAGCGAATCGGCGGTCTCGGCGCTGGAAGAAATCGCGGAAGTCCCTTGGAAGACGGGAACCGATTTCCATCTGCTGACGGTCGAAACGTATCTTTCGGATTTCATCGGTCAACGCATCGCAGACGAAGGCATTGAGATTTCGTCGCACTACCTGGAGGGTCTCGCCGACGCCAAAGCGCGACTGGCTGACGTGGCACCACACGCCAAAACGCACTTGGTCCAAGGCGATCACGTGGGCGAAAGCATCGTCACGTTCGCCGAAGACAACGCCATCGACTTGCTGATTGTTGGCGAGACGCCGCGGAGCGCCGTCAATCGATTCCTGTTGGGCAGCACGTCGCGGTATGTCTTGCGTCACGCACCTTGCAGCGTCTGGGTCACGCGCAATCGGGCGGTCCAAACCAGTGGCTCTTAACCCCACAACTTCCTCTGATGGAGGGTGAGACGATGAAAGTCTTGCTAGCGACCGATTGTTCTCAACAGGCGGCAGCGGCCGCGGAATTTCTGCACTCGCTGAAATTCACCGAGCCGATGAGCTTGACAATCATCACCGCTCTGGGCGACCCCTACGGGTCAAGCCCCGAGTCGACACAGCATTGGTTCCCCGAACTGCTGCGACAGGAACGCGCTCGAGCGGAAACCCACCAAGCCGACTTGGCCAAGCGATTGCGGGAGCGTTGCACGCGCATCGATACGATTTGTCGTCCGGGACATCCGGTCAAAGTCGTCCTGGGCGAAGCCAAGGATCTGGATTGTGATCTGATCGTCATCGGGGCCCGCGGCCACTCGTTCTTCGGACGCTTGTTGATCGGCAGCGTTTCGGACAGCATCGCCACGCACGCCAAGTGCTCGGTCTTGGTGGTCCGTCCGCCGGACGAGGCGGATTCCAAACGCGACGCCGATTCGGCCCACGTCAACCGAATCCTGATCGGTTACGACAGTTCCAAAGCGTCTCGCGAAGCCGTCGAAGAAATCTTGGCACTCGATTGGGATGCCCAGACCGAGGTCGAACTGCTCAGTGTGGCTCCGATTTACGATTACCTGCTGGGCAACGGATTGTCGACCGCAGCGATCGCCAACGAAGAGGAGATTTTCAAGGAGATGAAGCAGGGCGGCGATCAAATGAAAGATCGCTTGATCGACAAATTGCCCCACACCAAATCGGTGATCATTCATGACCAGCGGGTCGGCGACGCGATCGCCGATCTGGCGGAAAAAAGTGATTCCGATTTGGTCGTCGTCGGTGACTCCGGTCACAGCTTGCTGGACGACTTCCTGCTCGGCAGCACCACGAAGTACGTGTTGCGTCATGCCCCCTGTAGCGTCTGGATCTCCAGACATCACCGCACCAATTCCGGGCAAGACACCGGCGCGACCGACACCGGCGCGACCGACACCGGCGCGACCAATGTCGAGGCGGTCTCCAACGAGGCTTCAGAATGAGATCGACTGCAGCGGGGCCGCGCTCGGATGACAGTATCGGGCGGCAAATCCCGTGAGTGATTCGACGCTGGGCAGCGCAAGTTTTTGTCGCGATCGTCTCAGGTGCGTGTGCACGGTGCTCGCGCTGACGTCCAATCGTTCCGCGATCTCACGGGTCGGGTAGCCCAGCGCCAACAGCCCCAAAACCTCTCGCTCTCGATCGGTCAGCGTTTTCAGTTCACTCGGGATCAGCACCGACAACACACAGACGGCGACGTCCGGGCGATCCAGCGGCCACAACCACTCACGTGAGTGTTGGCCGCGTTTGTTTTCCAGTTCAAGCGTCGCCTCTTCGCCGAGCGTGACGACCTTGGCAAAGGCCAACTTGGCCCGCTCGGTCGATTCTCCGGTCAAATGCTTCCATGCCAAATCACCCGGTTTCCAGGACGGCTTTCGACCGCTACGCCAAATCACATGGCCTCGCCAGTCGCAGATCGTGACATTTATCCCATCCAGCATCACATCAGACATTAAGAATCGCCGTCATTTTGCTCGTATTGCGATGTTTTGCGGTGCCCGACTCGCTTAAAACTTTGCCTTCATGAAGGTGACACTGTTCTTCGAAAATACACCTCCTGGCGAGACCGGGGCAATCTCGCCGGGAGGCTTCGAAGCAATGCCGAACACAATGGATCTACTCCATTGTCGCTTTTCGATGGGGTCAGTTCTGATCAGATCCACTCCGTGGCGAAGGAAGAGGGGGCGGTCGTCATCGTTGTGCGTTTTGTAACGCCGCCGCTGCTGGGGATGGCCGCCAAATTGCGGGTTCCCGATCGACCGCTGCATTAGAAAAAGCTTCACCGCCGATCCGGTTCGCGCCACAGGTTCTCCAAGCGATAAGGACGCGTTATTTGATCGCAAATACCGCAACGACTTGCCAGCGGCCGGCAAGCTCGAACATGGATAACCGCACATCTCCACGCGGCATTTCTCAATCCACGTCCATCATTGCACGTACGCTTCGGCCGCATATTGATTGCTCAATCGCGTGCTGCTATCGCACGGCAGCGTGCGATAGGTGTACCCGGCCGCCTTGACCGCGTCTTTGACCGGATTGAATTCCGCAAACGAATCATCCCAGACCGCAATCAGCACATGAAATTGCCCGGGCTGGAATTCGGCCTTCAACCGTGCAACCAAGTCGGAGAGCGATTGCTCGGTCACCGGCGATCCGCGGTGCGGTTTGGGCGTCACACGCGTCAACGAGCGACTGTGCTGAAGGACAAAAAAATCATCGCGATTGACGCCCTCGCTGGGGCCGGCTTGCAACATGTACCAACGCCCGTACCGCAGCAACACGACCGCTTCATCGGTCATGCTCCGACTCAGCGGACGGAATTCAACCGATCGTTCCGACTGCGTGCGAATCGCGCTGGCGCCTTCCGCTTGGTCGGCGATCTGTCGCTTCACTTCCTCGATTTGCTGTTCCAGTTCGGACTGGTTCGCCAATTGATCCCGGAGCGCCTGTTGTTGTTCTTCCTTCAGGTGATCGGTCCGTCCGGCGTGCCGTCGCGCCAGCGAAAGCGTCTGCTCAAGGGAACGCAACCGATCGGACTTGGCCATCACGTCGCCTGCGGGGTCCAATTGCCGCCTGATCTGTTGCTGAGCCTGGATCGCGGCAACGGTCTGGCGAACCTTGGCCTCCACCAGCGCCGTACTGACCGGCGCGGGCTGCTGGTCGTCCGCATCGTCCGGTTCGGCCGGCGCCGTCCCACGGGCGATGATCAACAACGCCGCCAGCAGCGTCAAAAACATCACGCCCCCAAACACATTCGACACCGTGTCCAGCAACAACTCCAGCGAATCATCGTCGTTGCCGTTCGTCCTCCGCCGACTCATCGTGCGCCCCCCTCGATGTCTGCTTCCACGTCCCCTTCGATCGGAACGTCGCCCTGCACCGTGATCTGGGAATCTTCATCCAACAACTCCAACGCCAGCTTGAATCCGGCCTGACGGAAATCAGACAAAAAGATGGCACCGGCACCGGCCACCGAGGGACGCAGCACCAAGATGATGGATCGCGTTTGGGTTTTCTCGCGCAACACATCACTGATTTGACCAATCGTCTGCATCGGGATCTGTTGGCGGGCGTATGACACGGTTGTCACGTCGGTGGGATTCAGCACATCGAACAGTTCCGCGTAGGTATCTCGCAAATCGACGACCCACATCGGACGCGTGGGGCTTGCGGTGGTCTTGAACGCGACCAGTTTTCCACTGCGGTGAAGCACTTGCTCTTGTTTCAGCGACTCCAACTTTTCCCGCAGTCGCTCCCGCAGTTCAAGAATCTCTTTGCGCTGCTGGCTCATCTGCTGCGAGGCCACCTGCTGTTGCAGTGTCTCCGCCTGCGACTTGGCCTCGTCGGCTTGACGAACGAGCTCGGCAAGTTCCGATTGAGCGGACTGGATGTCACCGTCCAAATCGCGGGCGTTCGCGTCGAGTAAGTCCTGATTGTCACGACGCAATTGTTTTAGCTGTTGTTTCAATTGCTCTAGATCCTGGACGGGATCCTCGATCGCCTCGTCAGGCGGCGTCGCGACGACATCGGCGGTGGATGAATCATCGGCCAGCTTTTCCTGCAGGTCAGCCGCTTGGGTCGCCAATCGCAGACTCAGTTGCACCACCAACAGCAACAGAATGAACAACATCACGCCGGCGACACCGGTGATGATGTCTTGAAAGGCAAACAGGTTGACGGTTTGCTCGCGTCGTCGACGTCTCATCGGGCATCACTCCAACACGATGGGGCCATCGATAACGACCGCGTCCTCGTCCACATCCCCTTCCTGGACCACTTCGACCGCGGCAAACCCCGGCTCGTCGTCTTGATTCGATCCGGAAGCGGCCGGTTGCCGATTCGTTTCGGGCGTGCCAGCGCCGGCGTCGGAATGTGCGATGCGGCTCAGCACTTCGCGCTGACAATACTCCGTGCACTCATCAAGAAATTCTTCTTCCTGTTTCTTTTGAAACGTCATCGTCATCTGGACCAACAGCGCAGCCATCAGGGCCAGCAGTGTCGTTTCAAACGCCGTCGCCAGTCCGCCGGTCACACCCTGGAGCGCGCCGATCAATTTCGACGGGTCTTCGGTTTGGCTGAGCACCCGTCCAAACCCGCCGATCGCGATCGACAGCCCCGAAACCGTCCCGATGAACCCCAGAATCGGAATCGCCCACACCAACCCGCGTACCAGATTGAAACTGGTTTCCATCACCGATTCATCGTGATCGGATTGCGTCCGCAAGATTTCGCCCAGATCGACCACGCGACTCAGGTTTCGTGCGTTGGACAGCCCGACTTCGATCCGATGCAAAAGCACAAACCGTTTCGGATCGTCACAGACTTCGTACAAGCGATGCAACACTTCACTCACCCGGTCGACCGACAAGACAAAGTCGATTTGGTCAGGCATCACGCTCAATCGAAGCGCCTTTTGCTGGAGCTTCAGTTTTGCCCGTTTGAACCACAGAATCAACATCGACCAGACGGAAAAAAAGACGATCACCGGTGGCGTCCAACCGCGTCGAATGAACATGTCCACGATCGGGTTGGAACCGATCGCGACGAACGATCCGAACAGCACCACCGTGATCGCAGCGGCGATCAGCGCAGGTAACACGCTCCCCACACGTGTGTAACGTGCGCCCGCGAATCCGAAACGGCGTTCGATGTCGCGTCGCATCCAAACGAGTCGATCGTTGCTGACCGGCGATGCATCCACGTTGATCAGTTCCTGGTTGTCGAGGGAGCGGACGAGACGGAGCGTTGTGGGACGACACAGAGGATCGCGCCGCACTGCTGGGCGTCAGGATCGGTCATCAGTGGCGGCTTCGATGTCTGCAGTGTGCCGAGGTCGACGCGTTTCGTCCGTCCCGATTGTGAATCGACCGAAAAGACGACCAGGGGATCGGA
This sequence comes from Stieleria neptunia, assembly GCF_007754155.1. Classification (NCBI taxonomy): domain Bacteria; kingdom Pseudomonadati; phylum Planctomycetota; class Planctomycetia; order Pirellulales; family Pirellulaceae; genus Stieleria; species Stieleria neptunia. Next base: position 2,642,950 of record NZ_CP037423.1, on the reverse strand, counting down.
ATCAGCCGGCTCGCTGAGGACCGCTTCGTAGTTTTCCCCCTCCAGGGACACCCAGCCGATCCAACGCGGCGGCGACGGACGCGGGCTGCGGAACGCTTTGAACTCGGCGAGCATCCGTTCGACGCGTTTGTCCCAGTCGTCCACGCTTTCGAGCAGGCGTCTTGCTTGGGTCACCTTCACCACACGATCCACGTCTTCCGGGTCGGACGCCAACCAGTTCGTGTCCCAGTCGAAATCGGACGCGTGCAAGGATTCAAGCCAGTCACCAAACGCTGACTTGATCGGAACGCTTCCCCGCACGGCAATCTCCAAAACGCGTCGCATCCAAATCAATCGATAGATCGGATCAAACGCCGGCTCGCTCTGAAACGTTCGCAACTCGCTGATCAATCGATAAGCGACGGGCGTGAAGTCGGTGACCGTGACGTCGGCGACGCTCGGCGCCACCTTGGCGGCGAATTGGCTGTGCCCCGACAAGGCAACCTTGGGCAGCACGTCCTCGCGAAACCGCAAGCCAAAGTTTTTTGTTTCACGCTCCAGTGAAGGATTCAACAGAACCGAAACAAGGTGCGCCCGTGGCGACTTTCGATCCGGTGCTTGTTCCGAATAGAACACGCTGCCGCTGGGATCGGGATAGACATAGATGCGATGGACCAGCGGTGACCGAAACGCATCACGCAATGCTTGGATCGCCTCGTCGCAGCCGGCAAGAGTTTGATACGTTGCTCGCCAGCGGGTCGCTTGGACGGCCAACGGATGCGTGGGCTCCAGCGATTCGGCGTGCTTGAGAGTCGCCAGCCAGTCTTGAGCCAATGCGCCGTCGACCGATTGCGGCTGACGATAGGCGGGATGATTCAGAACATCGATCCAGGCAAGCGTGGTGTCGATGGCATCGGCACTCGGGGCCTCTCGCTGCAGCCGCTGAGCCAACGCGTCTCGGGGCCAATCGTCGGTAAATTGCTCGATGGCCCGCTTGTAGCGTTGGGTCTTTCCCACCGCTCGCGTGATGGCGTCGACGCGTTTGTCGCGGTCGGTCTGCTTCTTTTCCTGTTGGGCGGACGTGGCGAGCATTTTGGCGGCCTGTTTGGCTGCTTCGCTCAATTCCGGATTGCCGAGTTGATGGTCGGCGGCAAAACGCCCCAGTTCTTGTTGCAACTCAAAACGTCGAGCCGACCGCGCGTCGTCAGAAAGTTCCTGGGATTCGACACGCAGGAAGCGTTCGACTTTGCCCTGTAGCATCTCAAAGGCATGCGTCTGGTCATTCGCCCTGGCGGCTTCTCGTTGCAACCGTTGCTCCTCCGCTTTGGCAAGCATTTCGCTGGCGAACTGCCGTTCCTCGTCGCTCCGTGCCAACGTGTTCAATCGTTTGACGTCATCCGCATCGATGTCGGTCGTGGCAGACGATCGCATTTGATCGGCCAAGCGTTTGAATTCGGCCTTCCGTTCGGCTTCGCGGGCGATCGCTTGGTCGACCATTTCTCGGCCGCGGACGAAGGCAGGTTCGGCCCGCGTGTCTTCGCTGAGCTGTTCGAGAAAGTTGGAGGCTTCGTCCCAAGATTCCGCGGCGACCAGTTTGTCAAATTCGGCCTCGTGATCGACCAGCGTCCGCATCCGGTCCAGGGTGGTCAATCCGAACGCGCCGACGACGGTCGCAAACAGGCACACGACACAGGCGACGGCGAACATCAGCCGACGCCGTTCCAGCATGCGTTCGGCCTGGATGTATTCGTCGGCGCGGTACCGCAACAGCGGCGATAACTCCTCGCCCGACTGTTCGGCCGCCGACTCCGCCGCGGCCAAGGCTTCGGCAACCTCTTCGCGTGACGCACCGGTTTCCAGTGCACGCTGCAAGCGGTGGAGGACAGGGTCGACATTTCGCTGAATCAAAGGGACACCGCAGGCTTGGAAGACAACACCAACCGCCGCGCGATCACGCCGCGTTGGATCACTGAATCTCGATCAAATCCCGCTCCAAGCTTAGTTCGCTGTTGGTCCGCCCGGTACTCCCTTCCAGCCGTTCGAGCAAGGCTTCGAGTTCTTTTCGCATTTGCCGGACCTCCGCGTTGGTCACGCCCGACCCGGTCGCGGCGATTTGACCTTCGCCCCCCAAGTCGGATTCGGCCGATGCATCCTCCGCGCCGCCCGCCGGTTCTCCCCGCAGCTCGGCCAATTCGGTTTCCAAGTCAAAATCCTTGCCCGGCGGCGGCATCAATCGTGCGGCATCCAACGCCTGCTCCAGTGCCGCTTGCGATTGTCCCCAACGACGATTGGACTGGGCTTGCTCGAGCAATTGCTTGGCCGCATCGACCCGGCTCCGCCAGTCCATGTTGCCCGACTGATCGCGGAACGCCAATTCCTCCTCACGATCGGCGACCGCCTGGGCCTGGCGCTTTTGAGCCGATGCCGGCGACGAAGCGGGGGGTGGGAAACAGCCGCAACAAATCAGCAGCATGCAAACAACCAAGGATGGTTTGATCATCACCGTGACTCACTCCAGATAGGTTTCTTTCATCTCGGCCAACAACACATCGAGCAGTTCCGCTTCGCCGATCATCCCATTGTGACGAAACACAATCTTGCCGCCCGGCGCAACCAAAACGGTGTGCGGCTCGGGGCCTTCCCACTGGGGATCCAAGGCCGCGATCAACGCATCCACATCCGGGTCGGTGAACAGATAATTGTTCGACGTTCGGCCTTCGGACGCCAGCGAGGGTTTCAATCGCGCCGGCAGTGCAGCCCGGTTTGCCGACAGAAAGGCGACCACACGGTCGCGGTTTTTGGGCAGATCGGTGCTGATCGTGATCAGTTCAAATTTTCGCAACCCCATCCGCCGTGAGACACGCGTCAGTCCCGGAAACTCTTCGACACAGGGCGCACACGTCGTGGACCAGACATTGAACAAGCGGTATTTGTCGGTGTTGTTTTCGACCAACTTGGCCAGACCCGCGGCATCAATTTCGTCCAGCGTCACCTCCGCCGATTGCCAACGCGTCTCGTCCGCTTCCACGTTGACAATCTTCTCACGCCACTTCGTCGAACAGCCGAACGGTTTGGTCACCGGGACGGGGACGGGTTTGCCGTCCAAGAGCGCCAGCACCGCGTCACGTGTTTCGCGTGACTTGACCGACGCCGGGTCTGGATAGCGTGAGTTGTCCAAGCGGCCCTTGTATTGCAACGTTCGTTGGGCATCAAAGACAAACACGTGGGGTGTCGCCAAGCAGCCATATTTCTTCGCCGTCGCTTGCGTGGCCCCGTCGTACAGATACGGAAACGTGAATCCATGGTCCTTTGCATACGGCGTCATGTCTTCGAAACTATCGTCGTACTTGGAATAGCCCAATTCGTCGGGCCGAAGCCCGTCGCCGGAATTGGGATTGATCGCAACCACCCGAACGCCCCGGCCTTCGACTTCACGCACCAAGTCCATGAAACGCGGGTCGTGGGCGTGACAGACCGGACAATGGTTGGACGTGAAGTAGACGATCAACACCTTGCCGTCATCAAAGTCTTTGAGTGTCCAGTCGCGCCCGTCGATCCCCGGCAATTTGAAATCCGGTGCCGCGTCGCCAATTTTCAGGGTTTGCAGACCGGGCGGGAAATCGGCCGCGGCGGACAACGCGGGTACACAGCATAGCGCCAAGCATGCGAGCAGAACTTTGGGCATCACGATCACTCCGACGGGGAAGGTGGCGAGATCAATTCGGATTTCGGTGCGTCTGATTGTAGCGGATCTCGCAGAGCATTTTGCGGTCTGCGGTTCATGACACCTTGGACACAGTCCCGCGGTTGGCCCAGCGACGCTCGCCCACGATTCGAACCGCAAAAGCCGAACGCAAGCAATGCGAGGGTTCCAAGTAGCCAACGCATTGGCATCGCAGGATTGACGATCAACGTGAACCCTGAAAGACCAACTCTGAGAAGTCCCCCACCCCGATTACAGCAAATTCCGGCACCGAATGAGCGGAAACTCATGTTCAACCCGGCCGCCGTGGATGATCAGTCGACCGGTGTCCCACGCTTTGGCACGACGTATGCGTCGTAGCGAACATCACCAACGCAACGTTGATTCTCGATGATGTGCATCGGGACGACCTGTGTGTACCAAGTTGGGGCGTTCAGCCAGAGAGGAGAACCGGTCGTGACACCATGCCCATCAATCAGTTGTCCAACTAGCCCCGAGCGAATCTTTACGACTCGTCGCGGAAAACGCGTTGGCCTCTTTGCACTGGTATTGGCCATGCTGAATTGGTTCGATCTTGAGATGACTTTGATGGCCTATCATGCCGGCATCCTCTATGAAGCGAACCCGATCGCCGACTGGGTCTTGAACTTTCATGGTCCAGCCGGACTGCGTGTCTTCAAAGTTACCATGGTGATCGGTTCGGTTTCCGCTTTTCTAATCGGGCGACAATTGGCACTTACCGAAGCCGGTTGTATCGGCGCGAGCGTGATCTATTTGGGTGTCGCAATCGCATGGATTAACTATCCGTTGTTTTATCTCTGAACCACACGACATTCACGTTTGGAAGTCATAGATCGCTCCCAAACCGATTAGATCGGTCAACTCATCCAACGCTTGATAAGACTCTTTCATCAAATCGGGGTCAGCCAAGTCAGCCGCGGTGAGCGATTCGCGATAGTGCCGATCGATCCAGTGTTCCAACTGCGTTACAAGCTGATCGGTTAGAAAAACGCCTGCCGCGACTGATGCCAGTTCGTCTGGAGTTAAAACGACGCGTAACCGCAAACATGCAGGCCCGCCGCCGTTGTCCATGCTCTGCTTCAGATCGACATATTCGACTCGGTCAAATGTCTTTCCCTCGACCAATTCGCCCAGCAACGCGTGCACGCCGGCGTGCCGTCGGCAATCCTCCGGGGCGACCAATACGGTTTCGTCATTTTCCGTCGTGACGATCTGGCTGTTGAACAAATAGGTTGCAACGGCATCGTCCAGGCTGACGCGTTCCTCGGGAACCTGGACGATTCGAATCGCATCTTGAGTCGCCCGTCGCAAGTCTTCGATCACACTCGACGGTTGCTCAAAGGCTTGTTCATGGCAAAACAGCAGTTGACGATGTCCCACCGCGATGACATCGTTGTGGAACACACCGGCATCGATGGCACGCGGGTTTTGTTTTGCGAAGACCACTCGGTCTGGATGCAGACGATGAAGGCGAGCGATCACTTCGCCGGCCGCTTTCGATTGTCGGGCCACAAACCGTTTGGGCCCCGACGCGTCATCGCCGCGACTGTCTGATCCGTAGACAAACATCTGCACGCCGGGGGCGTCGAACGTGTCACAGAATCGCGTGTGATTGGCGGCGCCTTCATCCCCCATCTCCGTCGAACTCGGTACCGCATCGTGATGCACAAAGAACCGTGGATCGGGAAAGATCCGTTTCAGCAGCATCGCCGTGATGTCGGTTTCACTCGCCCGATGCAAACTGGTGACCAGATTGGCCGGTGTGAAATGGACACGTCGATCGGCGGCATCGGCCGATGGACAAACCGTTGCCGCGTTGGCCGTCCACATACTGGAACTGGACATGGCGGTCGCCAGTAAATGTGGCGAGTGCTTCTGTGCCGTTGCCAACACCGCCGCGTCGTCACCGCTAAACCCTAACCGTCGCAACAGGGCCAGGTTGGGACGCGGTTGGGGAGGCAACAAAGCTTGGGGCACCCCCAACGCGCGCAGCCGCACCATTTTCGCGAGCCCCTGACGAGCCGCAGCGCGAGGATTGCTTGGTGCACGACGATGCGACCACGAGGCAAGGTTTCCCGGCCCCAGGCCGGCGAAGTTGTGCGTCGGTCCGATCAGACCATCGAAGTTCACTTCGACGGTGGTGGGAGCAGTCGTGTTGGTCATAGAAATCAAGATTGGAAGTAACCCTCCCGTGTGGAGGCCGGCGGTTTTTAAAGTCACCCTCCTGGCAGGAGGGTCGAGCGCAGCGAGGGGAGGTCGATCGGTGAATCGTCACTCTCACTCCGTCGAAGTCGAGCAACGATTCACTGCACCGCGATCTCAATTCCCGGCATGATCGTCGCAGGCATCGACAGCGAATCCGACTCCAGCATCGCGGACGCATCGCTGCAGTAATCGGCCGCGAAATAGCCGCTGGGGCGATGGTTGCCCGACGCGCCCAGACCGCCGAACGGTAGACGACCGCTGGCGCCGATGGTCGCTTGGTTCCAATTGACGACGCCGGCACGAATGCGTTTGCGAAAGGCGTCAAACCTCTCGCGATCATCGGACAACAACGACGCCGACAATCCGTACGCCGTTCGATTCGCTTCTTCAATCGCCGCATCAAAGTCAGCGACACGAATGACTTGAAGCAGCGGTCCAAAGACCTCTTCGTCGATTCGATCGTCCATGCCGGTCACGTCGATCAAACCGGGGCGGACAAGGGCCGGATTACGGGGATCACGTTGTGCCGCAACCAGAGCCGTCGCGCCACCACGCAGCAGGTTGTCTTGGGCGTCGAGCACTCGGTCGGCCGCGGCGGTCGAGATCAACGGCCCCATGAACGGTTCGGGATCCTCGCCGGGCAACCCGACACGCAAGGTCTTGCAATGCTCCATCAGCCTTTCCAACAGCCGTTCCGCGTCGGCGTCGTCCACCAAGACCAACCGCCGCGCACAGGTGCAGCGTTGGCCGGCGGTGACGAAAGCCGAAACGGCGGTCAGATAGGCCGCGGCGCCCAGATCGTTGGCCCGATGAACGACCACCGGGTTGTTGCCACCCATCTCCAACGCCAACAACACCTGGGGCCGGCCCGCCAACGACCGATGGATCGCGCAACCGGCGGAATAGCTGCCGGTGAACAAGACGCCGTCGACCGCTTGCGACACCAGTGTGGCGCCGACCTTGCCGTCGCCTTGAACGATTTGCAGCACGCCGGACGGCAACCCGGCCGATTGCCAGAGCTCGGCCAACAACGCTCCCGTGCCCGGCGTCATCTCGCTGGGCTTGAACACGACCGTGTTTCCCGCGATCAACGCCGGAACGATGTGTCCGTTGGGCAAGTGCGCGGGGAAATTAAACGGGCCGAGCACCGCCATGACGCCGACACCGCGATAGACCACGCGCCCGATGCCTTGCGGTAGATCGATCCGCTGCGAACCACTCCGCTCCCGATAGGCTTCGATGGCCAACTTGACTTTCGCGGGAACCAGCTTCGCTTCGCCGACGGCTTCCCAATCGGGTTTACCGGTTTCGCGACTGATCTGTTGCGTGATCTGGTCCTGGCATTCGGTCGCCGTCGCCGCAAATCGTTCCGCCACGGCGATACGTTCCTCGACCGACGTGGTCTGCCACGACGCAAGTGCGGACCGAGCGTTTGAGACTGCGTCGGCGACGTCTCTCTCTGTCGCGACAGTTCCTTCCCAAACCACTTCATCGGTTCCCGGAAAGCAGGCTACCCATGGCGGTGTTGATTCGGATGATGCGGTCATGAAGGTTTCCTCTCGCTAGACGGTTCGCCGCTCCAAAATGCTTTGGCCGTTCCCTTCAGTGGCGAGACGATCAAAGGATCTCCCACCGAGATGCCCAGATTTTCGGCATCCTGTTGCTGCAGTTGGATTCCATCGCTTGACCGACGCGTCGCACAACCGATGCAACGAAAGGGACCCTCGGCGGTCGCCACCAGCGTGTCCATCACGGCGTCTTCGTTCTCGGTGAACACACCCGCCAGCTCAACGTGGCTCGATTCAACGATCGTCCGAATCGCCTTGCGGTCACAACGAATGCACGGTCCTCCGTCGAAGATGTCGACCATTTGTGCTTCATGAAAGCCCTCGGATTCAAGCAATCGTAACGCGGGCTCGGTGTTGGTGTGCACCTTGCCGATCACCTCGCGGGCCTGCTGGGGAAGCAGCGGTACATAGATCGGATGGCTCGGCATCAACTCCGCAATGAACTGTTTGTCTCGAAAGGACTGGGTGTCGGCGATCGGGAAATCGACCTGAAAAAAGTGGCGGCCGACGGCGTCCCAAAACGGAGAGCGCCCGTCCTGGTCGATCACGCCCCTCATTTCCGCGATGACTTGACGATCGTAACGCTCGGGGTCGCGAGCGATCAGCATGAATCGCGACAGCGACAGCACGCGGCCTTTTCCACCACCCCGGAATGCTGGATGCAAAAACAACGTCCCCAATTCGGTCGGCCCGTCGAAGATTTTTGCCAAATGCAATGTGTCGACTTCGGTCCGAACGTTCAACGCCTCCGATCGATGGATGCTGCGTTCCAACCGGAACGCATAAAACGGTTCACCCTTGGCGGAATCGCCGACGTGGGTGAACAAGCCCGCGGTCCCGATCACGCGTTGCTCGGCAGCTTCGACCCACACCAGCAACGGTGACTGGCCACACTCCGATTCTTCAATTCGCTTGGCCAGCCGCTCGCGATCCGGCGTCAGGGTGGTCAACCCGAACGTCGACTGTCCGGCCAAGTCAAATAGGGCGTCCAGGTCTTGCGGTCGGACGAGCCGGATGTGGTGCATCGAAGGGATCCTAGGGAAAGCAAGGCGATGTTGACCGTCAATCAGGCGGTCGCTGCTCCAGTTACGACGGCTCTTCCGGGCAGTCGCTGCTCCGAGTACGACGGCCCTTCCGGGCGGTCGCTCCTCTGCATACGACGGCCCTTCCGGGCGGTCACTCCTCAGCGTACGACGGCCCTTCCGGGCGGTCGCTCCTCCGAGTACGACGGCCCTTCCGGGCGGTCGCTCCTCGCGTACGACGGCCCTTCCGGGGAGTCGCTCCTCAGCGTACGACGGCCCTTCCGGGCGGTCGCTCCTCAGCGTACGACGGCCCTTCCGGGCAGTTGCTCCTCCGAGTACGACGGCCCTTCCGGGCGGTCGCTCCTCGCGTACGACGGCCCTTCTGGGCGGTCGCTGCTCGCTGCAAAGCAGCGAGCGGAAACCGCCCCAAGTCTAGACACCAACGACTGCGAAAACCGTTTTAACCCTGCCATTCTATTCCGCTCAACACGTCTGGTCCAAATAGCTCGATCATTCCGCGTGACCTCCATAGACAATTCAACGAGAAAAACATTCCAACCACGCATTGACAGTTGGCGGGACATTTCTGCGCAGCGTGAGGCATGGTTAGACGAACCCACCCCCCGCCACGTCCGAAAAATACACGATGCGCACGTTCGCCTTGTTGGCCACCGTCTTTTTGATCCCCTTCGGCGTCCTCAGTTACCTGGGACAGTACGATACGAATCGACAAAGACGGGTTTGTGAAGCCCTGGTTGAGGATTGGCTGACGGCTGAAAAGGCGGGACGTGATACTCAACCATACTGGGAGAAAACCAGGGATCCGCTTCATTTCAGATCGCTGACCGAGTGGCAGATCCAGGAATCGTCGGCCAGCCATGTCAACCTGATGATCCATCGGTTGGACCGGCTCGGACGTCCCACGCCGCCGGATCACTACCGTGTCACGATCGGGTCAGACTACGATTGGGAAACGAGTCAGCTGATTCCCAAGATTCGGATGGCAGAGAACTTAAGCGACCCGCTTGGATACTATTCGAGACTGGCGGTCGACCATGTTGAAGACTGGCTGGATGAACAACGACGTGGTGGTGATGGCACCGACTACTGGGCCCCACACACGCGTCCGTCACGACTGTACAGCATCGCCGATTGGTCCGTCGTGAACGAACCCGAGAATCATTCTGACACTTCGGTCCACGTTTTGGTCCACTCGGCCACCAAGGGAGGGCATCCGATACGTAAGACCTGGCGCATTGAAGTAACGCACGGTGGATCCGGCTATAACGACTACGAACCCAAGATCACGAAAGTCATCGACTTGAGCGATTCAGTCACGCCAACAACTCTTTGACCACGTGTCCATGCACGTCGGTCAGCCGATAATCACGTCCCTGGAATCGATGCGTTAACCGTTCGTGATCGAAGCCCAATTGGTGCAGGATCGTTGCTTGCAGGTCGTGTACGTGCACGGGGTTTTCCGCGACACCAAATCCCAACTCGTCGCTCTGACCATACTCGAATCCGCCCTTCACTCCGCCACCGGCCATCCACATCGTGAACACATCGGGGTAGTGATCTCGGCCCAGAATCTTGCTCTTGGCCGTCCGGCCCTCGCGAAACGGTGTTCTACCGAATTCACCGCCCCAGACGATCAGCGTGTCTTCCAACAGCCCGCGTTGTTTGAGATCGCGAATGAGCGCCGCGATCGGCTTGTCCATCGTTGCGCACTTGTTGGTCAGGCCGTCGGTCAGCCCCGTGCCGGCTTGCGTGCCGTGGAAGTCCCAGCCCCAATCGAACAATTGCACAAACCGCACCCCCGATTCGACCAACCGGCGGGCGAGCAAACAATTGATGGCCAAGCTCGATGCCCCCGGCGTCGCACCGTATTCATCCAGCGTCTTCTGTGACTCGGCCGAGATGTCCATCACCTCCGGAACCGAGGTTTGCATTCGGAATGCCAGTTCGTACTGCGAGATCCGCGTCAAGGTTTCCGGATGCCCCATCTGTTCGGCTTGCATTTGATTCAAATCCGCCAACGCATCAAGCGTCGCGCGGCGGGTCGCGCGGCTCATCCCCGGCGGGTCCGACGAATAGAGCACGGGGTCACCCTTGGATCGGCACTGCACCCCTTGATAAACCGATGGCAAAAAACCGCTTCCGAAGGAGTTTTTGCCGCCGTTGGGTTGGACGCCGCTGGAGATCAAGACGACAAACCCGGGCAGATTTTCGTTTTCGCTTCCCAGTCCGTAGGTGATCCAAGATCCCATCGAAGGCCGTCCGCTACGCGGCGAACCGGTGTAGACCAATAACTCCGCAGGCGCGTGATTGAATTGATCGGTGTGCATCGAATGAACCACGCACATCTCGTCGGCGACATCATGAAAGTGTGGAATCGCATCGGACATCCACATGCCCGACTTGCCGACGCGCTGCCACGTGCGTGGCGAACCCATCAGCTTCGGGGTTCCAGAGGTAAAGGCGAATTCACGCCCGGCGAGAAATTGGTCGGGGCAATCCTGGTCGCTGCGTTGAACCAGTTCGGGCTTGTAATCAAACAGGTCCAGGTTCGGCGGCGATCCGGTCATGTGCAAGTAGATCACCCGCTTCGCCTTGGGCGCGAAATGGGGAGGCCGACTGGCGAGCGGATCACTCGCCCGTGCTGCCGATGACTCGGCGGCATCTCCGTCCCCCGCCAGCAACGACGCGAATGCCATCGAGCCAATCCCGGCAGCGGATTGCTGTAAAAAATGCCGGCGGGTGCGCGTTTGAAGGTATGAAACTCGGGGGTCCATGGCGGTCTAGAGGTTGCTGGGGCTTGAAAGGATTATCGATCACCCTGCCACGCAGGGAGGATTGAACGACGTTGGGGGAGAATCGAATCAGCGCGATCGATTCTCTTTATCGTTTCATCAACAGTTCGTCCAAATTTAAAATCACATTGGCGACCACAGTCCAGGCGGCATACTCGGCCGGGTCGGCGTCGTCGGGCAGGGCACCGATCGGATCGGTTGCCATCTTCATCGCATCGTCGGTCGACTCGCGATAGGTCTCAGTCGCTGCGGTCACGAGTTGTTCCAGACGCTCGATCTCCGCGGCATGGGGCGGCCGAATCAACGCGGTCTGGAAAGCGTATTGGATCCTTCCCTCGGCCGAGTCCGCCGCCCGGATCATGTTTCGCGCGAACGACTGAGCCGCTTCGACATACACCGGATCGTTCATCGTGACCAACGCCTGGAGCGGGGTGTTGGTTCGAATCCGCCGGACCGTACAGACCTCTCGGTTGGGTGCATCAAATTGAGCCATCGACGGATAGGGACTGCTGCGACGCCACGTCGTGTACAACCCGCGCCGATAGCGGTCTTCCCCCTTGCTGGTTTTCCAGTCGGTGGCCGATCCGAACGCAGCTTTCAACCCGAGCTCGGGTTGCGGCGGGTTGACCGGCGGCCCGAATTGTTTGTCGCTCAACAGTCCGCTGACGAACAACGCTTGATCGCGGACCATCTCCGCCGAGACGCGGAATCTTGGGCCCCGTGCGAGCAGTCGGTTGGCCGGATCGGCTGCGATCGATTCCGGCGTGGTCACGCTGCTTTGCCGATAGGTCGCGGACATCACCATCGACTTGATCAATCGCTTGATGTCCCAGCCGCTTTCGCGAAACTCGACCGCCATCCAATCCAGTAGACGCGGATGGGAAGGCAGCTCACCTTGTGACCCAAACTCTTCGCTCGTCTCCACGATACCGATGCCGAACAATTGCTCCCAATGCCGATTGACGATCACCCGCGGCGTCAACGGGTTTGCCGGGTCGACCAACCAGTGCGCCAGATCCAGGCGGCTGGGGTTGTCGGCATGGGCGATCCGGTGGAACGCCGCCGGCGTGCCCTCGCGGACCTCGTCGCCGGTACTCTGGTAATTGCCCCTCAGTTGCACCTGGGTGACGCGGCGTTTGTCGGCGGGCAGCTCCTTCATCACCGGAACGCTGGTCATCGGTTTCATCTCGGCCAGTGCGTCACGCGCCGCTTGAAGCTCATCACGCCAAGGTTTCAGCGCCGGTGCAATGCCACGGAAATACTCCTCAACTTGCGACGCCTGCTTCTCGTTCCAGCGGTCTTTGCCCTTGGCGATGATGCGACGAATCGGGACGGGCAACGTTGCCCAGCGGGTCAGGTTCGGGTCTGAACTGACGGACAAGCGGAAGTGATCAAGCAGATGACCTGCATGCTCGGATTCTTGTGCGATCGAAACCGTCAGCACACCTTCGGCCGCCGGCGTCGGTGCATCGAGCGACAACGTCAATTGATGGGGGCGACCGACCTGGGGTGCGATGGCCCAGCCTGTCTTGGAATCGGTCGCTGTTTGCAAGACTGCCACTGCGGGAAATCCGCTTTGTTCGTGATCGGCCGAGGCATGGCTGAACGAGACGCTTCGAAGTCCGGTGGGGGACAGGGCATGCATTGCTTTGGCAGGGGTCTCGGGTTTGCTCGTCCAGACGACGTCTCGTTTCTTGCCCAGCAGAGACACCGTGAATCCGTTCAATCGTTCGATGATTCCGGCGCCTCCATCGGTTCGATTCCACAGGACCAGGTTTTCGATCGGCATCGCTTCGCCTAAATCGATTTCAACCCAGGGATCTTTTTCACCGTTGGTGTGTTGGACCGAACCCTTGTGGTAGTCGCCTGCGGTCTCGCCGTCGTTGACACGCGCGGCGACGGCATCGGCGTAGGTTGAACTCTGGGTCGCCTTGCCTCGCGGCGCGACGTTTTCGCCCTCGCTGAACACTTCGATCTCTGCAAGGTGCAAAAATCGCGACTTGCCTGGCAATTCGACGCGAACGAATTGGGCCTGGACCGGAGCGAGCTGCTTGGGCGTCCAGGTCGCACGAAGCTGGGAGATCACGAAGTTTCGTTTCTGTGATTTCGAAGTCTCCAGCCGAATGCCTGTGACGGGTTCATCCGAGGTGGAGATTTGGATCTGGTAGGTGTCCGATTTCAGTTCGTCTTCGGAGGCCTGGATCCATCCGTCATCGGTCGTCTCCAGCCGGCGTTTGGCGTCGATCGAGGCGACGTCGGCGACTCGCCAATCGGGCGGCGAAGAAAACCGGGCCAACCACTGTTCACGTTCTTGGTCGACTTGATCCGAGGGGGCGGAAAGTTTCGCTTGCAGTGATTCAATACGCTGAGACAATTCGACTTTGCGGCGTTTCTGATCATCGCTCCAGACTTCCAGCAGCGGGCTTTCGTTGCGTTTGTCCGCGTCTTCGGTGCTGTTGAAGAAGGCGAAGAATTGAAAGTATTCGTCTTGGGTGATCGGATCGTACTTGTGGGTGTGGCACTGGGCGCAGGCCATGGTCGTGCCCATCCAAACGGCCATCGTCGTGTTGACCCGATCGACGACCGCGACGTTGCGAAATTCTTCGTCATTGGTACCGCCTTCGTTGTTGGTCAACGTGTTGCGATGAAAGGCGGTGGCGATCAGTTGCCGGTCGCTGGGGTCGGGCAGCAAGTCGCCGGCAATCTGTTCGATCGTGAATTGATCAAACGGCATGTTGTCGTTGATCGCTTGGATCACGTAGTCGCGGTAGGCCCAGATCGTGCGTGGCGGGTCGTCGGCGTAACCTGCCGAATCGGCGTAGCGGGCCAGGTCTAGCCAGACCCTCGCCCAACGTTCTCCGAATGCCGGGCTGGCGAGCAACGAGTCGACGTAGATCTCGTACGCATCGGCGCGATCGTCCTCAGCAAACGCTCGGGCTTGCTCCCAGCTCGGCGGCAATCCCGTCAGGTCGATCGCCAACCGGCGGGCCAGCGTCAGACGGTCGGCTTGGGGCGCGGGATGCAGGCCAGCGGCATCCATCTGTGCCAGCGTGAAATGATCGATGGGGCCGGTCGGCCAGGCCGGGTCGGACACCTTCGGAAGCGGTGGGCGGACGGGGACTTCGTAGGACCAATGTCTGGCGTAGCATCCGCCTTGTTCGATCCACTTTCGCAGCAACGCGACCTCGGCCGGTTTCAGCGGATCGCCTTTCCCGGTCGGCGGCATCACCACGTCTTCGTCGTCGCTGGTCACGCGGGCCATCAGCTCGCTGGCCTCGGGGTCGCCGGGCACCACGGCCGCGTAGCCGCCCAGGTCCTCGTGCGCCCCGTCGGCGGTATCCAAACGCAACCCCGCGGCCCGCTCCGCTTCATCGGGGCCATGGCACGTGACACAACGATTGAACAGCAACGGCCGAATCTCGCGGTTGAAATCGACCGCGGTTTCCCCTGCCGGTGCGAGGGATGAAACCAAGCCGTAAAGCAGGGAAACCGAAAAAACGCGTGTCAGTCGCATAGGTGGGAACGTTGAACGTTTGGAAGGGTGGCGGGCAACGTTAGTATACCCGAAACACAAGTCGACTCCCGAAACCCCGCAGCACAAAAATCCGCCCACCGGCATCTCGCCACTCCGCAGGCCGCCGTCCCCGAAGCCGCTGCCCCAGCCGCCCGTCCCCTACCATCCTGCCAGTCCGCTTCGAGACGGCAAGTCAATGGACTCAAATCACAGCCAGAATCAGTCCCACCCCACCCACGTCCCCAATCGACCTCAACCACCCAGGGACACGACCTCAACCACCCAGGGACACGGCACCGCGGCACCTCAACCACCCGGGGACACGGCACCACTTCACCCGGAGACACCGTCACCTGGGGACACGGCACGTCGATTCAATCCAATGCTATCAACCTTAAACGATTGTTTCGGATCTGAGCTGAATTTTTGGTGCAATAAGAGCCCCTGGGGACATGGCACAAGAGATCACCCGAGGATAGATCACATCGTTTTGACTCAATCACCTGGGGTCAAAATCACCCGGGGACAGAGCACCTGGGGACAGGGCACATCGGTTCGACTCAATGCTATCAATGCCGCAAGCATTGTCATTAATTTCAGATCGATTCTGAAGCAGAAATGGTTGACATAGGAGTCGATTTGTGGTGCGATGACGGCTCGTGGAATCGCACTATGCGGCTCGTTCTTGGGCTACGCAATTTGAAGAGGCCCTTCAAACCGTAGCAACGTCTAGAATCGAGTCTGTAATGGAGGATGCGATGTCACGTTCTAATCGCTGCGATAAGATTGACCCTCGCGAAGTTCAAATCGTTCACGCCATCAGTCGTACCACACGGGCTTGCCGGTTGTTTGGCGACGATCCGCTGTCGGGGAAAAACTGCGATCATCGCAAGGGCTGGATTGAAGGGTTGATCGAGCATTTCGCTGGCCAATTTGCCATCGACGTTCTGGCGTATTCGGTCCTCTCCAGTCATCACCATCAGATGCTTCGTTCGCGCCCCGACATCGTCCAGACTTGGGACGACACCGAAGTGGCACGACGATGGTTGATGATTTGCCCTAAACGCACAGACGATCACGGCAACCCCTTGCCGCCTTTGGATTCCGAGTTGGACACCATTCGGAACTGCCCGCCCCGGTTGGAACTGATACGCCTACGGCTCAGTGATGTTTCCTGGTGGATGCGACTATTGAACCAGCGCGTCGCCCAGCGAGCCAATCGTGAAGATGGCTCCAGCGGCCGGTTCTTCGAAGACCGCTTCAAGGGCATTCCAGTGATTGACGAGGAGTCCGTGTTGGCTTGTGCCGTCTACGTGGATTTGAATTGGATTCGAGCTTGCATGGCCGAAACGTTGGAGCTGAGTGATCACACGTCGGCTCAGCGCCGAATCGAAGCGATCACGGCGGAAACGCAAGCCCCGACGTCTAACCCTACCTCGGCACCCGACAATGCGTCGGAGGCCGCCGACAGGTGTGTCCGCCCGCTTGCAGATTCGTTTCTTGCGCCGGTTGATCTGAATGAATCGACGGAGTTGCCCGGCCCCCAACCGAGCCAATGTGATACACGCTGCAGCGACAAGGGGTTCCTACCGATCAGCGCTGCAGAATACCTCGAGCTACTTGACTGGTCGGCGCGACAATCGGCGGTCGGCAAAGCCGGACGTACCCCTGACAATCTCCCGCCAATTCTAGTTCGGCTCGGTTTATCGCCGACAGTCTGGCTGGAGCTTGTGGCCCACTTTGACGACCTATTCACCACGATGGCCGGATTACCGGAGAACATCGATCAGCGACGTGGCAAACAAACCGGTCGCCGGTTTCACGTCCTGCAGCGGACGCGTGAGCTGTTCGCACAAGCGACCTAGTTTGAACCGGCTTCATCGATCTGGTTTGATCTTGCAACGAAGGCTTCGCATGATCGCAACGTGCTCGCCGCGTTATTGAAGCGTCTCGGTATGCGGAACCGCTGACAGAGGCAGTGCGACGTCGCCTGTGATGTTTTAGTCTGATCGACAACCACAGCCTAAATCGTCGGCCGCAGCAATTGCCGCAACGATCGAATCTCTGCGGTGAAGAATAAGTGCCGTGTCCCCGACCGTTGGGCCGGTGCCGTGTCCCCGTGGTTGTTGTGTTGGGCCGGTGCCGTGTCCCCGGAGTTGGTGTTGGGCCGGTGCCGTGTCCCCGGGGTTGTTGTTGTTGTGTTGGGCTGGTGCCGTGTCCCTGGGGTTGTTGGGTTGGTGCCGTGTCCCCGAAGGGTTGGGACCGGGTGGGGCGGGCGATTTTTGCTTTCCCGGCTCGTAGAGGCTAGACTCGGGCGATCTGGACCTGCGATTTTCTTATTCTTTTCAACGGAAGGGCCGATTGATGGGCGTTCGATTCAGTGAAGTCGACTTGGCGACTCGAAGCGATAGCAACGTGATTCACTTGCACGTCAGCGGTACGATGAACCACGAAGATTACGAAATCTTCGGCCCCGACATCGAGCAGGTGATTCAAAAACATGGAAAGATTCGCGTGTTGCTGGAACTGGACGATTTCCACGGCTGGACGGCCCGAGCCCTGTGGGATGACATCAAGTTCGACATCCAACACTTTCGCGACATCGAGCGAATCGCCATGGTCGGTGACAGCACCTGGGAAAAGTGGATGGCGGTGTTCTGTAAACCTTTCACCGCCGCCACGATCAAGTACTTCGACGCCAGCGACATCGACGCCGCCTGGGATTGGATCTCCGAGAAATAAATGGCGCGGACAGACGCGTTGGTGTGCAGGCTTTAGCCGCCCGCTGTTGCTGCATCGCAGCGAACGGGAATCGCCTCAAGGGACCGTCCAGCTTAGGAACGCTGCGAAACGCGACGAATCCTCATGATCTCGTTGATTGAGTGTGATGTGGTCAGCGGACCGATGTACGACGTCCTTTCCAGGTCGTCGTGGGGAGTCCAGCGGACGACGGCCCGGAAGGGCCGTCGTACTCGTTGATCGGATTCGCTTGCCTCAGGCGGGTCAATTCTTTGGCGGCGTGGTAACGTGACGCGACGCCGGGCTGCGGCACCAAACCGCCGCCGAGAATCAGCAGGGTCAACATCAGCACCGCAATCCGTTCGGCCGGACGGGCGTGCATCGGAACCTGCGTCCGTGTCGGATGTCCGGTGAAGATGCGAAAATAGGCGGAGAGCACGGTGATCCCGCAAAGTGCCGCGGCGATCACCACCATCGTTCCGACCAGCGGGTAGACATCCACCGCACCTTCGATCAGCAGTTCCATGCCGACGAAGCCGACCGTCGCGGGAAAGCCGATCGCAGCCAGTCCGGTCAACAGGAAGAACCCGGCCAGCATGGGCATCTGACGATACAACCCATGGTAATCGACCAGCGCGACCCGCGAGATCCGTGCTTCGATACAACGGAGCGTGATCCCGAACCCGGTCAGCGACAGCCCCACGGACAGCCACAGGCACAACGCACCGGTCAGTCCGATCGGCGTGACCAATTCCAATCCGGCGAGCACCAACGCGGATTGGCTGAGAAACAAAAAGCAAAACATCCGGCGGGCTTCTCGTTGAATCAAGGCCATCGATCCCGCATAGACAGCCGTCACCAACGAGAGCACGGCGATGCTCTGCAATGCCCACGACGGCGCGATCGGCAACACCAACCGCATCACGGCATAGGCACCGACCAGCGGTGTGGAAAACAGAATCGCGGTGCCGAAGGTCGCTTTTTCGAATAGATCGGTCATCCACAGATGAAACGGGAACACGCCGCTGCGAAACAGCGCCGCCGCCGTCAGCAACGCACCAGGAATCAGCACAGCCCTGCTGTTCACATCGATCACACTGAGCCAACCATAGCCGACCACCAGCAGCACCGCGAAGACGGCCATGTGCAGCACATAAAGACGCGCGCACCGTTGACGGTTCCGCAGTTCCAAATAGGGTGGAACCGTCGCCGCAATCAGAAACACGATCAACGTCCAAGAACTGCGACAGCTAAACGTTGCCAACACCAGCGTCTCGGAAACCAACGCGAGTTTGAGCGAAAATCGTGGCGCTTTGGTGCGCAACGTGGACATCACCGTGACCAGGAAAATCAACGCAGCGAGCGGCAATTGGAACGCGCTGAGTTCGTCGACGACAAACACGTCTCGATCGAACATCCAATCGATAAACGGCCAATGGTCGTGCGCCTCGAACGTCCCGATCAAAACAAAATCGATCAGTTCGCCGATCGTCAACGCCAGCGTCACCGAACAGATCGCGACGGCGTGTCGCAAGATGTTGTCTCGGTTGCCGAGCAAGTGAATCCAAACCGCCCCGAACAAGGGGACCAGAATGGAAACTTCAATCCAGGGAAAATGAAACTCGGGCATCGTGGGCGTTGCTGGGGTAGGTGAATCGAATGTTCGGCGTTGAGACGTTAGGCCGCGGACTTTATATCTTCGGGGTGCAATTCGGCATGGTCCGATTCACGTGACGCTTCATGGGACAATGCGTCGGTGACCTGTCGCTCCACCGAATCGCACCAATGGAACACCCGCACGAATGGTTGGACGATCCACTTGTCCAAAGCGATGTCCATGAACCCCCGCTCGAATCCGAACCGATAGCACCAACGCTGCATCCGCGGTGGCAAAAAACCAACCCCCACCCATGAATCACGCGGCAATCGCATGCCCATCTTGTTTTCCAAATCGCTGTAATCCCTGAGCAACGTCGGTGCACGCAACAATTGCATCGTCCGCAGGCTCGCGTGCCCGATGATGTGGATCAGCGCCAGGTATTTCAGCCCCATTCCGATTTCCACGACGATGATTCCGACCTGGGTGAGCGAGGCGTAGGCGAGCGAGACCTTGACGTCATTTTGCACGCGTGACATGACCGCGCCGCAAACCGCCGAGACGACACCGAGGCTGATGACCATCACTTGCAGAGTCAACGAGGCGTCGAGAATCGGACTGAGCCTTAGCAGCAAGAACGCGCCCAAATGAACCGACAGCGCGCCGTAAAAAATGGCGCTCGACGGTGTCGGGCCTTCCATCGCTCGGGGCAACCAACCGCTGAACGGAAACAAGGCTGACTTGCCGGCCGCCGCGATCAACAGCAACGCCCCGACCATCAAGGCCTGGCTGGATGTGATCGCGGCCGTTCCTTCGGGCCAAACCCCGCTACTCATCAGCCCCCCGAAATCGCCTTCGCCGGTCATGTGATGCATCGTGATCGCGGCGATCAAAAACGCGGCGTCGCTGAGGCGATAAATCGACCACACCCGCTGACCATTGCGGACCGGATTGGTCCGTTCGTGAAAATAAGCCACCAGCAGCGCGGATGACAGACCGACCATTTCCCAGCCGACGAACAACGTTTCGATCGTACTGGCCAGCGAAGACAGGACCATGCCGCAAAAAAACATCGCGTAGTACAGGAAGAAACGCCCATAACCTTCCTCGCGATGCAAGTAACGACGTGTGAAGGCCCCCACCACGCCGCACAGGACGCAGGAAAGCATCAAGAAAGGGATGCTGAGACGATCGAAAGCGAACTTCAAATGGAACTGAAACTGCTCCTCGGGAATCGTGACCCAGTTGCCCAGTTCGATCGGCACGTAACGGATGTCCGTTGCGAGCATGATCACCAGAATCGCGACGGCGGGCAGCAACGAAAACAGCACGGCCGCTTGGGTCAGACGCGCGATCGACGTTTCGCTCAAGGGACGATTGACGAGTGTCGAAAGCCCGAGAATCGCCAACAACACGATCGGGCTGACAACCACCGCCGTCCCGAGGATGTGAAAGAGTAAGTGCAGGGGAGTCATGATAAAGGCTTCAAATCAAATGCAGGGTGCGGGCCGAAGTGGCGTAAGCTTCCAGCTTGCGAAAAGTGGTGTAAGCTTCCAGCTTGCGATCGCCGAGTTGTCTCGAGCTGAAAAGCAGGATGCTTACCCCACGCTTGAATCGGCACATCTCACGAGTGCTCCTCGATCGACGCATAGCCCAGGTGATCGCGTTGGCCGCGGTACCAATCGGCCGACGACGCGACGACGGGCAAATCGCTCGACTCCGGGGTATAGCGTTGATAGGTTCCGTTGACGTACCGCATGATCGTCGAGGTCTCGGGGTCGATCAGCGCAATCTGCACCCAGTTCCCCTTGATCAAGCACTCGATCCCCGGGTTCTCGTCAATGATCTTGTCCATCTTTTCCGGCGAGGTTTCGATGACGAACAGGATCCGCATCGGCTCGTGGATTTCAACCATCTGCTGCGACAATCCCGGTCGCAGATCGCTGGCGGCTCCGGTCATCACGCCGATCATCGACGCGACGTTGTGGGGCAGCTTGGATCCGCACCCATAGCCTTCGACATCGACGGTGGAAAAGTAGTATTCCAAATTGATCCCCGCACAAACCGGGATGGCCGCTTGCAGAATGCGGGTCAGCACGCTGACGTCTTCGTCGTCCACCGCCGGATCGTATTCGGTCAAGAACACGCGACGATCCATGAACAGACCACGGGTCCAGTCGCGACGTCCGACGGTGACGACGGCGTTGGTCGCGTGGTTGTATTCCGGTCGAGCCTGCGACAAATCCTCGGCCCGTTCCTCGACGTGCTCGAGCGCTTCGTCGGCGGTCAGATCCAGCGGAGCGGATTCGAATCGCCGGGCTCGTTCGTGCGCGTTTCGGGCGCGTGTTTCGTTGACGCTCTTTTCGATGCGGCGAAACAACGAACGATGCGTCCGCGGCAAGAGATCCAGATCGTAATACTCCACGTCATCGTTGCAGGTGTTGTGAAACGCCCCCACAAACCGCACGTCATCGGGCAATTCCACGCCGCGTTGGGCAATCAATCGCCGGACGCGGGGGTCGTTGGCCATCATGGCAAACGCGCGGGCGTTCGGGCCACCGCGTCCTCCGCTGCACGCGCCGCAGTTGTAGGCGGATTCATGGGGATTATTCAGACTGCCGCTGCCGTGGCCGAAGAAGACGATGATCGGAGGAAAGTTTTCGACCATGCCGATGTCTTGCAGGATGCGGATCACAATCCCCGCCATCTCGTCCAAGCTGTAGCCGAGCGATTCGGGTTCCGGTCCGGGCTCGGCTGCCGTCCGTTCCAAGTGCAACTCGGTCGCGGGCGGTTTGACGAAGGACCCCATCGTTTCGCGAATCTTTGACGTCAGCCGCGGCGCCAAGATGCGTGCCACCATCGGAAAGGTCGCCAACGCCCCAAAAATCCCAGTCACCCAACCACCGATCATGGTCCGCGAATGGGCATGAACTTGATGCGTGAACCAACCGATGCGGCGGCGGCGCTGGGCCCGTTTTGCGCTGACGTGCATCGCCGAGAAAAGTGGTTCTTCGCGGACGAAGTGCTGCGGCGTGAGAATCGCCGGGCAGAGCGCTCGGTAGTGGGCATGGTCGACGCCCTGGTAATACATGGCGACGGCGAAGAATCCGGCGGCCGAGGCGGTCACGCTTTCCGGATCGACTTCTTCCAGGTGTCGGCGGAACGATTCTTCCCGATCATCGATGCAAAAAATCGCCGCGTAGGCGGGTTTGCCGGATCGGGTGTCCCGGCGTTTCTGGCGGCGACGAGCCGAATGGATGGCGATCGCATCGAGCGTCTGATTGCGATAGTGTCGTTCATACGCGGCGTGCAAGACGCGGCGCCGTTGGACCGAATCGAACGTTTCGATTTCACGAATCAGACAGGCCCATTGCCCGGGCGTCATGTAGACCAGTTGTTCGGGTGTCCAACCGCCCGACTGGGCCAATTGAAAGATCGTGTACGTCCGCTCGTCGGTCGAGGGTCCCCGTTTGGCACCCAATCGGCGTTCGGCGATCCGGCGAATCTCTCGATAATCGCGTGTCCCGTACAGCCGTTCGCCGAATTCAGCGATCGCGTAGCGTTCGAGCATCAAGCGAATCGCCAGGTATTCGTTCAACGTTCCGTGGGGAACCGGGTGTTGGAGGAACGGAGCGTTTGTCTCCATCTGCCAGATCATGCCCGCCCAGCCTCGCAGGGCCAGCAGCGTCGATGCGATTTTCTCCTCGCTCTCTTCCTCGGCGATGCCCAACGCATCGAGCGACTGCCGGATCGAGACGAGCGGATCGAACGGTTCGGCCTGGATCGCGTTCAATTCACCGACGATCCCGTTCATCCACGTCGGCGTGACCGCCAGCGATCCCTGATACAACCGTGCAAAGGCCTGCGCGAATCCGAGTTCTCGATCCGGCAATGCCCAATCGGAAAAGCCCTGGTCGAGAAAGGCACCGCAAAAACGGATCAGCACTTCATTGACGCAGACGTCGATGTCTTCCCCGGAAACCTCCAGCAACAAGTCTCGAAGCCGAATCGGATCACGCCGTTCGATTTCGGGCAGTCCGGCCGATCGGACACCGTCACGCGAAATTTGCCACAGTAGTTCCAACGTGAAGGCTTGCCACTGGGCGTCGGACCACCATTCAATGGGCTGGCCGCGCCAACGGTCGACCGCCGCCACCACGACATCGGGCAATCGCGTCCCCGCATCGCCCAGGTCCAGATGACGCATCACCCAACTGCGGGTCTTTCCCACCATCTGTTCGGCGCGCTGTGGCGAAACCTCGGCGCGAAACCGGCTCAGCAGATCCGATTCGGCCAGCAACCATTTCAGCTCCGCATCGGGAGCCGAATGCAGCGTCATCTGCAGCATGGCCAATCGAAGGGTGTAGCGCGTCCCGAAACTGGCGACCAATTCATCGGCTTCCTCATCCAGGTCATCCATCAAGACTTGGCGCAGATCCTCGGCTGAGATCCGCCCCCGAGCCAGTTCGCTTCGATAGCGTTGTTCCGGCCAATAGGGCTGGCAACCGTAACGCCGTCCGCCTTCGATCACCGCCTGTTCAAAGGGCATGCCCTCAAACGAATGCAAGGTGTTGTGGTGAACGAAGACCGAAATGGGGCCCTGGGAAGGCAAGAAGTGTGTCGCGTGCTCGATCGCCGCTTGCAAGTGGGCGTGTTGATCGGCGCCGAGCCGAACGAAGGCTTCGGTCGCAGGGATGACGGCGGAGGTCGCGTCTTGCATGGTGGCGATGGATGGTTCGAGCAAAGTGATCACATCCTCATGTCTTGCGTTGTGATCACGTGTTGACGTCATCTATTAGGCACAATTCGTACCAAACCGATGATGACCGCCTCGGCCGCAGCCCCCGAATGCCAGTCGGCCCCCCAAATACGGACATTTGTAACAGTCACCGATCAGAAAAAAACCAGGAAGGAGCGACGCAACAGCGGGCAATGGCATCCCCCTTGCTTGAAAGTCGGGCAGGTGCATGGCGTTGCGTCAACGCATCGAGATGCAACCGGCCCCCAGCTTGCAGGGTGCATCGGCTTGCACGTACGTGCAAAGATTTGCACAGTTCAACGCATCGATCAGTTCAACGCATCGATCTGCAACCAAATTTCCAATCGGAAACGCATCTCATGATGGAGGTTCTTCCGCGAGTTTAGTGGCTGTTCTCGAATACTCGGGGAAGGTTTTTTGAGGGATGACTGCGATGTCCGATGGTTCTGTTCGGTAGGATGGCGAAGCCAGGTGAAGCGGAGGCGGGCTCTACTCTCAAGGAACTTCCTACCCAGCTAGTTCATTGGGGACCACTCGCAGGTTGAGTGCAGCTGCCCGTTTCGCCAGGTTTTCCATTGCTCGCTTCTTGTATTGCTGTTCGTAATAGTCGTTGCCGACATCGACATATTCCCTCCCGTACTTCAGCATCCCATAAACTATTTTCGCGAGCTTGTGGGCCGTCGCCGTGATCGCTTTGGGTGAACCAAGACGGGAACGGATCCTGCGAAAGAACGCTCCTAAGGCGCAGTTTGATCGTGCCAGGGACGCGGCGGCTGTTCGAAGTGCGGCGGCGGCTCGGTTCGCACTTGTACGTGTTTTACCACTGAGCAATTTCCCACCTGTCTTCTTACTGCCCGGACATAGGCAAAGCCAAGAAGTGAAATGCTTCTCTGTTGCCCACCTACTCATGTCGGTACCGATTTCAGAAATCAGTGTGATTGCGGATTGACCGCTAATCCCATCAATGGTCGTCATGTCGACGCCCAGCACCCGGTAGAGCTGATTGCGCATATCGAACCGGGGGCTATTGCTTCCAGCTTTAGGAGCCTTCAGCTTCGGCAGAATCTCACCGTCACTTCGGTCGGAAAATGTACCCAAATGTTCTTCAAGCTTGGAATCGACTTCCGACAGTTTGGAACCGTAAAAACGGTACAGTTCCAGAGCCTGTTTTAACGCAAATACATGTTCTTCACGCCAATTGCCTTCCAGAGCTTTCGCGATCGTCGACTCGTCATTTTTGCACCTTGGATCGCGAAGTTTTGCGAGTAGGTGAGGGTCTCGACTGCCCGCAACAATGGCATCCAAAATGGCAAGGCCAGTGGTGCCGGTGATGTCCGAAATGACGTGATGGAGCTGGACATTCATTTCCATCATCGCCTTCTGCATCCGTTGGATATGCTCGCTCGCGTTGGCGACGAGCATGGCTCGTTGCCGCATGTAAGAACGCAGAACACAAATTGCCGAATCCGGTCGAAACGATCCGGCCAGCAAACCGTATGTGTGAAGCTGCTGGATCCACTGGCAATCCAAGACATCCGTTTTTCGGCCAGGAACGCTCTTCAGCTTGCCAGGCTCAACAAGCTTCACTTCAAACCCCCTGGCTTCGAGAAGCTCGAAAACTGGAATCCAATAGACCCCTGTTGACTCCATTGCAATCGTTTTGATTCCGCACTCTTCCAACCAATCTGCGAGCGACGCCAGATCGGATGTAAAGGTGCCGAAGCAGCGAACGTGTGATGAGTCGCGATCGGAGGGCACGGCAACATAGTGCTGGGTCGAACCAATATCGATGCCGGCAGCGTTCAAGTTGATTGTGTCAAGTGATTGTGGAACGGGTGCGTTGTCAATCGGAAACCCACCACGTGATCGACGCTTAGGTTTCCCAGAGGATTTCTTCTTGGCCATGGCGGAACTCCGAAAGGTGACTTCAACGGAAAAACGCGGCAGGCGCGGGAGTAGGGCTCTGTTATTCTCTCAAACGGGGTCAACGCCGTGAGGCGAGCCACCAATGTCATTTTCAAGCAAACTCCCGGGACCAGGCTGAGAAGCGGGCACGAAGCACCACGTAGAGAACGGCCTCCACGACCCGCCGCGTATCCGACATGATAATCCTCACACCCAGTTCCTCGGAATCATTTGGTCACTTGTGGCCTGCGGCGGCTGAGGAGCAACCCGCCAAGGAATCACCTGGTCTGCGATGCGCCGAAGGTGCTTCATACCCTCCGCCGGCCCCCGTGTCGGCGGAGGGTCGTTTGAACTGAGCGTTTGTCCTCGCTCTCCCCATTCGGACATCGCAGCAATGCCTCGAAAAACCTGGGGCCTGAGCGGTTAGCCACTAAAATCCACGAAGAACGCATGATGGAAGAGTGTGACGGCGGATAAACTCGTCAGTTTCAGTTTTCTCCAACGACAGCCTTCTCACAGCAACACGCGATGTTTGACTCTCATGACGGGCGGGGGATTCGCCGATTCGCATTCGGGCTGGCGCTGCTCAGTCTGACCGCCGTCTCCGTCACCGCATGGATCCTGTCCAACGTCCGTCGTGAACAGGAGATCGTGGCGCGTTTGATTCAACACTTGCCCGAAAGCGACCTGCAAGTTGCCAAGGAACTCTCCGGCGATTTGAATCTTCAAAGCAGCTTGTCCTTCCTGCTGGTTCTGAACATCGTCGCCACCGCGATCGCCTTTGCGCTGGTCGTTCGCGGTTACTTGAGCAGCGAACGAACACTCCGCGACGTGCGAGTGCTGTCGGCGGATATCCTTGCCAGCATGGATGTCGGCATCATCACCACCGACAAGAACGCGGTCATCACCAGCACCAACCCCAGCAGTCGAGAGCTGATCGGATTGGACGGTGATGGCGTCGGCACCCGGTTGTCGGAGATCGATCCGCAGCACGCCTTGCTGGACGAGATCTGCGAGGAAATCACGACCTACCATCAACCGATTCGCGATCGAGACTACTGCGTGCTTCGCAACGGTCATCCATCGACGCTGCGCGCCGGGTGCACGATGCTCCACAATCGACACGACGAGCAAATCGGCATGGTGATTCACGTTCGCGACGTCACCGAAAAAACGCTGATGGAAGAACGGCTCCGCAGGATGGAGCGCTACATGGGCCTCGGATCGCTCGCGGCCGGTTTGCAACACGAAATCAAGAACCCGCTGAGCGCCCTGTCGCTGCACATTCAACTGTTGTGCGAACGTTTGGACCAGGAGAGCGAAGATGCAGAAGTCGCCGAGTTGTTAGACATTTTGAACACGGAAGTCAGACGCATCAATGACGTGCTCGATGGATTCCGCAACTATGCCTCCGTCGCCGAGCTCGGCCGCGCGCCCGTCGACGTGACATTCCTGATCGAAAAACTGATCCGGTTGCTTCGTCCCCAAGCCGAACACCAGAACGTCAAACTGGTGGCTGACCTGCCGTCGGAGATGGTCGGGATGATCCAAGCCGATTCGACGCGTTTGGAGCAGGTCTTTTTAAATCTCGCGATCAACGCTCTGGCGGCGATGCCCGAGGGCGGGACGTTGCGGTTTGAAATCGCCGGAGAGAACGGCAATGTCAAGATTGCCGTCAGCGACACCGGAGCCGGCATCCCCGCGGAGATTCAGGGCCAGGTCTTTGACCCCTATTTCACGACCCGCAACGAAGGCACCGGGATGGGACTCGCCTTGTGCGACAAAATCATTCGCCAACACGACGGCAGTATCGATTTGCAAACCAGCGACGAAGGCACCGTGTTCACCGTGGTGCTGCCGGTCGGGACGGTGGAAAGTGGGGGAGCAATGACAGAACGATTCGGGGCAGAATGATGGGGCCGCGCGGGCGCGCGTCCAACGCCAGCGACTCTGGCTCTGAAGGTGTTCGCGGAACGGCGCAAGCGGGCTGTCGATTTTGTGAGCCGCGACGCGTAAGCGGCCGGGCACTGCGACGCTGCCCGAGGCCTGACGGCCAGCGGCTCACCATTGACTCAGCAGATCCCGACTCAATCGACAGTCCGCAAGCCGTCCGGTTTCAGCCGGACATACCGGAGGGCTCGCGCCCTACCGCTAACAAAAACGCCCCGCTTGGCGGCAAAGTAGCATGCATTGGGGTCGCGTCGTGCTGGTATAGTGTTGGGCAGATCAACCCGCGTTTCCTTCCGTCATTCAATCGAGATCTGCGACGTGAATCCCCGGTGCTCCTTCGCCCCCACGAACTTTGTCCCCTCCGTCGCTTCGCTGCTTGTCGTCGGCTGGCTCAGCTGCTGCCAGGCCGATGATTTCCCGACCGTGTTCAACAACGAGGCAAGCTCCGACGCCAGCCCGATGCCCGCGGCCGAAGCCGCCGCAACGATGACGCTGCCCGACGGGTTCCGGGCGACCGTTTACGCCAGCGAACCGGAGGTGCGAAATCCGATCGCGATGGCCTGGGACGATCACGGCCGCATGTGGGTCGCGGAAAACTACACCTACTCTGATCGCACCCAGCACTTTGATCTGTCGTTGCGAGATCGGGTGATCATTTTGGATGACCGCGACGGCGACGGGCACGCGGAATCGCGCAAGGTGTTCACCGACAACGTGCAGATGTTGACCAGTGTCGAACTCGGTCGTGGCGGCGTCTGGCTGATGTGTCCGCCGCAGTTACTGTTTATCCCCGACGCTGATGGCGACGATGTCCCCGACGGATCGCCCGAAGTGGTCTTGGACGGCTTCACGGTCTCAAAAAGCAACTACCACAACTTCGCCAACGGACTCCGCTGGGGCCCCGACGGTTGGCTGTACGGACGCTGTGGCCATTCCTGTCCCGGAAACCTGGGGGTTCCCGGCACGCCGGATGATCGCCGGATTCCGATCGATGGCGGCATGTGGCGTTATCACCCGCAGCGAAAGACCGTCGAGGTGCTGAACCACGGCACGGTCAACCCCTGGGGTTCGGACTGGGACGCCAACGGCGAACTGTTTTTTATCAACACCGTGATCGGCCACCTCTGGCATAGCATCCCCGGCGCCCACTTCATCGAGTCGTTCGGCGAGAGCCCGAACCCGTTGGTGTTCGAGCGGATGGACATGATCGCCGATCACTACCACTACGATCGCTCGGGTTCGTGGACGAAAAGCCGCGACGGAGCGGCCGATGATCTCGGCGGCGGTCATGCCCACATCGGGATGATGATCTATCAATCCGACCGTTGGCCGCAGCAGTACCGCGACAAGTTGTTCACGTTGAACATGCACGGCTTGCGGGCAAACGTCGAAACACTCAAGCGTCACGGCGCCGGGTACACGGCCAGTCACGAACCCGATTTTTTGATTTCCAAAGATCCGTTCTTCCGCGGCATCGAAATCAGCGTCGGCCCCGACGGCGATGTCTACGTGCTCGACTGGAGTGACACCGGTGAATGCCACGATCACACCGGCGTGCACCGAACCAGCGGACGTGTTTACAAGATCAGCTATGACGCCGGCAACAAACCGACTCGCCGTTTCACCAAACCGGCTTGCTTGGCCGGTGACGGCGAATTGCCCCAGCTTTGGCGTGATTACCAAGCGGGCAGAACGACGCCCGAGCAGTTGCGCAGTCTGCTCCACGATCCCGACGAACACGTCCGTGTCTGGGCGATTCGCCTGCTGACCGACCACTGGCCGCTGGACACGTTTTTGGGACCGCAACGCGATGCCACTTATCCCGACGATCCGGAGACGCTGGCGGCGTTGAAACGATCTGCGCAGCAGGACCCTTCCGGTTTGGTCCACCTGACCTTGGCGTCGACGTTGCAGCGTTTGCCGGTCCGAGAGCGAGCCATGATTGCCAGCGAACTGGTCGCCCAACCGCGATTCGCCGAGGACCGTGATTTGCCGATGATGGTCTGGTTCGGTTTGATGCCGCTGGTCGACCAAGACCCCGCGGCCTTGGCACGGGTCGCGGTGAACTGTCGATGGCCCGACACGCTACGTTGGATCACACGGGGATTGGCGACGCGGGTCGAAACAACGCCCGCGCCACTCGACGAGTTGTTGACCGCCTCGCTGAAGATGCCGGCGGCGTTGCAGGCGAGCGTTCTGGACGGTATGGCGGAAGCCTATCGCGGCTGGCTGAAAGTCCCCATGCCAGAGACCTGGCCAAGCATCGTCCAAAGCCGAGCGGCGAAAGCCAATCCCAACACCGTTCGCGAGTTGAACCTGCTGTTCGGTGACGGCCGAGCAATCGACGAATTGCGGGAGCTTGCGATGTCATCCAAAGTTTCGCTCCAGACACGGCAATCGGCGCTAGAGAGTTTGATCGGTGCGCGGCCGGACGACTTGCGCGAGATCTGTGAATCGTTGCTGGATCAGCGCGAATTGAACGCGACGGCCGCCCAAGGTTTGTCGCGGTTCGACGATCCCGCCGTCGGCGAAAAACTGGCCAAGATGTATCGGCGGTTCCACGTCAATGACCGCCCCGGGTTGGTCGAGATCTTGGTTTCCCGCCCGAGTTTTGCCGCGGCATTGCTCGATCGCATTGATGCCGATCGAGATCCGATTCCGCGCAGCGACATCACCGCCTTTCACGCCCGCCAGATCCTGGGGCTCGGTGACGATGGCTTGCGTGAGAAACTGACCGAGTCCTGGGGCGCCTTGCGCGAGTCGCCGGCGGAACGACGCGAGAAAATCGCTGCCGTGAAGACAATGCTTTCTGGCGATGTTCTGGCGGGCGCGAATCTATCGGCCGGACGTGCGTTGTTCAAGAAGACATGCTCGCAATGCCACATGCTGTTTGGTGACGGAGAGAAGATCGGTCCCGACCTGACCGGCGCCCAACGATCCAGTTTGGATTACCTGTTGGAAAATATTCTCGACCCCAGCGCGGTGGTCGGCAAAGATCACCGGATGACCATCGTGTTGACCGATGACGGACGCGTCTTGAACGGTTTGGTGGTCTCCCAAAACGACAAAACGATGGTGATTCAAACCCAATCCCGCCAGGAAACCATCCCCATCGATTCGATCGAAAACGTCAAGGAAACGACACTCTCACCGATGCCCGATGGGTTGCTGACGACACTGTCCGAAGAGCAAATCCGCGATCTGATCGGTTATTTGATGCATCCGACTCAGGTCGAACTGGATTGAGTTGGTCAAAAGATGGGTTGGTCAAAAGATGGAGCCTCTGGAGAGAGACTTTCTTCTGTCTTGATGACTTCATGTTTTGACCACTAAATTTTTTGACCCACTGACTCTTCCGTAACCGGCAACCACGCGAATCAAGACGACGCATTCTGGTTCGATTCAATCGCTCTCCGCCGAGGTTGCGATCTGATTGATTTGGCGAATCGTCTCGCTCATCACGCGACGATCGACGTCCTTCAAGAAAAGCGCGGCTTCCTGCGGATCGGCAAACCAAACCTCCTTGATGCAGACGCGATCTCCATCACCGGGCGGGAAATCGAGTTCGGCGACACTGGTGACGCCGGAACGCGGATGATGTTGGGCGTACGTGTACGGGGTTTCGTACCGATCGGAGCGCCAATTCATTTTCAGCAAGATCGCGTGGGTTTGGTCTTCGCGAAGTGGATAGTCGGCGAAACGCGTGATCGATGGTTTTTGGGACGCCAATTCGGCTGTCGTCGGCTGAAACAGCTCACGATCCACTTGCCGGATCGCTTGGACCCGATCGGCGAAAGCGTCTCGCCACGCTTTCAGACTGCCGGCATGGGCAAGATCCGAGACATGCGCAATTCGGAACTGAAGATCGCTATTCATTGGAAATTGGGTTCCGTCCACGTCGACCAGCACGAGACAATCGTCGTCCCATCGCGGCAATCCGATCTGTTGCCCGTGCATCAACAACAACGATCGCAGTGGCGTACCGATCAGTCCGTTTTGCAGCAACCGTTGCAGTTCAGCGGCGTCGAAGGTTGCTCCCGTCACCATCGCTTGTTCGAGAGACCGCACCACCTGTCGGCTTTGAGTTTGCAATTCCTTTTGCAGTTTTTTTAGCTTCTGCACTTCCGGCTTCTTCCCAAGTTTGGCAGGAATCGATTTCTGCGATTTACCGGACTTGGTGACTTCGATGATCGGCTTGCCGTTGGCCTGGACGACCAACTTCATGAGGGTGTCATCGATTTCGACCGGTGAGACGGCGTCGATGCGATCTTGAATATCGATCATGGCGAACCATTCCAGTCGTTCGGGGTCGTCCATCCCGGCTCGCAGTGCGAGTGTCGCTCGCGCCTGTTGATTTGCGCTGATCGCCTGGTCGCGTTTGCTCGCTTTGAGTCGATTGGCCGCGCGGCGGTGTTCCTGCAAGATCCTCATTCGCTCCGCCAGATCGCTTTCACGCTGAT
The DNA here is from genome assembly GCF_007754155.1 of Stieleria neptunia. Classification (NCBI taxonomy): domain Bacteria; kingdom Pseudomonadati; phylum Planctomycetota; class Planctomycetia; order Pirellulales; family Pirellulaceae; genus Stieleria; species Stieleria neptunia. Next base: position 2,610,715 of record NZ_CP037423.1, on the reverse strand, counting down.
CACCGATGGCCACGGGAATCAGGGAGAGTGCCTGAACATCGATCCCATTCATCTCCGTCTCAATCCGCTTGCGAAGCGTTTGCCGATCCGTATCGCCCCGTAGTGCTTCGGTAATCGTGCGAATCTGTGTGACGCGTTGCGGCGTCGCGATGGCGGGCAAGCACGCTTCCAGTTCCAGCCAGTGTGCAGCACTTATTTTTCGCGATGCTCGCTCGAACCATTGGGTATCGACGCAGGCGTCCGATTCCAAATCGACATCCGAGTGGTTGGATCTGAGTTTCAGCCAGGGCTTATACGCTTCGTCCGGCGACTCAGCGATTTGTTCCATCGTCGGAAACGAATCGCTGCCGCCCCGATTGAAATTGTGCCAGACGAAGAGCGCGGGCGTGTAAATCCAATCTTCACCCGCTTGATGAAGCAACCATTCGACCGCCTCGAGAAGCCCGGTTCGTGACATCGATCGCCCGATCCACTGGGCCCATTGCGGCGCAGCGAGGGCGAGTTCCAGCAATCTCTGTTCATCCAGCCGCTTTTCCTTCAGCGCCTGTTTGACGATCGAATCAAACTGTTCCCAGGTCTCTCCGTAGCCCGGCATGGAGTACCTGATCAGTTGCCGAAGGAGCACCGGCGCCTTGGTCACCTCGTTACGCTTTTGTCGATTCCATCGTGACAGTCTCTTTTTCCCCAGGGCGTCAAGCAATCGCATCAGACGCGCGATACCAGGGTAAGAACGAATGCGTCCCGCCATTCGAATCGCGTCGTCGGTATCGTCCGACTTGTGAAACAGGGCAGTTGAGACGGTTTCATCGATGAAGTCGTTCAAGGCGGCATCGTATTCCGCTTCCCGTGGTTCCGCATGCTTTCGAATTCGCACCGCACCTTCATCCACGTCGGTCGCGTTTTGCAACGGTTCTCCGCCCATACGTGCCGTTCGCCAGGTCTCTCGCAGATCGGCGGCGGTCGCTTCGCCGGCACCAAACGCGCTCGCTGTGATGTGCATCGCAGGCGGCAGAGGCGGCACATCAGGGGCCGGCGTCGCCGCTCTCTTTGTTCTTCTCCAAAACTTGCCTTCCGGTTTGGATCAAGAATTCGGAGATCGAGATCAGGTCTGGATCGGAAATCTGCGAGGCGGATTGTTTTGCAGCAGCAACACGGTCGCTTGTTGGGCCGCTGACCTGCAATGACAAGATGACTTTCTCGAGTGTGCTCAACGTCCTACCCAAATGGTCCGAGGGGTGCTTCGCATTTTTGGTACCTGAATCCTTTTCCGCGGCTTGGGAACATCCAGACAACGGTGGTTAGTAGAATAATAAATCAGAGGGAGAATTGCGCGGGCATGAGTGTTGGTGTGCAGGCTTCAGCCGCTGACTGTCGCTGCGAAGCAGCGACCGGGAATCGCCTAAAGGCTAAACACCAACGCGTGCGGTGACATGGTTTATTTGTTTTCTGACTCAAGTGGTAAATGATGCGTTTTGTGATGATGGTTGGCCTGGTCGTGTTTGCGTCGTCGCTTCAATCGGCCGAACAGGACAAGGCGAAATCTGCGCTGGAGGCGATCGAGAGTAATCGGGGCGGTCGGCATTGGGTCGAACAGGAAACCGCGCCGCCGAAATCGCCGGCCGATTCGCTCAGCGCGATCCGAATCGAACCGGGCTATGAAATTTCTCTATTCGCGGCCGAGCCGCTCGTTCGCGATCCCGTTGCGATCTGTTTCGACCGCCACGGGGACATGTACGTCGTTGAATACGGCGACTATCCGATCGGCCCCGAAGACGGCGGCGATCCGCTTTCAAAAATCGTGATGTTGGAAGACAGTGACGGTGACGGTATTGCCGACCGCAGACACGTTTTTGCCGACAAACTGGATTTCGCCCACAGCATGATGGCCTACCAGGGAGGCTTGCTGGTCGGTGCCAAGACGAAGGTGCTGTATCTGAAGGATACCGACGGCGATCACGTCGCGGACGTCCGCGAAACCGTCTTTGACGGATTCACCCCCGCGCATCCGCAAATGCAAATCGGCAACCCACGCTGGGGAATCGATAACTGGGTGTACTTGAATTACGGTCCCGGCAAAATCACTTCGGCAACCGATCCGGATTCGGCCGTGGCGCTGCCGCGCAAGGATTTTCGCTTCCATCCCCAGACGATGGAATTTGAAGCCGACAGCGGGATGGGACAGTTCGGCAACACCGTCGACCGTTGGGGGCATCGGTTTTATTGCACCAACCGCAACCCGATCATCACGACCTTTCTGGCGCCAAACGTCATGGCGCGAAACCCGTTTCACATCGTCAGCGCCCCGTACTACGACGTCGCTCCGTCCGGCGGACAATCACACGTCTTCCCGCTGGTCGCGATGAAGAGCAACTATCTGTCCCACGCGGGAACCCACACGTCGGCCTGCGGCACGACCGCGTACACGGGTGACCTGGGCGACGAAACGTTTCGCAACAGCGTGTTGGTTTGCGAACCGATCGGCCACTTGGTGACACGATCGATCGTCGACACCGACTCGCTGAAATTCACGGCAAAGCGTGCGCAACCGAAAAGCGATTTTGTCGCTTCGGCCGACACCTGGTTCCGGCCGTCCAGCCTGGCCACCGGTCCCGACGGGGCGCTGTACCTGGCAGACATGTATCGCTTGTGGGTGGAACACCCAAAATTTCTGCCGCCGGAAATTGCCGCGAAGCTGGACTGGCGGGCCGGTGACGATCGCGGACGGATTTATCGAATCGTCCCCAGCGGATCGGCCGCGCGGCCATTCACCGCGCCGGAGTCAGACGCCGATTGTGTTGCCTTGCTCGCCGACGACAACGGATGGCGACAGTTCCTCGGTCAACGATTGTTGGTCGAACAACAGGCGACCGGCCAGGCGGCGAGTCTGCGAAAACTGCTTGCGTCTGAGGCGCCGACGACACGTTTGCACGCCCTCTGGACGCTGGACGGATTGTCGGCGATCAAACCATCCGACGTCCTGCAGATGTGTTCCGACACGAACGTGCATTGCCGCGTCGCAGCGGCGAAATTGGCTGGCGGCATGATCGATGTCGACGCCGTTCACGACAGGCTGATCTCGCTCGCCGGCGACTCCAGTCAACAAGTCCGTTTCCAAGTCGCCTTGTCGCTCGCGGACGACGAGTCTGAGCAAGCCACCTCGGCGTTGACTCAACTGGCGCGACGCGACGGACACGACAGCGCCTTTGCCGACGGATTGCTAACGTCGCTCAAGCAGCGATCCGGTGCAGTGCTTGTCGGGCTGATGGATGACGATTCCTTTCCCCGCTCGGGTGACGCCGGCACGTTGGATTTGGTCCGAAGACTCGCCGCAGTCGTCGGCGCCCGCGGTAATTGGTCGGAACTGCGGTCCGTGTTTGAATCACTCGGCAGGGACGGTAGCGAAAACTGGTGGCGTGCCGCGGCGATCGCCGGGATCGGGGACGGGCTGCCGCGTTATCGTGGCGATCGAGGGCGGATGACATTGCCGAATTTGATTGCGAAGCCGCCTGCCGAATTGGGCGATTCAATCGTCGAATTGAAAGCGGTGTTTGATCGCAGCGGAGAAATTGCGGTGGATCCCGAACAGGCTGTTGCGGATCGTGTCGCGGCCATCGAACTGATGGCCTATCAACCCTTTGATGCCGCCGCCAGAACGTTTGCCGAGTTGCTCTCCAGCGGGCAACCGGTGCAAATCCAATCGGCCTGTCTGGAGGCGTTGCAACGAAACGGTTCGGCCGGGGCGGCGCAAATTGTTTTGGATCGATGGACACAACTCGGGCCGTCGGTCCGCGGCACGGCCATCGCGTTTTTACTGCGTCGGACCGAATCCACACGCCTGACGCTTGATGCGATGAGCGAGGGAAAGATGAACCCCTCGGCGCTCGGCATCGATCAACGCGTGCGATTGCTCAAGCACGCCGATGAAGCATTGCGGGATCAAGCGACGAAATTGTTTGGCGGAGTGGTTTCGCCGAACCGCCAGAAAGTGGCCAAGGATTACGAGGGCGCGCTGGCGATGACGGCCGATGCCGCCCACGGCAAACAGGTCTTCACGCGGGTCTGCGCCAGTTGTCACCGAATCAGCGGCGAAGGCCATGAGACGGGTCCCGATTTGACCGACGTCCGCAATCGCTCCAAACCGGCGCTGCTGTACGACATTCTGGATCCCAACGCCAAGGTCGAACCGCGTTTCACGTCGTATTCGATTCTGACGGCCGAGGGCTCGGTGTTCACGGGACTGATCGAATCGGAAACCAGCGAAGCGGTGATCTTGAAGATGGCCGAGGGTAAAACCAAGACGATCGGCAGGGCCGAGATTGACCAAATGAAAGCCAGTGACGTGTCGTTGATGCCCGAAGGCATCGAGAAAGACATTTCGCCCCAACAGATGGCTGACTTGTTGGCGTATTTGAAGGACCGTTAGCAACACACGGAAAATCAGTGGGATAGGCTTCCAGGCTCGTCAATGCTGAAATGACGAGCCTGGAAGCCTATCCCACTTGGCGGCTCAGGTATTCGGAGTTCACATCGACGAATCGCAGATTGCGGTGTTGGGCTTTGCTGATCCCGATCCGCTTGGTCGCTCGGATGACCGGGGCGCGCTGAGACGAATCGGTGAACACGCCCAACCGTTCGTCGCGGACCAGACATCGGCCGTCGTCGCTGCGATCGATTTGCAACGCCTGGCACAACATCGCCGGGCCGCGAGTCAATCGGCGGACGTCGTCATAGCCGCGGTGGCGACGCATGACATCGAGGCCCCAAACCGGTTCGATGGCTCGGATCAAGACCGCGGCCCCCTGGTCGGCCGGTTGGGTGACCGCGTTCAAACAGTGTTTCGCATGGATCGGATAAACGTACAGCGTCCCGGGATCGGAAAACATCGACGCATTGCTGGCCGTTTTTCCTCGCGCCGAGTGACTGGCCGGATCGCCGTGGTCCAGATACGCTTCTGTCTCGACGATCCAGCCGCCCAGCCATTGACCATCGACGTGATGAAGCAGTGCTTTGCCGATCAATTCTCGCGCCACGACCGCCGTCGGCCGGCCGTAGAACGCTGCGTCGAGGCGATCGGAAAGCAACCGGGTCGGTGGCGAGAGACGTTGGACCATTCAAGACATTCGATGAAATGACGCTGTGAATTCGACAGGCCGTGAAACAATCTATACCGCGGGTTGGATTTTCCCCATCTGCCGACCGCCGATCAATGGTGGATTTTTGCGTGTGGTCGAGGACCGAATCGTGGAGATCGGGGCGCTGCGCGATGGCGACTACCGAAGCCAAGATGTCGTGGATCTGGGCGAGGTGGCGGTGCTTCCCCGAATGGTCAATGCGCACACGCACTTAGAGTTTTCGGATTGCCAGACTCCGATCGGCCGCCCCGGAATCGCATTGGCCGAGTGGATCGGCAGCGTCATCGCTGCCCGCGGAGTGGCAACGGCTGAGGAGCGTCAGGCCAACATCCGCGCGGGGATCGCCGAATCGGTCGCCGCCGGCGTGGGATTGATCGGGGACATCGCGACCACACCCTGCACCTATCCGAGCGACGCGGGCGCCCGCATCGTCTCGTTTGCCGAAGTGCTGGGTTTGAGTGACAACCGAGGTCGCGAGCGATTTCAATCCGCCCAGGCACACGCAGAGACATTGGCGGCAAACCCGTCGATTGACTTCGGCGTCAGCCCCCACGCGCCCTATTCGACGCCGCCTGAATTGATTCGCCGCTGCGTCGATTTGGCCAAGCCGTCCGGTGCCGCATTGGCGATGCATGTTGCCGAGTCGCCCGACGAGCGCCCGCTACTGCGACGGGGCAGCGGGCCGTTTGCCGACGCCCTCCGCGGGGCCGGCCTGTGGCCCGAGGGGCTGTTTCCCTGGCCCGGCGCGCAGCCGCTGATGGATCTGATCGGCTGGATCGCCGAAGCGCCCAGAGCGTTATTGATCCACGGCAATGATCTTCAAGACGATGAAATCGAGCGAATCTCTCGGCACCCCCAACTGACCGTTGTCTACTGCCCGCGAACGCACCACTTTTTCTCTCACCCCCGTCACGGCGTCCAAAAACTGCTCGACGCGGGGATCCGAGTCGCCATCGGTACGGATTCGCGGGCCAGCAACCCCGACCTAAGCGTCTGGAAAGAAGTGCAATTTCTGCTCGATCATCGGCCGGATCTCGATCCGCAGGCGGTGCTGGAAATGGCGACACTGGCCGGATCGGATGCCTTGCTAGGCGCCGGATCTCAATTTGGGAGAATCCAACCCGGGCGGATCCGTCACCAGCCGCTGGTTTTGGTTCCCACGACCGCCAAACGCCTGAATCAGGTGTGGCGGGATTTCGCAGCCGGGGATTTGTCGTGCACGGACCTGCCCGGGCGGGCATAATAGTTCCAAGTTTCAAGTTCCAAGTTCCAAGTTCGGTTTGTTGCTTTATGTATCTTCGTTTGGCTTCGCGATTCCTTTTCGAAACCGACAAGCGATTGCTTGCCAAAGCGGCGTGGACGCTTGGAGTGAAGGGACTTTGGAGTGTGCACAAGCACAAGCGGCGGCTGAAACGCGGCGAGTTCTTTCCGCCGTTTCTGTATCTGTCGGTGATCAACAGCTGCAATCTGCGCTGTCAGGGTTGTTGGGTCGACGTGGCCGCCAAACAACAGCGGATCGAACTGGATGCGGCGAACGAGACGATTCGGCAAGCCAAGGCGATGGGCAACAGTTTCTTCGGCATCTTGGGGGGTGAGCCCTTCATGCACAAGGATCTGCTAAAAATCTTTGAACAGAATCGCGACGTCTATTTTCAAGTGTTCACCAACGGTCACTTCATTACCGACGAGGTGGCGGCGGAATTAAAACGGCTGGGCAACGTCACACCGCTGATCAGCGTCGAAGGATCGGAGATCATCAGCGACGAGCGACGGGGTCGTGCCGGCGTCTTGAATCAAACGATGGAAGGGCTGAAGACTGCACTGAAGCACAACCTGTTGGTCGGCGTGTGCACGAGCGTTTGCAAGTCCAACATCGATGACCTTGTCAACGACGCCTGGGTCGATCGCTTGATCGAGATGGGGGTGATGTATTGCTGGTTCCACATCTATCGACCGGTCGGTCCGGAATCCAATGCCCAGCTGGCGCTCAACAGTGACCAGCAACGGCGCGTGCGACAGTTCGTCGTGGACACCCGCGCGACCAAGCCGATCATCGTCATCGACGCCTATCACGATGACGCCGGAAACGCTCTGTGTCCGGCCGCGACCGGGTTCACCCACCACGTCGGCCCCTGGGGCGACCTCGAACCCTGTCCGGTGATCCAGCTGGCCACCGAATCGATCCACGATGATCGTCCGTTGGCCGAAACGTTCAATCAGTCACAGTTCTTGAAGGAGTTCCGATCGCTGACGGCCGAGCACACACGCGGCTGCGTGATCATGGAACGCCCCGACCTACTGGTCGAGTTGGCCGAAAAGCATGGTGCCCGCGACACGACCGCTCGGGGCGCGGTGATCGAGGAACTGAAAAACGTCACGCCGCGGCGGAGCCAGTTCCAACCCGGTGATGAGATTCCCGAACGGAGCTTTGTTTATCGCTGGGCCAAGAAGTACGCCTTCAACGATTTCGGAACCTACGCACGGCACTTCGACGCCGCGAAGTATCGTGACCCGGACAAAGATGCCCCGGATAACGAGCCGTCCAAGAGTGAGTTGCCGGTGCTGCAGTAAAAAGGTAGGTCACGCTGTGCGTGACGATTAGCATGCACCTCAACACTTGTTCCCAGGCTCCGCCTGGGAACACACTGTCTTGGAGGCTCCGCCTCGCGATCCACCGGCTTCGCCGGTAAGGGTGGCAAGCAGGATGCTTACCCCACTGTGTGCGTGACGATTGGCATGCACCGCATGCCCTACAGCTGAATCACCTGCTCTTCGTTGACCGTTTCGGCGTGGGATTCGCAGCTTGCGGCCAGTTCGATCTTGGCGTGCCAGCGGCCTTCGGCGTCACCACGGACCAACCAGTGCGGCTGCACGCAGACGCTTTGATGCACCAGTTCAAACCCCGCTTCACTCTGGCTGACCGTTTCGACGGGGAAGGCCCAGATGCCGCTGGGGCGATCCAGCTTCATCGACACGTCGATCCCCAGCCAGCGATCCGAAAGCGATAACTGTGAGGCGTGTTCCAAATCCAGCTTCTCGCCGAGTTGCCCGAGCTGCTGGCCGTCTTGGTCGCTGAAGTAGCGATCGTCGGCACCGGAAGGCAGCCCGGCAAAATTCATCTCGATCGCGAAATGCAGATCCCGATCTTGCGGCAGGTTTTCCAGCAGGTAGGTGATCTCCAACGCATCGCTTCCGCTGACCATCGTGACGGCTTTGGTCAGCACGATCGGGATCCCCCAGGCGTTGCCTTCGCGGCGCATCTGGACTTGGACGCGGTCGGAACCCCGACGCAGTTTCGCCTCAAACGGAAGTTCAACGAAATCGCCGCGTTCCATCGCTTCGCCGCGGGCGACCGATTCCAGATCCGTGTCGACGTCATAGAAGTGGTCCATCAAACTCTTTCGCGGGTAGCGATCGTATTGCAACCGCTGGTCCAGATCGGCTTGTTTGAACACCACGCGGTCGTGGATACTGGCGACGTTTTCGCCATCGACGTTCGGACCGGCAAGCACTTTCTGGTGATAGCTTTCCGAACGGCGCTGCAGCGTTGCGAGCAGATTGTGGCTGATCTCACGCACATCCAATTCATAGATTCGACCGCCGCGCCCCGGCGCGACCCAGACACACAGCTTGTCGTTGCTCAAGCGGACTTCCTGCAGCCCATCAAAGTCGTAATCGTCGGCGGTCGCCTGGACGGCACCGGATAGCTCGCCGGTCAGTTTGCTGAGCAGATTGTCGGCCGTGATCAGGTGTTGATAGACGGCGTTGCGGAGGTGCGGCAGATAGATCCCACCAAACGCTCCGTGCCAGTAAGGGCAATTGCACTGGCCGCGGTAGAGATGATCGCGAATCACCGCCAATTGCCCGGCATCGATGCCGGCCGATTCGGCATCGGCCAGACGGCGACTGACGTGCATCATCCGCGCGTACATCTCGTTGGTTTCTTCGTACTTCGATTTGAAGTTCCGCCAATACCCGCCGCGGACAAACGTTTTGAGATCATCCCAACGTTCGTGGGCATCCAGTGTGTGGGTCACGTCATCGAGCATGATCTGTGACTCGGTCGGCAACGACCACTCGGTCATCTCGCGATAGCTGCAATCGGGCAGATAGATTTTCCCCACCGGTGCGGTGCGGTTGATCGCTTCGCCCAGCGCGACGCTGTGCAACCACGAGGCGTTTTCTGTTAGGGCGTTGAACAGCGATTTCAACCAGCCCCTCTCGTAGACGTGCACTTTGGTGTCGGGCCAGGTGCCAAATTTCTCGCCGTCATCGCCAAACGTCAGCACCGCGCCGGGGGCTCGCTCGGCCACGCTGCGACAATAATCGATCGTTGCCTGGACCGGCTGAAACGGGATCGTGTAACGCAGATGTTCCGAACCGGGAAAAATGCGTAGCAGTCGCCCGTCGTCTTCGGTGATGAAGTAACCGGTCAATTGATTCTCATCAACGCCCGCGGCGCGGAAGTGATAATCATCCAGCACGGTGTAGCGGATACCGGCATCGGCGACGTCACGCGTCAGCGTCGATTCCCAAACCCGCTCCGGCGTCCACATCCCGGCCGGCGTGCTGCCCAAATGCCGTTCCAGCCATCGTCCGTACGCTTCGATTTGGCCGATCCGATCCCGCGAAGGCAGCATCGTCAAAATCGGCTCGTATTGCGGACCACCGACGATCTCGATCCGTCCCGCTTCGACCAACAGCCGCAACCGATCGAGATACTCCGGATGTCGCTCGGCCAGCCACATCATCAGCGGTCCCGACGTGTGCAGCGAAATCTGCAACTTGTCGTAGGGCTCAAAGACATCCAAAAACGGTCGATAGCTATCTTGGTATGCCTGCTCAAACACGCCGTCAAAGTTTCCGATCGGCTGATGATTGTGCAAAACCAAGCAAAGATGAACGTGAGCAGACATGTTCGCAGGAGTTAAAGTCGTGAATTGGTAGCAACGATCGACGACACCGTGCGTTGTCGCACCGTGTGAGGAGTCAACCGGTTTGCCGGACGTGATTACTGAGCGAATTGTATGAAACGAGTGGACGTTTCCGAATGGCCAGCCCGGACCGATCCGTCCGGTTGCACGAAATCGACCAGGCGCTGAAGCAAAAGGTTTCCCAGTTTGGACTTCTTCCCCTAATCGTTAACGGCGACCCACCGCTTCTATCGGCATGACCGTAGGGGCTAACAACAGTCAGAATCGGCAAATTTTCACAGCGATTGTTGCCCCACCGCCCGGGCATACCAGCCGTCTGGGTGGTGTAGGTGACTGTGCGCGCCCTTGCAGTGGCTCGACAGCGGAAGAATTGATGTGGGGGGCCTCAGTCAATGCCACTTACTTTGGCATCAAGCAGGTGGTTTATGTTAGCGGCAGGGCGCGAGCCCTCCGGTCTTTCACGTTTTTTTTGAAGCGCGACCGGACGGCTCGCGGGCCGTCGAATTTGTGAGCCGCGACGCGTAAGCGGCCGGGCACTGCGACGCTGCCCGAGGCCTGACGGCCAGCGGCTCACCAGTGTCTCAGCAGATCCCGACTCAATCGACAGCCCGCTCGCGCCGTTCCGCTCACACCCTAAGAGCCAAAGTAGATGGCATGGGGCGCGAGCCCTCGAGAGACACATTGGAAAATGCGTCACCGCGTCAGCAGAACGTTTCGCGGATCATGCCGTCTGGCGATCTCGCGGTAACGCAGCGCGGCGGATTCCGGCAGCAGTGAATTGATCATGCAGTCACAGCTCCATTCGAATCCGGCGGTCTTGTTCAACCGGGGAAAGACATCGAGCGACCACTGAAAGGCTTCGGGCTGTTGGCACCCGGGAGGGCAGGTGTGCAGCAGGTAATTGAAGGCTTTGCCCGGGAACGCTTCGTTGACCCAGCAGAGCACACGCCACAGGAAACTGGACAACTGGTCCAGGGACGTCTCGGTCATCTGATCAAAGTGGGGCTGATGTTCCAGGGACGTCATGCGAATCATGCCGCCGAAGCGGCTGGAGAACGGGCAGAATGCGACAAACGAATCGGTCCGGTCGATCACCCGACTGCGTTCGGCCAATTCGGCCCGCAACAAATCGCAGGCGAGCGTGCATCCGGTCCGTGCCCGATGGTGCTCGCAGCGGAGCAACGTGGTGCGGACATGGTGCGGCATCAGGCTGGTGGCGATCAGCTGGCTATGGCTGTGTCGCAGCGATGCGCCGGCCTCGGGTCCGCAATTCTTAAACACGCTGATGTAGTTGATCCCACGGACCTGTCGCCAATGACGAATCCGGTCGCGAAAGGCCAGCAATGTCATGTAGACCAGGGCAGGGTCATACTGCGTGATCGACTCGGCGTGCAGCGAGGATTCGACCACCACTTCGTGGCCACCGACCACATCGCTGATCGGAAACAGGTTGTGTCGATCGCCGTGGTCACCTTTCTCGGCATCGCAGGGGCTGACCGCCGGGAACTTGTTGGGCACGACACGCACGTCCCAGTTCTGCTGTTCCCCCGGAACGACCTCGACCACCGGTCCGGCAAAGCGGGTCGCCGCGCTATCCAGGGGCGTCGTTCCCTGGTCGCCCAATTTGGCCGACCAGACCGCTTCGGGGGTGCGGTTCTCCGCACCGACACAAAATGGACAGGCTTCATCGACCGCCGGGACCTGGACGGCGGGAAGTTGGACCGCCGGGTGCTCCGCAGCGATCGCCTGCTTGGTCGATTCGTAATCGTTGGGACGGAGATCGCGTTTGGGCGCAAAAATCGTCCAGTCGCCGGTCAGCAAGTCGCGCCGCGTGTGTGAGGTCGCGCTGCTGCCCCGATAGGCAGCCGCTTCTTGACGGCTTTTGGTATCGGCATCGGAGCGTTTGAGTGAACGCATGACCGAACGCCGTGCCGGTCGTCCCGGCCACATCGCTTCGGTCTCGCCGGCCGAAGCCAGACGCGTGTCGGTGTCGATGGTCACCGGCTTCGCTTGATATTCTGAGACCGCTTCGCTGACTTGATGGGGCAGATTTGATTCTGCCGAGACGATTTGCGGTTGTGGCTCAGAATCGGAAGACATGCGTCGCAGCAGGGGTAGGTTGGGATTGGTGAGGATGCCTGAACACGGGTGCTGCCACCCTTTGTCTGTCCATCAGCCTCTCGTCCACTTGAGCCGTCCCAAGTCATCCAGATTGGGAGTGCTGTTTGCGGACCCGACTTTCCTCACTCTACCAATTTCTGAGCAATTTCCAGTCTTCTCTGGCCAAAAAAATAAAATCGTCTGCCGGCCCTCATTTTGGCACGAGAGGCTTGCCCCTCTTAAGGGAAACTGCGTTGTCGTAAAGCTCTACATACTGGTATGCACTTTTCCTCCAAGACCAGTCAGCGTCCATCGCCCGCTGCACCAAATTATTCCAAATTTTTTGATCGTGATATCGCAATTTCAAGGCTCGACCGATCGCTTCGTCCAGTCCGCGCGGGGAAACCTCGCGCAGTTGGAATCCGGTCGCCGTTTCGTTGGACAAGGTTTCGGAAGTCGTGTCGACCACCGTATCGGCCAACCCGCCCGTCGCGGTAACAATGGGTATCGTTCCGTAACGGAGACTGTACAGTTGATTCAGTCCACAAGGCTCGTAGTGACTGGGCATCACAAACAGATCCGCACCGGCTTCAATCCGGTGCGCCAAGGCGTCGTGAAAGCCGATGTGTGCGGCGACCTGCTGGGGCGCCTGTGCCGCCAACGCGGTCAACTCGGCTTCGATCTGTTTGTCACCGCTGCCGAGTATCATCCATTGCGTCGGTCGGCCTTCTTGAACATGTTGCCGAATCACCGGCAGAATCAAATCCCATCCTTTCTGTTCGGCTAAACGCCCCACCAACCCGATCATCGGCACGTCGGCTGATTCTTCGAGCCCGAATTCGAGCTGCAGCGAACGCTTGTTGGCGACTTTTCCCGAGGGCCAGTTGTTGGCGTCGTAATTTGCGCTCAGGTGAACATCGGTCGCCGGATTCCAAACGGTCTCATCGATCCCATTGGTGATGCCGGTCACTCGCCCACCCTTTGACGCAAGCACGCCATCCAGACCACAGCCGTGCTGGGGCGTACAGATCTCCATCGCATAACGCGGACTGACGGTGGTGACATGGTCCGCGCTGACGATTCCGGTTTTCAGAAAGTTGAGCTGTCCGTAGTACTCAAAGGACTCGTGGGTGAAGTGTTTCCAATCCAAGCCCGTCCAGCCGAACGCGTCACGATGAAACTGCCCCTGGTAGGCCATGTTGTGAATGGTCATCAAGGTCGCGGCCTTGCCGAGCGTCCCGAAGGCTTTCGGGGATGCCTGCAGCAACGCGGGGATCAATCCGGATTGCCAGTCGTTGCAATGCAGCACATCGACGTCCATCTCGATCCGCGACAGGGCGGCCAGCGCGGCGCGGCAAAAGAAGGTGAAGCGTTCGGCATTGTCCCGATAATCGCCGAGTTCGTCCCCGTAGAGTGATTCGCGGTCGAAGTACTGGGGCTGGTCGATCAGCCAAACCACCACGTTGCTGTCCGGCAGCAGACACCGCAACAGCCTTCCCCCCACCAGCTTTCCGGGCGACATCGGGATGGCAAAACTGATATCGGTCGTGTCGATCTTGAGACCGGCCCGGTAAACACTGCGAAACGCCGGCAGAATCACGGCACAGCGATGTCCCAACGCGGCGACTTCGCGGGGCAGCGTGCCGCAGACGTCGGCCAGCCCGCCCGTTTTCGCCAACGGTACTGCTTCGGAAGTTACGTAGACAATATTCAAAACTTGGTACCTGAGTCGGAGCCGGACGTCACCCGACAGATGCGGGTCACGGCCGAAGTTAATTCAACGGGCCAAGGATTTACAGCGTTCCCACCCACCCGTGTGGAATTATTGGTCGCAATTAACGGTCGAGCCGCAAAGCGCGGGGGGCCAAGACGCCAGAATTCCCCCGCATCAGCTAAACTTTCAGGTAAACAGTTGTAATCTGGTCTTCTCGTCCAAATCAGTAGTTGTGTTGCCTGCATGTCGATCGCACAGAGCGAATTCTGGTCTCGTTTGGTCCAATCCGGGCTCGCCGATGCGGGGAGTTGCCAACGGTACTCGGCCGCGTTCGAACAGTCGCCGGACAAATCGACGGGCGAGGACGCCAAACCGCTGGCAGCCTTTCTGGTCCGCAGCGGCGTTCTGACCAAGTTCCAGGCCGACGAGTTGCTTCAACCGCAAGCTGCGACGCTGCGAGTCGGTTCGTTCGTGATGACCAGCGACGCGCCGACCGCGCCGTTCTCTCACTGGATTCCCGTCCAAACGCCGGTGACCGAATCCGCACCGGTCCCGCGGTACGGATTCCTGCTCCGCGTCCCCCTGGCCAGTCTGGATGAAACGCGACGCGGCTGGCTGGCCGTGCATAGCGAAATCCAAGCGGAATCGCTGCAGGCGATCGAATTGTCCGGCGGCGCCCAAGCGGGAAACGCCGAGCAAACCGTCGAGATTTTTGCGCCGCTCCCCGACGGCACCTCGCTGCTGACCGTGCTGCAATCCAAGCCACCCCTCAGCCCCCGCAAGACCATTCGCATCGGCGTCGATCTCGCCAACGCACTCCAAACGCTGCACCAACCACTCGACTCCGGATGGGTGATGGCACACGGGGCCGTGGCCGCCGACCACGTCTGGGTGACGCCCAAGGGGCGCGCGATCCTGCTCCGCGACCCCTCCTCCCCCGCCCGATCGCCGCGCGGTGACCTTTCCACCAGTTGGATCGAACGCATTGAGCCGCCTGCGCTCTACGCCGCACCCGAGCTGGCCGATCCGGCCGCCATGCCGACCCCGGCGTCGGATGTCTATTCGTTGGGATGCTTGCTGTTCTCGTTGCTGCTGGGACGCCCCGCCTTTTCCGGCGACGACGACCGAGACTTGTTCGCCGCCCACAACGAAGTGCTGCCACCGGAACTGATCGAGGCGGTCGAACAAGGTGCCGCCGGAAATCCGCTGCTGCGCGTGCTCGCCTACGCGATGGCAAAAGACCCCGCCGCCCGATTCGGATCCGCCGGAGCGATGGCCGAAGCGCTCGCGCGAGCCGGTGAGCTGCTCGACAGCCAACCGAAACCCACCCGCCAACCGAAACCGAAACCTCGGAAGACACCCTCGGCTCCACCGGCCGACGTGGCCTCGCCGCCGCCGGTCGAAGCCCCGTCCGCTCCGCCGGTCGAAGCCCCGTCCTCTCCGCCGGTCGAAGCGCCGACGCAAGCAGCCCCCGCCCCGACTCCTCCCCAGCCTCCGGCGATCGAGCCCCAGCCGCCGCGCGATCAGCCGCCGTTAGCGCCCGCAGCAGCAGCGCCCGCACCGGCAGCGGGAGCACCTGCGGATCGAGCCCCCACCGAGAAAGCCCCCACCGAGCAGGCGCCTGCGACAACGGAGTCGGCAACCGACCAGCCGGCGACGCCCCCGAGACGGAAGCGACGCAAGCGCAAGAAGAATCGGATTCCGATCCTGGCCGGCATGATGATCGTGCCGCTGATGATGGTGGGGCTGGCCATCGTGCTGCGCGGACGCGGCCCCGTCAAACCGCCCGCCCGACCGCGGCCCAATCCCTCGATCGTCAACCGCGTCCCAGAAGTCCGTGAGTCAAGACGCGAAGTGCCCAGCGACGAGCCGACGCTCGTCAATGGCTATGAAATTGTCGACAGCGATCGCTTGCTTTGGGTGCCACCCTATGCCGCCGATTCCCCACCGCCCTCGTTGGAGCTTTTGCCACCCGGGCCGGCGGTGATCGTTTCGATTCCCCTGGCGCGGGTCACGGCCAGCCCTGATGCGCAAACGTTGACGACGACCTTCGATGCCGAGCTGTCACCGTTGATCGCCATGATCGAACAGCGTGCCGGCGTGACGCGGGACCAAATCCAGCGCTGTACCGCTGCCCTGTTCCCCGGCCAGCAGGGGTGGCCCGAAGTCGCCTTGGCGATCGACTTGGTTGCACCGGTCGAATTGGACGGCTTGAGCGAAAAATGGCAAGCCTTGAAATCCCGCACCGACAAGGGCGTGATCCTCTACGCCGGCGAAGACCTGGACGGGGATGCGTATTTCGTCGGCGGCGGCGAAAAAGGGAAACCGCCCGAAGATGGCAAGGTCCAACGGTTCGCCATCGCCTCGCTGGATCGCATTCGCGAGGTCGCCGAAACCGAAGGCGCTTCGATTCCGTTGGTCCGCAGCATGCAAACCCTGTGGAATCAAACGAGTGTCGACAGTGATCTGGTCGCCCTGGTCACCCCCAACTTTCTGTTCGCCGACGGCCGCGAGATGTTGGCATCGTCGTTGCCGGAATTCAGAGACCCTCTGAAACGCTGGCTGATCCCCGATGTCGCCGCGTTCTCCTTCGCCGCGTCGGCACAGGACGGTGCGCTGTATCTGGAATTGCGCGAACTGCCCAGTGGCGGCGCGACCGCGGCGACGCTGCTGAAGTCACTCAAACAAACCGCCCAAACGTGGCCCGATTGGGCCGACAACTTCATTTTGAATTCGGTGCCCGACCCCTCGTGGCGCTTGTTGGCCACCCGCTTGCCGCTGATGTTGCGATTCGTCAATGAACAAACACGCAGCACGATTCTGGGCGAAACGGTCGTCGCATCGACTTACCTGCCCACCGATGCCGGAACCCAAGTCGCGTTGGCCACATTCCTGGCCATGAACACCGAACCCGGACAAGAAAGCCTGGCCCAAACCCCGACCGCAGACCCGCTGACGGTGGACGAATTGCTGGATCGCCCGATGTCGGTTTCGTTCCTGCAACTTTCCCTGCAGTTCGCCGTCGATGCCGTCGTCGATGAATTCAAACAATCCCTGCCGGCCGGGTCCACGATGCCGGGCGTCCGGATCATCGGCGCCGATCTGGAGAAAAATGGGATCACCCAAAACCAACAGATCCGCAACTTCCAACGCGATGAACAACCGCTGCGAAAGGTGCTGACCGACCTGGTCTTGGGCGCCAATCCCGACAAGACGGCGACGGGTCCGAGCGATGAAAAACAATCGCTCGTTTGGGTCGTGCATCCGAAGGGGAAACCGCCCGAGGAAACCGAGATTCTGATCACGACCCGCGATGCCGCGAAAGACAAGTACGAACTGCCGGCGGAATTCCAACTCGCCAGCCCCTAGTGGCGTAAGCTTCCAGCTTGCGATCCGTGCCTGCAAGGAACGCAGAGTGCTGACGCACTCTGGACGGCAAGCTAGAAGCTTACCCCACGTTTATTCGATCAGATCCAACAGGGCGTCGACTTTGGCTTCGGCGGGATCGATCGAGGCTGAGCGTTGGGCTTGCAAGACGCTGCTTCGCCAATGCTGCTTGGCAATCGCCGTCGTCGACTCCGCGGTCGCCGCTTGTCGCGGCCGCAGGTGCAAGTCCCAGCCTGCCGTTTCGGGGTCGACGCCGACCACATAGTCGCCGGGAGTGACCAGTGTCGACTTGCTGCTGCCGTCACCGAGTCCGCGATCGAAATCGATGCGTGCCGGCCCGTCCAACCGATGCTGCATCACCGTGCCGGCTGCGGCGATCTGCGGCTGACCATTGAGCAGGTAATGGAACGCTGCGGGCGAATGATTGGCGTCGATGCTGACTTCCACAGCGGTCTTTTGACGAACATCCCAGCCGTCTTGATCGACCACCCAGCGATACATGCCGTCGTTGATCGTGTATCGCTTGACAACGCCTTTCCCGTTTTGAAACGCGACGACAAACGATTGGTCCAACGGTACCATCTCACCCGGGGCAAGCGTGATCTCCAACGCGTCGTCACAGACAAAGCTGATCGGTGCCGTGTTGATCTCGGGGCTGTAGAGCACCACCGCTGGAATCCCTTCGGGAAGCTGCATGTCGGTGACGGCATTGCCGCCGGCTGCCAAGCTGACGCCCAGCAATCCCGTGACGGCTTCATCCGGCGCATCGCTCTTGGCCGCCGCTTCGGCGATCCGCGCGAACAGGTCGTCGCGGCGCTGAGCCCCCAGCACTCGCGCGATCTCGCTCAGCACGCCCATGTTGCGGATGTTCTTGGCGCGCTGGGCAATCACCGCGATCTCATTGCCGCTGAGCACCGACCCCGTGACGCCGGTCAGTTCACTTCGCAACGCTTCGATCGCTTGCGTCAGCGTTTGCCGGTCGGATTCCGGCGGCAACGCCGCGATCCGATCGGCAGCATCAGCCGCTTTGAAGAGGGGCGACCAGGATTGGCCGGTCCCCGTGGCGGTCAGTGCCGATTCGTGGTTGACCAGCAAGGCGGCGCGAGCGTTGTCTCGATGCTCGTTGTGCGCGAGGTTGCGATAGTCGCGGCGCAACGCTTCCACTGTCGAATCGCCACGCGATTGGTCAAGGGATCGCATCACGGCTTGGTCGAGCTGGTTGGCGATTTGGGTCGCTTCGGCGCGTATCACTTGACCGGTCAATTGCGGGCCTGCGGAAACGACATGGGTCAGTGCCATTTCGGTCGGCGACGGGTTGGGCGAAACCGACGGTCGCGTCACGATTCGGTTTTCCGGCGGATCAACCGGCGGCGGAGCGTTCGGCGCCGGGGCGACGTCGGATGGCGGCTGACTTTGGTACGAACCCGAGGGGACCGTTTGCGAAGAGGGCTGGGAACGGATGACTTGCGGCGATCCCTGACGTCGTGAAGGACGCGTCGGCACTCGACCGCCACGTCCGGGAAGCATTCCGCCTTTTCCGAATCCTCCGTTCAATCCCTTCTCCAGGATCTGGCCGCCGGCACGATCCAGGATGACAGGGCCGACCGCCGGCAAGATGATTTTCCCCAACGCTTCGCCGATGATGTCCTGCCCCGAAGAAGCAGACGGAAACGCGGTGAGTGTTCCAGCGGCAGCCAGAAGACAAAAGATTTTGTGTCGTCGATTCATCTCATCGCGTCATCGTTGGAGGATTCAGTGGTTCGGAAAGACTAGCTCAGAAACCAGCGACGTGGCGTCCGAGCGCTTGGGCAACGCTGTGAAGCATTTTCCCTTGTGTTTCTTGAGGTTTTAGCGGCAGGGCGCGAGCCCTCCGGTTCTCCATCTCTGCCAAAACACCGGAGGGCTCGCGCCCGACCGCTAAAAAATGCGTCACTGCATCACCGGCCGCCCCCTTCCATTGTGCCCGATTTCAGATCGCCGGGGGGGATTAATTTTTGCCCCCGACACCACCAGCCCACCGATAGCAGCGCGAACCCGCCGATGGGGAGCAGCAAAACATCCGTGGGTCCGCGCTGCCATCGGTGGGTTTTCTCCCTGAGGATCAAAATCGCAGGGACAGAGAAGTCGTGCTACTTTGACGCCAAGCAGGGTGCTTTTTGTTAGCGGTAGGGCGCCAGCGGGCTGTCGATTTAGTGAGCCGCGCGCCGCGTAAGCGGCCGGGCACTGCGACGTTGCCCGAGGCCTTACGGCCAGCGGCTCACCATTAACTCAGCAGAACCCGACTAAATCAACAGCCCGCTTGCGCCCTGCCGCTACACCCTCGCAAACCACAGGAAAGGAATGCGCTACAACGTTGCCCCTGGGGGCCGCGTTTCACCGTCCCGGGCGATACGGGTTGAACAACAGATAATTCAGATGGCGATACAGATCGCTGTCGCTGAGCAATTGGGAATGGTTTCCTTCGCCGGCGAGATTGGGGCCGTTGAGCAAAATCACGCGATCGGCCGTACGCAATGTTTGCAGCCGTCGTGGCAGCATGACGACCAACGATCCTTGGTCGACCAGTTTCTTGATCGCCTTCAAACACGGATCATCGGCCAGTTGCGCGTTCGGTGCCGGCGGTTCGTTGACCAGCAAGATCGGCGGGCGATGCAACAGCGCCCGCGCCAGCCCGATCCCGTAGGTCGCTTCGGTCGACAACGAGAACCCTTCGACCGATGCATACGTCGAAAGCCCCTCAGGAAGACGCTGGATCTGTTCATACACATCGACTTCGCGTAACGCATCGACGATGTCCGCGTTGCTGATCGAGCCGCCGCTTCCGGCCGACAGGTTCTCTTCGATCGTCCCATCCCACAACGGCCCCGACGGTTCGATCCACATCACATTCTTGGCCAGCGACGCGGGGTGCACTTCCAACAGCTTTAGCCCATCGATCCGCACCTCGCCCGAGCCGGGGCGTCCAAAACCCATCAACAATTCGACCATCGCTTGTGGGGACACCGAATCGGTGCCCAACAGCGTCACCAACGACTTGGGCGTGAACTCCGTCGTGATGTGATTGAGGATCGCTTGGCCGTGGGAATCGACCAGCGTCACGTCGCGAAACTCGACGCCGTCGCGCAGCCCCGCCAGACCGACCCGCTGTTCCGACGGGGTCGCTCCATCGCTTTTTCGCAAGTACGCATAGACGGCATCGCAGGCCGTCCCGCTGGCACGCAACCGTCGGCCGAGCGTCTGCAATCGCCAGACCCCCGACACCGCGCCGGCCAGCGACAACCCCAACACCACCGCCGACGAAAGACTCAATCCGGCATCGGTTTCCAGCAGGTTCAAGCCCAAGCCGATGACCATGATGGCGGTGGCCGCCGACGCGGCTAAAAACAACAGCGGCCAAACGCGTCCCCGATGGGCGTCGTTTTCCTCCAGTTTCTGATACAGCTGATCCAGCTCATGCTGAAACGACGCTTCGGCGATCCCTTGCGCCTGCAAGCGAGCCATCTTGGGGGCGCGACCGACCAACGCCGCCATCTGGGCGCGCAACTGCGGCAACTCCCATCGCCCCGCTTCGTCGGCGTCACCGCCACGGACCTGACGATACAAACGCCACACCATCACACCGCTGATGACCGCAACGATGGCCAACCAGATATGAACCAGTAACGCCAGCGACACACATCCCAGCAACAAAAACAGGCTGCGGGGCAAGGAACGATACCAAAGTGAAAGCCCGGATTGGACCGACGGCAGGTGTCGACCGATCAGCTTCTGAGCGTTCAACGATTGCGCAGCGGCGCCTTCCAGCTCGGCGCGTCGCACGCTCTGTTTCAAGACTTTCTGATGCAACGACTTGGTGATCGCCGCGGCACGACGATCCGCCAAGCGGCGATGACGCCAAACCGCAACGCTCAACACCACCGCCATCGCAAACGACAGCGAGGTCAGCTGGGTCAGCTGGACCAACGGCGGCTGATCGACAAACGACGCCGGCAACCGAACGTACAGATTGACTCCCAGCCGCACCGTCGATTGGCTCAGCTCTCCCGACTGCAGCAACAGCGAAATCAAGCCGACGACCAAGACCACGCACGGGACCAGCAGCCCGGCGAGCGTCGCCCAAAATAACGAGAAGAGTTTGCCCGGGCCCGCCTCCGGTTCATGACGGGCCGCCGAGAGGGTGTGAAAACGATTCAAAGCAACGGCTCCCCGATAATAAACGCCACTGAGTCTGCGGGGAACGAAACGTCTGTTGATCGAATCCGAGGGTTCCCGCAGTGCGTCCGGCGTTTGCCGCCCTGCGAAAACCTGCTTTTTCGTTCACCCACTATGCCAAATCGCGGTCTTCGAACAACAGCATCGCCAGCATCCAAATCGCGACCGCGAAACACACAAGATAGTTAAAAGAACCGGCCAAGTAGATCCAAGGGACCTGGCTTCCACTATCCATGGCGCTTTGAACGTTAAAAATGTTCAAATTCGGGACAATGACCGCGATCAGATTGCCAAAGAAGCCGACCAACGGGTTTTCGCCCTGGGCGGACGCGACGAGCGGCTGCGTCAGGTTTCCGATCACATAGATCACGAAACACAGAATCAGATTGGCCAGCAGGGGCAGCCGGGTGGCCAGGGCAACGGCGATCGACGCGATCACCATCGTCTGCATGAAGTACAGCCCGAGGACCGGAACGGTGGACATGATTTCGTTGAATCCGATTTCCCAGATCGGCGTCGCCTTGGCCGTCTCGCGGGCGTCATAGATCGGCTTGTAGGCCATCAACAACAACAACACGGCTCCGATGATGACAAACATCACCGCG
Source organism: Stieleria neptunia (assembly GCF_007754155.1). Classification (NCBI taxonomy): domain Bacteria; kingdom Pseudomonadati; phylum Planctomycetota; class Planctomycetia; order Pirellulales; family Pirellulaceae; genus Stieleria; species Stieleria neptunia. Next base: position 2,588,631 of record NZ_CP037423.1, on the reverse strand, counting down.
ACCGACATGACGATCCCGGCATACTTGCCCAGCAAAAACGATCGTCGCGAGACCGGTTTGCTGAGCACCGTCAACGCCGTTCGACCTTCGATCTCTTCGCTGACCGAGGTTCCCGAACTCCAGACCGCCTGCAACATGGCCAACACCATGATCAGCGTCACGCTGCTGTCCTTGAACATCCGAATGTCATCGCCGAGCGTGTTGAACGGGTAGATCGAAAAAATGATCACCCCGACCACCCCGATGACCAACAAGATCAAATACAGCGTCTGGGCCATCTCGTTCTTGGCCGTCGACCAGGCCAACGCCCAGACACGTGGTGCGGCTTGGCGAAACGCGACCAGCCCGCTGAACAGAAAGAACACCAGGGCACCGATGCCGGCCGCCTGAGTGATCTCGGGAATTTGGGGGATCGACGTCATCGTGATCGTGACGGTCGCCGGATCGAGTTCGCGGTTCTGGATGTGGAACCGAGACGGGTCTTGCGGCAGCGGCGGCTGGTCACGATCTTCATAGCGAAACACCAACGTCTCGCCGGCATCGACGCGCGTCGGGTTGCGTTCGAAATCAATCATCTCGGCGCCGTCGGCCAACATCACGGTCTTGTCGGTCGAAATCTTCAGCTCGGAAATGCCGGTCAAATCGTAGTCGATCGACTGCGGGTGAAACGTCGCCGCGTCGGGGCTGACCGACGGATCCGCCCCCGGAATCGTCAACGCGACTTCCGTGACGCCGTCACCGACCCAATGGACCTCCGAGAGCGAGCGGACGAACCGCATCGGCTCGGAAATGAAGTAGCTGCCCGCCAAGCCGACGACGACAAAAATTCCGGCCACCGACAACACGTAAGGCACGATGCCCTCGGTCAAGATCTCTCCCCATTCCACCCGCGTGCGATACCACATCGCGTAGATGATCGCATAGCCCATCACCACCCCGATCAGGCTCAGCGGCAGGATCAATGTTTGCGAAAAGCCGTCGTCGGACCACGCGTACTGGCTGCACAGCAGCACCGCAATCACCGCCCCGATCACGAGCGATGCGACGTTGCCGGTGGTCGAGGAATCGGCCAATTTCCCCAACGGCGGAATGAACGACAGCAGCGCCAGGGCCGCATAGAACACCGCCGCGACCCCCGCCCCGACCAGCAGGCCGACCGCGATCGTGTAGATCGGTGTGACCCAGATTGGAAACCAGTCCGCAATTTGTCCGAGCAGCATCGGTCCGGGGAACAAATTGGAAACGTCCAACGGTAAGCCAGAAATAGCGGCAGGAGCCGATAGCACAGACGGGGCCATGAGCAGGGCAGCAACGAAGTGAAGGGAGACAAGCGCGAGCGACGGACCTTTTCCGCCGACTGATCGCTACGCAACGAGTCGCCAAATGGTTGACCGGCTTCCCCGAGATTTCTCAGTTTCACTGCGAAGGGAAACCAAGCGTGAACCCTTCCGCTTCAGCCGACCGCCTTGCGCGCATGTACGATGGCCCTTCCGGGCCGTCGTCCAAGACTTGTTCCCAGACTCCGTCTGGGAACACACTGCCTTGGAGGCTCCGCCTCCGCGGTCCGCCGGCGGAGCCCTACGCCGTGAACGATTTTTTAGCGGCAGGGCGCGAGCCCTCCGGTGTGTTGGCAATAACAAGGAACCGGAGAGCTCGCGGCTGTCGATTGAGTGGAATTGGTTGAGTCAATGTGAGCCGCTGGCCGTAAGGCCTCGGGCGGGCGCCTGGATGCCCGGCCGCTTACGCGCCCGCGGCTCATTCACTAAACCGACAGCCCGCTTGCGTCCAGCGGCTTAAACCTCGTCAAACACGGGAAAGAATTCGTTCACGGCGTAGGGCAGAGCCCTGGGAACGAGTCGCGAAAGGACGTCGTACAAACGATCCGCTGACCCTCTCACTGACCGGCCGCGGACGCCTACAGCGACTCCAGCTTAACGCGGATGTCATCGGGGATTGCCACTTTTTCCAGTCCCCCCCGGGGCCGAAGACGACAGCAGACAACAACCGTCGCCCCTTTGGCGACCGGGACTGCACCCCCGCTTCCGTCTTGGCGTGAAAACGTCACCTCGTAACGGATGCTGGAGCGGCCGATGTGGACGACCGAGACCTCGATGTCCAGCCAATCTTCGAATCGCGCAGCGTTCGCATAATCGCAACTGACGCTGACGCGGGGCCAAGTCACCGAGGGGTCGTCGTGTGAATCGGGCAAGACCTTGATTCCCAACGACCGCAGCATTTCGTGCTCGGCGGATTCCATCCACGGAAAAAACGCCGAAAAATGAACAATTCCGGCGGCATCCGTGTCACGAAACTCGACAATGCGACGAGTCCGAAAACTCATCAATCGCCCTGGAAGGGCAACAGAGCCATGTAGCGGGCGCGTTTGACGGCGGCGGTCACCGCGTGCTGGCTGACGGCCGTGCAACCGCTCTTGCGTCGTCCGACGATCCGACCTTGGCGATTGATCATCTTTTTCAATAGCTCGACGTCCTTGTAATCCACGTACATCGGACGGGGACGCTGACCGTCGACAAAAATCGGGTCTTGCTTCTTGGCGCGGGAGCGGACGCGTGAACGTTTTCGGGCTCGGCTACGCGAGCTCATCGGTCGGGCTGGCATGTTTTGGCTCTAGGGAAAATCTGGCGATCGGACACTCAAGGCGGCGTGCAACACCCTTAAATCGCTGAAGCGGTGTTCACGGTGAAGACGTCGCGAGTGGTCGGTGAGACAGGAGCTTGGGCGGAAACCATTCCCGCGGGCGGCTCAGCGACTCGCCAAAGGATCAAATGAAGCGGGGGAGTATGCCGCGGCCGACGCCCTTGGGCAAGAGGAAACCGGTCGGGGTCTTGTGAAAACGGTGTGAAAAGCGGTCGAATTGTTGGCCGCTCCCGTTGGATTTGCCCTTTCCGCTGGGACAAACCTTTGCCATATTCCGCAAAAATTTTCGGCGTGATTCAGTCGGCCTCCTTTGCCGCGACCGAATCGGCCCTTCCCCGTTACTGAGACTTGTACCGACAACTGCTGTACCGTTTGCCCTCTCAGGGGGCGTCGCGGACGACACAGATCGGTGCCCCACAACACAATTCGTTCCGACCCACCATTCTCGGTCTTTCCAATAAACAAGTTGACGCGAATTGTTTTCCGCGTCCCCGAGACGTCTTCGGTCGGCTGCGACAGCTAGGTGAATGAGATGAAATTGGAGAAAGTTAGAAACATTGGGATCAGTGCCCATATCGACTCGGGCAAGACCACACTCAGCGAACGCATCTTGTTCTACGCTGGTCGAATTCACAAGATCGAAGACGTCCGTGGCGGCGGCGACGGCGCGACGATGGACCACATGGAACTGGAAAAGGAACGTGGGATCACGATCACCAGTGCCGCCACCAGCCTGGAATGGAAAGGCTACAAGGTCAATTTGATCGATACCCCCGGCCACGTCGACTTCACCGTCGAAGTTGAACGCTCGCTCCGCGTGCTCGACGGCGCCGTGCTGGTGCTCTGCAGCGTCGGCGGCGTGCAAAGCCAATCGATCACCGTCGACCGGCAAATGAAACGCTACCAGGTGCCCCGTGTCGCCTTCATCAACAAGATGGACCGCACCGGTGCCAACCCCTTCCGCGTCGTCGAACAACTCCGGGACAAACTCGGTGCCGAAGCGTTCTTGATGCAGTATCCGATCGGTGCCGAAGACAAATTCGAAGGCGTCGTCGACCTGATCGAAATGAAGTCCTACCGCTTCTCCGGCGACGAAGGCCAAAACGTCGACGTCGGCGAAGTCCCCGCCGATCTGCTGGAAAAATGCCAAGCGCAACGGATCCACATGCTCGAACAGTTGTCGATGTACAACGACGAGATGATGGAACTGTTGCTCAGCGAAGAAGAAGTGCCGTTGGAAATGATCTACAAGGTCACCCGCGATGCCGTCCTCGGCGGAGCCACGCCGGTCTACATGGGCAGTGCCTTCAAGAACAAGGGTGTCCAACCGCTGTTGGATGCCGTCAACCGATACCTGCCCAGCCCGCTGGATCGTGAAATCCGCGGCGTCGACCCCAAAGACGAAACCAAAAAGATCGAACTGAAACCCGATCCGGATGCACCGTTCGTCGGCATGGCGTTCAAGATCGTCGACGACGAGTTCGGCCAATTGACCTTCATGCGGATCTACCAGGGAACGATCGAAAAAGCCGGCACCTACGTCAACCAGCGAACCGGCCGCAAGGAACGCTTCAGTCAGATCGTGCGAATGCACAGTGACAAACGCGAAAAAGTCGACTCGGCCTGCGCCGGCGATATCGTCGCCGTCACCGGCATCGATTCGGCCAGTGGTGATACCTACGGCATCGAGCGTGATCAGTGCACGCTGGAATCGATGTTCGTCCCAGATCCTGTCATCAAGATCGCGGTCATGCCCAAGAACCGCAGCGACGGTGACAAGATGAGCAAGGCGCTGCAGCGTTTCCGCAAGGAAGACCCCACGTTCCGCGTCATGACGGACGAGGAAACCAACGAAATCTTGATCAGCGGCATGGGCGAATTGCACCTGGAAGTCTACATCGAACGGATCCGTCGCGAGTACGACGTCGAAATCGAAGTCGGGGCCCCCAAGGTCAGCTACCGCGAAAGCCCCACCCGCGCCATCGAATTCAATTACAAGCACAAGAAGCAAACCGGTGGTTCGGGACAATACGCCCACATCGTCGGCAAGCTCAGCCCGCTCGATTCGATCAGCGAAGACAGCTTCGAATTCGAAGATCACGTCGTCGGCGGTCGAATCCCCAAGCAGTACATCCCGGCCATCGAAAAAGGGTTCCGAGATATCCTGGGCAAGGGACCGCTGGCGGAATACCCCGTCGTGGGCACCAAGATCGACCTCGATGACGGCTCGTTCCACGAAGTCGACTCGTCGGAAAAGGCGTTCTACACCGCCGCCCAAGGTTGCTTCCGAGAGTACTTCAAACAAGCCGCTCCGAAGCTGCTCGAACCGATCATGAAGATCGAAATCGAGTGCCCGGAAGATTTCCAAGGGACCGTCGTCGGTGACGTCATCCGTCGCCGTGGCATCATGAACAGCAACGACATCGTCGACGGAAACAGCGTCATCATCGCTGAGATCCCGCTGGCCGAAACCTTCGGCTACTCGACCGATCTGCGCAGCATGACGCAAGGCCAAGGAACGTTCACGATGGAATTGGCGACGTATCGCGAAACACCGTCCAACGTTCAGGACGAAATCATCGAAATGAAACGCCGCGAGAAGGAAGGCAAGTAGACGGCCAGCGGCTTTCGTCATTGATAAGCGGAACGGCGCATGCGGGCTGTCGATATTGTGAGCCGCGACGCGTAAGCGGCCGGGCACTCCGACGTCGCCCGAGGCCTTACGGCCAGCGGCTCACCATTGACTCGTTCCAAGGCTCCGCCTTGGAACGCAATGCCCCGGAGGCTCCGCCTCACGCCGAACACGTTCACGCCGCGTCCCGCTCCACGGTCACGCCCCCTGCTCGGGCAACCGGCTGCGAATGATCTTCGTCGTCGGATCGCCGGGCAGGATGGTGTCGCTCCAGAGTTCCCCCTCAAAACGATAGCGGACTTGGATCGCGCGGGCCGTCCCCTGGGCGAAGGCCGCTTCGGCGTCAGCCAACGTCACCGCGGCATCGTCCGATTCGGTGCGCAGTTGCACGTGCCGGATCTCCGAACCGGCCTCTAGATCGGCGAACAACGCCATGACCTGATCCCGCGCCCATTCGGCCTGCAGGATTTCTGGAAGCGGCTCTTCGGGCGTCATCATGGCAAGCTCGGACGATTGAACAACGGCATCAGCAGGATCGCGTTTTCTGGTGCCGGACAAACATAACGACAGACGCCGCAACCGGTGCACGCGGCTTCATCAATCGTCGGCTTTCCATCGACCACTTCGATCACCCCTGCCGTCGGACAACGCTCGCTGCAAACCGTGCAGGTCGTCGAGTGATGGGCTAGGCACAGGTGCTCGGTGATCTTGGCGGTGCCGATCGTTTTGGGCAGCGCATGAGACAGCACGCCGGGTTCGCAAGCGCTAATGCAAGGAAAGTCCTCGCACATCAGACACGCGTTGGCATCGGCGTCGATGGTCGGCGTCCCCGCGATGGCGCCCATCCGCTCCGGTGCCTTGATGATCGCATCATAGGGACAGGCATCCGCACAATCGCTGCAGCGCGTGCAACCGGCCAGAAACTGAGGCTCGGCGACGGCACCGGGAGGCCGAAAGACCGGAAACGATCTCGGCGGCGCCGTGTCGGTGAACTCGGTCGGTCGAACCGGTTCGATCGCGATGCCGCCGATGCTGCGGGGCGGAACAGACGGTGTTTCTGGAGGCGATGTCTCTGGAGGCGACGCGTCGACATCCGCGCGTGTTTTTGGATAACGCATCACCAGCGGCGGACGCTCCGAGGGACGAATCAATTTCCACAGTCTGCCCTGTAGCAGATCGCGGCGATTGAGCCTCGGTTTTCGATTGGATTGATTGTCGTCAGCCGGCGATGGCATTGGATCGATCCGTCGGGTTTGGTGTCGATGGCCGTTGGCAGGTCCGCATCGCGTGGCGCTGGTCCACTGAAGGTGTGAGCTGTGAAATGATGTGATCCAAGACGCGATCACCTTCCCGTGTGGAGGTTGTGCAATGATGAAAGTCACCCTCCTGGCAGGAGGGTCGAGCGAAGCGAGGGGAGGTCGAGAACGGTGAATCGCGGCGTTCACTTCACTCTTGTTGGACGACCCCAAGCAACAACGCAAACCCTCTCCTCGCTGCGCTCGACTCTCCCATAGGGAGAGTGACCTAATCCCTTTATCCCATACGCCCCAAACGACACGACCTCCAGACGATAGGGGCGACGACCGGTGGCCGAATCTAATTCACCACCACATCCAGCGGCGGCAACATCGGAACGGTCTCAGCCGGAATGGCTTGATCCAGGATCGCCGACGGCGCGTGGCATTGAGTGCAATTGGTGCGCCAGGGGTGCGTCGATTCCATCCCGGCCCAACCGTTGGGTCCGCCGTGACAGGCGTTACAGCTCTCTCGCATCCACTGCGAATGCGGAATCGTCGGGGGCGCACCGGGGTAGGCCCGTTTGCCGGCCTGGGGTGCCGCCAGGCCGACGAAGCTGTTCTCGACATCGTGCGGTTGATCTTGAAACGGCGTCGGCGGCGGCGGTGCGTGGCACTGGACGCAGTTGGCCAAATACGCGTGTGACATCACGCTGGCCTTCATCCCGGCCATTTGAATCCCACCGCCGTGGCAGGCGTAGCAGGCCGCATCGGTCGTGTTTTCTACCGCGTGCGGAATGATCGGCGGGGCCCCGTTGTACGCCCTCCGAGACGACCGGATTCGACTCGATGCCGCTTTGTCGGCTTCACTCGGCTCGATCTGCTTGAACAGATCATACTCCGGCTGATCCGAGAGCGCGACGGGCTTGGATTGGTACGCGACGGTCGGCCCCATCGGCGTGCCGGGAATCTCCGCATAGTTGACCGCCGGGACGATCTTGCCCGACGCATCGGCCGCGGAGGTTTCGGCAACCTCGGTGGGAGAGCGCTCGGACACGCCATCGGGCATCGGCACACCGTCGGAGAGTCCGACCAGATAGCCGATCGCGGCCACCGCGATGGCGGTGAACAGAAACAGAGACATCAGGCGGCCGCGTCGGGCGGGTTTGTCTTGACCGCTCATGATGACGCCTCACTGAGCTTGCGAACCCGGACGGCGCACTTCTTGTAATCGGGTTGCTTGGAGAACGGATCGTGTTCGTCCAAGGTGCAGTTGTTGATCAGTTTTGTTTCGTCAAAGAACGGGACGAAGACCGTTCCGCGTGGCGGCCGGCCGCGGCCGTCGATCCACACCGGCAGCTGCGTTGTGCCGCGCCGGGATTCGATCACCACCGTTTCACCTTGGCGAATGTTCTGCGCCAAAGCATCCTGCAGATTCATTTCGACATAACCGGTCGGCATCGCGCGGTTGAGCTGGGGCAGACGCCGGGTCATCGTCCCGGTGTGCCAATGCTCCAAGACTCGACCGGTGCACAGCCACATCGGATAGTCGTCGTCGGGAACCTCCGGCGGCGGTTGGTAATCGTGGAACCAAACCTGGGCGCGTCCATCACCGCTGCTGGAATGATAGAAGTCGAATTCCTCACCTTCGGCCACGAACGGGTCGTCGAAGCCGGCGAAACGAAATCGCGTTTCACGCCACGATCCATCGTCCTGTTGAACGACCGGCCAACGCAAACCACGGGCTTTGACATACTCGTCATACGGCGCCAGGTTCTTGTGTTTCATCGTCGTGAACTGGCGATACTCCTCGAACAGATGCTTGTCGACATTGACGTCGTAATAATGTTCGAATTCCCAAATCGGGACCTCTTCGCCCTGCTCATCTTTGACCGCAAAGATAAATTCACCGTCCTTGTCTTTCATCCCTTCGTGACCGAGTTCCAGCAACCGGTGCGCGATAGCGATCGTCATCCAGGTGTCGTCGCGGGCCTCCCCTGGCGGGTCGACCATCTTGAACCACTGTTGGGTGCGGCGTTCGCTGTTGCCGAAGATCCCGTTCTTTTCGACCCACAGCGCGGCCGGCAAAATCAGATCGGCCAATTGCGTGGTCGCCGTCGGGTAGACCTCCGAGACGATCAAGAACTTGTCTTTCAGCTTTTCTTTGTCGTTGAACAATTTGTTCAAGTTGGGCAGGGTTTGCCCCGGATTGGTGACCTGGACAAAGACCGTGTCGATGTCGCCCCCTTCATCGGCAGATTTGGTGAACTGGTCGAACATCTTGACGGTGTGATAGCCCGGCGTGGGGCTGATGCGTCCGGCCGGCACGTTCCAAAACCCTTCACACTGGGCGCGGTGATCCGGATTGGCGACCACCCGACCGCCCGGCAAGGCATGGGCCAACGTGCCGACTTCGCGAACCGTCCCACAGGCGGACGGTTGCCCGGTCAGACTGGTCGGCGCATCGCCGGGACGTCCGAAGTGACCGCTCAGCAGATGGACGCCGTGGACCAGCGAGTTGATTGCCGTGCCCATCGTGTGTTGGTTCATCCCCATGCACCACAAACTGGTGATCCGCAGGTCGCGGTCCCCGAACAGTTTGCCCAACATGCGGATCTGGTCGGCGGGAACGCCCGAAAGCTCTTCGACACGTTCGGGGGTGTACGCCGCGATCCGTTTGCGAAACTCGTCCTCCGAAATCGCCTCACCTTGCAGCGTCGGGGTATCGGATTCGGGCGCCCGAAACGCGCAGTGTTTTGCAACAAAGTCTTTGTCGTAGGAATCCGAAGCGATCAACTGATTCATGATCCCCAACGAGATCGCCACGTCGCCGTGGGGGGCCATTTCCAGATAGTCGTTGGCCGCGTCGGTGGTCCGCGTTCGGCGGGTGGAAATGTCGATGATGCGAACGTTTTCCCCGCGGGAGCGTCGATCGGTCACCCGCGAAAACAGAATCGGATGCATTTCCGCGGGGTTATTGCCCCAGGTGATCAGGACATCGCAGGCGTCCAGATCGTCGTAGCATCCGGCCGGCTCGTCGACCCCGTACGTCGCCAGAAACCCGGTCACGGCCGACGCCATGCACAACCGCGCATTGGGATCGATATGATTGTTGGACAAACCACCTTTCATGAACTTCTGTGCCGCGTAACCTTCGGGGATGGTCCATTGACCGCTGCCGTAGAACGCGAACTTCTCGGGAGCCGCCATGATGCGCTGGGCGACGATGTCGAGCGCTTCGTCCCACTCGATTTCGACCAAACGGCCGTCTTTGCGAAGCAACGGTTTGGTCAATCGATCGTCACCATACAAGATGCCGCCGACGTGATAGCCCTTGACGCACAACAGCCCCTTGTTGACCTCAGCGGCTTTGTCGCCGGCGACCGCCACAACGCGGCCGTCGTGCACACCGACTTGGACGTGGCAACCGGTTCCGCAGAATCGACACGGCGCCTTGTTCCACGTCAATTCATCACCGTCGGTGGGCGGATCGGCCGCGCCGAGCACCGGCAAGGAAAACTCTGCGTCGCCGAGCACCATCGAACTGGCCGCAGCCATCGCGGCGGACTTGAGAAAACCACGTCGCTTTGAATCCATTTCTGTTCCCTACTGGTCAGTCCGCCGAATCGGTCGTTGAAGAGGAGTCTGCGATCGCTTCGTCATCGAATCCGACGAATGCAATCTGAATGCTCGCTACCCCAGGCAAGTCCTGTACCCACTGGTAAATCTTTTTGTCGTCCGCTTTGGAAGGCGTGTCGACCACGATCGCACATTGTTGCTCGTCGCGTGCGCCGATTTCGATCGTGGGTTCGGAACGCAACATCGCAATCGTTTCGCCGACGTCGTCGAACGTTTGATCGAAAGTGATCACCAAGCCGCTGATTGGCACTTCGCTTGCTTCTTATTCTGGAGTAGTGTTTAATCTACACTGCAGTGTATAGGTTTTATCTCGTCCGTTGAACCCAATCTCCGCCAGAAAATGCATGACGCGAATCGCCAGTCTTCTTTCAGCCGGTGTCGTTTGTACAGCCGTGCTGATGGTGGTGGTGTGCTGGGACGGCGCACCGCCGCGCGACAAATCGCACAGCGAGCGCGACGTTGCGGCGCAGTCGATCTCTTCAGCGCCATCCGGCGGACCGGCTCACGCATCCGCTGAGGCGCAACGCACCGTCGGTGAGACAGCGCATCACGCCGTCGTCGTCCGCCAGCCCGAAGGCCCACCGTTGATCGAGCTGGCCGAAACGGACCCGCAAGGGCGGACGGGCAAGGTCGCCTGCTCGACCTGTCATAGCGTCCGTAAACCCAACCTTGCCAACCGAACCAGCGCCTCGCTGGACGAGTTCCACCAGGGTTTGACGTTCAATCACGGCACGTTGGCGTGTTATGCCTGCCACAACCCCGACCAGTCCGACGCCTTGCGACTGGCCGATGGCAGTTTGGTCGAGTATCGCGACGTGATGACATTGTGTTCGCAATGCCATGCCGCCCAGGCGACCGCATTTCGACATGGTGCCCACGGCGGAATGAACGGTCATTGGGATCTGTCGCGTGGTCCGCAAACGAAAAACAACTGCATCGATTGCCACGACCCCCACGAGCCGAGTTACCCCAAGATGATCGTCGGCTTCAAGCCACGGGATCGCTTTCTGAAGGATGAAACGACGCATGACGACCACGAATGATTCGCCACCGAAGGGAGAGGACGGGCGTGATCGGTCGCTGCCTGTCATCGCAAATCCCAGCCGTCGCACCGCGGTCAAAGGCGCATTCGCGACCCTGGGCGCCGCCGCCTTTGTCGCCGCGGTTTCCCCGTTGCGGCAAGCCGCCGAGCGGACCTCGGCGGCCGAATTCATGCAGTCCCACTACAAACGCTTGACCGATGAAGACAAACGCAAAATCATCGAGCGGCTGGAAGCGGAGGCGAAAGAAAACCATGGCGTCGAGGTCGAGATCGCTGACGACCGTCCGATTCCGGGTACCAAGTTTGTCTACGCGATCAACTTGAGTGTTTGCAACGGCAACGGAAAGTGCGTCGAAGCCTGTCACAAAGAGAACAATCACGACCGTTCGACCGGCCAGTCGTACATCCGTGTTTTGGAAATGCCCAAGGGCACGATGGACATGGAAGAGGGCAACACGACGTACAGCGGCGTGGTCCCCAAGGACGACAAATTTTACTTGCCGGTCCAGTGCCAGCAGTGTGACGAACCGCCTTGCGTCGATGTTTGTCCGGTCAAAGCGACCTGGAAGGAAGAGGATGGGATCGTCGTGGTCGATTACAACTGGTGCATCGGTTGCCGGTACTGTGAAGCGGCCTGTCCCTACCACGCCCGGCGTTTCAATTGGAAACAGGCGGAGATTCCGGCCGAGGAGATCAATCCGGACCAAAGTTACCTGAGCAATCGCCTTCGCCCGGTCGGGGTGGTGGAAAAGTGCACGTATTGTCTGCATCGGACACGGCGCGGCAAGCTGCCCGCCTGCTTGGAAGCTTGCCCGACCGGCGCCCGCGTGTTCGGAAACATTTTGGACCCCGATTCGAACATCCGTTGGATCCTGGAAAACAAACGGGTCTACATCCTGAAGGAAGAACTGGGGACCAAACCGGCGTTCTTTTACTACTTCGACTAACACTCACAACATCCAAACCGTTGGTGTCCAGGCTTTAGCCGCCTCCTCGCAGCCGCGTCGCGGCTGCCGCCTGTACGGGATGCCGAAAGGCATCCGTGGAAACGCCTCAAGGGACCGTCCTGCTTTGGAAAGACACGAAACGCGACAAAGACCAACGAACTGGACGGTTGAGTAACGATGCGGTCAGCAGATCGTTGTACGACGTCCTTTTTAGGTCGTCGGGCAGAGCCCGACGGACGACGGCCCCGAAGGGCCATCGTACGTGCGAAAAGCAGTCGCCTTAAACTGGACGGTCCCTCAAGGCGGGGCACCAACGATCAACGCCCACCAACCCAATGCTTCGGCAAGCGAATCAAGGAATAGCATGAGCAGCACGACGGCCATTCCCACAAGCGATGATCATCGGAGCGAAGACTCCCATCTGCTGACCTACCCACGGTTCCTCAAACGCATCCTCTCGCTGGCAACCGAAGGATCGTTTGGATTTTACGCCTGGATGACGGTTTTGACCGCCTTGTCTTTGGTGGGAGCCAATGCCTGGGCCAATCAGGTCGCCGGCGGCATGATCGGCACCAACATGACCGATCACGTCAGCTGGGGATTGTACATTGCCAATTTCACCTTCTGTGTCGGGCTGGCTGCCGGCGGCGTGATGATGGTGATCCCGGCCTACCTTTATGACGACGAAGACATGCACAAGGTCGTGATCATCGGTGAAATGGTGGCGATCGCCGCGATCGTGATGTGCACGCTGAGCGTGGTCGTCGACCTGGGCCGTCCGGATCGGTTTTGGCACATGATTCCCGGCATCGGCGAATTCAATTGGCCGATGTCGATGTTGACCTGGGACGTGATCGTGCTCAATGGCTACCTGCTGATCAACTTGCACGTCGTCGGCTACTTGCTCTACATGCGTTACTTGGGTCGCAAACCGAACCCCAAGTGGTACATTCCGTTTGTCTTCTTGTCGATCTTCTGGGCGATCAGCATTCATACGGTCACGGCATTCTTGTACTGCGGACTGGGCGGACGACCGTTTTGGAACACCGCCCTGCTGGCGCCACGATTCCTGGCCTCGGCGTTTGTCAGCGGCCCCGCCTTCATCATCCTGGTGATGCGCGTGATACGGATCACCACCGGTTACACCGCACCGGTGGGACCGGCCAGGACGCTAGTTCAAATCATTCGCGTTGCGATGGTGGTCAACCTGGTGATGCTGGCCAGCGAGATCTTCACGCTCTTTTACACCGGTGGTGGGCATGCGTCCTCGGCCAAGTATCTGTTCTTTGGCGCCCACGGTCACTACGGTTTGGTGCCTTGGATGTGGTCCGCCATCACACTGAATTTGCTCGGCACGTTTTTGTTCTTCATGCCGTCAGCCATGGAACGCAGTACCGTCCGCATCGTCGCTTGCCTATGCTGCATCGTCGGCATTTGGATCGAAAAAGGGATGGGTCTGATCATTCCAGGATTCATTCCTTCGACGCTTCATGAGATCGTCGAGTACACACCCAGCCTGATCGAGTGGAAAGTCACCGTCGGCATTTGGGCGTTTGGAATGCTGATCCTGACCGTACTGATCAAATTAGTCGTCAGCGTCTTTACCGATCAGGTGAGTTCGAAACAGCCGACGGCGACGAGTTGAATTCTTGCGTGGCGTAAGCTTCCAGCTTGCGTCCCCTGAATCGCAAGCCGCAGGCTTGCGTCACTTCTTCAAACCGCCAATCGTTCGTCCGGCGGCCGTGTATAATAGGCGTCAGCATGCGTCCGTTGGTGCCCAGCTTTGGGCGACCGCCTTTCATCTGTACGACGGCCCTTCCGGGCCGTCGTCCGGAGGGCTCGCCCCGACGACCTCGAAAGGACGTCGCACAACGAGTTGCTGAACGCATCAACCACAATCGGCGAGATTGCCATATTTGTCGTGTCTCGCGATCGCCTTAAACGGGATCGGCTAAAGCCTAGACACCAACAACCATGCCCGTTTTATTCGCGTCCTCTAACGTCGTTGTCATGCGCCGATTTTCATTTTGCCTGTTGCTGGTTTTCTCCATCGGACGTCCCGCCTATTCAGCAGAACCTGCGATTCAACGAGATCTTTCGTATGCCAAGATCAACGGCGTCGATCTGAAACTGGATTTCTACCCCAGCCAGGCCGATGGCGTGTCGCCGTTGATCGTTTGGGTCCATGGCGGTGCCTGGCGAGCCGGTGACAAACGCAACGTGCCGATCAAACGCTTGACCGGTCAAGGATTTTCGATCGCAACTCTGAACTACCGCTTGAGCGGGACGGCACGGTTTCCCGCGCAAACCGAAGACATCAAAGCGGGAATCCGTTTTCTGCGTGCACACGCAGCAAGGTTTGAAATCGATCCCGATCGAATCGTGATTGCCGGCGCGTCTGCCGGTGGCCATCTGGCCGCATTGGTCGGCGTCAGCGACGGCGTGCAAACCGTGGAAAATCTGGCGATGGGAAACGCAGAGATTTCGTCTCACGTCTCGGCAATCGTTTCCTTGTACGGAGCGAGCAACTTGCTGACAATCCTCAGCCAATCGACGCCGCATGGTTTGAGCGATCGCGAGCCGGCACTGAAGCTACTACTCGGTGACTTGCCGACCGGCGCTCCCGAGGCGGCTCGGCTGGCCAGTCCGGTCCAGCACGTCGATCCCAGCGACCCGCCGCTACTGTTGATTCACGGCGATCAAGACCCGCAAATGCCGATCAACCAATCGCACGAACTCGAAGGAGCCTACCAGCGTGCCGGATTGGATGTCACGTTTCATGTCCTCCACGGCGCCGCCCACGGCGGAAATGCATTCTATGATGACCAGCACTTGAAACTGATTGCGGACTGGATTCGCAGCCGGCTGGATTAGCCAGCCCGTGTACAAGATGTCGTGCAGTTTAAAGTCACCCTCCTGGCAGGAGGATCGAGCGAAGCGAGGGGAGGTCGAACGATTGCCATTGAGCAACTCCAAGCCACAACAAACCCTCCCCGGCAACTCGTCCCTCGCGTCCGACCCTTCGTTTCCCACCAAAGAACTCCATGATGATCCTACGCCTTCTCATCCTATTCCTTGTTGTTTGCTCGGGCTTCACCTCGGCCCGCGCGCAATCCCCCACCCAACCACCGAACATCCTCTGGATCATCGGCGAAAATTTTGACTTGGATTTTGGATGCTACGGCGCGAAGAACGTTCACACCCCGAACGTCGACTCTTTGGCCACGGCAGGCATTCGCTACACCAACGTCTTTTCGACCTCACCGGTCTGCGCCCCCAGTCGTTCGGCGTTCATGACCGGCATGTACCAGACGACGACGGACACGCACCACATGCGTTCGCATCGCAGCGATGATTTCCGTTTGCCGCCGGGCGTGCGTCCGATCACCCAACGATTGCACGACGCCGGTTACATCACCGCCAACCTAAAAACAATCGGTGATCGCGTCATCGGCACGGGAAAACTGGATTTGAACTTCGTCAACGAAGGCCAGTTGTACACGACCGATGACTGGGAGAAACTCAAGCCCGGCCAGCCGTTCTTCGCCCAGATCAACATGCCCGAAGCGGAGTATGACATTTACGACCGCAAGTCGGCGGAAAAGGATCGCGTGAAGTGGGTCGGAGAAGAGTGGCATCCCAAAGTCGCGACGCCGGAAAACGTGACGCCGCCGCCGTATTACCCCGATCACCCGATCACGCGTCAGGAATGGGCGCGGTATCTCAATTCGGTCACCGGAACCGACGTCCGAGTCGGCTGGATCTTGGATCGGCTCGAACAAGACGGATTGGCCGACGACACGATCGTCGTTTTCTTTTCCGACAACGGCCGACTGGAAGCACGCGGGATTCACTGGTGCTGGGATTCGGGGTTGCACGTCCCGATGGTGATTCGTTGGCCCAAAAATTATCCCGCGCCGAAGCAAATCAAACCCGGCGCGGTCAGCGATGAGCTGATTAGCCTGATCGATCTGACGGCCACGACACTTTGGATGGCCGGCATCGAGCCGCCCGTCGGTATGCAAGGCCGTCGCTTCCTCGGTGATGCCATCGGACCATCACGCAAGTACGTCTTCAGCGCCCGCGATCGTATTGATGAAACCGAGATTCGATTGCGCAGCGTCCGCGACAAACGTTACCACTACGTTCGTAACTTCACGCCCGGAGCCGGATTCACGACGCTGAATCGCTACAAGGAAAAGTGTTTCTTGGTCAAGCCGTTGATGCGGAAACTACACGCCGAAGGAAAGTTGACGGGACCGCCGGCGGAGTTGATGAAGCCGTTCCCCGACGAACAGCTTTACGACACACAAGCCGATCCGTACGAGATTCAGAACCTGACCGATTCCGACGACGCATCGCATCAAGAAGCCTTGCTTCGAATGCGAGCAGCGCTCGACACCTGGATCGTCGAAACCGGAGACCGCGGAGAGATCCCTGAACCGCAGAGCGTCGTCGCTCCCTTCGAAAAAGAGATGCACGATTGGTTCGGCACGCCCGATTGGTACTCCAAGGGAGAGTGAACCACGTCTTGTTCCCAGGCTCCGCCTGGGAACACACATGACCAGAGGCTCCGCCTCCATCGCGTTCCAAGGCGGAGCCTTGCAACGAGGTGACGCGTGATGAGACGCGGTCAGCGGATCACCAGTACGACGTCCTTTCTAGGTCGTCGTCGGGAGTCCAACGGACCGTTGTACGACGTCCTTTCTAGGTCGTCGTCGGGAGTCCAACGGACCGTTGTACGACGTCCTTTCTAGGTCGTCGCGCAGAGCCCCACGGGCGACGGCCCGGAAGGGCCATCGTACATCAGAAAAGCGATCGCCTTAAGCTGGACGGTCTCTCAAGGCCGGACACCAACGGTGTGCGACTTCAATCCCCTGTCGGCTCCAAAATCAACACGACACTTGATTCACGTCTCGCGTCTACCGAATAACTTCGATTGAGATCGACGTTTAACTTCGGCTGGGTTTCCAACACGGTGTACCCTTTCGTCCGCACTCCGACCTCATAGACTTCGGGGGCCGCGTCGAGAATAGAAACCTTCGACGTCGTCTTTTGTTCCAGCGGCAACTGGGAACCGCGCCAACCGTAGCGTCGTCCGATGTAGACGTAACTGTCTTTCGGAAGTGGCGATCCGTCGCTGGTCGTCACGGTCACCAACAACCGCCTCGGTTCGACCGCCGCAATCTCCCCCAGGTCCGCCATTTCACCGTGTCGAGGTGCCTCGATCAAACTCAGCGGCAGCACCGCCGATGCAGCCTGGCCGGTGTGGGTGTAGACGGCGTAGTCGAGCCCCGGAGGAAGCTGGTCAAAGGTAAACACACCTGCTTCGTCGGTGTAAACCTCTTGGGGCGTCACGATGTTGCCCATCATGCGAATCTTTTGGACCAGTCCGACTTCGACGCCCGCGACGGGCTTGTCACGAAACACCAATTTTCCGCGCAGGCCTGCGCCAGACCCGAGCGAGATGGTGAGTCCGTCGTCGCCCGCACGAGTCCACCGAGTTTGTGCCGGCGCGTAGGCGGATGCGTTGATCCGCAGGTCGATCCATTCGATGTGATTTCCCACCGACATTTCAAAGACGCCTTCGGCATCGGTCAGCGTCAGCGGAGTCACCGAGCGGTCGGATCCGCCACCGATTCCGTTGTTGCGAAAGATGGTGTGTGGCCTGACTTGGGCGCCCGCGATCGGGTCACCGTCGAGGTTGATCACGCGGCCACGAAGCACTTCAATCTTTTCGGTGCGCTGGATCGGTTCGAGTTCGAATTGGATCTCGGGATTTTGTTCCGGATCAAAGTGCTCGGAGACCTGGCCTTGATAGCCTGCGCCGCCGGCGGCCAAGCTGAACAGCAGTTGATCGGACAACTCGGTGATCGAAAACGCCCCGTTTTCGTCGGTGACCGTGCGTTTGGTGCAATCGCGGTAGCACGACGGGCAAGTCGTGGCCGGGCCGACGCGAGGCTTGGCGGTGCTGACGACGACGATCGCTCCGGCAACGGGAGCCTCCTCGGAATCGACCACGCGGCCCGACAGTTCGGCCGTCCCCGCGGTCAGCAACAACGACAACAGAAATTTGATCGAAAGCATTTTGCGTGTCCGAGGGTGAAGGGGAATTGAAAAAGTGGGATAGGCTTCCAGGCTCGTCAATCACAGTGGGATAGGCTTCCAGCCTGTCAATCACAGTGGGATTGGCTTCCAGCCGATCCCACTTGTCCTACCGTTTTGGCGTGATCTCGATCGGCACCAACACCGGGATCGCGGGAGAACTCGGAAGGTTGAGCGTGATCTCCAGATCCGTCTCGCCGGTGCTGACCGAAACCATGGTCGAGATCCGTGTCGCCGAGACGGAGCTTTCGCCACGGGGGCCGCGGACCATCAGTTGATAGTTTCCTTGCGGGACGTTTTTGAGGTGAAAGCGTCCATTTGCATCGGTGGTCGATTGACTCTCACGATCATGATCGACCCAGAAATTTGGGATGACGTCTCGGTCACGGCGGATAGAAACCATCGCCTTGGCGACGGGGCTGCCATCAGCATCAATGACACGTCCGGCGATGGCTTGATCACCGCGGATCAATTCGAAGTCTTTGACGATCAGCTTTCCGTCGCCGGCGGGTTGCGCGTAGTAGCCGATCCCTGATCGGACATTAAGATTCGGAACGCTGCTCAGACTGACGCTGACCCGTTTTCCGGCCGGCACCGAGGCCCGATACACACCTTGGGAGTTCGTCGTGACGAATTGGTGACCGCTGGATTGATAAAACGTCATCGTCCTGCCGTTGGCCGTCCGCTGGACAGGCTTCGTCAGGCTGACCTGCACCCGAGCCCCGGCGACCGGTTCTCCGTCGACCAGCACGCGGCCTTCGACGATCGCGGAGGAATTCAGCACCAAATGGACCACGCCGTCCTTGGCTTCGCTCAGCTTGACCGTGCCGTCGAAGGCGTCGACGTCGCCGAGGTACTTGACGTCGATGAACGCTTTGGGGGACGTCATCCCATTGGGTACCAGCGTGACACGCCCGAGTGAATTCGTAGTCTCGGTCTCGGATCGATCGACGGTGCGAGTCCCCCGGTCGATTTCCGCAGCGTTCGGGCTCGCCGGTACTTCATCACGCAAGATCACCGACGCACCGACGGCGGGACTGCCATCGGGCAGCGACACGATGACCTGGTAGGTGGAAAGCTTGGGGACCACGATCGGTTCCAGCTCGCGAGGAGTAAGGTCCGTGATCGTGATTTTTCGATGGAGTAGCGATTCGGCCTCCTGCTTCGTCATTCCATACGAAGACGAAGGGATCGCGTACCCCGGTTCCCTGGTTGCCAACACCAAGAAATGCTCTCCAAGGGGGAGTTTCAGACTGAATGTTCCATCCTCTTTCGAATTGGCCCCATAGGGCGATGGGCTGTCGAGCGAACGAACCGAGATCCCTTTTACGGGAATTCCCGACGCGTCCACCATCTTCCCCCTGATCGCGACGGCACGTGGAAGCACAACGTTGATCGGCTCTTTCCCTGTCACTTGCCCCTGGGAAAGCTCGATCTGTTTCGACAGAAACGGGGTTTCCTCGGGCGTTACGACAGAAAACTTCATCGGCCGATCGTCGCGATCCAAATAGTCTTTGATCAGGTGCGTCGGGACGCGAAATCGAAAACGGCCCTCCGAATCGGTCTGGTGGCGATCCACGCTGGACGCTGGATAAACGGTGATTTCCGCGATCCCCATCCCTTGTTCGTCGCTTACGTGGCCGTGGAGTGTGTAACCGGGATCGGCGACGATCGTTGCCGGGCTCGCCACGACCTCTCCGCTAGGAAGCCAAGGGTTCGGGCGTTCAAATTCTCCGATCGCGACTTCATCACTGGTGCGAACCGCGGCGAATCCATTCTCCCAGTCATCATGAGCGGCGTGGATCGATGCGATCAAACCGGCGGGAATGTTTTCGAATTCGAAGTAGCCGGATTTATCGGTCGTGGCCCTCGGTGCCAATTGGCTCATCGACAATTCGAATCGCTCCGGAGCGTCCCAGGGGTCGGCCGTCGGAGTGAACAAGCCCGCCAAGTTGACGATCGCCCCGGCAAGGGGTTGGCCATCGGGCGTGACAAAACGGCCGCTGACCGAGTTCGTTGTCGTGAGCTGCAGGGCGACCGCTTCGAGCGGCGTCGGATTTGACTTTTCGATGATCAGCTGCGACGTCGCGACGCCCACGCCCGGCATCGCAGCGACCAACGATCCGACCCAACGGCCGGATCGATCACGTGGAAACGCTGGGGCCTTGAGATGAGAGAACTCAAATTCGCCGCTCGCGTTCGTCTCCACCAGAGCAATCGCGTCTGGAACGCGAATGAGGTTTCGGTCGACTGAGAGCAGATATTTGTTGAGATCGCTGGACGCACGACGCCCGCTTGATTCCCTCAGAACCACCGTTGCCCCAGCAACCGGCTGGCCGTCGGGCGAGAGGACTTTGCCGGAGACACTGACGATCACCGCGACATCCTCCGGCTCGCCCACGATCGGTTTGCACGTCACGATTCTGGCGATCAAATCGTTGTCTTCCGGTCGAATCGGCTCGATCAAGGACGTTGCATCATCTGTTTCCGCTTGAACCGGTTTCGTCGCAGCCGGCTTGGTGTCCTCGGTGGAAGTCTCTTGTGCGACCGAGCGATCCAGCCGCACCGTCGTTGCGACCGCAGTGACGGCCAGCATCGCGACCATCAAACGCAGCGACGCGATCCGCCAACGGGAAAGCCCCGGGACGCCGCCGAGAATCAATCTCAAGCGGTCTTCAATCTCCGCGTGGCGGCTCATCGCGATGGCTGCATGATCCGGCAGACGACGTGTCGCATCAGCGGCTCGAAATCGCGTCACGATGTTCAGCAAACTCTCCGCGTATCGCCCCGAAGTCAGTTCGCCGTCGATCGAAGACGAGTTTTCCAGTACGTCGCGATCGGTCGCCCATTCCCGCGATTCGGTCAATCGCCGATCGACCAGCCAGACGGCCGGATGAAACCAGTAGACCATCAGGTTCACCGACGCCAACAACTGGCCGACGCTGTCACGCCGGCGCACGTGCGTCAGTTCGTGAAGGAGAGTGGATCGGATTTCATGGTCATCCCACGTTTCAAAGTCCGTCGGAACCAAGATGACCGATCGGAACAGCCCAAAGACCAATGGCATCGATGTTTGATCCGTGCGAACGATCGTTGGCGTTTTGGACAAGCCGATCGTCCTCGAAATCTCGTCCGCGGTGTCGACGATCGGTCCACCGACACGCCCTCCCTTCGACGCGGTGCTCCGCAACCGAATCATCCCGACCGACAAACGTAACGCCACGAACGCAAATCCGATCGCGTATGCACATGCGAGTAGGATTCGCATGGCTGCCCCGCCGGACATGAAGTCAGCGGCAACAGACGTTTGGCCGACAACACCCGCTGTTTGCGGAAGCTCCGTTTCTGGAAAGCCGGATGCCGGTCGTGCTGTCGTGGGTGATGCATGCGA
Organism: Stieleria neptunia; assembly: GCF_007754155.1. Classification (NCBI taxonomy): domain Bacteria; kingdom Pseudomonadati; phylum Planctomycetota; class Planctomycetia; order Pirellulales; family Pirellulaceae; genus Stieleria; species Stieleria neptunia. The sequence continues at coordinate 2,566,982 of NZ_CP037423.1, read as the reverse complement.
AAGTCGATTCGGATGCGTTTGCGATGCACGATCCGCGGGTGTTGAGCTATCGATGGAACCCGCGACGCTTGGCATGACCGGATTGTCTTGCATCGCTGGGTCATTGAGTTGTCCTTCGGCCGGTGTCGTCGCGACCGATCGCGTCGCCAGATCGACTCCGGCGGAAGCCAACGGAATCCGCCACCCACCGACCAGCAGGTGCGCCGGCAGAATCGCCAGCGTCAGACAAACCGCTGTCAGCCAGACGGCATACGTGCGTCCGGCGTCGACGCGTTTGATCCGCGATGCGACCAGCCACGCGATGGCCGAGACGATCGCGACCTGGACGACTACGACCACGCACAGCGACAGAGGACCGTCGATCAACCAGTGATTCATGTGACCGCTCATTGCTTGCCGCCTTTGGTTTGGTGTTGGTTCAACAATCGACGCAGACGTTTGACTTGCTCGTCGCTCAATTCCGTCTTGGGATCGGCAAGGTGCGTGGCGAGGGCGTCTTCCACTGAACCGCCAAAGAAAATCTCCAAGACTTTGCGAAACGCCTTGGCCGCGGCACTCTTGCGCGGCACCGCGGGCAAGTACACGAATTGTTTGCCTTCGCGGCGGTGTTTGACGACGCCCTTGGATTCCAGCGTGCGAAGCTGCGTCCGCACGGTCGCGTTGGCAAGCTCGTCGGGCATCGCAGCGACGATCTCGTTGGCCGTCGGTTCGCCGAGCTGATAGATCACTTCCATGATCTGCCGCTCGCGGCGGGAAAGGTCAGAACGCACGTGATGCTCCGGGGCGAACAGGGCGGTCGAATCCAAGTGTTAGAAATCTAACAAGTTGAAGGTCCGCCGACAAACCTTTTTTGTTATTTTTCTAACATTTGTTGGCCTGCACGCCGTTCATCGGCGTCGCGGCGCTAACCGCGTTTTAATCTCATCGGTGCACTCGAAACATCCATACCGGCACGATGAGTGAGACGCTCATTGACTTGCACGCCGAACGAATTGCGATTTATCCGGGTTCAGGAGAACCGGGGAAAGACCGGGCGACAGAACTCTGTCGGCCTTCACGTGGGCCGGTATCCCGGAGGGATTGCAGCGAGTAGCCGGAGGTCAGCGCAGCGCCACCTTCGGACCATGCCCCCAATTACGCGCCTCGACCCCGGACGGGGTCGCAGCGAATCCCATCACTCCGCCGTACGCAACCGCCGGCTAAACGGAAACCCCCGAGACCGACCGGAAACTCAGGAACGACACACTGGGCGCAAGTCGTTTTCCCAACCAGCCAGATGCAGACAGAAGAGAGGAAAATTTCGGGTAGGGAAAAGGGCTGTTGAAAAATGCCTCGTCCGCAGAAAAGTTGGGTCGAGAGCGTCTTGTCCCAAAACTCGCTCGCAGTCTTGAAGCAGTGACGAAGTAGGAAAACGTCTGGCTCACCACGTCGACAACTGAAATGGCAATCCGAATTCGATCCGATCTGACCGAGGAAGCTGTCGCGTTTTATCGCCGAGAAGCCAGCCTTCCGGCGGGACGCGTCAAGACGTGGAGCGTTTGGCCGCGAAAGAGCTCAAAGAGCACAAAAGGGAAGAACGCTATCCGCGCGCACCTTTTGCGTCCTTTGCGCTCTATTGTGGCTCTCTCTCCTTGCCAGACGTCTGGTGGATTGTGCCGACCGCGTTCTGATCTCATGGGTGCACTTCAAACATCCCAAGGCGCTCGACTCCCAAGGATCGGCGTGAGCGTGCGTTCAATCGGATTCGTCTCTTCGTCAAAGAAAAACACCCTCGGACCACACAACGCGAGTGACGGGGGAGTCATGCGCCGCCGGATCACTCGGGTGGGCCACAAGAGATCAAGACGGCTGCCGAACCATAACGCTGACGACCTACGGCCAGAGGATTCAAGAAGCTGGCGCCAGCCTTGCGTTGGCGAACCTCACGCAACCCCGGCCCACCGTGACCGCGCGTCAACCTTCGAAGCGGAAAGCAATTCGATCAAGTTCAACGGCACGCGTCACCCGGTACGCGAGAAGATTTCAACTCATAAACGCCGACTCGCGTACTCGGATACACGCGATGGTTCTGTCCCGTCATCTGCTGACCTGACGCTTGCCATCATAGTGTATCGCTCGCTGTCGGCCAGCAACCATGTCCCAATCCATTCGATGCGGCGGGCTGAGATAGTGTCGGTATGCGACAGCCATTTGCCGGGCGACCTCAAGGAAGGGCACACCGCCGAACCCCGCCCCCATGGCAGGAAACACCACTGTCTCGATCTGCGTTTGGCTTGAAGCTTTGTGGCGGTAGACCGCAAGAAGCGATGCCCATGTTGCGGCATACACTTTGTCGGTGCCCTCAATTGATCCCGGAACCCGCATTGTTGGAGAGTGAGCAATGAATGGATAGCCAGCAGTGCCAGTGGATTCGATGAATGAGGTGCCGATCGGTTGTTCGCCAAGGTATTCATCCATGATTCGAGCCTGCACGCGACGCATCAATTCGTCACCATGAAATCGAACGACGGCAGCGTCGATGCCAGCATTCATGATTCCGAATGCGTTTGCAGCGGTAACGAAGCAGTCGTGCGGTGGCAAATCCTCGAAACGTGATTGAATGACCGTGACACGTGGTAGTCCTTCGAAGCGATCGCGGAACGCATCGCACATTTCCGCTTCTGGATGAATCAGCCACAAGTCAATCGGTAGTGCCATTGCGTAAAGGTTCTCCAAGTGACAGAACGTCCAACGTTCACCGCGGCACGGCGAACGACATTGCGTTTTCGATTGACGCCGACTCCGTGCCTGCGTGTGCGGGCGGATGGTTCGCGCGTCCGGCCACGACGACAGCCCGAGCCATCGCCGCTCTGTGCCAATGTACCCCATCGGAATCGCCTTGAAAAACTTCACTCCCCTTGTTGGACCGATTTCTTTGTGAAGTCGCGATGAAGCCTGGAGGGCTGGCACAATGCTTGCCGGTGGCGTCAGCCACCGGTATCGAAAGAACGGATTTGCTGAGGCCTGAAAGGCCGGCACAATGGGGCTCCCGGTCCACTCCAAGCCGGGCATTGTGTCGACCCGCTGGGCCTTGGGGATTCCTTTGAATCCACCCCCGATGGCTGACGCCCAATGCCATCTACTTTGGCACGAGAGGTGTTAGCGGAATGGCACGAGTCGTCCGGTTGCGCTTCAAAAACACCGTGAAAGACCGGAGGGCTCGCGCCCTACCGCTAACAAAAACACCCCGCTTGGCGTCAAAGTAGATGGCATTGGGCTGACGCCACCGGCAGACACTTCACCGGCCCTCCGGGCCTAAGACACATCGCCCCGCCAGCCAAATCCGCTCCACCGATCCCTTCGGATTCGGAAACGCTAAGCAGTCACCATTTCGGGCGTCAGTTCGTTTTCCTCGGCCGAGTCGACCGCGCACCTAGCGAACGGTGACGTCAAATGCGAAACCCAGGAAACGGAGGTTCGACGAATTCCGGTGGGCGCCCTTCGGGCCACGATCAAACGACAGCAAATCAATTGCCACAAAAGAACGCGAGAAGACGCAAAAGAAGAAGTGGGCGCTGTCGTCAGACGCCGGTTGTCAGCGTGAACGTTCGGATTCAGCGAGTGCGAGCAGTTGATTCTACGCGAGGTGAAACAGCCGATCGAGCACTTCGTTGCAATCCATGGTTCGTCCATTATTCGGCGTTGCCTTGATTCGTGTCAAGCAAATTGGAATCGCCAGTCCCACGGTCGAATTCAACGAATATGGTTGGGTTAAGTCCTACTCCTACACACGCTTCAAGCAGATCCATATTCGCATTCGCCCCAAAGCCGAAAGTCGAATCGGTTAGCGGCAACACGACATGAAGTGAAAGCAGAAAGTAGTCGACTCCTGGAAAGTTACAACAGCGTCGTAGTTCCTCCTGATTCTTACGGATGAATTCCACCGCTATTGTCTGCTGAGCTTGATAGCCAAGTGCTTCCTCAGTGAGGTAAATGATAAACCCGTCCGTATCTGCCCGAACCATTCCGTGCGACCGCTGTCCGACATTCCACGTCAGTGACGGTATCAACGTTGAACTCCCAATAAACCGTTCGACGTCGAACGAATGCCCGTGAGCGAGTATGTAGAAAAGGTTCATTGAGGATGGCGGAATCACCTTTTGCGACGAACGGCGGTGGTCACCGCGTCGGCGCGATGGACCTGAACTCAAAAACAAACTCGACTCACCGACTGCGGTGCACCGAACCATCGCCGTTGACGGCCAATGTACTCGATCGGAATCATCGAGGGAAATTTCACCCGCCTTGCTGTACCGATTTCTTCTTGAAGTCGCGATGAAGCCCGGAGGGCTGGCACAATGCTTGCCGGTGGCGTCAGCCACCGGTATCGAAAGAACGGATTTGCTGAGGCCTGAAAGGCCGGCACAATGGGGCTCCCGGTCCACTCCAAGCCGGGCATTGTGTCGACCCGCTGGGCCTTGGGGATTCCTTTGAATCCACCCCCGATGGCTGACGCCCAATGCCATCTACTTTGGCACGAGAGGTGTTAGCGGAATGGCACGAGTCGTCCGGTTGCGCTTCAAAAACACCGTGAAAGACCGGAGGGCTCGCGCCCTACCGCTAACAAAAACACCCCGCTTGGCGTCAAAGTAGATGGCATTGGGCTGACGCCACCGGCAGACACTTCACCGGCCCTCCGGGCCTAAGACACATCGCCCCGCCAGCCAAATCCGCTCCACCGATCCCTTCGGATTCGGAAACGCTAAGCAGTCACCATTTCGGGCGTCAGTTCGTTTTCCTCGGCCGAGTCGACCGCGCACCTAGCGAACGGTGACGTCAAATGCGAAACCCAGGAAACGGAGGTTCGACGAATTCCGGTGGGCGCCCTTCGGGCCACGATCAAACGACAGCAAATCAATTGCCACAAAAGAACGCGAGAAGACGCAAAAGAAGAAGTGGGCGCTGTCGTCAGACGCCGGTTGTCAGCGTGAACGTTCGGATTCAGCGAGTGCGAGCAGTTGATTCTACGCGAGGTGAAACAGCCGATCGAGCACTTCGTTGCAATCCATGGTTCGTCCATTATTCGGCGTTGCCTTGATTCGTGTCAAGCAAATTGGAATCGCCAGTCCCACGGTCGAATTCAACGAATATGGTTGGGTTAAGTCCTACTCCTACACACGCTTCAAGCAGATCCATATTCGCATTCGCCCCAAAGCCGAAAGTCGAATCGGTTAGCGGCAAAACGACATGAAGTGAAAGCAGAAAGTAGTCGACTCCTGGAAAGTTACAACAGCGTCGTAGTTCCTCCTGATTCTTACGGATGAATTCCACCGCTATTGTCTGCTGAGCTTGATAGCCAAGTGCTTCCTCAGTGAGGTAAATGATAAACCCGTCCGTATCTGCCCGAACCATTCCGTGCGACCGCTGTCCGACATTCCACGTCAGTGACGGTATCAACGTTGAACTCCCAATAAACCGTTCGACGTCGAACGAATGCCCGTGAGCGAGTATGTAGAAAAGGTTCATTGAGGATGGCGGAATCACCATTTGCGACGAACGGCGGTGGTCACCGCGTCGGCGCGATGGACCTGAACTCAAAAACAAACTCGACTCACCGACTGCGGTGCACCGAACCATCGCCGCTGACGGCCAATGTACTCGATCGGAATCATCGAGGGAAATTTCACCCGCCTTGCTGTACCGATTTCTTCTTGAAGTCGCGATGAAGCCCGGAGGGCTGGCACAATGCTTGCCGGTGGCAACAGCCACCGGTATCGAAAGAACGGATTTGCTGAGGCCTGAAAGGCCGGCACAATGGGGCTCCCGGTCCACTCCAAGCCGGGCATTGTGTCGACCCGCTGGGCCTTGGGGATTCCTTTGAATCCACCCCCGATGGCTGACGCCCAATGCCATCTACTTTGGCACGAGAGGTGTTAGCGGAATGGCACGAGTCGTCCGGTTGCGCTTCAAAAACACCGTGAAAGACCGGAGGGCTCGCGCCCTACCGCTAACAAAAACACCCCGCTTGGCGTCAAAGTAGATGGCATTGGGCTGACGCCACCGGCAGACACTTCACCGGCCCTCCGGGCCTAAGACACATCGCCCCGCCAGCCAAATCCGCTCCACCGATCCCTTCGGATTCGGAAACGCTAAGCAGTCACCATTTCGGGCGTCGGTTCGTTTTCCTCGGCCGAGTCGACCGCGCACCTACCGAACGGTGACATCAAATGCGAATCCCAGGAAACAGAGGTCTGACGAAATCCGGTGGGCGCAGTTCGCTGCGTACTCATTGCGGCATCAGCGTGGTCAAGGGGAACAAGGACCACGCAAAGCCGCCAAGGAATGGGTTCTAATCTTTGCGGCTTTGCGACTTTGCGTGAGCCCCTTCCAGCGAGTACGTCAGCGCACCAGTCAAACCGCCGCAGATCACGTGCCACAAAAAGCACAAGAAGACACAAAAGAAGAAGTGGACGCTGTCGTCAGGCGTGGGGCAGCAGCGTGAACGGCGGTGGTCATCGCGTCGGCGCGATGGACCAGAACTCAAAAACAAACTCCACTCGCCGACTGCGGTGCACCACTTAGTTCACGCGTCCGGCCTCGACGACGGCTTGAGCCATCGTCGCTCGGTGCCAATGTACTCCATCGAAATCGCCGTGGAAACTTTCACTCCCCTCGCTGAACCGATTTCTATGTGGAGTCGGGATGAAGCCCGGAGGGCTGGCACAATGCTTGCCGGTGGTGTCAGCCACCGGTATCGAAAGAACGGATTTGCTGAGGCCTGGAAGGCCGGCACAATGGGGCTCCGGGGCCACGCCAAGCCCGGGCATTGTGTCGACCCGCTGGGCCTAGGGCGTGCCTTTGAATCCTCCCCCGGTGGCTCACGCCACCGGCAGACACTCTACCGGCCCTCCGGGCCTGAAAGCCGCCCTCGTACTCAGCACCGTGGTACTCGTGCTCGTACTCGAATCAACAGGCGTCGGTTTGTCTTCCTCGGCCGAGTCGACCGCGCATCTATCGAACCGTGACATCAAATGCGAATCTCAGGAAACAGAAGCTCGATGAAATCAGAGGAGCGTCCTATGGGTCACGATCCAACGACGGCGAATCAATTGCCACAAAAGAACGCGAGAAGACGCAAAAGAAGAAGTGGGCGCTGTCGTTCAGGGGTTCGCTGTGGGCAACAGCTCCCGTTAGAATATCGGCAGGAGCAAAGCATGGCAAACCATCGGAACAAAGAGATTCGAGCGGCCCTGACGCTGGCCGAAGCCGCCGGATGGACAGTAAAGAAAAGTGGGCCAAGAGCCCATGCGTGGGGTACAATTAAATGTGGATACGGGCACCGTCCCTGCTGGATGGCGATCTACTCGACACCGAAGAACCCCCAGAACCATGCAAAGCAAATTGGACGAAAAGTAGCCGCGTGCCCCGGACCCGATAACTAAAGTGAGCAATCAAATGACGGAATACCGATTTCGAGTGGTGGTACCTCACCAAGTGATGTCCGAACAGCAGATTCTCGATCTGGCGGATAAATTGGCGGCAGCGGGGTGCGATGACGGTCATCTCGCGGGGCATGACGACGGTATCGAAATCGTGTTTGATCGCGAGGCAGAATCACGTGACGAGGCAATGCGTTCCGCAGTGGCACAGGTCGAGCAGTGCGGCTTGGCGGTCAAGCGTGTCGAACTGGATCGCGAGGCCATCACCGCGTAGGTGCTGTCCGGTCGGGGAACGGCGGTGGTCACCGCGTCGGCGCGAGTGACCTGAACTCAAAAATAAACTCAACTCGCCGACTGCGGTGCACCACTTGGTTCCTCGCTGTCATCGAGTGGCAGTACGCAATTATTTTTTTCTCGCGGCCTTTTTCTTCGCGACCTTCTTTGATTGCCGCTTCGTTGCTGCCTTAAGCGACAAGTCATTGTCCCGTAAATATTCGACAACCGCATCGATGCCACGTTCATCGAATTTCAGATCCCATCCATCCCATGCTGGTTGAATCTTTGCAATGAACTTATCGGGTGATTCCGCTAGCAATTCATCCAATTCAACAAGATCTGGAAACGGATTGCCATCACCGTCAACCCAGTATTCCGGCCCCCAAGAATAGCCGTAAAGAATGCACTGTTTTGCGTCGTGATCAATGAGGATAGCCGCTTCCGCGAAAGCGCTGTCCATTAGCTCATCAACTTCTTCCGCCTCATACGTAAGTTCATCGCTGAATTCGTCTGGCCCCTTGGCGGCCCCGTAAATGGCTCCCATTGCTCCGTAGCTGTTGAAATAGGCGACCGCGACCCCATCTTCCACGATGACGTAGTTGGCACGATGGCTCATGAGCATTCATTTTCCGACGAGGAACGCCTGCCGTAACCGGGAACGAACGGAAGACTTTGATTTCAGTTGCCGCGTGATTGAGTGCTCCGGTTCACGGCTTTGTTATCGTGCGTTTCGGTGGGACGTGTGAGCGACAATCAGTGAGCCGACGGGAAAACACTTTGGGTGGATTTGAATCAATGGCGGCGAGAAATTCGTGGCCACAGATCACGATCGAATTGGTTTGCGGGAATCCGTAAACCCCAAAGCGGTGGTCATTTGGAATGAACAGGTAGAAATCGCCGTCGGGAAGAATTGGAACTGCCCATTCATACGGTGCCCCATCTGATCGAAGATTATGAGGATTGAAGCTGTACCAATCATGCTGCCAGTCTATCGCATATATTTCTTCAGTTGGCTCGGTGCATTCACGCAGCGCTTCCAGCATTCGCAGGTTGAGGTCTGTCTCCAATTCGGTGTAATTAGATTCCGATGCGTAGATTACGGATATATCCCATGTCGCGTGCGGTTCAGGTGGCTGGGAGTTGTCTAATGGGTAGCGGATTCGCAATTTTGCCTCGAGTTGCGCGTCCTCGACCGGCGACAGTTGACGCCAGCCCACCTGCTGCAAGTCGGCAGCGCGCCTGTCCATGATTGACCGAAAATGTGCGAACCGCTCATCAGCGGTCGTAAGGTCCGGCGGAGTTTGGTATTGCCATGGCATTGGGTGATTCGGATCAGATGTTCTTGCACGATAACGGTTGCCGTCACCTGGGACGGACGAGTGATTTTCCACTTGTGAAACCGCGCAAGCCGTCCTCAGGTGCACGGCTTGGTTCTGGTTTCCTGCCTTGATCGTACTCGTACTCGTACTCAGCATCGCGGTACTCGTACTCGGTCCCTGCATTGTACTCCACCGGCGATTCGGCCACGGCATCGGATCTCGCGATCAACCGAGTCAGCATCGAAACGATCCGATGAAGCGAACGTTTCAGTTCGTGGTGGCGTTCAACATCCAGTCCATCGGTTGCGGCAAGCACGTCTTGAATTGCGACACATTCCAGCGCCGAGCCACGAGCGATGTCAAGAAATCGACTACGATCTTTGAGGCTTCGCTTCCCGTTGCCCTCGGCGATGTTCAGCGGTATGGATTGAGCGGCGCGAAGCCATTGATCACGAGCGTGGCGATGACAGTCGCTCAAATCTCTCGCGGCGGCGAATGACGAAGCAACGTATTCGATAGAGAAACGGTAAACGTCTAGTCGATCGTGGTCGAAGATGGGTTCGGCACATTGGTGCCCCGAGTCGAGTAGGAGTACGAGTACCGGGCGGCGCCCTGAGTACGAGTACGATTTTCAATGCCAGAACGGCGGTGGTCACCGCGTCGGCGCGATCGACCTGAACTCAAAAACAAACTCGACTCGCCGACTGCGGTGCACCACATGGTTCACGCGTTCGGCCACGACGACAGCCCGTTCCATCGCCGCTGTTTGTCAATGTACTCGATCGGAATCGCCGTGGGAAATCGAGTGTCCCAATCTGCGGTCGGCACTTCAGGCGTCGGTCTGTCTTGAATCGTACTCGTACTCAGCATCGCGGTACTCGTGCTCGTACTCGATCAACAGGCGCCGGTTTGTCTTCGTCGGTCGAGTCGACCGCGCACCTATCGAACCGTGACCTCAAATGCGAAACCCAGGAAACGGAGGTTCGATGACATCCGGTGGGCGACCTTCGGGTCACGATCAAACGACAGTAAATCGCTTGCCACAAAAGAACGCGAGAAGACGCAAAAGAAGAAGTGGGCGCTGTCGTCAGGCGCCGGTTAGCAGCGTGAACGGCGGTGGTCACCGCGTCGGCGCGATCGACCTGAACTCAAAAACAAACTCAACTCGCCGACTGCGGTGCACCACTTGGTTCACGCGGTCGGCCACGACGACAGCCCGAGCCATCGCCGCTGTTTGCCAATGTACTCGATCGGAATCGTCGTGGGAAATCGAGCGTCCCAATCTGTGGTCGGCACTTCAGGGGTTGGTAGTCAGCGTTGGCATCGACTGGCGTCGGTTTGTCTTCGTCGGCCGAGTCGACCGCGCACCTATCGAACCGTGACATCGAATGCGAATCTTAGGAAACGAAGGTTCGATGACATCAGGTGGGCCGAGTTCAGTCACAACGTTCAGCAGCGTGGGCGTCCGGCATCGGTTTGTTTGCCTTCCAGTCGAGTACGAGTAGGAGTACCGGCTGACGCCTGAGTACGAGTACGAGTACGATTTGGGAACGTGAACGATAAGGATCACGCGGCGGCGACGCGAAATCAACCACTTCAAGAACGTCTACTCGCGGCCTCCGTTGCAACCGATGGTTCGTCGGCATCTGTGCCAGTAAAGACGCAAGAACGCGACTCATGATTGTAGCACGATGCCGAACGTGAGTCGTCTATCGATTTTCCGCCGCGGGACGGCGTCGCGTGATTGCATCCGACCGATCGCACGCAGTTGTCCGTAGACGTCGATCAAAACAAATGTCTTTACCACATTGAGGACATGAAACCAGGAGCGAAGGAAGACGATCCCATTCGACCTTCGTTCCCGGGGATAGTGTCAGTTTCACACCACAGCGGGTTAAGTCATGTTTTGCAATATCGGATAATGCATTCCCGCACCATGGGCAGTCCATTGACGCGATCGTGTTTGCCGACTTTCGGTCGCTCCGAATCATGAGAGGTATCGCAACCGCGTACATCGGCAGCGAAAAAATCACGATAACGAGTTCAATTGCTGTGCTGATGATACGCCACAAACGAGCTGTATCCTCTGGGGCATGGAAGGCTTTTCGTGCGACGAACGGTAGGCATAACCGAGTGGCGGCGAACGATTCTCCACTTCAAAAACCACGACTCCGCCACTTCGGTTCATGCCATGGTTCGTCGTGCCGTCATCATAGGAATGACCGCACCTCCGCGGATTCGCTAGTGCCATCAAGATACCTCATCACCTCTATGAAGTCTTCTTCACGCAGGAATCTCGGAACAGTAAAGCCAAAATCATAGAAGACCTTTGCATCGTCGGACATGTCGCGTTGAATACCGAAGGAAAACAGGTGAAACTGCCGCCAAATTATTCGAGTCTCTGGTGCAAACCACCCGGTCGCTCTGAGTTGCTCCTTTGCCAATGTGAAGAGTTTTGGCTTGAGCTTGGGCCAAGACTGGAGCACGTCTTCGGCTGCCTGACGGAGGTGTTTGTAGTCCCGAGAATCTTTCTCAGCCCAAACCGTGACGCCAACTCTTCGGCCTGTGAAGTCTATGTTGCCAAGGTATGCCTGAATTCCGGCATCCCAAGTCAGGCGCTTGATGATCTTGTCACTCAAATCACAAATTCAAGGAAGGTGCAGAATGGCTCGGAAGTCTCGACGAACGGCGGCGATCACCGAGCACCGCCAATGTGGTTTCCATTTGTAAAACCGTCATGCGGTGCTTCGTGTGAATCGCATGGTTCGTCGTGGCTTTGGTGATGTGCGTAACGTGACCATTGTGTCAATCAAATCATGCACTATACGCTACCACCAATCGTCCGAGTATCGCATGCATTGTTCGATCTCTGACTCACTGGGCCTTGCGCCGAAGGCATGGTCAAACGGCGCAGGAGTCACCATGCCTGGTGCTAAACCCGGCCTGGACCACGAACCGTAGCCTTGCCTACTCAGATCGGTGCATCTGCTTGCAGCGACCAACCGGTATTGCGAACCCTGTTGCACCAGAAACCATGCCTTCTGAAAGTCGGCAAACGAATGTTCGATCCGTTTGTCAATCAATTCGATCTTCGTAGTAGCGGGGAGATTGAGGTCATGACGAAGGGACACGGTTAGGTCCTCTGGTCGCCAATGCCACGCGAAGATGACCGCGTAAATCGCCGCCCCGGCCAGCAATGCGTGAATCCCGAATCGTGCGCGTCTCATCAGTAAAGCGTCATTCAATTGCAGTTTTTCATCATTCGACGAACGGTACCGATCACCGAGGACCGGCGGTTGAGTTTCCATTGTCAAAACGCGATGCCCGGTCCTTCGGTGCATCGGATGGTTCCCCGCTTCCTGGCATCACGGGCATTTGCTGCTCCATCGTGTCAAACGCGTCGTTCCAAACCGCCCGCATTCGAGATGTAAGCGTGAAGCACTCGTCATCGCAAGTTGCGTCTATGCAGCACCAATAGTATATCGTGCTCGCGTGAATGTTTGCATCGCGCACAAGCCGGTCATGGATCACGCGCCATTCGGAATCTGTTAGGACCGCCGGAACAATTAGTGTCGCGGGTTTTCGCTGGATGGGGTAGACTTTCCGCGTCTCAATCCACCAGCGAGGGTGCCAAGGATGGCGTTTGTATTCGAAAATCAGCTTGACGATCTGGCTGCCAAGCGAGCAGTCGATTTTTATTCAACCTTGTCCGAAAAGGATCGCCGTCGGTTCGCGGCTGTCGAGGCACAGCGTCTCGGGCGAGGAGGTGTACCGTACATCAGTCAATTACTGGGCTGCTCGACTCGCACCATCGAACGAGGTATCGCTGAGCTCGATCAACTCTCCAATGATCCGGCGAAAGGTAGGATACGGCGGCCAGGTGCTGGACGAAAAAAAAGATCGAAACCGATCCCGACCTCGAAGACAATCTGAACGAACTATTGAGCGTTCGTGTTGGAGGCGATCCTGATGAGCCCGACGTGGTTTACACAAACCTGGCCTCCACTGAAATGGCTGAGAAGGCGGCCGAGGCCGGCACCCCTGTGAGCGACAAGACGGTCTCCGCTTGGCTGAATAGCTTGAAGATCGGTTTTCGAAAAATGATCAAAACTATTTCCGGTGGCTTGTCAGCGGATCGCGAGCAGCAGTTTGATCTCATCGCAGGACATGTGGAGAGCTATCAGGCTGCCGGCAATCCGGTCTTTTCGATCGACACAAAAAGCAAAGAATTCCTGGGCCGTCTTTACCGGGCCGGTCGCATTCGCACCACAGAGCCCATTGAAGCGTTCGACCACGACTTTCCGAGTTGGGCTGATGGCGTTGTGATTCCTCACGGAATCTACGACATCGGACGAAATGCTGGGCACGTCAACATTGGACTCTCTCACGAGACGAGTCGCTTCGCGACCGATAGCCTCAAATGGTACTGGAACCGGATAGGGAAACGTTGTTATCCGGATACCAATTCCATTTTGCTATTGTGCGATTGCGGCGGTAGCAACTCAGCTTCAAAATACATCTTCAAGCACTACCTTCAAAAGTTGGTCGACACGATCGGCATCGAAATTCGGGTAGCCCACTATCCAAGCTACTGTTCAAAATACAATCCGATTGAACGCCGTTTTTTTCCGCATCTTGGACGTGCTTGCTCCGGGATGCTTTTCGATAAGTTGGAAACAGTTGTCAAGTTGATGCGGAACACATCGACTCGGACCGGCCTTCGCACTACGGTCAACGTCTTGCGAGGGTTGTACGAGACGGGTGAGAACGCGACCGCAACAATGAAAGCAGCTCTGCGTACAGTTTTTGACGAACAAATACCGAGATGGAACTATCGATTCTCGCCAATTAACCGACACTAATTGTTCCGGCGGTCCTTAGTCCGTGAAAGTCCAAGGCGTCGTGGGCGGATGCAACTATCAATGCCATCAATGCGAACCGCTCGTCCTCATTAAGACTGAGTGTGTCGTACGCTTCGACAAATTCTCGTAGCCGCTGGCCATCAGAGAGTTCAATCTCCCAGTCTTGCATGTAAGCATCGGCAGAAAATCCGAACACGCCATCAAGCCATTTCCTGGCGTTCGGTACTACAAATCGATCTTTGGGTTCGGGTGGCACCATCGAAGAAAATGTGAAACTCTCTGGTGTCGGGGAACGTCTGCGATCACGCGGTCGCCGCGAGTGATCATCCACTTCAAAAACCACGACTCGGTGACTCGTCGTGCATCGCGTTGTTATCGGCCCATGCAGTCTACCACGTTGGATGCATCAAAGTCGGTCCCTCATCACCATCGACTTGATCCTGGTCTCCAATCTGGTATGCGTCATAATACTCGAGCAAGTCGTCAACACTGTCACTCCCTTGAACAATTAGGGGCTCGACCAGCGTGTCATCAAGGTAGACATGTGGGCCGCAGAGTGCCGCGACGGCCTTCAATACAGAAAAAGCTGTTTTGGGATCGCAGCGATCGAAGACGAATCTAGCGGGTAAATCCAAGTCGTTCGGATCCACGCTGAAATTGATTGCGGCCCAATGTGCACTATCGGAGCACCTTTCGATCTCAACGTAGAATGCGGCACTAAGCACATCATTTCGAACGACCGTGTAGCCCGGAAGAGAACTGCAAATGGCAAGCATCTCATTGGGAGAAGGAAAGCGGTTGTCGTTAGACGGTACCACCCCCGTTGGAAGATGCTCGAACATTCCTGCAGCAGCTTGCGTGAGCGGCTCTGTGATGTAGGTCAAGCTCATGTTTCAACGTGCTGTGTCTGTCCGATAACGGTACCGATCACCCGGTCGCCGCGAGAGATCTTCCATTTTCAAAACGCCCGACTCGGCGACTCGGGTGCATCGGATGGTTCCCCGATTTCTTGCGGCTATGCTTCGCCAGAGTATCCAAGATTCAGCACTCGTTTACCATCCGTACGAACGCTGACACCATGCTCATCCTCAAACTCGGCACCAAAATCAATCAAGGTTCGCGGAATGCCATCATCGGTGTCCGAAGGAAAGATCTCAATTCTAGGCTCATACAGGACAGCAAAAAGGTCTTCCGGTTCCCACATACGGTCACGCTTGAGTCGTTTAAGAAGCACTTCGCGACACGCGAGAGCGACGGTTACAGGATCACGGCTCCACCACATGCCATGTCCTTCGTGGCGACCTGAGTCATCATAGCCCTGTTGTCGCAAGTCATCAAAAAATGTCGTGCAGATGTTTTTCACGAGTTGCTTCTGCGACCGCTTGATCGCCTGAAGCATTTTGATCGCAGCTTGTGACGGTTCGCCATCGTCGTAGATCGCGACAGGAACCTTCTTGGATCGCCTGCGTTTACCGTTTCGGACATACGAGAATACAGCGAAAGCCGGTAATTCGAGATCGGCCTCCCAACGAAGGTCGTCGAACTCTTCGCGTTGGGTAAACGTGCCGAGCGTCTTGTGGCGAAACTGTGTCATGGGGCTAAAGCGTCAGTGCAACGTTGGATCCAAAAGTAGAGTGCGACTCTTTCGGGGAACGAAATGCGATCTATCCGGGCACGGGACGTGCAGGGATAGATCGTGCGTTGAAGTTTGTCGGCTCGACTTGGCCGGGTTCGGGTAGACCGCTATTAGAATAGCTGCAGTTGCCGCGTGCCAGCTCTGGCGTTTGATTCGGGTGCGGTTTCGGGGGCCGTCCGCTCCCTTGCACTTTCAATGCCACTTTTCAGATACCACGCGTACCATTCCGAAAAGCCCTCACCCATTGCCCCGTCCCAAAAGCGAATGTCATCTTTTTCTTGACTCTCGCGGTACCAAAGTGGGCTATCTTTCGAGTCCCGCCGGAAGATTTCGCTCCACGGTCGCTTCTCATACTCGTGCGTCAGACGAAGCGATTCGCTGCCACAGTGCTCACAGCACAACGTCGATTCGGGCTCGGCCTCGACCGAGTCGACTTCATCAGAGAGCAAGTCGAGAGTCCCCGCCTGCGATCGGTCGGCATCGGTGAGTGACGCTCGGCACTTCGCGAGATATTCTTCAGCTTTTGTATTCGACCAGCCTCCAAACTGACGTGTTTTGGTCAACTCTTTTGGCAGAATGTGCAGGCACCAGCGACGGATGAACTCCGATGTCGAGAGAGTGAACGGAACTTGAAGCGATTCACCACCGGTGGTGCGGCCTTCGCGGGCCCAAAATGTGACCTCGTGGTCGTCCGCGGCGATGATGCGGTAGTCACTGATCGGCCCACCGGTCAGATAACGCGTTAAGTAACGAACCACGTGCTCGCCGCGACTGCTTTCGGTCGGAGGGGGTTCGATGTAGCTGACCCATTCCTTTGATTCGAGCTGATCGATCATCTCCTCCCAGGCTTCGTCACCTTGCAGATACGCCAGCGAGCCGTCGAGTTTCAATTTGTCGTTCTTACGAAGACGCTGTAGGTGAGCCACCGCGATCTTCCGAAACGATCTTCGAAGATTGATCGCATCGACGAGGTACTGGCGGTCATCTTCATAGCCGTCGACTTGCGGCGCCCTGGCTTTAATCCAACCTCCATCGCTTAAACTGGGCCCCGCCCCCGGAACCAATGCGTGAACATGCCAATGAGCATCCAGCTTCTGGTTCCAGGTGTGAAGCACCATCAGCGCAGCGAGCTCATATTGCTGTTCTGTTTCAACCGTCTTTTTGAGAGACTTCCAAGCAGAGTGGAACAGCAACTCCGCGATCTCTTGACGATTCGCCAGTGCCATCGTCGAGACCACCTCCGGCAACGTGAAGACGACTTGGTAGTAGTTCACACCGTCGAGGATCAGTTTCGAAGCTCTATCGGAGAAGTTCTGGCGTTTTCCGCCACTACATTGCGGACAGTGCCGATCGCCACAGGAGTTGTGTCGTTTCGTCAGGCGATCACAATCATCACACTGATACCAACGACCACCGAGTGCCGAAGTACGGCAGAGGCTGGTCTTGGCCAACACGCTTTGGACCGTCATGCTGGCTCCCCCGTCGCGGTGCTCGTTGACGTAACGTTCAGCACCGCGACGAATGAGTTGATGGACGGTTAGCTTTTCTTGCCTGAATCGTCCTGTTCGCCGTTCTCCGTCGGCGGCGTGTAAGTCGGAAGTTGCTTGACCGGCAACCAGTCCAGTGGACTCGGGGCACTGTGCAGGTGCTCCCGGCGGCAATGCAGATAGACCATCGTCGTGATGAAGCTCGCGTGACCAAGGAGCTTGCTGATCGTCAACAGGTCCACGCCAGCTTCCAGCAGTCCCGTCGCGTAGGAGTGTCTCAGGACATGAGGATAAATCCTGCGTTTGATCCCCGCCTTCTCCCCTGCATCCTTCATCGCTTTGCGAATCGTGGTGTCGGCGTAGGGTTTTCCCGGAATCTTTCCCGGGAACAACAAGTCGGTCGGCTTGTACTTGAGCCAGTAGATCCTGAGCTCTTTCAAGAGCCTCGGTGAGAGAGGGATCAAGCGTTCCTTTTTGCCCTTCCCATTGGCGACTCGAATCATCATCCGTTTGGAGTCGATGTCGTGGATCCTCAAGTTGGCCGCTTCGGCGAACCGCAGCCCTCCGGAGTAGAGCGTCATCAGAAAGGTTCGGTGTTTCAGATTGGCCGTGCATTGAATCAGCTGGTCGACTTCTTGTCGGCCGAGCACGGTAGGCAGCTTCTTGGGCCGTTTGCCGAAGGGAACCATCGTGACCGGCCAGGGCATGGGCTGGGTGTAGCGATAGTAAAACCGTAAAGCACAAACGGCCTGGTTGAACGATCCGTATGCAAGCTTTCGTTCTCGGATCAGATGGAGCTGGAAGGTTCTAACGTCTTCGACGGTTGCCTGGTCGAGCGGTTTTTGGATAAAGTCGGCAAACTTTCGCACGTGATAGGTGTAGGCGTCGATGGTGGCTTCGGCCATGTTGCGGATCATCATGTCTTCGGCGAGCCGCTTGGTGAGTTTGCAGGTTCGTTTTTTGTGTGACATCACGGTTGCTTGTCCTTGTTGTGAAACAGAGTTCAAAAGAAGTTCGCGCCGCAGCGTGCGGGGAACACAACAAGGGTGCGTCAACGAGCAAAAAGCGCAAGTTAAAACGCCAGGCAAGGCTTAAAGAAAGAGACAGAAAGAACGCCTAGCGCGCACAACTGGCTAACCGCAAAAGCGCCTACAGGCGCGCCGAAAGACAGACACGTTGTGACCCTCACACACTCACCGCACTGACAAGAGAAAACGGTCACGCCAATGAAGTCGCTGCCGATTAAGTTCAACGGTGGCGATATGCGGGCGGCGGCAGTTGACTAACCACTTCAAACCGGCGACCACCGCCGCTCCGTATCATCGCGTGGTTCTGTCGTTGCCTCCTCGCGTTCCCAAACGACGTCGGTAACGTCTAGAGGTTTATCTGCCAGTGACGGTGAGTATAGATCATGTGGATTGCCGATGCTAAAGGCGCTGTGCAGGAAGTCCAGCCCGCCATTCGGAACATAAATCGCACCTGAGTCGGGCGAGATCAGCAGAAGCACTGGGCTGCCGGGCACGAAACCCAGCACCTGCGATTCAAACGTGACCGCTATCCCGTCGCCACAGCGCCAAGATCGCATTCCAGAACCGCTGGGAGCCGTCCAATGCTCGATCGTCCATTCCGCAGGACGCCGCGAGATGTTCTCTTGTTCGGAAAACCAATGTTGGTACGTGCTTCGAATGCGCTCTCGCTCGCCGTCGTCGCTTGCATCGGCCAAACGCCGATCGAGTCTCGTTTTCATTCCGGTTTCCCTTCTTTCTACGATATGAATCCATCCCTCTTTCCACCATTGAAACGCGTCTACTTTTGTACGGACGTGCGGCATCCATAGAAATTCGCCTGGAACATCTTTGCGAGACCATTCAACCCATTTCGTTGGAGGTGCAAACATCATCCGTACGACGCCACGATCGTCGTCAGGATCAAATGCAAGAGATGTGGGCGGAAGCAAATTGCTGTCAGGGACACCACGTCTAGGAAACGGAATGCGAAGAGGAAAAGGCGTGTCGATTCGGAAACACTTCAGCATCTGCACTTGTCGACAGAACGTTAACGATCACGTGGTCGCCGCGAGCGATCAACCACTTCAGTAAACTCAACTCGGCGACTCAGGTGCATCGTCTGGTTCGCCACTCTTGCGTGATACAAGGTGTAGCCGTAAATAAAGCGCAATCGCGATCGCTAGAAAAACGCACGTGGAAATCCAAGCCACATCCGCGATTGAAGCAAACGCAAGAATAGCACATGCACCGGTAAGAGTGAGCATGTCCCTAAGCGAGCAAGTCAGCAGACACCCGATTCGCGCCAAACGGATGACTTCGATTCCGACACCATAGCTGGGAATCGTGCAGAATATCCCAATCACGAATGGGATAAGGACCTCTGTGGTAACGAATCTGGATTCAATGTCCGCGTAATACGTAAGCATGCAAGCATGCACGATCGCATATCCCGCCCAGAATGAAAAACCGCGAACTGCCCGATCGTATGAAAGGATCAACGAAGCGACCAATCCAGACATTACCGCGATGACGCTTATCGGCGCGAAAAGTAGGAAGTCTTGCTCGAGCTCATAGAGAGAAGCGGGGCCGTTGCTGGAAAGGAATGATGTCAATTCGATAGTCAGCGGGTTCCGCGTCACTGCCTCTGACAAGCGGAAGGTAGAAAGTCCAATGTCGCTGGCCAGAAGAGCGCCCAGCATGAAGAGGCTGACCCACGCGATCTTGCGTCCCATTAACTCTCTTTGTCGGCGAACGGCAGCCGTCACCGGGGACGGCAAGTGGATTCTCCATTTTTAAACGCGCGACGCCGTCCTCCGTGTGCACGGCATGGTTCGCCGCGATCCTGCGTTAGGATGACCCCGTTCCGGAGGATGAGCCTCCGTCCGACTGGTTGGGAGCCGAGGTCTGTTGCACTTGTTGCATTGGCGGAACGCTGGCACCGCGTTCTTCGGTTGGCACCGCTTGCATAGATGGCACTGAAGCGCCATTTTCAACGCGCACCATTCTGGGCACGGCAGCACCGTAGCGGTCGGTGGTTCTAGAATCGTCGTCAGCCATGAAGAAGCTCCTTGCGTTTAGTCACTTGATTGCGTCGAGGAATCGGTGTTCGTGGTACCGCCTGATGGTGCGTCCGTCCGTTGCTCGGGAAGCTGTTGCATCGGTGGAATGCTCGAGCCCAAATCGTCGGTAGGCGCCTGTTGCATGTTCGGAACAGTTGCTCCACCCTCGATTTGTTGCATACGGTTTACTGACGCGCCCTTCTTTTGCGACCCTGGGATTTCCTTGGTCATGTCCGCCTCCGGCGTGTTTTGATGAAGGTTTGATCCGAAAAAACATAGCAGCAGAATTATACCGCAAATAAATGAAATCGCCGACCACCCGGCAAGTCGATCCGTCCATTCTGCGGCTTTGTTCGACGCCGTTAAGGCGTCGTCGTTTTTCTTGAGGTAGTAATCCTCGGCGAGCTCGAGCTGACGCTTGATTCCAGCTTGGCTGGTCTGGAACGAGACGAGCGTTGCGATTATTGCCCCTACAAATGCGACCCAGGACAACACTAACCACCAAGTGCCGTACTCTGCGGCCATTCCACGTAGAAACGCGACGCTGGTTGCGAGCCCTGCGCTCGATAAGGTCAGAATCGCGCGGTCAAAGTTCTCGTTGTTGGAGAGTTGACGTTTGAGTAGGTCGTCGCGAGTTTGTGCGTAAAGTTCGTTTCGCTTGTCGTCAGCCGTCATGCTTTTCCAGTGGCAAGCGTTTGGAGTCGTATCCCAGCAGGTTATGGGGCCCGGAATCTAGCAACAGAGAGCGCGAAATCTCAAAGTCGGCGAACGTCGCGGTTCAGGGGGTTCGCGCCCGACAAGCAAGCCTTCGCATGGCACCTTGACCGCGAATTCCCCTGCAACGGCTGGTTATTGGCTGTCCATCACGGAGGGCGTCCGCATCGGTGCGTCTGCGTTGCTCTCGGGCAGTTCAATAACAGTGTAACCGACCGTCTCGGGTCGGCGTGTCCCGTTCCACCGAGCACCATCGGTCCACGGCGAAGCGAGAGTGAAGCAGACAATGCCAAGGCATCGCTGCGTGGCATCAATCCTGCTCGTGAAAGCCGGACTGATCATTAGCACGGCGAAACGCCGTACTCTACTTGATGGCTGATCAAGTCCATCAAGGTTGGTCCAGTGGTCCGATCCCAAAGGATCAAACCGCCTGAACCGCGACGTCATTGGCATGGACGCCAATAACGGCGGTGGTCACCGCGTCGGCGCGAATGACCTGATCTCAAAAACAAACTCAACTCGCCGACTGCGGTGCACCACATAGTTCACGCGTCCGGCCACGACGACAGCCCGAGCCATTGCCGCTCTTTGTCAATGTACTCGATCGGAATCGCCGTGGGAAATCGAGCGTCCCAATCTGTGGTCGGCACTTCAGGCGTCGGTTGTCGGCGTTGCAATCAACAGGCGTCGGTTTGTCTTCTTCGGCCGAGTCGACCGCGCACCTATCGAACGATGACATCAAATGCGAATCCCAGGAAACGGAGGTTCGACGAATTCCGGTGGGCGACCTTCGGGTCACGATCAAACGACCGTAAATCAATTGCCACAAAAGAACGCGAGAAGACGCAAAAGAAGAAGTGGACGCTGTCGTCAGGCGCCGGTTAGCAGCGTGAACGGCGGTGGTCACCGCGTCGGCGCGATCGACCTGAACTCAAAAACAAACTCCACTCGCCGACTGCGGTGCACCACATGGTTCACGCGGTCGGCCACGACGACAGCCCGAGCCAGCATCGGTCTGTGCCAATGTACTCCATCGAAATCGCCTTGGGAAATTTCACTCCCCTTGCTGTACCGATCTCATTGTGGAGTCGGGATGAAGCCCGGAGGGCTGGCACAATGCTTGCCGGTGGTGTCAGCCACCGGTATCGAAAGTACGAATTTGCTGAGGCCTGGAAGGCCGGCACAATGGGTTTCCCGGTCCACTCCAAACGCGGGCATTGTGTCGGCCCGCTGGGCCTTGAGCATTCCTTTGAATCCACCCCCGGTGGCTGACGCCACCGGCAGACACTCTACCGGCCCTCCGGGCCTGAAAGCCGTCCTCGTACTCAGCAACGCGGTACTCGTACTTCTACTCGAATCGACAGGCATTGGTTTGTCTTCATCAGCCGAGTCGACCGCGCACCTATCGAACCGTGACATCAAATGCGAATCTTAGGAAACAGAGGTCTGGTGAAATCAGATGGGCCGAGTTCAGCCACAACGTTCAGCAGCGTGGCCGACCGATGTTGGTCTGTTTGCCATCCTATCGAGCACGAGTACCGGCTGACGCCGAAGTACGAGTACGATTCAGGAGCGTGAACGGCCGCCGTCACCGAGGACGGACGATTGATTTTCCATCGGTGAAACCGCGCAAGCCGTCCTTCGTGTGCACGGCTTGGTTCTGCCTTCACTTGCTACGGAACCATGACGTGAGAAGCATGTAGTAAAGTTAACGCCCCAGACGTCTCAACGCAAACTCGGCGTGGAAATCGGTCACCACTGTATGCGCCAAGCAAAAAGGAAATCACAAGCAACAATGTAAATCCCGCGATAGACAATCGCTCAATTTGGGCCAAAGTCAGCGAAACGACTGATGGTGAGTGCCAAATCGTTGGAAAAGCAATCGGGTAGAAGGTCAGTTCCATGGACAAATGCATCAAACAGAGGACGCCCAAGAATACTACGACGCAAAATCGAAGCGTCGGCAATTCGCGAACCGGGGTTCGGTATCGAACGAACGGCGAGGCATTGGTCAGTCGACCGGTTTGACGCGCAAGCAACGCAGCGTAGGCCAGTGCAAGGTACTGAAGTGCAATCACTGCAATGATCGCCAAATAGAAGGCGGCGCCCACCCAAATCAAAAACGCCGAAATCGTCATCCAACCCAAGCACGAGCGCAAACTGAATGTGACTGCTGAACTATCTCGCCGTTTGATTCTCATTTTGTGGTGGACAAAAACTCCATGGCAGAACGGCGGTGGTCACCGCGTCGGCGCGATCGACCTGAACTCAAAAACAAACTCAACTCGCCGACTGCGGTGCACTACATGGTTCACGCGTCCGGCCATGGCGACAGCCCGAGCCATCGCCGCTGCTTGCCAATGTACTCCATCGAAATCGCCGTGGAAACTTTCACTCCCCTCGCTGAACCGATTTCTATGTGGAGTCGGGATGAAGCCCGGAGGGCTGGCACAATGCTTGCCGGTGGTGTCAGCCACCGGTATCGAAAGAACGGATTTGCGGAGGCCTGGAAGGCCGGCACAATGTGGCTCCGGGTCCACTCCAAGCCCGGATATTGTGTCGACCCGCTGGGCCTAGGGCGTGCCTTTGAATCCACCCCCGGTGGCTCACGCCACCGGCAGACACTCTACCGGCCCTCCGGGCCTGAAAGCCGCCCTCGTACTCAGCACCGCGGTACTCGTGCTCGTACCCGAATCAACAGGCGTCGGTTTGTCTTCCTCGGCCGAGTCGACCGCGCACCTATCGAACCGTGACATCAAATGCGAAACCCAGTAAACGGAGGTTCGATGACATCCGGTGGGCGACCTTCGAGTCACGATCAAACGACGGCGAATCAATTGCCACAAGAGAACGCGAGAAGACGCAAAAGAAGAAGTGGGCGCTGTCGTCAGGCGTCGGCTAGCAGCGTGAACGGTAGAAATCACGCGGGACGGGCGAAAAACATGCAAGCAGACCAAAAACCGCGACTCCCGTCCTCGCGTGCATTTCATGGTTATTTGCCGTTTTCGATACGCGGTGGAACAGCCGGACCGGCGGCGGAATCAAATCCATCATGTTCGTCAACAACGCCGTCGCCGTTTACGTCTTCGTAAGTGTTGGGTTGACGACTATAGCGAGTGCCCAACCGCTTGAGTGTACCATCATCGAGCCGCACATTGCAGAACAGCCATACGCTTCTGGGTACAGACGCATTGAGAATGTTGTATTCGCGTTCCGACAGCATCCGATTTGATCGGACATGCTGCAGGTTGGTAAGACGAGAAAGCGTACGAAGATCGGCAACCGTGTATCCGCGTCGGGGTAGAAAGACAGAGCAAACGTCGCCCGCCGTATAGACAGGAAGCAACGCACAATGAAGACCGGTGCCCTCGCACGGGTCTCGGCCGGAGAGCTGGATCCCGTGCGATCGCAACCGTGCGACGGTGGCGTCAGTTGATTCAAATGCCGGGGGCGCGATCAGCACCAAAGCGACAAACGTCTTTAGGATGGCAGCGGGTGCGAACATTGGAAGCGTCCGTGCAAATAACATCAGCGATCACCTCGCACACGGACCACTACGATTGAGATGGCGTGAGCGTGATGAAGGCGGTCGGTGTGAAAGTTTGTGTATCGCAACAATGAGTGTGCTGGGGTGCATCGCCGGGTTCGTGGCGTCGGTCGGCACGCCGGTTTGGAACATCGTCGCGGCTTGCCAATGTACTCGATTCGATTTGCCAAGGGAAATCCGAGCGTCCCAATCTGCAGCCGGCATGTCAGGCGTCGGTCGCCAGCGCTGAAGTCGTCAGGCGTCGGTTTGCCTTCGTCAGCCGAGTCGACCGCGCACCCGTCAAACCGCGACATCAAAAGCGAATCCTAGGAAACGGAGGTTCGATGACTTCAAGTGGGCCAACTTCGAGCGCACCAATCAGCAGCATGGACGACAGGCGTTGGTCGATCGCAGCCACGTCTACCGCCACGAACGATACGGATCACGTGGTCGCCGCGAAAGACTTACCACTTCAACAAACTCAACTCGGCGACTCACGTGCATCCGCTGGTTCGCCGTTTCTTACGCGTCTAGAACGGCTCGAACTGAGTGTTGAACCGTTCGATGTCCAAGCACAATACTGCCGACCCCCAGGACGATATTGCGTTTTTGTTGTTCACCTTCAGCGTTCACGAAATGAAATTCTTCACCACGGTTTCGAAAGTCCGACAGGTTTCCTGAGACGGAGTTAATCACGCACTCTCCCTTTGCAACCAGCGAGCCATCGCTCAGCGTAGGGTGAACGCATTTATACTGGAGGGAGAACTCGACATGACCGATGTTGGGATCATTTGTCGCAAAAACCGTATGATCGCCTGACAGCAATTCAGCAAGCTCGTAGCCCTCGGAACCAATAAGCCGTTCTGTTCCGTCGCTTATTGTCGGGTAGTATTCGCGGTGAAGAAACGAATAATCTATTTCGATCGGGTCGCCAATACGTTCAAGAATTGAACTGATGTCGTGCGCGATTGATATTTCGTGCGTTGCCTGCTGGGCCTCTTCAATGAGATTGTCTGCCAGCCCCTTTTTGTAATCTTTTGCTTTGTAGAAAGCCTTGTCTTGCGTAATGAAAAGAACTGGTGAGTCCATGGCGAGCGTTAGACAATCTGCCCAGATTACTCCATCCTTGAATTGTTGATTCTTTGGCCCACTGGGCGGCTCAGATCGAATCGTCTTCTCAAATGAGGATCGTGCGGACTTAAGCGAAAAAGGGAAGTCAGTAATTTCAATCCCAGCGTTTGCGAACGCAGTAGATGCGATTACTGTCAATTCGTCGTCGGTCGGCAGGACCTGTTCTTTAAGCTCTCCAACGAGTCCAAGCAGTCGCCGATGCCCTTCCCGAAGACGTGATGTCAGTTCTTTCAATTCTTTTTCGAGATGCAGTTCGACCTCTCGCCGTACTACTTCTGGAACAACCACGTGTGCGCTGTGCCTACGAAGGAAGAAGCGAACAGCGCTACCGACGCTGTGTCGCAGCATCTGTTCATTTAGCCAGATGTTCGAATCGAGAACGACAGTAAGTGACATGTTTGGTCTTGTCGGCGAACGTCGACGATCACCCCGTTCGCGGACCAGCGGATTGGAGTCGGCAGTCGAGTGATCGCGGGGACGGGTCAAAGTTTGGGTCTCGCAACGATGAGCGAACTGGGCGTGCATCGTGTGGTTCGCGCATCCGGCCGGAACGCCACTTTGGAACCATCGTCGCTAGCAGCCAATGTACCCGATTGGAATAGCCACTGGAAATTCGGTGTCCCAATGGTGGCAAGGTCAAGGCGTTGGTCGTCCGTGTGAACTCTCAAGTGCACTTTGCCACAGAGGACTCCGAGAGCACAGAGCAGAAACTGTCTCGCCTCGGTGTCCTCGGAGATCTCAGTGGCCAACGATTCAGCACACCATCCCAACCGTGGTATCAGACGCCCATCACTGGCCATGGAGGTCTGATGAAATCAACGAGGGCGAGGTCGAACGCAACATTCGGCAGCATCGGCGACCGGCGTTGGTTTGTTGGAAGCTGTATCGAGTAGGAGTACGAGTACCGGGCTGCGCCCTGAGTACGAGTACGATTCAGCAGCGCGAACGTTAACGATCACGTGGTCGCCGCGAAGGACTCACCACTTCAATAAACTAAACTCGGCGACTCACCTGCATCGTCTGGTTCGCCGTTTTCATCGAAGATGGCGTCAATCGCAGATTTCGGCACCCCGTGCTTCGCACAAGCAAGCAGAAAACTTCGTTCAGCTTGAGTCATCCCAAACATAGAAATATGCAAGGGCGTTAGCATCATTGGTAGAACAAACGCCCCAACCATTCCAGCGAAGTAAGTCAACGATCCGTTCCATCCTGCGAAGTAATACCCTGCGGCAAGGCCGGCGACCAGCCGCAAAATCGGGTTTGCAAAATGAGAAAGTGATAGCCAACCGGGAATCCAAGCATAAAGTTCTCGGGGGACAAACTGAGTCGCAATCATCGTCGCAACAACCACCCACAATGGCTGGCCGGCTGCAAATGCAACCATTCCTCCGACGAACGAAAGAAGTGCAGGAGCCATTTCAAGCGATTCGGTGGAATGCAGCACATCTTCCGCTGTTCCAAAACGTGCTTGTTGAATGGCGTTGAACGATGCGACTTCTTCAAGTCGGATTTTCAGTCCATTTGGAGTCATAAATGGCATGAAGGCGTTAGGCGATGCAAAGGATGAACGGGTGAGTACGGCGTCATTTCATTCGGCGAACGAAGTTGCTTCAGATCAATCCCGGCTCCATGCCTTCGGCAGGTTCGCCGTTTTTGCTATTCGAAGCTGCGTGGGATCGAGCGTATAAGTTCGTCGCGATTCTCATCAATGTGAAATTGGGCGTTCTTTTCGTACTCAAAAACATATGCGTCGTCGGCGTCTGGCTTGGACCATCCACTCCCGGTCCAATGCAGATCGTATTTCCATTCCGAGTGGTGGTCGAATTGAACCAATCGCAAACCGTGAACGATTATCCAAGGTCCACCGGCGCGAATGCCGTAGAGAGACAGTACGGGATCGGGTGGATCAATCATTGTGGTGGCGTTGAAGACTCAACTGGAATTGGATGACCGTTCCGGCTTCAATGTGTTTACCGGTATAAACAGATATTGGGAATACCGCCATACCTCTCCGGTCCGCTGGTCGATCTTGAAAACGGTATCGCCTGACCCCCTGTAGGTATGCTCGATCGTTCGCGGTCTCATCGTAATGCGTGTAGATCAACGCCGCTGCGATAATTGGAGCAGGAATCACGAGTCCCGCCATGTTAACGTGGCGTGATTGCCTCCCAGTCAACGTATAGGTCAAAACCTGGAATGTGAACGGTTCTTACGCACTGTCCAGTAACGTATACCGTGGGATGAAGCCCCTCCTCTCGCAATTCCGCCTCGGAATCTTCGTACCACTCTTCCGCCTCATAGACGACCTCTGCGTGACGTAGCCTCTCGTACGCAACTTTGGACGCGGCCAGTTCGGCGACAATTGCGAAGGTACGATTCCAAAATACATCGTCCGTCTTGGCGACTTCAATTATCGAGTCAACCGTGTTTTTATCGCTATCAAGAATGAACATGTGATCCATGATGTTCTGACAAACAATCCGGTATGTCGTGCCGACTCGATAGATATCAACGATGTCCACAAGAAGAATCACCTGCTGGCCACGATGGCTATCGATCCTCTCTTGTTCTTCGAGTGTAAAATCTGGGTTGCCAGGCGGGAAATCGCGTCCGGGTGACGTGTAGACAACAGCGTCGGGAAAGCGTTGTTGCACCCCGTCCATTGCCATCCAGTATGAGTCGTTTGATGCAATTGCTCGTTTTGCGGCATCGTCCTCTTGTGTTACGGTTGAGTCGCGTGGTACTTCGGCATGCGATTCGGACTCGATGGTTTTTGTACATCCGAACGCGAAGATAGCCGTGCAGATGATTGTTGCCGTTGAGAGCGAACACAGCCGGTCTAGCGAACAGTAAGCGAAACTACGCAAAACGATCCTCTCTCGTTGGCGAACGGCGGTGGTCACCGCGTCGGCGCGATCGACCTGAACTCAAAAACAAACTCGACTCGCCGACTGCGGTGCACCACATAGTTCACGCGTCCGGCCACGACGACAGCCCGAGCCGTCGCCGCCAAGGGCCAATGTAGCCGATCGGAAACGCCAAGGGAAATTCCGTGCCCCAATCAGCGGTCGGCACTTCAGGCGTCGGATTGTCTTGGATCGTACTCGTACGCAACATTGCGGTACTCGTACTCCTACTCGAATCGACAGGCGTCGGTTTGTCTTCGTCAGCCGAGTCGACCGCGCACCGATCGAACCGTGACATCAAATGCGAAACCCAGTAAACGGAGGTTCGATGACATCCGGTGGGCGACCTTCGAGTCACGATCAAACGACAGCAAATCAATTGCCACAAGAGAACGCGAGAAGACGCAAAAGAAGAAGTGGGCGCTGTCGTCAGGCGTGGGTTACCAGCGTGAACGTTGACGATCAGCCGGCGGCGACGGAAGATCAACCACTTCAAAACGCCCGTTTTCGCCGCTCGGTTGCATCGTTTGGTTCTGCGTTTTCATTGAGTCGCGAGAAGACGTCGCCATCAGGTATCTGATCTGGTTCCCAGAGTCGATCATGTTGGCAAGCGTACTCATACACCCACAATGTTTGCTTGTCAGCATCATATCCCGTATATGCCGCCTGCCCAACACCAGAATCATAGCCGGAATACCACTTCATTGCTTCGGTTGCGCGAAAATCGATTGGCGGCGGGGACCACCAGTCAGGTGTGTCACCTGTCTTTGAGTGTAGTGGTGGTGGGCCAGGTACGATCCTGCGAACGCCTTCCAAGCCTCGATCGTCTGGCCGTAAAGATTCGCGAGAATGGCGCTCGCGATCTGAATGCACAGAGTCTGCCCAGAGTTGAGCGGAAGCAGTATCTAATTCAATCTTATACCACGTTGAGTGACTGTCGATCGAGTAGTCGCGTTTTCGCGACACCGACCGGACTGCCGCGGTAGCAACATTCGAAGGCCATTCATTAATCGAGCGTTTGGCAGCGGAACCAGTCTTGTTAGCGAATTCCGATGATCCGGCAAATCCTCCAAAAGGATTGATGAGGAAAGATCCACATACCAGGATTGGAAACAACACGACTATCACGCAGCAAGCATAGACTACATAGCGGACGACGGTTCGGAAATTTCGCCATGCGTTGCGGGTCATAGATTTTGTCTTGCACGCAGAACGGCGGTGGTCACCGCGTCGGCGCGATGGACCGGAACTCAAAAACAAACTCTACTCGCCGACTGCGGTGCACCACGTGGTTCACGCGTCCGGCCACGACGATAGCCCGAGCCATCGCCGCTGGTCGCCAATGTACTCGATCGGAATCGCCGTGGGAAATCCAGTGTCCCAATCTGCGGTCGGCACTTCAGGCGTCGGTTTGTCTTGGATCGTACTCGTACTCAGCATTGCGGTACTCGTGCTCGTACTCGATCGACAGGCGTCGGTTTGCCTTCGCCGGCCGAGTCGACCGCGCACCTATCGAACCGTGACATCAAATGCGAAACCCAGTAAACGGAGGTTCGATGACATCCGGTGGGCGTTCTCCGGGGCACGGTCCAACGACGGCGAATCAAATGCCACAAAAGAACGCAAGAAAACGCGAAAGCAGAAGTGGACGCTGTCGTCAGGCGTCGGTTAGCAGCGTGAACGGCGGTGGTCACCGCGTCGGCGCGATGGACCTGAACTCAAAAACAAACTCAACTCGCCGACTGCGGTGCACCACTTCGTTCACGCGGTCGGCCATGACGACAGCCCGAGCCATCGTCGCTGACGGCCAATGTACTCGATCGGAATCGCCGTGGGAAATCGAGTGTCCCAATCTGCGGTCGGCACTTCAGGCGTCGGTCTGTCTTGAATCGTACTCGTACTCAGCATCGCGGTACTCGTGCTCGTACTCGATCAACAGGCGCCGGTTTGTCTTCGTCGGTGGAGTCGACCGCGCACCTATCGAACCGTGACATCAAATGCGAATCCCAGGAAACAGAGGTCCGATGAAATCCGGTGGACGTCCTCCGGGTCACGATCAAACGACAGCAAATCAATTGCCACAAAAGAACGCGAGAAGACGCAAAAGAAGAAGTGGACGCTGTCACCAGGCGCCGGTTAGCAGCGCGAACGGTAGCGATAACGGGGTTGCGGCCAGAAAACCTGAACTCACGAAAAGACGGCGCCCGCAACTCCCGTTCATCGCATTGTTCATCGCGTGCTCGTGTTCGGGCGTCTCGGTCATCCGTTGCTTTACTTTACCCGATGCGAATCTCCGAAAGCAAACTTGCTACCGAGTGGTCAGGCGTCGGAGGTCAGCGGTGCAGTGTCCGGGCGTCGGATTTTGACAGGCGTCGGATTTTGACAGGCGTCGGTTTATTCGACAGGCGTTGGTTGAATCGACAGGCGTCGGATTATTGACAGGCGTTGGATTGTTCTGGTACGCGAGTCGTCTTCAGGCGTTGGACGTTTGCTCGTCGCAGTGTCCATCGCAACGCTCGCTTGATCTGACCTGAAGCCGATGAACGGTACACATCACCGAGGACGCGCGAGAGACTCTCCATTGCCAAACCGCTCAGCTCGCGTCCTTCGGTGCATGTGATGGTTCCCCTTGTTGTGTTGCGGTTTCTGCATCGTCGTTCTCGAATCCTCGAATGATACTCGATGCAAGGGATGCGGCAAACAATGCGATCAATAGATCAAACCAAGTCGCGATGATGCGATGCGGCCCCATTTCCCAACCATTGCCCATCGGCAAGGTATCGGGGCCATCGTACGTTATGTTCTCGTAGATCCATTGCTGCAAATCATAGGGGCAAGCGTGCATAAAGTGAGTCGCAAATCCAAATACGCCAAACGTAAGTGCGTAAGCGTGAATCGATCCCTTGGTGTACCGCGCGATGACGAGGGCGGTTGCAGCCGCGAGAACATGAAACACGTAGACGGCGTCCGCACCGAAACCGCTGGGATTCGAGACCATTGCGAACGCGATGGCGAAGGCCGTGACAAATAGCAGCAGTGTTGCCAGCGTAAATTTCACGTTGATGCGTTTCGTGAGAGCTTGTTCTTAAGTAGGGGAACGGCGGTGGTCACCGCGTCGGCGCGATGGACCTGAACTCAAAAACAAACTCAACTCGCCGACTGCGGTGCACCACGTGGTTCACGCGTCCGGCCACGACGACAGCCCGTTCCATCATCGCTGATTGCCAATGTACTCGATCGGAATCGCCGTGGGAAATTCGGTATCCCAATCAGCGGTCGGCACGTCAGGCGTCGGTTGTCAGCGTTGGGATCGACAGGCGTCGGTTTGTCTTCTTCGGCCGAGTCGACCGCGCACCTATCGAACCGTGACATCAAATGCGAAACCCAGGAAACGGAGGTTCGACGAATTCCGGTGGGCGCCCTTCGGGTCACGATCAAACGACAGCAAATCAATTGCCACAAGAGAACGCGAGAAGACGCAAAAGAAGAAGTGGACGCTGTCGTCAGGCGTGGGTTACCAGCGTGAACGTTTAAAATCACCCGGTCGCGACGAGAGATTCTCCAATGTCAAAACGCCCGACTTCGCGACTCGGGTGCATTTTTTGGTTGAACGAGGCCTTCGTTCGGCCCCGATGTCGTGGGACCGGCTCGACCGATGTTTAGGAGTTTACCCGATCGAACGACCCGTCGTGGGGGATTCTCGCAGCTGTCCCCAACGAATGGACCTCATCGGGCGCGCACCTTCGGTACCGTCGGTGGCAATGGCTGTCCCTTGTGAAATTCTCCAGCGGCATCATGCGGCTTGCCCTTGTTTCTCACGCCAAGAATACGCATCAGAGGGAGGATCCCGCCCGGCGGAAAATTCGTGATGCGAGACCAACCGTTTACCACACACCGGACACGTGCAAGCATCAAGCAGCCCGGCCGACTCGCACCATTGTTGCCAAGTCAACTGTTCAAGCGAGTCGGACTCTGGCGGCTCCACGCCGAGCGCGGCACGGGCCTCATCGAGCTGGGAGTATTGGTTGCCGCTGTACAGACCGTAGCCGCGGACCGTCTGAAATCGCCGCGGCGGCACGTGCTCCAGCCAGCGGCCGAGAAACTGATCGATCGGCAACGCGGTCACCCCCTGACGTTTCCCGTCCCCACCGTCCTGCGTTCCAATCCGATAGCGAAACACGACCTTGTCATCTTGAACGTCCAGTAACCGTGACTTGCCGATCGGGCCGCCCTTGATGTACCGAGCCAAATAGGTCGCCACACCGGAGCCATCACGATAGGCGTCAAATATTTTGACGTTCCACGGTTTGTCGCTGAGCTTGGCCAACAGCTTCTGAAAGTCGGACGCGCTCATCGAGTCGGGCAATTGGATCTTGCCTGATTGAACCTTCTGCTGAAGCATCGCCTTGAATTTGCCGCGGAACTTGAGCATCAACACTTTGCGGGGCAGCAAACAATCTTTTTGGGGACGGCGCCACGTCCCATCACCAGCCAGCCCGCCGGCGGTGACGATGCAATGCAAGTGCACGTGCGGCAACAGGGTCTGGTTCCAGGTGTGCAGCGCCGCCAGGATCCCAGGCTTCGCACCGAGGTACTTGGGGTCCTTGAGCAGTTGCTGGAGTGTTTCCTTCGCGGCGTTGAAGAGGGTCTCTGCATAGGCAGCCTTGTTGAACCGCCAGATTCGATTCAGTTCGCTCGGGAGTGTGAAGACGATGTGATGATGCGGGCAGGGCAGCAAGCGTTGCTTACATTTGGCCAGCCACTGCTCTCGGGCCACCCAGGCGCACTGGGGGCAGCACCGATGCCGACAGG
Organism: Stieleria neptunia; assembly: GCF_007754155.1. Lineage (NCBI taxonomy): Bacteria > Pseudomonadati > Planctomycetota > Planctomycetia > Pirellulales > Pirellulaceae > Stieleria > Stieleria neptunia. The sequence continues at coordinate 2,533,828 of NZ_CP037423.1, read as the reverse complement.
AGTTGTAGGCGATGCTGTGGTAGTGACCTTCGGGGCAACTGTTGACGTGCCCACCGAGCGTCCGAGTGCGACAGTGTTGGATGCACCATGCGGCGCGAAGCATCTCCCGCGAGACGTGAAAACGCGAGGCGAAGGAGTCGAAATAGCGTCCGAAAATCTGTTGAAGCGTGATGGCCATCGGCACCTCGCAATCAATGTTTGCAGCTCAACCCGAAGGCCAGTTCAACGATTGATTATTGGTGGTTGAACCGAGGTAAAAAGCACATATTCCTCGGCTGGACCGCGGAATATCTCCTACCACCCAATCTTACGGGTTTGGAGCGAGTCGTTCAAGATTGTGGGTGGATCAGCCGGTGGAGATGGCGGGAAGCGGTCGGCAGCGGGCGTTGAGCCCTCCTTCCAGAGGACGTCGAATTGATAAACGGCGGCGTTGATCGTAGCGGAAGTCGCTGAGACTTTTGCAGCGCCGGCCCCCTCTGGCGTTTGCTTGCTGCGCAAACGCCGTCTCTCCCAGAAGGGGTTCTTCGTGGATTTTAGTGGCTAATCGCTCAGGACCCAGGTTTTTCGAGGCATTGCTGCGATGTCCGAATGGGGAGAGCGAGGACAAACGCTCGGTTCAAACGACCCTTCGCCGACACGGGGGCCGGCGGAGGGCACGAAGCACCTTCGGCGCATCGCAGACCAGGTGATTCCTTGGCGGGTTGCTCCTCAGCCGCCGCAGGCCACAAGTGACCAAATGATTCCGAGGAACTGGGTGTGAGGATTATCATGTCGGATACGCGGCGGGTCGTGGAGGCCGTTCTCTACGTGGTGCTTCGTGCCCGCTTCTCAGCCTGGTCCCGGGAGTTTGCTTGAAAATGACATTGGTGGCTCGCCTCACGGCGTTGACCCCGTTTGAGAGAATAACAGAGCCCTACTCCCGCGCCTGCCGCGTTTTTCCGTTGAAGTCACCTTTCGGAGTTCCGCCATGGCCAAGAAGAAATCCTCTGGGAAACCTAAGCGTCGATCACGTGGTGGGTTTCCGATTGACAACGCACCCGTTCCACAATCACTTGACACAATCAACTTGAACGCTGCCGGCATCGATATTGGTTCGACCCAGCACTATGTTGCCGTGCCCTCCGATCGCGACTCATCACACGTTCGCTGCTTCGGCACCTTTACATCCGATCTGGCGTCGCTCGCAGATTGGTTGGAAGAGTGCGGAATCAAAACGATTGCAATGGAGTCAACAGGGGTCTATTGGATTCCAGTTTTCGAGCTTCTCGAAGCCAGGGGGTTTGAAGTGAAGCTTGTTGAGCCTGGCAAGCTGAAGAGCGTTCCTAGCCGAAAAACGGATGTCTTGGATTGCCAGTGGATCCAGCAGCTTCACACATACGGTTTGCTGGCCGGATCGTTTCGACCGGATTCGGCAATTTGTGTTCTGCGTTCTTACATGCGGCAACGAGCCATGCTCGTCGCCAACGCGAGCGAGCATATCCAACGGATGCAGAAGGCGATGATGGAAATGAATGTCCAGCTCCATCACGTCATTTCGGACATCACCGGCACCACTGGCCTTGCCATTTTGGATGCCATTGTTGCGGGCAGTCGAGACCCTCACCTACTCGCAAAACTTCGCGATCCAAGGTGCAAAAATGACGAGTCGACGATCGCGAAAGCTCTGGAAGGCAATTGGCGTGAAGAACATGTATTTGCGTTAAAACAGGCTCTGGAACTGTACCGTTTTTACGGTTCCAAACTGTCGGAAGTCGATTCCAAGCTTGAAGAACATTTGGGTACATTTTCCGACCGAAGTGACGGTGAGATTCTGCCGAAGCTGAAGGCTCCTAAAGCTGGAAGCAATAGCCCCCGGTTCGATATGCGCAATCAGCTCTACCGGGTGCTGGGCGTCGACATGACGACCATTGATGGGATTAGCGGTCAATCCGCAATCACACTGATTTCTGAAATCGGTACCGACATGAGTAGGTGGGCAACAGAGAAGCATTTCACTTCTTGGCTTTGCCTATGTCCGGGCAGTAAGAAGACAGGTGGGAAATTGCTCAGTGGTAAAACACGTACAAGTGCGAACCGAGCCGCCGCCGCACTTCGAACAGCCGCCGCGTCCCTGGCACGATCAAACTGCGCCTTAGGAGCGTTCTTTCGCAGGATCCGTTCCCGTCTTGGTTCACCCAAAGCGATCACGGCGACGGCCCACAAGCTCGCGAAAATAGTTTATGGGATGCTGAAGTACGGGAGGGAATATGTCGATGTCGGCAACGACTATTACGAACAGCAATACAAGAAGCGAGCAATGGAAAACCTGGCGAAACGGGCAGCTGCACTCAACCTGCGAGTGGTCCCCAATGAACTAGCTGGGTAGGAAGTTCCTTGAGAGCAGAGCCCGCCTCCGCTTCACCTGGCTTCGCCATCCTACCGAACAGAACCATCGGACATCGCAGTCATCCCTCAAAAAACCTTCCCCGAGTATTCGAGAGCACCCACTAAGCACGTGAGCATGTGTAGTTCATGGAAATTGGCAAGGCTTTTGCAGGTTTGTCACGATGGGCGCGGTTCGTTCTTTTGCTAGCTAATTGTCCGGTCGTCGGACGGGCCTGGCAAGGTCGGTGCCTCCCGACAATCACGGGAGACTTACCATGGCAAGACCTGCAACCGTTTTCGCGAAAATCACGAACCAGCAGCAACGTGACCGTCTGATTGAGCTTTGGAAACAGCATCCAAACCATTACACACGAATACGGGCACACGCGATTCTTCTGAGCGATGCTCAATACGAAATTGAGCAGATCGTCGATATTCTTAGTGTCAGTAGAGACAGCGTGCGAGCTTGGATCAAACACTTTGAACAAGACGGACCAGACGCCCTGCTGGACGAAAAGCGACCAGGCGGACCGAGGAAGCTCAATGAACAGGAAGAGCAAATCCTCAAAGATTTGTTGCGGCAATTTCCCTCCCGGCCTGCCACAGTCCTGTCGCGTTTGCGAACACGGACCGGCAAATCGATCAGCCGACATTCGCTGCGTCGTTACGCCCGACGATTCAATTTGAGCTGGAAGCGGTTTCGGCGCAGCCTGCGGAAAAAACGAGACGAAAAGGCTTTCCGGTTGGCTCAAGAGGAACTCGCCGAGTTGCTCAATGAACCTGAACTGGATGTCGTATACTTTGACGAAGCGGGATTTTCGCTTAAGGGCGTGGTGCCATACGGATGGCTTCCCATCGGCGAACGGACCGATGTGCCAGTCACCGGCGCCCATGGGGCGACGGTTCAGGCACTTGGCTTTGAGCATCAAGATGGAACCACCCATACCTATCTTCACAAAGGGTACGTCAACACGCAAACGGTCATTGAAATCATGGATGATTTTTGTGAGACGATTGACCAAACAACGGTGGTCATCCTCGACAATGCATCTTGCCACACCAGCGGAGCTTTTGAAGCATCGATCGAACGCTGGGCAGAGCGTGGGCTGCTGGTTTATCATCTTCCGCCGTATAGTCCCGAACTGAATTCGATCGAGCGACTATGGAGGCAACTAAAGTATCAACAAATGCCCGCCACGGCCTGGGAACGATTCAAAACCTTGTTACAAACGCTGACGACGAAGCTATGCGAAATCGGTGAGGTAACCTACATGCCATCACTTGAAAGTTATGCCGAATAACTCGTGCTGACGTGCTTAATATCCGCGAAGAACCCTCAGTGGGAGAGAGACTCAATCGGTTGCCAAATCCGTAAGGACCGTCGGAAGAATTAGTGGCGGGGATTGATTGTGGGATAGGCTTCCAGCCTGTCGTTTTCGCCATGACAGGCTGGAAGCCTATCCCACTTATTCTTCCGACGGTCCTAAGTAATTGAATTGACGTCCCGAGGCGTCGTTGGGAGGCCTTCGACGGGACCGTCCAGCTTGGGAATGATGCGAAACGTGAAGAACGCTGGACACCACATTTCCTGGGAAACGTTCGTGCCGGGGAGGCTTCGCTTGTGACTCCGAAGCCGGGGCCTTGGATCGAGGTGGATGATTACAATAGGCTTTACCCGATTGCAACTTCTTTCCTCTTCCCCTCCTCAACCGGCTCCCCATGCAACTTTCGAATCGTTTTGCCATCATCGCCCTGGTCGCCTGGGCGTGTTTCGCTTCGCCGTCATCCGCGGCCGAACAGCCAAATATTGTTTTGATGTTGTCCGACGACATGGGTTGGGCCGATCCGGGGTTTCAGGGCGGCAATCCGGATTTGACTCCCAACCTGGATCGTCTGGCCGGCGAAAGTCTGCGGCTGACGCAGTTTTATGCCCATTCAGTTTGCGCCCCGACCCGCTGCGCCTTGATGACCGGCCGTTACGCGTTTCGCAATTGGATGGATTGGCGCTCGGAAGATTTTGGCAAACCGAGTTACCTGAAAAAACTCGGTCTGGAACTCGCACACACACCCGACGGCACACCGACGCGGATGCTGCACGGACTGGACACGGGCGAACACACGATCGCCGAAGCCTTGAAGGCATCGGGCTACTACACCGCCTTGATCGGCAAGTGGCACCTGGGCGAATGGCTGCCCGGACAACTGCCGATGGGCCAAGGCTTTGATCACCAGTACGGTCACTACGGCTGGGGCATCGATTACAACAACTACACGATCCCCCACAATTCACCGGCAACCTTTGCGGTTTATGACTGGCATCGCAATCAACAACCACTCGACGAACAGGGCTACTCGACTGACTTGTTCGCCAACGAAGCGGTCCGTTTGATTTCTGAGCGCAGCGATGATGTTCCGTTTTTCATCTATGTCCCCTTCAATGCGATTCATGGACCGCTGGAAGAAATTCCACGTTACACCGACACGCTGGATAAACGCTCGGCGGCATTGAAGTGTTTGGACGACGCCGTGGGGCGGATCGTCGGCGCGGTCGATCAACACGGATTCGCCGACAACACGATTGTCGTGTTCGCCAACGACAACGGGGGGCTGACCGAAGAGGTCAACCGTCCGTACCACGGGACGAAGAACACGACCTTTGAAGGCGGCGTTCGTGTGGCGTGCACGATGCGATGGCCCGGAAAAATTCCCGCCGGAAAAACCAACGACGCGATGATGCACGTCGTGGACTTGCTGCCCACGTTTGTCAGCCTCGCCGGCGGCAGCACCGAACCCTGTCAGACGCTCGATGGAATGGACATGTCAGGGGTAATCTTGAACGGACAACCGAGTCCACGAACGGAGGTCGTTTACGAAGTCGCCGGCAGCGTGCGTTTGCCGACGATTCGATCGGGCGACTACAAACTGATGGGTGACATGCTTTACAACGTCGTCAGCGATCCGAGCGAGTCGACGGACATCGCTGCAAAACATCCGGAAATCGTCGCGCGGTTGAAATCGCGTCTTGATGCGATCGGCAAGCAACGGCCGCCGCTGGAAAAGGTGCTCGGCTCGCCGCCGCGATTGATGCGCACGCCCCAGCCGTGGGTTTATGGACAAGCCGAAAATCGCGACGCGCCGGACTGGTTGAAAGAACGCGTGATGGCGGTGCGGATCAAGCAGCCCCAGTCGTGGGCGCCCGGCGAGACCCCGTGGCCCCAAGCGCCGACCGGTGCGACGATCCAGTACAGCGGCGACGGCCGTTAGGTCGCAGTGTCTTGGAACGGGGTGGCGCTGGTGCCCAGGCTTCCGCCGATTCGCCCCGCAGGGCGCTGTGCGGGGTGCGCGGGGTGCCTCAAGGCACCTGCAAGGCGCCTGAAGGCTGGACACCAACACTCCGCACGACCTGGTCGATTGAGTGCGATGTGGTCAGCGGATCGTTGTACGACGTCCTTTCTAGGTCGTCGTCGGGCAGAGCCCGACGAACGACGGCCCGGAAGGGCCGTCGTACTCGAAAAACAAGGCGCCTGAAGGCTGGACACCAACACTCACGTACGACCTAGTCGATTGAGTGCGATGTGGTCAGCGGATCGTTGTACGACGTCCTTTCCAGGTCGTCGTCGGGCAGAGCCCGACGGACGACGGCCCGGAAGGGCCGTCGTACTCGAAAAACAGGGCGACGTTACCTCCACAACCCTTTAGGTATCTCCGATGAAAAACCGAGTTCACGCGATACTGCGAATCTTCTGTTGCACTGTCATTTATTTGCTTGCGTTGCTCGGCGACCGGACCACGACCCACGCGCAGCAAGCGTTTGACCTGAAACCGGCCGACAGCCCGCTCGACAATCCGCTCAAGGGGTTGGTGCCGTACGCGCGTCCCTACCCGGATCGATTCCCGCACAGCATGGAGTTCAGCTATCTGGCACTCAGCGATCTGATGCTCGCGGAAGACGCATTCGATTGGCGGCCGCTGGAAAAGTTACTCGACGACATCGCTTCGCGCGGCAACCAGGCCGTGGTTCGCATCTACGTCGAATACCCCGGCAAGAAGAGAGGGATTCCGAAGTATCTGATCAAGGGCGGATTGAAGCTGCACACGTACCTGAACACCAACACGGCGCCGCTGCCGCCGAAACAGATCACGACACCGGACTACGAGGACGAACAGCTCCGTTCGGCGTTTCGTGCGTTCATCGCCGCGTTCGGCGACAAGTACGACGGAGACGCACGGTTGGCCTACATCACCGCCGGCTTGCTGGGCACCTGGGGAGAATGGCATACGTATCCACGAAGCGACCTCTGGGCCAGCAAAGGAACCCAAGGCATCGTGTTGGATGCCTACGAAGCCGCGTTCCCGTCGACTCCCGTCCTGCTGCGCTACCCGGCCGGACCGGATCACGGCTACCAGACCGAAAACGCCTCGCGCCCCTTCGGTTATCACGACGATTCGTTTGCCTGGGCGACGATCGACACCGGTAAACAGGAAGACGATTGGTTCTACATGCCGGCGCTCAAGGCCGCCGGTGGCGCGGCAATCAACAAATGGAAATCCCATCCGATCGGCGGCGAGATTCGCCCGGAGGCTTGGGGCAAAATCTTTGACGCCCCTGATCAGTGGCCCAAGCAGGCGCAGAGTTTCCGCGACTGTGTCAGCCAAACACACGCGACGTGGTTGATGGACACTGGTCTGTTTCGTGAAGTCGCTTCACCGCAGCGGTTGGAACGTGCAACGCGCGAAGTCCGGCGGATGGGGTATGATTTCTTTGTCCGCCGTGCGGCGTTTTTCCCCGATGAACGAACTGGCCGATGCAAAATCAATCTGCAGTTGATCAATCAAGGCGTCGCGCCGTTCTATGCCGACTGGCCCACCGAAGTGGCTCTTGTCGATGAAGCCGGCAAAATTGCCAAACGAAGGCTCGTTCCGGGGCTGTCCATGCGGGGGCACTTGCCGAGTGCAACGGCGCATGAATTATCGGCGTCGATCGACACCGCAGGGCTTTCGGGAACCTACAGCGTGTTGATGCGAGTGGTCCATCCACTCCAAGGAGGCAAACCGTTGCGGTTCGCCAACGCGGAGCAAGGACAAACGAAACCGGGCTGGTTGACCCTCGGGAAAATTCGCTTGCGGTAGCGGAAAATCAGCGGAGGGACGGCAGAATGATTCGGGGCAGAATGATGGGGCGTGTAGGCTGGAACAAGGTGGCAATCCATCCACAAAGCCCGGGGCTGTTCTGATAGGATTGGGGAATTGCACGTCATTCCGTGCAGCGGATCCCAAACAACGTTTGAGTTGAAGTGTCATGAAAAAGCTGATTGAAACGCAAATGGGCAACGAGATCGGGATTAACATTCACAGTGCCCACCGGATCGAATCGGCGTCGTTGCTTGCCGCCGAGGACGATTATTTTTCGGTTCGATCCGGCGATGACGCGAACGTTTTCCACGTCCCGTATGTCAACATCGTCAAAGTGATCGAGAACCCGGAGGGCGTGACGGTCAGCGGCTTTTTCAAGAGCCACAAAACCCATCCGTTTGTGATCAAAATCGGTCACGTGGTGGAATACGTCCCGACGTGATCTTGCCGCCGTAGTGGACCGTCTAGCGGTAAACGTCATGCGCCGGTCATCCGTCTGATTGGATCGCGGAGTCAAACCGGCGGGTTGCAGTGCGACGCTGGAAACGCCAGCCTAAGGACAGCCCCGAGTGCCCGATTTAAATGAACCCACGGATGGCAGAGCGAACCCACGGATAGAAAGCAGCCTGGGATCCGTGGGTACGCGCTGCCATCCGTGGGTGTGATCCATTGCTGTGGTACCGGAGATCGTCTGTTCGATCAGATCGATCGAGGGAAGCGGATTGCCAGACGGTCCATGGCTCCCCCGCATGACATCTACCGATAGACGCTGCAGTAGGTCACGCTGTGCATGACGTCACGATGGCATGCACAGCATGCCCTACTTTTTCTCGTTCTCAGTGATGTAGGTCACGCTGTGCGTGACGGGTGGCATGCACAGCATGCCCTACTTCTTTGGCTCGGGCTTTTCCTGCTTCGGCAACCACTTGGCCAACTGTGACCTAATAGCGTCACTTCCCTGTTTCGAGGCCAGGTTCTTCCATTCGTAAGGATCGGCGACGACGTCGTAGAGTTCTTCTTCGCCGTTGGCGTAGCGGATGTAACGATGCGTCTCGGTCTTGACCGAATGGTTGCCGCGTCCGTGCGTGGTGATCGCCGGGAATTCCCAAGCCGCTTGCGGATCCCGCAGCAACGACGAGATGTCTCGACCACTGACGTGATCCGGGGTCGCGATGCCGGTCAATTCGCACAGCGTCGGGTACACCGACATCAAATCCACCGAACGGTCACAGCGTGTGCCGGGCGTCGTCAATCCCGGCACGACCCAGATGAAGGCGGTCCGCGTGGTTTCTTCCCACAGCGCGAACTTACGCCAGTGTTCCTTTTCGCCCAGCGACCAACCGTGATCGCTCCACAGGCAGATGATCGTGTTGTCTTTGTTCGGGCTGGCGTCAAGTGCATCGAGCAATCGACCGAGGTTCATGTCGGTGTAGCTGCACGTCGCCAGATAGGATTGAATCGCGGCCTTCCAACGACCACTCTTGAGGAATTTGGCGTGGTCGCCTTGTGGGCCGGCCATCTTCACGCCCGACGGCGGAATGTCGGCCAAGTCGTTTTCGATGTGCGGCGGCAACTGGATCGATTCCAGCGGAAACGCATCGTAGTACTTTCGCGGGGCGACGAACGGCAGGTGGGGTTTGTACAGTCCGCAGGCGACGAAGAACGGCTTGTCGCTTTTCTTGGTGATGCGTTCGATGCAGTAGTTGACGCAGTGCCAATCCATGATGTCGTCGTCTTTCAGGTTGGGGTGCGTCACATCGTCGTGGTACCCATCCATTTTTTTTACCCCCGGTCCGTTCGCACTTAACCCGTCGTCGGACATGTACTCGGTCCATTCGCTGGGGTAGTACTGTCGGGAGTGGTAGATTTTTCCGGCACCGGCGACGTGGTAACCGGCGTTTAGAAATTGCGCGCTCAACCCCTCGCCGGCCGCTTGGTGTTTTTTCCAGGCGTGACCGTTTTTGTAGCAGCCTGACACCCACGGTCGCCGTCCGCTCATCAACGCACAACGCGACGGTTCGCAAGCCGGCACGGCACAATGGGCGTTGGTGAAGGTGACGCCGCGACGGGCCAGCCGATCAAAGTTCGGCGTGCGAGCCTGCGGGTTGCGGTTCAAATGCGTCAACCAATGGTTCAAGTCATCGACGGCGATGAACAGAACGTTCGGTCGATCCGCCGCCGAAGCGAAACCGGAGAGACAGCACAGGGCGGCGACAATCATCAATCGCGACATGGGAGATGGCCGGGGTAAGGGGGAGGCGGTCGAGGAGGGGGATATTCAACCGTGCCAGTGTATTCGATTCCCAAGGCTGCGGTGCGGCATGGAATCGAAGGGGCACCGAAGTCACCTGTTTGATGTCAAACGCATCCTCACCGGTTAGGCAACGAGCGGAATCTAAAGGCCATTCTGCAGGCGCAAGATCAATCAAAGGGTGCGCCCGGAGCCTCGCACGTGACCGCTGCCCCCGAACCGCTGCCGCAACGACGCCGTTGCTGTTAAATTCTCGGTTCGACATCGATTGCTGCCGTCGCGGAATTCGCCTGGCAGTCATCTCCCATTGCCCTACCGATCGAGACGACGAGATGAAGATTACCGGATTCAAGGTTTACCAAGTCGACCTGCCCCTGGCGGAAGGCAATTACAGCTGGTCGGAGGGGAAGAGCGTCGACGTCTTTGATTCCACGGTCGTCCAAATCGAGACGGATGCGGGCGTGGTCGGTTTCGGTGAAGTCTGCCCACTCGGACCGGTCTACCTGCCCGCCTACGCCGCCGGAGCCCGGGCGGGGCTCCAAGAACTCGCCCCCCAACTGATCGGCGCAGACCCGACCGAGTTGTTGGCGCTGAATCAAAAAATGGACCGCGTGATGAAGGGCCACCCCTACGTCAAAACGGCGATCGACATGGCATGCTGGGACATCCTGGGCAAAGTCTCTGGGTTGCCGGTTTGCACCTTGCTGGGCGGCCGATTCGGAGACGACGTGGTGCTCTATCGTGCGATCTCCCAACGACCGGCCGCCGAGATGGCCGAGAACGTCGCCGGGTATCGCGAAGAAGGCTATCGACGGTTCCAGTTGAAGGTCGGTGGCCGACCCGATGAGGACATCGAGCGAATCCGCGCGGCCCGAGAGGTGTTGCAGCCGGGCGATAAACTGGTCGCCGATGCCAATACGGGCTGGTTGATGCACGAAGCGATGCGGGTCGTCGGCGCCGTGCGTGACGTCGACGTTTACATCGAACAACCCTGCGCGACGTATCAGCAGTGTTTGACGATTCGCGAAAACACCAATCTGCCGTTTATCTTGGACGAAGTCATCGACTCGGTCGACGCGATCCTGAAAGGTGCCTCCGACCGTGCGATGGATGCAGTCAACATCAAGATCAGCAAGTTCGGCGGACTGACCAAAGCCAGACAGGCGCGCGACCTGTGCGTGTCCCTGGGGATCGCGATGACGATCGAAGATAGCTGGGGCGGAGACATCATCACCGCCGCGATCGCGCACCTGGCACACAGCACCCCGACGGACTATCTGTTCACGTCAACGGACTTCAACAGCTACGTCACCCAGTCGATCGCCGACGGGGCACCCAAACGGGTCAACGGCCGGATGGCGGCATCGACCGAGCCCGGGCTGGGGATCACCCCTAAATTCGACGTCCTGGGCGACCCGGTCTGGAGCTGCTGAGCGACCCCGTTGCTGCGAACACGCTCAGAATGGACGCCGGGCTCACGTCAAAAAATGAGCTGACCAGAAAAGGCAGTGGAGGATTTCACGCACATTTGCGTTATTGACGGGGTCTACGTCATACTGGGAATCAGCAAGCCGCAGACCAGGCGTTGCGGCAATGGATGTTGAGCACGCCCTGAGACGACAAAGATGGCGACACGGTTTTCCTTCTCACTGCGTTCCAGGTCGATTCATTCGCAGGCCGTCTCGATCCGTTTCGCAGCGCTGGGCCTGTTGACGCTGCTGGTCACCGCGTCGCCCTTGTCCGCGCAGCCTCCCGATCGAGAACGTCAGATCGCGGATCGGTTCCTCGAAGTCCTGGTACGGAATCCCCGTCCCGGCACGGCGCTCGATCGGGTCTATGACTTTCATGTCCAACACCAATCGCTCGATCGATTGCTGCAGTCGCTCGATGATGCCCATTCGGGTCACAAGCAGACGGTCCGCGGTCTGATTCAGCTCAAGCGGGCAGACGCATCGGCCGCGGTTGATTCCCTGCAAAATGCGGAAGCGTTGTTGACTGGAAATGCCAACGTCAGCCACCAGCTGGCCAAGGCGCTGGCGGACGCGGGTGAACACGAAAAGGCGATCGAAGCGTTTCAACGTGCCATCGCGAAACAGCCCGATCGTCGACACGCACCGGACATCTATCTCGATCTCGGCAAACTGCATTGCCGGACCGGCCACGTCGACCGGGCGATCACGCTTTGGCAACAGTTGGTCGATCAATTTCCCGACGATCCTTCGATCGCGGAAAAGGTCGCGACCGCCTTGGTGGCACAGCAAGCCTACGAACCAGCACTCGACCACTATCGACGATTAGCCGAACAAGCCAAGTCGGCGGAAACCCGGGTCGGCTATCAAATCAAAGTCGCTGATCTGACGGCCCGGATCGGTCAAACGCAGCAGGCCCGCGAGCAATTGCAATCGATTCTGGACCGTTTGCGTCCGGGAAGCTGGCTGCACGCCGACGTCCGCAGCCGATTCGAACGGAGCTATCTGTCCGCCGGCGACACCGACGCGTTGGCGGATTATTACCGGCACCAATCGGCACGTTTTCCGGACGACGTCACGCTGCCGATTCGTTTGGCGGAAATCCTGGCGGGATCGGGGCGCACTGCGGAAGCCGAGACGATCCTGTTGCAGACGCTCGACAGCGCGCCGCAAGATGTCGATGCCCGTCTTGCCTTGGTGGAAATTCTCCAAGGCGAAGGCAGGGCCGGCGAGGCTGCTGGACAAATCGAACAATTGATCGCCATCGATCCGGCCAATCCCGACTATCGGTTGCGTCTGGGAGAAGCCCGTCTCGATGATTTATCCATCAGTCTCAAGCGACGGCGCGGTGCGGCCCGCGACGCGTGGGATCAGCTCGCGGAAATCAAGTCTGATGATGCCGCCCTGCTGGCGATCATCGCTGGACGTATGCATTCCATCGAAGCCTCCGATCGCGCCATCGAACTCTATCGGCAAGCCATCGATGCGGCCCCCGACGCCCCACACTATCGCGCCTCCCTGGGCGAGCTGCTGCACGATCTCGGGCGGCACGACGATGCGGTCGCGGTCTGGCGGTCCCTTGCCGAGGGCCCGCGGCGCAGTGCGGAGACACTGATTCAGTTGGCCGGAATCTTCGCGTCCGTCGAGCGGACCGATCTGGCACTGCAAAGCTGGCAGCAAGCGGCCGAGTTGGATTTGTCGTTTGACCAACGCTTGCATTACGTCCGCGTGCTCTCCGACGCGAATCGGCACGACGCGGCGTTTCAAGAATTGGAAAACGCCTCGGGTTTGGCGGAAAGCGGCGAAGAACGCGAGCGGCTGATGCGGCATCGAATCGAAGCACTGCGGGCGGCGGGCAAACTGGACGAGCAGATTGCCCAGGTTTCCGTCCAAGAACCGACGGCGGAAAACCAGCGGTTTCTGGCATTGCTTTTCCGGGCCAACGGACAACCGGCGGCGGCATGGCTTTCGATCGACGCCGCACTGAAACTCGATCCGGAAAACGTGACGGCCCTTCGCGATGCGGTCGACATCGCCGACGGATTGGGTCGACTCTCCGCCGCCGCGACGCATCTGGAAGCGTTGGTGCAGTTGGACAAACGTTTCCAGGTCAACCATCTCGGTCGGCTGGTCCAACTTCGGGAACAGTTGGGCGAAACGGATCTCGCATTGAATGCCGCTCAAGCCATGATTGACGCGAACCCGGCGTCACCGGAATCGTATCATCAGTACGCTCGAATCGCCTTGGCGACCGGTCGGGATGAAGCGGGCGAGAGCGCGTTGCGACGAGCCATCCTGGTGGACCCCCGGGACATCGAAGCACGTGTCACGCTGGCAAGGCGATTCGCCGAACGGTATGAAACACTTGCCGCGATCGATTTGTTCTGGCAAGCCATCGAATACGAACCGGAATTCACGGCACGGACGGAGTTGGTCCAACAGCTGGTGCCCCTGTATGCACGACGCGGAGAAATCGACCAGCTCGTGGCCCGGCTGGAACGCGTCGAACTGGACGGGCTGGACCCAAAAACCAAGCCCATTCTGATCGCGACCGTTTGGACGGTTGTCAAAGATTTCCGGCAATCCCACACGGTTCTCAAGCGGATGCTCGGCAAACATCCTCGCGATGTCAAACTGCTGCAGGCGATGGTCGATCACTTGTCGCAATCCGGCGATTTGCTCGCGGCGGTTTCGTATCAACGCCGGCTGGTCCGTGTGGAAGACACGCCGTCGAATCAAAGTCGGCTATCGTCGCTCGAACTGGAAGCCGGATTGATCACGCAAACCGAAGTGACGATGCGGGAGATGAAGGCGACGAAGGATCCCACGCGGATGGCGTCCATCATTCGTCGGATCGCAGCCACCGATCCCGAGCAGGCGGCCGAACTGTGTCGCGTCGCGTTGCAGAACAATGGCGACTTGTGGGACATTCAAATCGTCCGGGCTCAACTGCTGTTACTGTCCGATGCCCCCGAACGCGCTGAGCATGTGGCCCAAGCCGGAAAGTTGGCCGGCGAAGTGGCGGGGTTGAAACTCGATCCGGACTTGGCGTCCATCTCAGGCCTTGCCCCGACGGCCCCGTCCAACGCCACCTTGCGGGTTTCCTCTGCTAGATACTCGAACCCCGCCGCACTCACGAAGTATGTTGTGGTGAGCCGCGCCGCGCCGGGAGCGTCCCTGACGCTCAAAGTCCGGCGACCGAGACAAGCCTCGGTGGGCCGCGATGGCTATCCCGCGTCCGCTGCGGCGTCACTGCAGACCATTTTGTTCCTCAATGAACGACGCATCACGAGTCGGCGAAACAACGGATCCAAAAGTTATTCGTTCTCCTTCGGCAGCAATTTTCTCGCACCCGGGGATTACTTCCAGGCTTACTGGATCGCGCGTTGCGTGCAGATTCTCGCGGATCGTGAATTGGCGTCACTCAACGGACAACCGATCACGGCGAAGCAAGTGATCGACAAACGGTTCTCCAACCCGCCGATCGAGTCCGAGGACGTCGACGCGTTTCGCCACGCAATCCGGCTGCATTCGATTCAAAATTCGCTCGACGATACCGACACGTTGCCACCCGAAGCGATCATCTGGCGGTTCGCCCAGCTCGATCCGGCGAGCGATCAACCGGCGCTCGCCGAGCTGCTCGCCAGGCGATCACGCAATCGACACGTACTGGCAAGGCCCCGGCAGGACAAGATTTCACCGCTCGACGATGCAAAACTGGCGATCCTGGCCGACGTTTGCCAAACACACCAGACCCTGGCGACGAAGCGTTCGGCGCCGATCGAAACGATTAGACGTGACCTGCAGTTGCGACAAAACCTGGTGGCGGAGTCTCGTCTGGCAGGAAAAGACGATCCGTTCTCCGAGACGCTTGATCAGCCGTTCGCCCCGTCGAGCTACCATCGCGGCATCGCAGAAATCCAAGCAGCATTGTGGGAAAACGCTTTCACACTGGCGGATGAAAAAGCCGCCGATTTGGTCCAGATCGCCAGGTCCAGTCGCCCCGGCAGATCGATGACCGACCAAGTGGTGCCGTGGATCGTCTCGCCAAACAGTGACGACGAACAAGCCTTCGTGATCCGCCATCGACAACTGCTGGCCGATGCTTGGATCGCGCATTGGTCGCGCTGGTCGATTCTTTACCGCCAAGGTCTGCCCCCGTCAGAATTGTTTGGTGGTGACCAGCTGCAAATCGTGACTCCGGTGTTGTTGCCGGGTCTGCACCCGCCACGCTATGAACTTTTCAAACTGCAGCTGCCACTATCGAAGCGATTGATCGAGGCCAATCTGTTGCGGGGAGTGCTGCCGCTGATTCCAAAGCAGTCTGTGAGAGGATCCTCATCGACCATCCTTTCGGTCCCGGACGATTTTCTGCAAAGGTTGGTCGAGCCGCTCGAGGGTGCAACGCCGCACGAGTTGAAATTGCGGCGGATTCTTGCTGCGTTCGCGGCGTGGTGGGACCAACGGCCGCTGGATTGTTTTGTCCAGCTGGAAACGCTGGCCGATGAGTTCCCCGACGATCTCGACTTGCAAATCGAAGCGGCGCGTCTGGCCGTGGTCACCGAGCAACCGGCTAAAGCATTCGAACGTCTCGATCAAATCAAAACCACGGACGATTCAGCCCGCCAACAAGTCGAATTGGCACGCGTGATTCTGGCCGCACAGGCGGGCAACGATGACCTCGTTCGTTCCACCGCCAGACAGCTACTCGCTCGGCCGATGGATGACGACACGCGAACATTCCTGACGAAACAATTGGAATCGATCCATTCGAAAAACGCATCGGTCGCTTCGTTGCAGCAGGCGATCAGGAAACAGCCCGTCGCCCCCGCCCCGAATCGCGTCCCCATCCGCAATCCCGTGGCGGATGCTGTCGAACAAATCCAGTTGGCGCAATCGCTGCTCGAATCGGGTAATTTTATCACCGCGTCGGAAGTCGCCTATTCGGTCATCCATCGCCAACAAGACCCACGCAAGGCAAACCGAACCGGTACACGGCGTCAAGCGATCCAGATCCTGGCCCAGACGAACCGCTTGCAGCCCCTGATCACCACGACCAAGCGTAAACTCGAGTCCTCTCCGAACTCGAGTGTCTATCGCGAAGAACTCGCCGATTTGTATGTCGCCGCTGGGGAACCGGAACTCGCCGGCCGGCTCTGGGAACAGACGATCGAATCGGAGAAGCTGACGCCGCGCCAAATCATCAGGCGGGCGAGTTCGCTGCGAGGCAAACAGAAATTCCATCACGCCGCGGTGCTATATTTGGTCGCGTTCGAGCGCGATCCGAAACAATGGCAGAGTCACTGGAATGTGTTCACTCGCGCGGCGTCGATGTCGACCTCGCAAGAGATTCTGTTTGATCACCTTTGTCGAATCGACATCCGATCGTTCCCCCTCGAATCCGCCTGCAGCGTGATCCGGATTCCCGGATCGGGGCCGTTCAGCGAGGCTCGGCGACGCTTTGCCCAGCATGTCGTGAACCATCCCCAAGCCGCCACACAATTGGACGTGCTGTTGGCTGCGATTCCAAAATCCGAACGGAAGCAGATTCCCGAATTGACCTCGATGATGGTCGATGCCATCACCTCACGGGATGCCTTTCGCCACGATTCGCCACTTTGGAGCATGCGGGGGTGGAACGAATCGGGAATCGTTCCAGGCGTGTTGAGCGATCTGATGGATCTGTTGCATCGCGATGACCAAGCGTCGCAACGGTTTCTCATGGCGGTCGATGTCTCAGCGTCGGAGGACACTCAGGCGAATGGCGAGTTTCTGAAGGCCGTTTATGAACTGCATGCCGAGGAGACACGGGGTGCGGCGGCGGAGCGGATTCGCGCGATGGTTCCGCCTCGCTTGGATGCAGCGATCACGGCGTCTCCGGCAGGAAACATTCCCGCCGGACTGCTTTGGCAAACCGGCCAACTGATCGAAACACTCGATCCGATCGATCAGAAAGCGATGCTGCAAATCGGAATCTTTCAGGCCGCGGTTCGCCATTCGCCATCGGATCCCGTCGCATCACATCCCGTCGGCTCGCCACTGGATCAACTGTTTCGCGCCTACGTCAAAGTCGGACGGGGCGATCTGGCCCGACGCGGTTGGCTGCAGCGACTCCGCACGTGGGAGTATCCGCGCACCACGGGCGTGCGAGAGAATCGGCAATTGCAGGTCGCGGCGCACCTCGCTGAGCACCTGTTCGAATCCGGTTTCCCGATCGATGCCGCCGGAATCTGTCGGCGTTTCCTGGACCAGCCCCTGGTGTTCCAATTGGCCAGACGATACAGCCAGGGGCGAAATCATCAAAGGATTTTGGAAACTCGCCTTGAATCCGCGATCGAATCCGTCGATGCCGAAAACGCCATCTTGTACGTCAATGCAATGCGGGCTGATCTGTTGGCCGGCGTTCAGGAGGCCCCTGTGGATCTGTACGCAACCAAGCTGGACCGCTTGACCGAGACTCCACGGGATTGCCTGTTCGAGCTGGCAATCCGAACGGCCTCAGAGACTCCGGCCGGACGCGATGCATGCCAGAAACTGCTCACAGAATTCGATCGCATCGCCGATGGCGAAAAGCAACCCTCATCCAATCTTCCCGCCCGTCTGATGTTGGCGTCGGTCGTCAGGCCGGACGATTTGAGCGACCTGGTCGATGAATGCCTGCAAACGTTGCCTACGGAGACACGGTTGAAAGCGGGTCCGTTGCGTGAATGGGTCCTGGCATTGACGGCGATCGAGAGGAGCGACGTCGAATCCGTCGACGCGGCATTGGAGCAAATGATCGCGCGGTTGGTTGAAATTGCGGACGAAAACGGTGACCAGGCAGCCCTGTCGGTGCTGACGGGCCTCCATCATCGCGACGACGCCCCCGCCGCTCGCTGACCGGCACAAGTGGCGTAAGCTTCCAGCTTGCGACCCCTGCAAGCCTCAGCTTGCACCCGCCGTCCCCAGGGGGAAGCGTCACGGTCTGTTGATTGAGTGAGCCGCGACGCGTCAGCGGCCGGGCATTTCGGCGCCCGCCCGAGGCCTGACGGCCAGCGGCTCACCATTGACTCCGCAGATCCCGAATCAATCAACAGCCCGGTCAGCAACCGGCACAAGTGGCGTAAGCTTCCAGCTTGCGACCCCTGCAAGCTTCAGCTTGCACCCGCCGCCCCCAGCGGGAAGCGTCACGGTCTGTTGATTGAGTGAGCCGCGACGCGTAAGCGGCCGGGCATCCAGACGCACGCCCGAGGCCTGACGGCCAGCGGCTCACCATTGACTCCGCAAATCCCGATTCAATCGACATGCTGGTCAGCCAGTGGCGCGTGATCTTGGTACGCTGAATCGGTACAATCGTTGATTGTCGTGCTCGTATCGATGTCGCAGCGGCGCAGTTCGGAGAGGAATTTCCACGACGATGACGCAAAACAATCGCTCTCGAATCCGATCGCCGCGTGTTGCCCTGCTGGTCTGTCTGCTCACGATCTGTGGCATGCTCTTTTCCGATCGATGTGGCGTCCTGGCCCAACGCCCGGCTGCCGAGGCTGACCAGGCGATCGAGCGATTCACCGAGGTGCTGCTGCGGCGGCCGAGACCGGGAATCGCGCTCGATCGCGTGTACAGCCACCATCTGCAAAATCGCACGCTCGACGATTTCCTTCGATCGCTCGACGTCGCCGAAACCGCCGAGCGTGCCGGTGAGCGTCAGATGACGCTCGGGTTGATTCAGCTCCGCCGCGGCTTGTACGACGATGCGATCGGGGCGCTCGGCAAGGCCGAACGCTGGTTGGAAAACAACGCCCTGGCGAGCTTTCATTTGGGAAAGGCGTTACAAGCGACGGGGAAAACCGACGAAGCGACCGAGGCCATGAAACGCTCGATCGAACGAGGCCCCGGACGCGTCGACGCGGTGGACATCTACCTGCAACTCGGTCGACTCTATGCTCAATCGGGCCACCAAGATAAAGCGATCCGAACGTGGAAACAACTCGAACAACAGTTCCCCGGCGATCAAACGATCGCTGAACGGGTCGCCCGTCACTTGGTCAATGAAAGACTGTACGAACCGGCCTTGGAACAATACACCCAACTGGTGCGCAAGACGGAGCACGCCGAACAGAAACTTCGTTTTCAAATCCAGACGGCGGAATTGCAGCGTCTGCTCGATCGCCCCGAACTGGCGAACGAACAATTAAAATCCCTGTTGCGGCGACTACGTCCGGGCAGTTGGCTGTATCGCGATGTCCGTGATCGGCTGGAGGCGGGATTGCTCCACGATGGCTCATTCGATGCACTGATCGAGTTTTATTCCGCGGAGGTGGAAAGGTTGCCCGATGACCTGTCGTTGCGGATTCGACTGGGTCAAATCCAAACACTTGCCGGGCGTTTGGATCTGGCCCGACAGACGATGCAGACCGCCGTCGATCGGGCTCCGGGCGACGTTGCCGCACGTCTGGCCTTGATCGATATTCTGGATCGCGCCGATCGTCCGGCAGAAACATCACCGCAGTTCGAAGCCCTGGTCCGTCTAGACCCCAACAACCCCGATCACTTCATTCGCTGGGGCCGTCTGTTGTTACGTGACGCGGACCGGAAAGTCGACGAACGACGTGACGCCGCGGTTGCCGTCTGGGAACGCCTATTGAAGTCGCGTCCCGATGATCCGGTTCTGCATGTCCGCGTCGCCAAATTGCTGGCCGGTATCAACCGCACGGAACACGCCATTGCCCTGTACCGCAAAGCGGTCGAACTGGCCCCCGATTCGACACCCTATCGCGAATACCTGGGTGAACAGCTTCATTCACTTAAGCGGAAGGACGAGGCCATCGAAGTATGGCGATCGATCGCGGCCGGGCCGCGGCGGAATCGCGAGTCGTTGATTCGGTTGGCGGAAATCTTTGCGGCGTTCAAGTTCAACTCTCAATCACTCCAGGCGTGGCAGGAGGCGTCGTCGTTCGATCTGACTTTCAATCAACAGCTCCGCTACGCCCGTGCCCTGCTGGACGCGAAAGCCTACCGCCAAGCCATCGCGCAACTGGAGGCGGCCGAGTCGATCGCCGAAACGCGAGACGAGCGTCAACACGTGCTTCGTGACCAAATCACGGCCTACACCGAAGCCGGAATACTGAGAGAAAAGATCGCAGAAACCGCCGATCAGGAACCCTCGGTCAAGAACCGCTTGCTTCTGGCGTTGCTGTACCTTGCCGACAATCAATTGTCCCGCGCCGCCCTGACGATCGAAGCCGCGGCCGAGCAGGCGCCCGACGATGTCGCAACACTACTCGTTGCGGCGGAGACCGCCGAGCAACAACAGCGGCGAATGGACGCGATCCGCTATTTCGAGCGTTTGGCGGAATTGGACCGAAGGTTCCAGACAACGTACCGGCGTCGGATCGTGACGCTGCACAACGAACTCGGCGATTTGGACCAAGCGATCGACGCCGCCGGCGCCTTGATCCGCGTCGCTCCGGGTGCACCTGATTCCTATCGAATCTATGCCGAACTGGCGTTCGCACTCGGTCGCGATGAAGAAGCGGTTGCGGCACTGCGAAACGCGATCGATTTGGCGCCGCGAGACAATCTGAACCGGCTGACGTTGGCCAAGCACTACGCCGAACGGTTCCAGACCGATCCGGCGATCCAACTGTATTGGGAAGCGATCGAACTGGAACGCGATTGGGATCGTCGTCACGAGCTGCTGGAATTGTTGGTTCCACTGTACGAGCGGCGTGGAGAATCGGGGCAGCTGCTAAGACGCCTGGAACAATTTGCGTTGGCGACCAAGGACCGTTACCACACGCAGCGGATGATCGCATCGTTTTGGCAATCGATCGGCAATTTCAAACGTGCGGGATTTCTGTTGCGGCAATTGGTGGATCAAAACCCGAACGATGATGATCTGATCCGCCAGACCGTCACCTGTCTGATGGCGGTGTCAGATTTCCAGGCCGCGATGGAGTATCAGCGTCGATTGACCGACCTGAAGGGCACACCGGACGACTATGACTTGTTGGCGGAACTTCATGCCCAATGCGGCCATTCAGATCCTTTCGAATTGTTCGCACGCGAACTGGCGGTCACAACCGATCCACAACGGGCGATGAAGATCATCGATCGCGCGGCCAATCGGAGTCACCAACAGGCCATCGAACTGTGCCGGATCGTGACCGCAGGTGAACCGGCGTGGTGGGGAATCCAGTGTGTTCATACTCAATTGCTGTTCAAAACCGCCGGCGACACCGACGACGCTCGTTTCGCCGAAGCGATCCGCATGGCCGGCGAGTTTGACACGTTGGACATGCGGCTCGATACACCGCCCCCATGCCTAGGCTCTCAGGCATCCGGCACGGGTTTGTCGGGCAACTACACAATTCGATTGCCCGCGAAAGTCAGTCGTTCCAGCAGGGCCAATGCGGGCACGGTCACGGTACCGAAACGTAGCTTCACGTATTTCCTGGGTAACTTGCTGGGAAAAGTGGACTCGCCCCGTGCCGTCGGTGTCCCGGTGCCGCCCGTCGTCAAGGATTACATGATCCCGGAAGACTTCCATCAAGCGCGCTGGATCTGTCGTGCGATCAGTGTGCTTGGCCGCTGCAAACAGAACGCCCGCGACGGCAAACAGCAAACGCCGCACGAAGTCATTGACGAATTGTTCCCCCTGCCGCCGCTGGATCAGATCGATGATCTGGGCAAGCTCGAAGAGAAGCTCGCATTTTATGGTCTAAAGAACTCGCTGACCGGTACATCCGGCGGCCCACCGGAATCGTTGTTTTGGAGAATGGCGGAAGTGGACCCGACAGGGGAGCACCCGGCATGGCGTAAGGCATTAGAAACCAGGAAGAAGCGTCTGAGCGTTGAAGGCGATGGGTCGTCGCGCCGCCTGAAGTCACTCGATGACCGCCAACTGGCAATCTTGGCAAAGGTTGTCGCGGCACGGCAGCAAATGCGACGTGCGGGCGTCGTGACGACGAAGCAGATCGGGGAAACGCTCGAATTGCATCGCACCATGATGCGTGAGTTTCGGCTCGCCGGAAAGGAAAGTCCGACACTGAATCGTGATCCCGCGCAGCAACCGAACCGTTTGATGGTTGCCATCGCGGATATCCAATTGGCGCTTTGGGACAACGACGTGCCCCATGCCGACAAACTTGTCGCCGGGTTGACCGACATCGCACGCCGCGATCCACAACCCGATTTGCTGAAAGAATTGCAGGCCAACAAAGTCATCACCTGGCTCCTTGCACCCACCGTGCCCTCGGAACTCGAATTCCAACGGCGCCATCAGACGGCTCTCCTTGATGCCTGGTTGGCCCACTGCACTCATCGAAACACGCTGAACCAGAAAACACTCAGCGTCGCCTCGCTCGTCCGCCAATACGAACCAGCCCACCAACGACAGGGCATCACGTCCACGGCTTCCATGACGGTCTTGAGCTTCCCCAATCGGCGTGTTTCGCAGCACGGTTGGCAATCAACACTTTCCAAACATCTGATCGACGACTATCTGATTCACGGTATCGAGCAACTGGCATTGAATAACAATTCCCGTCGTTGGAACGCCGCCGGGGATTCCCAGTCGGAGGGTTGGTGGATAGAGCTTCAACGTGATTTGGAAGGAGCGCCGGAACAAGAACTGAAACTGCGCCAGTTGGTCGCGGCGTATGCGGCGTGGTGGATGCACCAGCCCGCTGATTGTTACCAGAGGATGCAGTGGCTTTGCGAAAGGTATCCAGGGGATGTGGACCTGCAGATCGAGTTGGCGCGGTTCGAAATGGAAACCTCCAAAGCCGACCAAGGGTTCGCGCGGCTGAGCAACATGGAGACGACCGATGACCAGTCGAAGCTGAAAATTGAACTGGCCAAGTTTCATCTGGCGATGCGTTTCGGCGCCTTGCAATCGGCTCGCGGTACGGCCGCTCAGATCCTCACGCTGCACGTCGACCATGCCACGCGCACGGCGATGGAAAAGCTCGTGGCAGAGATGGGGCTGGACATCCAGTCGGGTCCGAGGGCCATGGCTCCACAAAGCAGGATGCAGGCGTCGCGTTTGTTGCGACAAGATGATCTGTATCAACTGCGAATGGCCCAATCCCTGTTGATCGACGGCAATCGCACCACGGCGTCGGAGGTCGCTTATTCGATCCTTCAAGATCACATGGCCAACGGAAAGATTCTACGGTCCGCGGTGTCTCGCCAAGCGATGGAGATCCTGATCCGTGCCGGTCGAATTGACCAACTGGTTTCGATGTTCGAGCGGCGAATCGGTCTTGGGACCACCCCCGACGCGCCGATTCCTGATGGCTTCGTGGACGCATTGGCAGAGTTGTATCAACGCGCCGATCAAGGTGAGAAGGCGATACAGATTTGGAAGCAAGCCATTGATCAGGAACAGTTAACGCCCGAATTGATGGTCGCCCGAGCCAACCAACTCGCTTCGGAACGCAAGTATCATCAAGCCGCCATCACGTACCTGTTCGCGTTCGAGCAAGCCCCCGGTCTGTGGAAATCGCATTGGAGTGCGTTCGCCCAGTCGGCGGAAATCTCGAAATATCCCTCGGCAATTTACTCGCGACTGTTGGCGATGGACGTCACCCCGCATTCGCTGTTTTCGCTTTGCAACGTGATCGGCATCCGCTCCGGCGACGAATTCAGCGAGACTCAACGAGCATTCGCCAGGCACGTGATCCAGACGCATCCGGACGTCTCCAAGAAACTCGCGTTGTTGAAGCAGTTCATCCCCGAATCGGAGCGGTCGAATTTTCCCCGATTGGTGGAATTGTTGAAGCGGGATTGAGCGAACGCGTGGGCGAGAGGTTCGGCGATTCAGCGGTACCGTTCGCGTTCTTTGGCGCTGACACGGATATTAAAACGGTCTTCGTAGCGACCGGTTTCGTTGACGAAATCGATTTCGGTGTCCTGGTTTTCGAAGCGGAAACGTTGGATCGGGGGAGGGGCAACGGGACGAATCGAATAGAATTCCAGCAACGAGATCATCTGGCGTTTTTTGAGCGTCGACCGGAGTTCCTGTTGGGGGGCATCGGACGAGGCGATCGGATCGCTGAAGTGCTCGATTCGAATCGGCAGGCCTTTGCCGAAGTTGATTTCGGGGTCGTCGTCTTGGGCGATGGCCACGTTGACGCGTGTGGGAAACAGTGCCGGCAACTCGGCCCCGTTGACCAGCGCGGTGATTTCGTCGCGTCGACTTTGTTTCAACGTGCCGATGACGACCAACAGGGACCGTCCGGCGAGCGAGCTTTTGCCGAGTTTCAAGTCATAGTCTCGGCGAATGCTATCCAGCATTTCGCACGGACCCCCGACCATCATGCTCGGTTTGATGCGGTCGTTCCTGCGTAGCGTCCGGGCTCCTTCGTCCAGCCAACCCACATCGACACGGCTGAGGGAGACGACGCCGGCGACCTCGGTGCGGGTCCAGGCCAGCCGTCCGTCGCTGATTTGTTGCAGACGATGTTTTCCGGTGCCATCGTGCATTTCGATTTGAAAAGAAAACTGTCCGGTGCCGCCGCCGACCTGCAGAAAGGTCCCGACGCCGAGCACTTCGCGGCCGGAGGTTCGAACACGTTGTCGAATTTTGCAATCAAAGGCGGCCCCATTGGCCAAGCGATCGATGACTTGATCGATCAGTGCGGCGGCGCGCTGCTGGTCGGCGACGCTGTCAGCCGAGTCATCGCCTGAGCCATCGCCCGTACTTTCGACAGCAGGTTCAATGGGCGGGGCGGGGTCGGCTGGGGGCGGCTGTCCACCGAGTGGAGAAGCGACAAACATCGCGACGAGGACGCAAGCGAAGGCGAAGGGGCGCATCGGCGGCGTGAAACGGAGTTTCACGGGGCCTTTCGGCTGATCGCGGTCGTGTCGATCGATCTTCATGGTCGGGTTATGGCGATTTTTCCAAAGAATCAGGACGCAACGTGCCGATGGGTTTATCACGTGGCCGTCCTGTCCGTTGCGTGGCGCGAATCGTAGATGCGATTCGGGTCACACGTCCAGGCAGATCGTGCACGAGAAACTACCTTTGATTTTTCAGCCCAGGCGGGGACCGACCCCGCAAACCGCATTCGAGCGCGGTGCTACCCAAGGAATGGGGGAAAAGATGAAACGATTCGTCACTCACTTGTCGCTGATTGCGGCTGGTGCGATGGTCGCGACCGGATGCGTACCGACTCGCCACAATTTACCGCCCGCGCAACAAATGATGGAGCCCGGTCCTGGAGTCGGAGGCCCCGGCCCCGGCGTTTTGGGACCACCACCGTACGCCGGTGCCATGAACGCTCCGGCCGGACCCGGCGGCATGATGGCGGCCAACAAGGTTCCCGCGGAACTCCCGTCGGAACTCGCCGCCGCAGGCCGAGATCTGAGCCAGAGCGAAATTCAACAAGTCGGATTCGTCCAGGGGATGCATGGCGGCGGTGCCGCCTGCGGATGCATGGACGGATCCAGCGGACCGATGGTCGGCGGCCCCGGCATGATGGTCGCCGCGCCGATCAATCAAGCCGTTCAAGTCACCTTTGGACGCCCCGAGGGCATGCAAGTTCGCTACGACCAAAGCGGCAGCGGCATGTTCGACAGCGAACCGTTGATCGTCCCCGCCCGCCAAAACTTTCCCCAAGGAGGTTTGTTCCGCATCAAGCTGACCAACATCCCGGGACGTGAAGGCGTGGAACTGTACCCGACGATCGAATTGGCCTATGCCAATCCTCGTACCGGGGCTTACCTTGCCCACAACTCGATTCCGCTTCAATTCGATGAAGAGGATTTCGACCAAGTGGTCACCGGTAACTTCGTGACCAAGGTGCTGTACCTGCCCGATCCGGATTTCCAAGGCCCGGCCTTGGCGGGAATCGATACGCTGGTGAGCACACGTTTGGATCCGGGCGTGGATCCGATCGTCGAAGCCGACCGACGCGGTTCGATCCTGGCGATCATCCGACTCGGTGACAAAGATATCGAAATGCCCGGCTCGGGCGGCATGGGACTGGGAATGTCTCCGCCGATCGCCGGACTGCCCGCACCGTTCGCACCCGCGTCAACCAGCGGCTGTGGACCCGATGGCGGTGCCTGTTCGATGATGCCGCCGCAGCTGCCGGGCATGATCGCCGGCGTCAACGCACCCCAGTACGGCATGCCGATGAGCGGCACGCCGATCGGGTTGCCCGGACCGCCGCACATTCCATTGGGGGCCCCCGCGGGATTGAAGAAACACGTGATGCGGAACCGCACCCCGATGAATATTCCCCAGCCCGTCGAAACCATGCGAACGACCGTTCGGCATCAGCCCGGCTACAGCTATCCCAACCCGGTCAGCCGAGTGCGGATCACCGAGCAGAACATCCACCCGGGTGCACCGGCGGGACGTCCCCTGTTGCAGGGTAGTCAATCAGTCGATCCGAATTGCGAACCCTGATCGCAGGGTCCGCAGGATGATGGGCTGAAGAGGTAACTGTTGAAAGCACGCGGCGTCGGCATCTGAATTTCGGATGACCGACGCCCACGTTTGAGTGGACCCCATGATGCAAACCAAGCCGAACGCCATGCATACCAGGCCCAAAACCGCCGCCATCGCGATCGACGTGGCCGAATCGAGCAACCGAACTGCGGCGTTGGTTTGGATGTTCGTCCTGGCCTTGCTGATCGCCTTGTTCAGCAGCGTCGCGTTCGAGAGCGTCGCCGCAGCGACCGAACCGCTCGACACCAGCGGCCGACATCCGCTGTATTACAAATCACTACCGCCGGGTGCGATCTGGCAAAGTCCGGCTGCGGTGACGATGCAGCAGGGCACGTTCCAACCCGTCGCCTTCTCAGGACCCGCCGGCACCAAGTTTTCCTTGCCGCTGGCGGGCAGCCACAGCGAAGAGGAACCGGATCTGATGGCCGGCTTGATGGTCGGTGCGGTGTACCGCTTTCGCATCACCGGCATCCCCGACGCCATCGGCGCTGAACTTTATCCGACGGTCGAGCTGATCGGGCGAATCTATCCGCCACGCGGACTCGAAACGCTTTACCCGATCCCGATCAACCTGAACGAATCGGACTTGCAGGAAGCTCTGGACGGCAATCTGGTCACCCGGGTCGTCTATCTGGAAGATCCTCAAACGGCCATTCCGCTTGCCCAGCAACGCACCGAGTCGCGTCCGATCGATATCCCGTTGGACCAAGACGCGCTCGCAACAGCCGATTCGTTCGGCCGCCCCGTCGCGATCGTACGTCTGGGATCCAAGTCGCCGCCGCGGAATCCGGCACTGACCTCCCAGTTCTACTTCGGCTTTCCCGCATGGGCGCCGATTTACAAGCCCGAACCGATGCCCGAAACACCTTGAACGCAGCCGCTGCACGGATCCGTTGAACCGGCGTCCGATGTTTCACTCCTCGCCCCACCGCACACCAACCGTGCGTTTGGACCACGGACGTGGACGACACGCTTTGTTCCCGATACACCTTCAACCTCAATCGACCATGTTTCACCGCTTTGTATCTTGCCGATCTTTCTGTCGAGGCACGTTCGCGGCAGGGACACTGTTGGGAACGATGGTGGTCCTTGTCGGGTGTCAGTCGCCGACGGCGACCAAGGGATTCAGGTTACCGGGAACGCCGCACTTGCCGGGCATCCATCAATCGCCGACGCCGAAGATGAATCCCGGCGGTCACACGCCTGCAGTCCCCGGGGTCTCCACCACTTCATCGATCCAACCGCAGCAAAACGAAATCGCACAGGTCGGCTACTTTGGCCGATTGAGTGATCGCGGCGACGATCCGGCCGGTGTCTGCCAAGGATGCATCCAAAGCACCGACGAAGGGCAATGCCAAACCTGCGCGCCCGCCTATCCCGTCATGACGATGGGCCAGCCGTATGATCCGCAAGAGTTCTTGTGCAACGGCGGTGACACCCCACCGGCAGCCCGCGTGATGATCAATGACCGCGTGGGCGGGTTGGAACCCCAAGATGCCGTGGTGCATTACACGACCGAAGCGGGAGACATCGCGGTCCAGGCCAGCAATCCCGTTTGCCTGTACTCACCCCGCTTTGGCGCGATTCGCCAAGTCAGCGGCGCGGTGGCCGGCGAGAAAGCCATCGGCCTGCGTGGCACCTTTCAACCGGTCGGGCCCAACGGGATTGGGTTGACCCAGCCGAGCTTGGTGGTCGGCGAGACGTTAGAACTGGCTCATGCGGATGTCGCACGACGCGTCGACGCGATGCGTGATCGCAATCGCGGTGTTCCGGTCGAAGGCATCGTGCAACCGCTGCTGGCCGAAGACGCCTTGGAGATTCTGGCGACACTCGATGCGATCTCGCTGAATCGCTTGGATGAATCGCAAATCGCGATCCTGAAACAAGGTGCCGTCGCCGCCCAATCGTGGATGATCCGCGATGCGGTGGAAGTCATGATCGAAAGCATGACGCCGCCGGTGCTGACACGTGATGCCAAGGTTGAAGGGTTCGTCGAATACGATTTCCCGGATGCCGGTCGTCTGGAAATCATGAAGGTGGCCGACAAGCATCATGCACAGCAGGGCGAAGAAGTCAGTTTCGCCATCCATGTGCGGAACGTCGGTGACTCTGCGGTCAGCAACATCGAAATCGCGGACAGCCTGGTCGGACGCTTGGAGTACATCGAAGACTCCCAAAACTGTGATCGCCAAGCCGAGTTCACGACGCACGGCAACGCCGCCGGTTCGGTGCGGATGCTGTGGACGCTCGCCGAGCCGCTGGCCGTCGGCGAAACGGCCAAGATCGAGTTCAAGTGCCGCGTGCGGTAGGGCACGCTGAGCTGGGCGCGGGAAGAAGTGGCAAAACAAACGGGCTTAGGGGAGTCGAAAACGATGGATCAACGTCGGTTCATGATCGTCCGTTTCGATCGAATCGATCTGCCCGACGAGGTCCCGCTCATTGGTCAGCGAGGCGACCACGGGATCGCTTGCGGCGCGGATCGACAGCGTCAGTTCAGCGGGCCGCGCATGATAAAACATCCGCTCGACCGCTTTCGACGTTTCGCCTAAATAATCGATTTGGTCTTGAACGGTCACCGCCACCGATCCTCCATGATCGAGTGCCACACGCATCAGCCGGTTCTTGATCGATCCATCGGCGAGCAACGCTTGATGCAGATCGAGCGCCGCCAGCACCGCTTGACTGGGATCCTCGAATCCGACGCGAATTCGATCCGCTGATCCCGGTAGCGTCGCCCCGCCGTGTCGCGCGACGACTTCCGAGGTGAGCCCCAAGAACATTTGACCGGCGATCGCATCGGCCACCTCGCTGCCCTGTGCCCCGTCCGAGATCGAGACCATCATCAATGCCATCGCGCCGACTGAAACAAGCTGGCCGGGTGCAAGAATCTCGCCGGGAAACCATTGACGGAACGAACGCAACGTCGACGCGCGGGCGGCGGTCAACACATCCGTTCGGGGAGAGCGTCGTTCGACACGGATGACTTGCTCACGCGGCGAGCGATTGGTCAGCATCAGACGTTGGTGACCGGACTTCATCTCCGGAGCCGGCATCGCCGCGGCCCCGCTCTCGGGATCCCCGCTCTCCGGATCGGCAGACGATTCCCGCGCATCAACGTCCACGTCCCAGCGAGACGTTTCACCGGGCTGTCCGACGTCGAAATCGATCGCCAACCCGCAGGGCAACCCACGAAGGTGATAGCTTCCCACGTCGAGCGAGAGGTCCAGACGAAACCGCTCTCCGGCCTCGATCCGAATCTGGGCGACGACGTGCGGTGAATGGGCCGGCCCGCCGATGCAGTACGTTTTGACGTCGGCTTCGCGGATCTGGGGACTGACGCGAAAAATCAACTCGACCGAATGGGCAAAGTCGACTTCGAACTCGAGGTTGCAGGCGGGACAATGACTATGGTTTTCTAACTCCCGCAGCGTTTCTTTGATGTCCGAGGGGATGCGGCAGATCGGACAAAGGAGATCCCAATACAACACCAACAACCCCTCGTGCGCCGCGGCGAGAAAGGTTTCCACGACCGAATCATCCGACAGGGCGAACTGCCGTGCGAAGGCAAGCGGTCGGATCCGCGCCAGTTCCTGCGCGGGTGCTTTCTCGATGTGGTGGGCCAATCGTTCGATCACCCGCCGGTCCAAACCTCGCGTGTTCAGACGATCGGTCAGGATTCCCAGCCGGCGTCGGCGGGCCAGCTTTAGTCGGTTGGGCTGACGAAACGGATCGTCGACGTCTTTGGCCGTGAGCGAACGATCGATATGGTGATAAACCCGCTTGAGCGCTCGTTTGGCTTTGACACCGACCTCCAACGCGGCAGCGGCGCGGCCGAGCACGCTGCGCGGCTGGACCATGACTTGGTGCACCAGATGCGTTCCGCCGTCGGATGAACCCTGCAACTGGACCATGCTGATCATCCATTTGAAAGGCCCGGATTGAAAATCACGCAAGACGGCCAGTTGCTTTCCTTCGATCCACTCGAAGGGGTGCTCCTGCCACTCGAATTCCATCCCCAGACGCTCCGCTCGGGCCGACTGCGTGACACCGCCTTCCGCGTCGACCTGCGGTGAATAGTCGACCACGGGAAGCCCGATCGCCTGGTTCAACCG
Organism: Stieleria neptunia; assembly: GCF_007754155.1. Taxonomy (NCBI): domain Bacteria; kingdom Pseudomonadati; phylum Planctomycetota; class Planctomycetia; order Pirellulales; family Pirellulaceae; genus Stieleria; species Stieleria neptunia. Next base: position 2,503,060 of record NZ_CP037423.1, on the reverse strand, counting down.
TTCGGTGTTGGAGACGTGTGGCCACAGCGCAGCCGGAGCGGACTTCAGCGGCCACTCGAACCGAAACCGCATCGCGGCGTCGTGGTCCCCTGGTGCGATCGGATGCATTTCGATCGAAACCGGTTCGCCTCGCAAGAGTCGATCGACGTCGGTCAACAAACCCTCGGCGTCGGCGTGTCGCAGCACCGGCCGTTTGGCGAGCGTCCGATCGATGACGTCAGCGAGTGAATCAGACAGCCCGGCTCGAAGGTCCGTGACGCGCGGTGCCGGCTGGTTTTGATGCTGATCGATGACCTTCTGAATGTTGTCGCCGAGAAACGGAGGTCGACCGACGAGCAGATGAAACAGCGTCGCCCCCATGGCATAGACGTCGGTCTCGGGTCCGACCGGTTCCCCACCACATTGCTCCGGCGACATGTAGGCGGGCGTCCCCACGACGGACCGCGGTGCCGCGTTATCGCCGCCGTCGGCCTCAGCGACATCGTTGAACAAGTCCTGCGCGAGCCCGAAATCGACAAGCGTCACAGCGACGAGGTTGATGTCACCCGAACCCAGCGTCTCTGCACCACCAGGCTCGCGCACTTGAACAATCACGTTCGCCGGCTTGACATCACGGTGGACCACCCCGTCGGCGTGAGGCTCCACCAAGGCACGCGCGATATCCGACAGTATTTGCAGCGCGTGGTGCTCGTCAATCGTTCCGTATCGGGCCAGCAGCGTTGCCAAGTTGGGTCCGTCGACAAATTCCATCGCCAGATAGTGCACGCCGTCTTGGCAATTGACGTCCAGCAGTTTTGCGACGTGGGGATTGTCGATACGGGAGAGGATTAGTGCCTCGTCGCGAAATCGCTTGACCACATCCTTGCACCGGGCATGTTCCGGATGCAGCACTTTGACGGCGACCGTGGCGCCATCGGCCAAGTCGATCGCTCGATACACCGATCCCCACGCCCCCGAGCCGATCCGACGCTCGATTTGAAATCGGCCCAATCGCCGTCCCCCCAGGTCGCCTGGGTCACACGGACCGGGAGCGGACCGTTTCAGATCGATCGTGTCTCCTTCTTCCTCGCCGCCGGTTCCGATCGATTCTGACGTGGCCGCCGTAGCATAAGTCGATCCACGCGTTGCGGAGGCGGGCGGTAGGCGGGCGTTGAGTTCATGGCAGACTTCATCGGCCAAGGGGCGATCCAACGGATCTTCGGCCATCATCGATTCGACCAGTGACTCCAGTGCCGCTAAATCACCATCGGCCAATCCGGATACCATTTGGTTGCCCCGTTCACCGATTTGCCCAACGCCGAGCAACCATGACACGATCGCCCCGAGCGCAAAAATGTCGTTGGCGGCTCGGTCGACAGCCCCCGCATCGGATGACGTCGGCACACACGCTTGATCAAAGCGATGTGTCGCGCTAGACGAGACACCGAGCGATAGGAACTCGGTGAAGTCGATGACCGGTTCGCCGGCATCGCTCAGCCCAATGCGACTGGGGTAGAGCTTGCCGTGAGCAACCCCCAAGCCATGAGCGTGCATCAACACTTCGGCCAAGCTGACACAGATGCCCATCGTCTGCGGCCACTGGATCGATGGTTGGTCCAGACCATCGGCAAGCGTTTGCGACAACGCGGAACCCAACACGACAAATCGCGGTTCATCGTCCAGATGGATCTGGATCAAGCGTCGGCTGCCGGGATGATCGAGCAGGGCAATTTTTTGCAACTGCCGAGAGAGCCGAACCCAACGGCGTGGATTGGCCGCCGCCGCGGTCAGATCGTTCAGCTGAACCAGATTTCCCGTTGACGCCTGCCGTGCCAGATAAGCGACGCCATCCTTCCCGGCACCACGTTGCGACAGCAGTTGATAGCCGGGAAACATCATGGGATTCACAAGGAAAGGTTTGGTGCAATACCGCCAATGAAGGACCGACACTTCTTTTCCGTACGTTGTTTAGTACGCCGAGAGACACTGCTCCAAATCACGGATTTCGGCATCGACGTCCGCTTCGGCTGCACCACGGCCCTGCAACAACGATCGCATCGTTCGACAGAACATCCGTTTGGCGGTGACCAGAGCGTTTTGCGCCTGGGTCGTCGACTCGAACGCGCCGCGTCGTACGATTTCGTCGTAGGGTGTCGGTTCGGCCCCATCCAAAATCGGCCCCAAGATCCGACCCTGGAAGACGGTCCACAGGTCTTCGCGGCCGTCTGCGTGACATTCGTCCTTCATCTGCTGAAGAACGATCGCCAGTGTTTCTTGAGCCCAAGCGGTTTCGCTGATCTTGTCGGGCGTGTTGGTCGTCGCGTTCTGATTCGAAAGCGTCTCATCACTCAGGCTGACGGCCCGTTCCGCCTGGCGTTTCTTGGCGTTGCGGCGACGCAGTTGGTTTGCCAAGTAGTTTTCGAGCGATTTGACGAGCAAGGAGCGGAATTTGCCGCGGTCTTGATCGGCCGCCGCCAGCAGGTCACTGTCGAGCACGCTATCAGTCACAAAGCTCTGCACCAAATCGTCCGCGTCGTTCGGGTCGACTCCCTTTCGAATCACCAGATGCGCGCGAATCGCAGGCCAGTATTGACTCAAGACCTCGTTGAGTGCCTGACGCTGATCTTCGCTGACCCGATCGCACGCCCCCCGCACCAATGTCCACCGCGTGGTCGGAAAACGACAAAATTCACTCACCGTCACGCGTCGATTGCGAGTCATCGGTCTCCCCAAAACGTTGCAGGCCCCAACGCTTTCAGTGTATCACCGGCTGCGGCCGACGACGACGCATTCAGGTGGAAAGCGTGCCGGAATGAAGGCCCATCAGCCGGCGGCCCCACGTCGTGTCGGCGCAAGGTTGTCCTCGTCCGCGTTCAACGCCGTCCCCACTGACGCACTTTGGGAAGATTGCGGTACAACAGCCAATTGTACGCCCGGCTCGGCATGGTACGTCGCATCCAGGAAAACATCACCGCGTCGACACTTCCGTAGACCCGCAGCGGTGGAGACTTTCGCCGCATCACCCGAAGCACTTTCTTCGCCACCGAGTCGGGAGTGGCGAGCGCCCGATTCATCGCCATTGCAATGAATCGTTCCATGTGATGGTAGTGCTCGTGATAGTCGTTGTCGCAATTCGCCGAGGCTTCGGCACCCATCATCGTGTAGGGCACTTTCTCGAACGCGTCGGACCGCATGAACCCGGGCTGGACAAGTGTCACCGAGACATTCCATGGTTTCACTTCGTAATAGAGCGCCTCACTGGCCCCTTCTAAAGCGAACTTTGAAGCCGAATAAACGGACATGGTCGGCATCGCCATCATGCCGCCGACCGAGGAAATGTTGATGATCTTTCCGCACCGTTTTTTTCGCATGCCCGGCAAGACACAACGTGTCAGTTCGATGGGGGAGCGAAAGTTGATGTTCATTTGATGCAGGCGTTCCGGTTCGGTCACGTGTTCGACACAGGAACGATAGGCGACACCCGCGTTATTGATCAGAATGTCGACACCACCGAGCTTGGACGAGATCTCGTCGACTAGCGACTGCCGTTGGTCGGCGTTGGTGACATCGAGCGGGCGAATCCATACGTCATCGCATTGGGCAATCCCCTGCTCGCCGAATCGCGATAGTGATGATTCTCTTGCCGTCAGAACAATGTGGATCCGCCGCCTCCGTTGCTCCTCCAGCAGCCGGTGTCCGATCGCGAGCCCCAAGCCGACCGAAGCTCCCGTCACCAGCACGACCTGACGACGATCGGCGTTTGCGAGGATCTCCAGGGTCATCGGGTCGGGGCGAAGGGGGCACGAAGCGAGAAAAGACTCCTCTCGCTCGTGTGGGGCAAACCCCGTACCCGACCGGGCTAAGTTGGGAGGCCTCGGTGCCTAGTGGGCACGCCCTTGCCGTAAATCGCTTTCCCGGATCGGTCGCCGCCCTTACCGACCCTGCACGGTCTGCCCCGCGGCATCATCGCGGATCGGGTTGCCCAAATATCGTGCAGGACCGTGACCAGCGAGCGGAAAAGGGGTCAGGTACCAAAAACCAAATGGCCCGCAGGGTGCTTCGCATTTTTGGTACCTGACCCCTTTTCCGCGGTACCCTAAGTATAAAAGTTGACGAAGCCCTAGCAACGCACGGAACATAAGTGGGATAGGCTTCCAGCCTGTCGACGCTGCAATGACAGGCTGGAAGCCTATCCCACTCGCAAGATCCGATACTAATTTTCCGTGCGTTGCCTAGTGGACTCGGCCGCACTTCGGGCAGCGTTTGGGTGTGGAATCGGCCACCCGCGAGGTCACGCGCGATGCCGCCACACGCAACGGCTTGGGGGTCAGATGCGACGTCTTGATGATCGGGTAACGATTCGGATCGATCAGCGCCCGGCCGCTGCCGCCACGCCCGACAAAGACCATGTACCGCTCCCCGTCGGCGCCGATCGCCAGCCCTGCTCCGGCGTAGCGGAAATCGCATTCGGTCGCACAGGTCAGCCAACCCCAGGATTCCGTTGCTTCCCCACAACCTTCCGTCCAACCGGCCGGAACCGAGGGGCCCTGGTGCCCGTTCTTGAGCCCCCGTGCGGCGCGGTATTCGGCTTTACGTTTGGCAAATTCGGTCATCGCGGGGTCTTCGATCAATTGCGGCAACCCGGCGGCGCGGCGCCACGCGTTGACTTCATCAAAGGCGCCACCCTGGGCGATGGCAACGGAAGTCAGTGCGAATGCGGCGAGAAGAATCAAACGTGATTTCATCAAAACAATCCCTTTTCATCGATGGGGGCGACAAGCGTCCATGAAACGACCGTCGGCGAACGAGGCCCGACCGTCAGCGGCACACCGTCATCGGTGGCCGCGAGGAAACCTAACGCTTCCGCTTGAGCAGACAACCCGGCCGACGGGCCGATGCGCGACGGCAGGGCGGGTGGCGGACAGGCGAACACACCGCGTTGGGCCAAGGGGGCCGACCGGCGTGCTATATTCTTGACCACCACCCAAACCCCTCCGCCAAATCGATTTCCACATCACCGAATGAACCGCCAGCCCTCGATGCTCCGCCTGCTCGTTTCCCGCCAACTCTTGCTGATCGTTGTGCTGCTGGGCACTGCCTTGCCCTTGGCGGCACAGGCTCCGCCATACGATGTCATCCCCCAGGCGGATCCGCCCTACTATCGAGTCCGCTACGATGCGTCCGAGCAAGCCGCTGATCCGAACGCCACCGATCGGAAACCCGGCGAATTGATCTTCCCGGTCAGCTACACGATTTGGATTCCCCCGGGTGTGAACACGTTGCGAGGTGTCGTCGTGCACCAACACGGATGTGGCGAAGGCTCGTGCAAATCGGGACTGACGGGCGCCTTTGATCTACACTGGCAGGCCCTTGCCAAGAAACACGATTGTGCCTTGCTGGCTCCTGCTTATGAGCAACCGCAGGCAGCGGATTGTCAGATGTGGTGTGACCCTCGCAACGGATCGGTGACCACCTTTGAACAATCGCTGGTCGACCTCGGCAATCTGTCCGGCCACCCCGAGCTCGCATCGGCGCCGCTGGCGCTATGGGGACACAGCGGCGGCGGTCACTGGTGCGGCGGGATGGTGATGATCCGGCCGAACCGGGTTGTGGCGGCATGGCTGCGTTCGGGCGTTCCGCTGCTGGAACCTAATCCGGATCGCCCCGGCATCAAACCGCACACATTGCCGGAGGCCGCGTTGGGCGTGCCGATGATGTGCAATCCCGGTACAAAAGAAGGCGTGACGGTGAAGGACGGACGGTTTGCCGGCGTGTGGCCTGCGAACTTGCAATTCTTCGACGCGGTCCGCGGCCGCGGCGGGTTGCTCGGCATCGCAATCGATCCCCTGACCGCCCACGAGTGCGGGAACCAGCGTTACCTGGCGATCCCGTGGCTGGACCGCTGTCTGGAACTTCGGTTGCCGAAGAAACCCGGTGGTTCGCTGCGTCCCATGCCCACGGCGTCCGCCTGGTTGGCCGAGCCGACCGGCACGACCGCCGTGGCGGCGAACGACGTTGACGGCGATCCCCTGAAAGCCAGCTGGCTGCCGGACGAGACGATCGCGACGTTGTGGATACAGTACCGCAAGGACACCCGCGTTGCCGATTCGTCACCGCCACCGCCGCCCAAGTCGGTTCAGCGACAGGGCAATCGATTGCGTTGGCAAGCGGAAGCGGATCTGCAAAGCGGGATCGAGAAGTTCATCATCCTCCGCAACGGCAAGCCGCTCGCCGAAGTGCCATCGGAAGGGACAAACCGATTCGGTCGGCCGATCTTCCAAGGCTTGCAATACAGCGATACCCCCACGCAACCGTTGGTGCAGATGGAGTTCGTCGATCAATCCGCCCAGCGGGGTGAGGACGATGAATACTCCGTTGTCACGGTCAACACCGCTGGTTTGGAATCGCAACCGACCCAAGCCGGTCCGGCGCTCGGCGGTGATTGAACGCAGCCCGCCGCCGCAACCCGCCCAACCGCCGTGTGCCGACACGCAATCGGCGGCGACATGCTAGATCGAGGTGCTGGTCGAGACAATCGCAGAATTCCACGGTGACGACTGGAATGCCGTACTGGACAAACAGTGGACCGATGCATTGAACTATGCCGCGGCGATCATGCAGCAGTCGCCCCACGAATCGTCAGCCCCGTCATTCATCAGATTGTGTGGCCGCGGTTTCATTCCCCTGATCCTTCACCGAAACGCCCCGAACGAAAAAACGTCAACGATGACCGACACCGACCAGCCCGATGCCGCCCCGCAACCCCGTTTCCGCGTCAGCATCCTGCCGGTCACGCCGCTTCAGCAGAATTGTTCGATCATCTGGTCGACCGAAACGAAACAAGCCGCCATCGTTGATCCCGGCGGCGATGCCGATCAAATCATCGCGGCCGTCGAAGAACTCGGTGTCGACGTGTCGGCCATCTGGCTGACACACGGTCACATCGATCATGTCGGCGCGGCCGGCCCGCTGAAGAAGAAGTTTGGTGTCCCGATCATCGGCCCGAATGCGAAAGATCAGTTCTTACTCGATTCCGTCGAAGCCGAATGTGGCAAGTACGGCATCGTGGGCGCGACCAACGTCACGCCCGATCGTTACTTGAACGAAGGCGACAAGGTCGAACTGTCGGGCATCGAGTTTGACGTCTACGAGTGCCCGGGCCATACCCCCGGTCACATCGTGCTGGTGCAGCCCGACGACGCCTTCGCCTTCGTCGGCGACGTGTTGTTCTGCGGCTCGGTGGGACGTACCGATTTCCCCTACGGCAGCACCGAAGACCTGATCGAATCGATCGTCCAAAAACTCTGGCCGCTGGGCAAACAGATCCAATTCCTGCCCGGCCACGGACCGGTCTCCACCTTCGGCCAAGAACGTCTCAACAACGCCTTCGTCGCCGACTCAGTGCTCGGCATCGAAGACCAATAGGACGACCGGTTTTTCGAGTACGATGGCCCTTCCGGGTTGTCGGGCGAGAAAAAAGGGTCAGGAGCCAATTACGTGGACGAGGCAACCAAAGAGCTGCGCAGAACCCCCAAGATGCTCCTGCCCCTTCCTCCGGTCATCGCCATCTCTCCAACGCCGAAGAATCCAGTGTCCCAGATCGTCCATCTTTGTATCAGATGGCGCGGGGCATGCGGACCAGCAAATTGATTCGGATGATTGCTCATCCAGTGTCAACGAACTGGCCATGGAATGATCACTTTGAAAAGTACTTTGGCTGTAGATCTTCCATCGGCTGAAACGGTTCACCAGACGTGCTATCGATCAAAGTCCCGGCGTTCGCACCGGGAGTGGAGTTGCCGCTGATCTCGTTTCGTTGACCGGACAAACTCACGTCCTTCGCCAGTGCAGCGCCCAACAGAGCGGCTCCGGCCAGCGCCGTGACAGCGCCGTGACCGCGCCGGCAATCGGTGTGTAACGTCGGCTCTCTTTCCAATCAGGGTCTGCGTCGATGGAATTCATCAAGCCAAGGTTGATCAACGAGACGCCGGTCACGACGAGCGTGACACCGCCCAGCAACACAGTGGTGACACGCACCACATCCAAGCTTTGGGAACGGAGAGCGTTGCTCGATTCAATCGGTAAACTCATTTGAATCGTCGCGCCCAAGTACACGATCATCACCACCACCAAACCACCGACGGGCAACAAACACACCAGCAGCCTCAACGTCCGTCCGTCAAGGGGCAATTTTGCCGGACCGTCATCGTTGTCCGTTGCTGGTTCCGTGGCGGGCGTGTCCGCCCTCCCTGTGCTCTGACCATCAGGCGGGGCGGTCGCAGTTGAGTGGTCTTCCGCCGATTCCACATCGTCAATCGCGGAATCGGTTTTTTCGCCTTGATTGGTCATGGGAACCCTTCAGGTAACTACTGGCAAAGGAAGCGGCGGAACAGAGGCCGCGTTCTTGGCGGACAAACGGGTCGACAGACGGGGTGACAAACGCGGATGGTCGGACAAACCACCTGCGCAGAAGAGACTCCAGGGACCGGGCATGGGGAGACTTGATCAAAGGCCGTCAACCCGTACTCTTCACGAAGGTAGCGAATCTTGTTGGCAACACTGTTGTAGATGCGTCCGCTACCGGGCCGAATTTGGGGCAGTGTTTTCACCGCCTCCAGATACTCAAGAATTCGATTGCGAAGCTGGATGTCGTCGTCATCGACCTGATCTTTGAGTTCGGTTCGCTGTAGAAACTCCTCCATGGTCAGCAGATTGTCGAAGATCTGCTTCAGTTCATCTTGGGCCCGGTCTTCGGACAACATCGGCCGAAGCTCTGCGCGTTGCATCGGTGCAACCTGGATTCGCATCTCGCGAGGTGGGACGCCGTCAGCACTGTCCCCCATCGCTTCGACGGCCGCTGGTGCGGCACCGCCGGAGGAAGCGGGCACTCCATCTAAAACCTTATTGATGGTCTGGCCTTCATCGCTTTTCAATTGCTCGTCCGTTCCCGGTACCAAGCCCGGCAAGAGCGGGACAAAATCGAGCCGCACCTGACGGAGATCCACGTTCGTGGCGATCTTCAAACGATAGCTGCCATCGTCGGGATCTGTAATGTCGCGATCCAACACGATATCGGGTTCGTCCTGCCGCACCGCACGAACACTCACGTTCTTAGCCGGATTGCCGTTGCGATCCTTGACCGTTCCGGAAATCGTGACGTCCTCCGATTGAAGTACCGTCACGAATCGCTGCTGTACGTCGAGTGTCTGGCTCGATCGGATGAACGTGAGATCCTGGTCGGACAGGTCGGCGAGCCGCGCATGCAGCTCTCGATCATGGGCATCAAGGAATCGCGCCACGCCACGGTGCAGATCCACCTCCAACAGGGTCGCCCGAACCGATTTGCCAGTTTGACGATGCGTCCACTCTCGATCGGTTGCGTCCGACGCAACCACCACGTGCGACATCGCCAACCCCAAAACGGAAAGAAACGCCAACGCGGTCTTGTGTATCGTCATGCTGATGCTCCAAAGTAGAAAGAGACGAAGATGTTTTCAAAACAACCGCTAGGTCGTGATCAATTCCAAAGGAAGAATGGTCGTCGGAGTGGCCTGCTTGAATCGGAACTTGATGATAAAAAACAGGTAGTCGCCCGGTTGAGATTCTGGAACGTCGATGAAAAGTTCCTGGGTGACGTCGTCGTGTTTCCGCGTCAACGGCGTGAATGACTTCAAATGCCCTTTATCTGAAATCAGAAACGGCAGGATATCGTGGCGTTTGTCTGGACTGCCTTTCTCCAGCGAGGGAAGTGTTCGGATCATCGCGTCAAAGGCGCGGTGGGCGACATCGAATCGCGGCGTTTCGGCGATCGCATAAATCGTCTTTCCGTCCTCTTCATCCGCCGTCCCCTGCTGCAACGCCCGATCGATGACTTCAAGCTTTTGCTGGTCCGAAACCTGACCGGCAAGAGCCTTCGTCAAATCACCAATCGCGCGTCGGCCATCGATGACGTGCTGCATCGACTCATGATGCATCCCCATCAGCTCAATGGTCTTGAAGACCCATGTCGACTTCTGTGTTTGTGGAAACACTTCCGGTCGAATCAGGTTGTTGACCGACCAGACCTTCGCATTCAAAATCGAGGGCGGGTCACGCTGGACATTGACCGGATCAAGGCTGGGGGCAAGATTCGGCGCGGAGTAAAACGTGACCACGGCAAATGCGATCGCGCCGGTGGAGCGGATTTCGCTGTTTTCCTTCAGCCATTTGATCTCCAGATTGCCCGCGATAATGTTCGCCGACAATCCTGCCGCCAACGAAAGAAAGATCCGAAGCGCGTAGACCGTCATCGGATTGGTCGGCGGCTCGCTGATCACCAAGGACCAAATCGCGACGGCAAATCCGACGACAATGATGCCGTACGAAATCGCGTCAGAAAGCCGCAGTAGCTTTGGATGTTGCGTCACGCCCCAGATGCCCCCGAATGGCCAAAGTCAAACCACACACCCCTTTGTTGGGAGATCTGGACTATAACCCAACAGGCGGATCTTTAGCAAGCAATTCCTCCCAAACAGAAAAGATTAACACGCGTGATATCTGCACGCTTGTTCAGAGAGTGTCGGGCCACGTGTGACCGATCGGGCGAACCTCGAGCCTGCGATCCGAGCCTGCGATCCGAGCAGCGTCACGGGCGTGGCCTGCTGGCGCCGGCTTGCTGGCGCCGGCTTGCTGGCGCCGGCATGGGGTTTCGACGGTTGCGTAAACCCGATTCATGCGCAGGACGCCGGCCAGACCCAGGGTTGCATCAGGCTTCGTGGACGCGGCCGCGCTTCGGGCAGCGTTTGGGTGTGGAGTCGGCCAGCGGCGCGCTCACGCGCGATGCCGCCACACGCAACGGCTTGGGGGTCAGGCGAGAATACGTAGCGCGTAAAAGGTGTCCGACACCTTTTTGGTTGATTGGGAGAGACGGGAGGATCAGGTTAACTTGCGTCGACGACTAATGCGGTGGCTTGGAGTTCGGAAATCCGCTTGCGAAACCGTTTGAAATCATCGGAGTCGGTTTTCGCAGTGTTTAGGTTTTTGAACAGCCCGGTCAGTTCGGTGAAGAACACTCGGGCTTGCTCTTTGTCTTCGAATGCGTACTCGTCGTTGATCAGTTTCTGGCAGAGCAAGAACGTTTCCTTTTGTCGCTCCAGCGGCACCGAGACGTCGACCGGGTCGAAGGCATCTTGTTGCAAGTACACCATGTCCAAGAACATCGCCTTTTGATGCGTCACGTAGTCTTCGATCGAAATGCCTTCTTCGCCGGTGACCTGCATCATCTGGTCGATGCTCTCGCCGTCTCGCAACAGTTGGTGCATCGCCGAAACACCGGCGGTCCAATGCGGGTCGACTTCGGATTTAAAAAACGATTCCAGCTGATCGCGATAGCGGGACCACGAAATCAACGGATCGATCGCGGGATAAAACCGTTTGTAGGCGCGGTCATAGGACAATCCTAAAAAGCACTTGACTGTTCCCAAGGTCGACTGGGTGACCGGTTCTTCAAAATTGCCGCCGGCGGGCGAAACCGATCCGATCAGGGTCAAACTGCCGGTTTGGCCGTCGGCCATCCGCAACACACCGGCACGCTCGTAGAGTTCTTTGATCGCACTGTCCAAATAAGCCGGAAACGCCTCTTCGCCGGGGATCTCTTCCAACCGTCCGCTGGTTTCCCGCATCGCCTGGGCCCAACGCGAGGTTGAATCGGCCAACAGCAACACGTCCAGCCCCATCTGCCGATAGTATTCGCCCAGCGTGATGCCGGTGTAGATGGACGCTTCACGGGCGGCGACGGGCATCGACGAGGTGTTGCAGATGATGATCGTGCGGTCCATCAGTTTTCCGCCGGTTCGCGGATCCGGCATTTGGGCAAAGTCATGAATCGTTTCAACGACTTCGCCCGCCCGCTCGCCACAGGCCACCACGATCACCACGTCGACGGTGCTGTACCGCGCGATCAATCCCTGCATCACGGTTTTCCCGGCCCCGAACGGCCCGGGGATGCAGGCAGTCCCGCCACGGGCGATCGGAAAGAACGTGTCGATGATTCGCGTGGTGGTGATCAGTGGCTGTGACGGAAACTCCCGTTCGATCAGCCGCTGTTGCTGCATCAGCGCCGAGATCGGTCGACGAACGGGCCACGTTTGGACCAGCGGGATCCGCATCGGGCGGCCCTTGGAATCCGTCAACGTGGCCACCGTCGCGTCGGTCCGCCAGCGGCCTTCGGCGATCGCTTGGACCGTCATCGTACCGCTCGCATCGAAGGGAACCATCACCTTGTGAACGATGTTCTTTTCGGGGATGGTCCCCAGCACCTGACCGGCAACGACTTGATCGCCGACCTGACACACCGGTGTGAAATCCCACCGTCTGCCCGGGTCGAGCGCCGCGACGTCGCGGCCACGTTTGAGAAAGAAACCGTCCAACTCGGCCAGATCGCTGAGCGGGTTTTGCAAGCCGTCATAGATCGTTCCCAGCAGCCCCGGACCGAGTGACACCGACAACATCTCACCGGACAACTCGACCTTGTCACCGAAACGCACGCCGTCGGTTTCTTCAAAGACTTGCAATTCGGCCTGGTCGCCGTTGACCCGCAAGACTTCGGCTTTCAAACGTTCGTCACCGACGCACACGTAGGCGACCTCGTTCTTCATGATCCGTCCGCCGGACACTTCGATGCGAACGATGTTTCCGTTGACCCCCAAGACCTTGGCGGTGGCAGAGTCTTGATCGTTGGCGGTAGCGTTCATTGAATCCCCAGGTGTCGGCGAAAAGAAAAGAAACGTGGCGTCAGCTTCCAGCTTGCGTCCAGACGGTTTCCCACGCTTGGCGCGGGTGGAGCCGACGGCATTCGCCCAATGCCATCGGTTTTCGCACGGAAGGAGTTTGCGGAACAACGCATCAGCAATTTACCCCACCGGTTTGCAGCAGGTCATCGACCAAGGCGTTGAATCGTTGTCTGCCACGATCGACGTCTTGGCTTGCCCAACGATGCAGGATCTCCCATCGCGCCACGTACAACACCACCGACTCGAAGGAAAAATTGTAGTGATCGTTCCAACGACTCCAGTGATTCCACAGCTCCGTGAACAGGTGCCACTGGGCCCGTCGCGGTTGATGGTCATCGAGCGATTGGCAGAACCGGGGCAGCCAATGGAACCGGTCGTTGAGCCGAAAACAAGGTTCATCCCAGTGCCGTTGGATCCAGACGGCCAAGGGCAATTCGGGAAACACGGGCGGCGGCGATCCATCGCGTTGGCATCGCAGTGCCGCGACCAGCATCCGCATTTCAAATCGATGGTGAACCAGCCGGGCGACCAAGGGATGACGGATCTCGACAACCAGCCGGCGGTGCGTCTCGCGAATTTCGACGTCGCTGCGGTCGCGTGGCTGACGGTCCCAACGAAAGAAGTCGGAAACCTGTTGAACGATTTGCCGGTCGTGGTGACCGAGCATCGATAGCCTGTGCCGCAACGCGGCCGCGGAGATCGGGATCGGCCCGTCATCAAACGCGCGCGGCAACTGCGGCAGCGATGCGATCAGCGTGTAGTAGGACTGCATGTCACATCAGGCCTCGGTGGCGAGGGAACTGATCCGTTGGCGAAACTTGGGTGCCAGGAAACGCATCAGCGCCGCCGTGACCGCCTCGTCGCTGAAATTGATCTCGATGTCTTCGTCGACGATCCGGATGCGAAATCCGTGTGTCAACGATCGATCGGCTTGCAACTCAACGCCCTGCCGCAGCATTTGAGCGGCTTGGCCTTTGACGAACGCCTCGATCGCCTTTTCCCCGTCAGGGGAGACCAGGAGTTTTAGCTTGGCCGTTTCTCCGGACTTGTCGCCAGACTTCTCGCCGGCGGCCCCAGGTTCGAGGGTCGCGACCGCTTGGGCGGCCATTTCGCGGATCAGCTCGGCGACAAATTCGGTGTCCTCGAATTGTTCGCGGACCAATCCGCCGACCCAACCGCGGAATTCATGTTGCAGCTGTTCCTTGAGGTGCAAACTGGCATCGCGACTGGCCAATTCGAGCGCCCGCTTGCCGTTGGTCTGCGTCCGCTCGGCTTGCAGCTGGGCGTCGCTTGCGATCGTATCGGCTTCGGCACGCGCCGCGTCGATGATCTTGGCGGCCTGCTTCTTGGCTTCGGCCAACAAGGCTTCGGCCTGCTGTTGGCCTTCCTGAACGCCTTCGCTTTTGAGCCGGTCGATCAGTTCTTGAACGCCCACATTCGCGTCCGCTTTGGCTTCGGTTTGGGCGTTGGCGCCCGTGTCGACGGGGGATGAAGTTGACATGGAATCAGGACCCTCCAGCCGCTGCGGGCAATCCGCCCGCCAGGATCAATGCAAAGACGAACGCGAACACGGCGAAGCCTTCGACGATCGCCGCCGGTGCCACCGAGAGCCCGAAGACTTCGGGCTTACTCTTGGTCGCGTGAATCGCCGACGCACAACATTTGCCTTGGAACCAGCCGCTGAACAACAACGCCAGTCCGCACAGCACTCCGATCGCAAACATCCCCGGGGCCGCTTGGATCTGGAAACTGCCGTTCATCGACAGCATCACGACAATTCCATAAATGGTTTGTGAGGACGGCAGCGCGGACACACCGATCAGTCGCCCGTAGCCTCCTTCCACATCCAGCATCGCTCCGCACGCGGCTTGGCCCCCGGCGGCGCAGCCCAAGATGCTGCCGATCGCCCCCAGAAACAGCGGGGCATAGATTCCGATCCTGCCCAACATTTCCACCATCGGTTCGTCCATCACTTGTTCGCTCTCATTTCAAAGGCTTGGAACGGTTGTCCCTCATCAGTCAGGGACCAGCTAAAAAATTCAATGCAGGTCAAACGCAGCCCGTGGACGACGCCTCCGACCACTGCCAGGACGAAGTTCAGTGTGTGGCCCAACAGAAAGACCAATAACCCCAACAAGATGCCTACGCCGGGCACCTGCGACGCATCGGACGCCATCTCGTTGAACAACAGTGCCAGTTGAGCACTCGCCAACCCCAAGGCGAACAGCCTCAAGTAACTGAGTGCGTCCCCGAACGCCTTGGTCACACCGGTCAGCCCCAAGGCGCCGTCGAGACATCGCGCCAGCAGGTCGCGGGGACGACTGGAAAACACCGGCCGCGTGCTGGAAAAGAAAAACACCAACACCAGCCCGACGCCCAACATCCACCAGCCACCGGCGGCGACGGTTTCCGACCACGCCGCTGACTCTCCGCCGAGCGTTTCCGCCAACAATGCCATCACGTCGGGCTTGGGCAGCATGGTCAGCGTCAACAGCCAGCCGCCGATCAAGGCGACCACCCAGCCGACCGAGGACAATGCATGTCCGCTGCCCAGCCAACGCCAGGCGACCACCGCGTTGGCCAGCACCAGGTGAAAGACGCCGATGGTCGCCGAAATCAACATCATCGCCTCGCGGTCCTGCATGATCGAGTGGTCACCGCTCTTGATCACCAGACGGTCCAACCAACTCCCCGGTGCCGGGGAGACGCCGAAAAAGCTTCCGATCAACAGACCGTACACAATGGTGACGGCGACCATGAACACCGCCAACTGCAGGAACTGACGTCCCGCGGCGGTTCGGCCGAGCCGCCGGGCGGACAGGGCCACCAGGCAACCGAGCACGACGCCATAACCGGCGTCGGCCAAGATCATGGCAAAGAACGCGGCGAAGGAAAAAAACATCACCCAGGTCGGATCCCAACTGCGATAGCCGGGGGTCATGAAGAACGTGACGGCGCCCTCGGCACCGGCGATCGGACGCGGATTGCTGAGCAACGTCGGGGGTAATTCGTCCATCTCGGGGGCCCGCTGATGCAGCGCCAAGGTGTTTTCCCGAGCAAAGGTTTCCAGCGCCGCCAGTTTGCCGCGCGGCGCCCAGCCTTGCAAAGCAAACATCGGGCCATCGACCAACGAGCGTTGCTTCGCGTTCATCCGCGCCGTTTCATCCTCGATCGCCGCAAGCTCTCGTCGCAAACGATCCAACCAACGGGTCAGCGCAATCCGCTGCACTTGAAGCCGTTCGCGTTGTTCGCCGATCTCAGCCGATCGCGACTGCAGTTGCGACAGCGGACGCGGATCCAACTCCTCGGGATCGCACGGCATGTCGGCGGGCGGATGTTCCGCGATGATCACCCAGTATTCATGTTCCGCGTCGGTGTGGACCACGCTGACACAGCCGTTCGCTCGGACGGAATCCGGGACCTGGCGTGCCTCGCGATGCATCAGACGGTAAAAGAAGAACTGCTGTCCGCGCAGCTCGTCGGCCGCAGGCAAACGGAAGTCGCCCCACGGACGGGTTTGTTCGATGTTTTCAGCCACGTCTTCCTGTTCGTCAACCAATTCCCGCGATTCGGATTCGATCCGCAAGACTTCGGCAGCGATTCGCGTGACATCACCATGATCCGACACAGTCGTTGCCGAACCGCGCCGCGTGGATCGTGATGGCGGGGGACGTTTTTCGGGGCAACTGTCCAGATAGGCGATCGCCGCTTTCAAGTCCTCGGCACCAATGGCCGTCCCCTGGGGCTTGCTCCCATCGTTGACCAGATCAACCAGATGGACACAACCCAATCGTTGCAGTTCCAACACGACCCGGTCGCGGTCTTTCAATTCACCGATCAAGGTCACACGATGCAGCGGAACAATGGCCATCTCTTGATCCTCCGCCTAACGTGACTTGGCAATTTTGGAACGCACGACGGCCGCGCGTTCTTGGTCGGACAGAAAGATCACGATTCGGCGGATATTCTCCTCCGCCTGGGGAATCAGCACCTTGTCGAACAGATTCACCCGTTGGGTCACGCGCCGTAGCGCCGCGCCCAATGCTTCGGTTCGCTTTTCGGCAACCTTCATTCGCACCCGCAATCCCACCATCTGTTTGAGGGCTGCGACCAGAGAATCGACCCAGAACGGGATCGCCAGACGCGAATAAGAATCGACTTCTAAACGCAATTGGCCGAACTTGGGGATGGAGGTGCCGACGACGTTTTCCGTTTTGATGTCCACCTCGGCGACTCGCACCCATTGGGCCATTTCGGCGATGTCAATCGTGGAACCGCCGATCAGCGGATACAAGGATTGCAGCTCCTCACCGACACGATGCACTTCGGCCTCGATCTCCGCCAATTCCTGTTTCGACTGTCGCCACGCGGCTTGCAACTGCTGACGTTTCAGCTCCAACGAGGGCAAGAACCGGCGATACAGTTTGGCTTGATCGCGTTGCCGTTTGAGCGTCGTTTTGTTCAGCGCGAGTGTCATGATGCCGGGTAGTACTTGTTCAACAACTTTTCGCGAATCAACAACTCTTGTGGCTCAAAACATTCCGCCATCGTTTGCCACCCCAGGTCCAACGCTTCTTCCAACGGCACGGCGACGTCGAAACGCATAAAACGCTGGGTGAACAGCTCGCCGAATTTCAACAGCTTGTGGTCCATCGCCGACAACTCGAACGCCATCTGCTGTTTCTGTTCGGCTTGGCGAGCCCCCGAGAACAAGCGGATCATGGTGTTCATCACCGCGGAGTGGTCTTCGCGAGTGACTTTGCCGATCACTTGCTGTTTCAAACGTGACAGCGAACCGAAGGGGTCGATCATCCCGTCGTGCAAATAGAATTGTCCTTCGGTGATGTAGCCGGTGTTGTCGGGCACGGGATGGGTCACGTCGTTGCCGGGCATGGTGGTCACGGCCAACAACGTGACCGACCCGGCACCGCGATAATCACACGCCCGTTCGTAGCGCAACGCCAACTGGCTGTACAAGTCGCCCATGTAGCCGCGATTGGACGGGATGCGTTCCATCGCCACGCCGATCTCTTTCAAGGCATCGGCGAACGCCGTCATGTCGGTCATCAGCACGAGGACGCGTTTATTTTGTTCGACGGCAAACCGCTCAGCGACTTTCAACGCCAAATCGGGTGCCAGCAACCGTTCGACGATCGGATCCGATGCCCGATTGGCGAACATCACCGTGCGGGGGAACACACCTTCGTTTTCAAACGTGTCGCGAAAGAAGTGGAATTCATCAAAGATCAGCCCCAGCCCACAGAACACGACCACGTCGGCATCGGCCTGGATCGCAATCCGAGCCAGCAGTTCGTTGTAGGGTTCGCCGGCGATCGAAAAGATCGGGATCTTTTGACTTTCCACCAAACAATTGAAAACATCGATCATCGGAACCTTGGTCTCGATCATCTTCGACGGCACGACCCGCATCACGGGATTGACCGAAGGCCCGCCGACATCGACACGTCGATGCCCGAGTAGTTCCGGACCGCCGTCGACCGGTTGGCCGACGCCGTTGAAAATGCGGCCCAAGATGTCATCGCTGAAGAGCACTTGGGCGGCGTGTCCCAAAAAGCTGACCCGCGCGTCCGAACGCAACCCTTTGCCGCCGGCGAACACTTGTAGCGAAACACGTTCGCAATCAATCTCAGTGACTTGAGCCAACGAGGTGGTCCCGTCGCTGTTTTTGACCCAGGCGAGTTCTCCGAGCGCGACGCCACTGGCGTGAATCGTCAGGATGTCGCCAACGATCGAGAGCACTCGGGTATGTGAAAAGAGTTCTGGAAAAGGCACAGTGGAGTGATCCGCACAGGCGTAGGAGTTCACAGCATCATCACGTGGATATTTTTCAGATCAATGTCATCGTTAGACACAAGCGGTGGAGCACACTGTGTCGTACTCGCACGCCCGCACGGCGCCCGAAGCGTGACATTTGATCGCGTGAGTCGTCGTCGGCGCGGCAAACATGGATCGCGTCTCAGGTTTTGCAACGATCTACGAGAAAGCCCCAACGTCGGGTGTGCGGTCGGCAAAGCCTTCGCACAGCCACCCTCGAAAGAGCAATCCCCGGGCCAGACGATGAAGCCATTTAGAAAAAACAGTGGCGTAAGCTTCCAGCTTGCGTCAGAAGCGTCCAAGGCGGAGCCTTGGGACGAGGCAAGCAGGATGCTTACCCCACTTCCCACTTGTTCCCGGGCTCCGCCTGGGAACACAATGCGATGGAGGCTCCCGCCTCCCGAGTGCACACCGCGTGTGGCAAGAGCCGCACCGCAGAAGCGTTCCAAGGCGGAGCCTTGGAACGAGGCAAGCAGGATGCTTACCCCACTTCCCACTTGTCCCACTTGTTCCCGGGCTCCGCCTGGGAACACACTGCGATGGAGGCTCCCGCCTCCCGAGTGCACACCGCGTGTGGCAAGAGCCGCACCGTCAGAAGCGTTCCAAGGCGGAGCCTTGGAACGAGGCAAGCAGGATGCTTACCCCACTTCCCACTTGTTCGCAGACGCCGCCCTTCCGCTACTTGCCCCGACCTTTCCCCTTGGAACCCCTGGCTCCAGACCCCGGATTGCCGCGGCTGCCTCGGTCACCTCCGCCGCTCCGACCCACGTCGCGTCCGGACGCTTTGAATCCGCCGAAACCGCCGCCGGTCGCTTTGAGCCCGCCATCACCCCCACGGCCGCCGGACGCCTTGAGCCCACCGATGTCGCTGCGGTTGCCAAAGCTGCCGCGATTGATCATCGGCGGAGACGATTGCCGCGGCGGAGACGATTGCCGCGGCGTGTAAGATTGCCGCGGCGTGTAAGAGCGCCCCTGGGGGATCGAACGGCCGGGCGTGGAGGAACGAAGATCGGGGATGGAACGGACGCTCGGCAGGTCACGGCTGGTGGAACGACCGAATCCGGACGACGGATTAAATCCGCTGCCACGCGGTGATCCGAATTGACGAACCGGCGGCGATGAGTTCTCAGGTGTCGGCGTGCGGTTCCCCCTCTCGCTGCCCCTGATGTTGTTGCCACTGATGGCGCTGCCCCTGATGGCGCTGTTCGACCCGTCTCGCCCGCGAATCGACGAGGGCACGCTGCGCCGCGGCACATCGTCCTCTGGCAAGCGAAAACTGGATACCCGTGAAGGCCCCCGCATCGTTGCGGATCGACCGGCCGTTGATGCATCACCCAGCTTCCTTCCTGGTGACAACTTTTCAAAATCGCTGCGCGCCTTGCGAGTCTTCTCCTGTGACTGTTCCGCGAACCGCCCCAACGACGAGGCTTGGGTATCGCTGATGCGACGGAATCGAATGTCATCCGCATTCCGCCGGGCGTAGTCTTCCAACGGATTCCCCAAGTTTGGCCTGCCGACACTCACGCGGCTTCCCTGGCCCGGTTCGGGACCGGGGCCCTGCGGCCCTCGATCCGCATGTTGTCTCGCATAGGTACGCGGCGGTCTGAGTTCTTGATGTTCCCTGAACTGTTGATGTTGTCGTGCGATGCGATCCAGTGAAGGCTCTCGATCATGCAGCGAACGAATTCCGTAATAGGAGTACAACGGATCGTAGCGCCGTGGACGCTGGTAGTAGCTGATCCAGGGTTGGTACCGCGTACCGTATCCCGCTCCGTAATAATCGCCAAAGTAATAGCGACCATAACGCGGGTTAACGAACAGATTCGCCAGCAGATCCAGACCGCTGTTGATCACATAGCGCGGCCGATACCAGTAGTTGGCGCGCAGATAGATCGGTGACCGATAATACACCGGGGTAAACAGCACGCCACGCCGCTGAAGACGATAATCCCAATAGCCGGATCGGAAGATGCAGCCCCGCGGTGTCCAGACGTATTGATTCGGGATCCAGACCCAATTGGGCTGGGATCTGGCCCAGAAGCCCGGCGTCCATTGGTATTCGCTCGCTTGATAGTTCCAGTTCCCGGGCACATAGAAATAGTTGTCTGCCGGAGCCGGAGCGGCCGGCCCCTGCTCGAGTGATTCCGGCGGCGGGGGCAGATAATCGACGGTTGGCGATTGCTCGTTCGCCCAAAAGCCTGCGACGCGACGATAGCCGTCTTCGGCCGGCTCCCAGTAGCCGGCGACCCAGCGACGATGCGGGGGCACTTCGCGCCACACCCCACTGATCCACAGGTAGTCACCGAGTTCTTCATCCCAATCCCAATACCCCGGGATCCACGTCGACCGATCACTTTCCGGTCGCAGCGTCGGCGGCAGTTCCTTGACCGCCGGCGGAGGCGCTTTGGTGACCACGGGAGCGGGTTGCGGATCGGCCGAATACGGTTCGGCGTACGACTCGTGCAACGGTCCGTGCGTCAAGTATTCCACGCCCGCTTCGCCCGCCAGTGGATCGTTTGGCGCCGGATCCACCGTTTGGACGTCGGAACTGACGCTTTGCGGCGCTGGCTGAAGCTGAATCAGCGGGACGCTCCGCTCGTCGCCCTGAGGACTTTGAGCAAACAGCGGCGTGGACAACAGAATGACAACTGCGGTGTGGAGACCAGATTGGTAAAGAGAACTTGGGAAACGGATCATCATGGGGGGGTGGCTATGGTTGAATTGCCCGGCGGACGCCTTTGTGCTTCGTCAACTTTTATTCGTAGGGTACCGCGGAAAAGGGGTCAGGTACCAAAAATGCGAAGCACCCTGCGGGCCATTTGGTTTTTGGTACCTGACCCCTTTTCCGCTCGACAAACGCAGGCTCGAAAATTGAAAGCTGACAAAGCACTAGGTGCCAAACGTGATTGCAAACGACGTACCGTCCGCCCCATCTGATCCGATCCGAGCGGACATCCGAGCTTGTTGACGTTGTGGAACGCGAGTCTCCGGCGGTTGCGATTAATTTGTCCGCGATTGGGCCGAATCAATCGCGACGCAACGCGACAGATCGATTTGACGACACGCCGGCTGGTTTTGCGACGATACGGGAGCTTTGCCGGCTGCGATTTTCGGGTTACGTACGAGCGGCACGGGCATCGGTAACCTGAGATTCAGCAACCGTTGGTGTTCGAGCCTTGAGGGACCGTCCAACATTGGACGGCCGGTTTCTTGAGTACGATGGCCCTTCCGGGCTGTCGTCCGTTGGACTCCCGACGACGACCTGGAAAGGACGTCGTACCACTTTCGCAGCGATCGGGGCCGAGCCCGGGCTCACACCGGCGAGGATTCGCTGGTCAGCAACTGATCGACTTCGTTGCTGACGATGACGCCGTAATTGATCGCCCCCAGCCAACCGCTCATGATGATCCCGACGCTTCCGGCGTGGTACATGCCTCCGACCTGGCTGGGCAGTTCTCGGCTGACCCCCAGGCCTTCGAATTTGGTGCCGAAGCTGGCGCCTCGTTCGTGGAGGGTGTAGTGCTGGAACGTGCGCGGTGTCGCGGCCTCGGCATGTTCGATCTTGTCACGCACGCCCGGCAGGTAACGCTCCAACGCGTCGATCGTGGTCTCCACCAGATCTTGCTTGCTCGCTTCATAGTCCTGTTCGTTCAGATCGTTCCAGTCCGACCAATTGGCGTTGGTGCTGCTGACGACTGCGTAGCGTTCTTTCGTTTTCCACGGTCGCGTCCGCGGATAATAAAAGCTGAACGTGCGACTGGTGATGTCACGGCTGAGCAAGGACTCGGTTTTGAATTCCTCCGCCGTGCTGGTGAAAAACAGGTCGCCGCTGCTCTCGTCGATCGTTTCGCCCTCTTTGAGCGCCATGTAGACCTGCGTGCTGCTATTGTTCAGCCGCACGGCGTTGGTTCGTTGGACGTAGTCGGCATCGAGTTTTTCTTCGCCGATCATCTTCAAGATCGTGGTCCGCAGGTTCGCATTGCTGACGACGGCACGGCAACGAATGGTTCGATCGCCGACCCGGACCGCGTTGACCCGACCGTCTTTGATGTCGATGTGGTCGACCGGACAATTGATGCGGATGTCAACGCCGTTGGATTCCAATTCCTTTTTCATCCGCTTGATCAGGTCGTCGGTTCCCCCTTCATAGATATACACCCCCTTGCTCATGAAGTTGCTGAAGACGATTCCATAGGTGATCGCGGGGTCTTCCAGTGTGGAACCGTTGGCGTAGGTGATCGGTTCCATCAACAGACGAACGATGTCGTTGCGTCCGGGAAAGAACCGCTCGAACAATTCGCCGGTGGTGGTGGTTTGGTCGTCGTAAAAATTCATCCCCCGCGCGGTGTCAAAGAACGACTTGACCGTTTCGGGATCCTGATCGAACTGCTCGACCAACAACCGCGAGAAGTCTTCGCGGTCGAACGTCGTGGTGAGCGAAAATTGGGGGTTGTCGAAGCGGATGTTTTTCAGCTGGACGATTCGATCGGAGATGTCACGGTTCCAATAACGGCGACAGGATTTGATCATCCCGTGGGGGAACCCGTGCAGGGAGATGTCGAAGGTATGGCTTCCCGGCCGCAGAAACCAAGTTGCCAACCCGCCGAGTTTGTAGTGCTGTTCCAACAACAGCACCCGATGGCCGGCACGACCGAGAATGTTGGCACTGGTCAGCCCGGCCAACCCGCTGCCGATCACCACGACATCGTATTCGTCTTGGGCACCTTTTAGAAAATCACGCGGCATGGAACGGCAGCAGCAAGGGGGAAGAATGAATCGGATGCGTCTTGCGGGGATAATTTGAACGATGACAGGCTGGAAGCCTATCCCACCAGGGATGACAGGCTGGAAGCCTATCCCACTAGATGGCGCCGATGTCGGGTTGCAGTTCGGCGAACACGCCCACCATTTCACCGCTCGGCGGCCCGTCACCGTACAGCATCATCGCCCCCTCGCCAACCAAGACCCGCTCATCCAACAGCCGCAGCGACTGGCCGACCGGTCGGGTCGAACTCTGGCGGGTCACGCCAGCGGTCAGCCAATCGTGTGACCGGCGAAAGATCTCGACGTGGTTTTCCGGCAGCACGGTCGCCATCCGGCGGGTCCCATCGGCACCGCGACGAAGTGTCGTGATTTTCCAGCGATCATCCCGTGGATCTTTCAGAATTCGCACCGTCACGACCGATTCGCCCGGCGGCACGGCGACCGCACCGAACCAGCGGGGCGCGGCTGCGGATTCCGGCCACAGCGAACTGTACGCGATCCGATACGGCGGCGAGGCGGGGACACGCACCCGCAGCCGATACGTCATCGGCTGGTCACTGATCAGTCGTGCCGCAGCAATTTCGTCTGCTGCCGTGGGCGGCAGATACCCCGTTTCCTCACGCAACCGCCGCAATTCGGCTTCGGCCGTTCGCAAACGGACCGCCGTCACACCGTAGGCCGACGCGAGCGCGACCACCAACAGCATCGTCAACAACCCGGTCAGGGAAAACTGAACCGGCAAGCGTCGCGACGACGTTGCGGATGCCCCTTCGCTCATCCGACCGACAGGGACAGGGCTTGCTGGACGACGGCTTTTGATTTTTCCAAACCTTCGCTCGCAACGGCCAGCGCGTCACGTTTCCAGTAGTCGGGGTTGAACAATTCCAGCGAAAACGTTCCCGTGAATCCGTTGTCAATCAATCCGCGAATGATCTTCGGCAACGGGCACACGCCATCGCCGGGGAACACGCGATCCTTGTCGGCGATTTTGTCTTGCGGCGGATCGGCCGGGTAATCGTTGATGTGAAAGCACAGCATTTTAGAGGCTTCGATCATGGACAGACCGGCGAAGTCGTTGCCGCCCTTGTAGATGTGATAGAAGTCCGGCAAGACGCAAGCGGACGGATGAGCCGCCGCGGTGGCCACGTACGCCAATTCGCCGAGTTTGCTGAGCGTGGGCGAAAATCCCCACAATTCCAATTGGGGCTGAACGCCGACCGAGGCTCCGACTTCGCACAACGCGCGATAACGCTCGGCGACCAACTCCAACGGCGGCGAAACACTGCCGCCGCGATGCGCCCCGATCGGCGGCGCCGCGATCAGTTTGCCGCCCAGGCCCGCGACCAGTTCCATGTCGTGACGGGCCGCTTCCAGACCCGCCCGCCGCTGTTGGTCGTCGTCCGAAATCCAATTGGCAAAACCGATGGCGCTGGCGACAAACAGCCCCGCGTCCTCGATACGTTTGCGCAGGTCCGCAAGTTTGCCGCCTTCGGCAAGGAAGGTTTCGATGTCACGCATCCAGGGTTCGATCCCGTCGTAGCCGGCCGCCGACGCGACATCGACCTGTTTTTCGATGCTCAGATTTTGACCGCGAATCGTACTGGTGTTGAGCGAAAAACGAACGGGCAGGTCGGGGGTGCTCGGTTCTGCAGCGGCGAGTCGTGTGGGCAGGCTGGGAAACGTTGCAGCCGATGCCGTGGCGGCGGTGGCGGCCCAGATAAATGAACGTCGGTTGGTCATGTCGATCTTTGGAAAGCTAGGTAGGGTAGCCGCGTAGTTTAATCTCAAACGGACCTGCGTTGGCAACGTGGCGTAAGCTTCCCGCTTGCGTTTTCGGCACCGCTTGCGGAAATGGGGCAGGTACCAAAAATGCGAAGCACCCTACGGGCCATTTGGTTTTTTGTACCTGCCCCCTTTTCCGCTCATCGTTGATTTTAAAGGGATTTCGTCACTCTCCCTCTGGGAGAGTCGAGCGTAGCGAGGAGAGGGTTTGCGTCGTTGCTTGGGGGCGCCCATCAAGAGTGAAGTGAACGCCGCGATTCACCGTTCGACCTCCCCTCGCTGCGCTCGACCCTCCTGTCAGGAGGGTTGCTATAAAAACTGCACGACCTCCACACGGGAGGGTTGCTCGATTCGAATTTCAATTCGTACACAACGTTAGGGTCAGAAGATCCTAGCGACCATCGGCAACAAACCGGCCGGGCTGGATAGTGACGGGACGCTTCTCGGCTGGGAAGACGCGACGGAATTCAGCCGCCGCCAAGTCCGAGAGCCTGGGTGAGAGCGTTTCGATCGCCAGCCGATAGGCATCAAACGCGGACGTGCGACGGCCGGCAAGGTACTGCTTGCGGGCGAACCGAACGAGCGCTTTGCCTTCGGCATCGGGGTCCGTTTTCGAAGCCGCAGGCGTGATCGGTCGCTTGGAGAGCGACGAGGTTCCCGTCCCCTTCGGCGGCAACCCACGAATCTGGCGATCGATCGCGTCGTGATCGATGATCGTGACATGGGCACTCGCCCCGGCATGCCCCACCCCCGCTCCGATGCCGCGCCCGCCGCCACGACGCGAGGACCGTCCGCTCGCCGACCGCGAAACGCCGCCCAAAGAGGCTCGTCCACCGGTCGGCACGAGCACGCTGCCGGAGTACGTGAACCGCGAGAACGACGGCAATTGGATCGTCGACTGGGCCGACGCGAGATGATCGATCCCCAACGTCAACAGTGCGGTGGTGACAACAATGCCGAGTCGATTCATGGGACAAATCCGCCTCTGACGCGTCGTGATTGACCAACATCCAGACCGTCAGCTACTTCTTGATTTTGTCGCCAAAGTTACGATTGAACTTTCGCACCTTGTCTTTGACGACCAGTTGGCAATAGCCGTAATTGGGGTTCTTTCGATAGAAGTCCTGGTGAACTTCCTCGGCCGGATAGAACGTCGTGGCCTTTTCCAGCAGGGTGACGATCTTGCGGTCAAATTCGCCCGACTTGTTCAATTTCTTGATGTACGCTTCCGTCGCGTCCTTCTGCTGCTCGTTGTGGAAGAACACGCTGCTGCGGTACTGCGGCCCTTCGTCGGCACCCTGTTTGTTCAGTGTGGTCGGATCGTGCGTCTTGAAAAAGACTTCCAGTAGCTCTTCGTACGTGACCTGGGACGGGTCGTAGTAGATTTCGACCGCCTCGGCGTGTCCGGTTTTCTTTCCGCACACCTGCTCGTAGGTCGGATTGGGAACGGTGCCACCGATGTAACCGCTGATCACGTCGTTGACGCCGACCATCCGCTCGAACACCGCTTCGGTGCACCAGAAACATCCGCCGGCAAAGGTGGCGACAAGTTCTTCCTTCGGCGGCTGGTCTTTGGTATCAACCTCGACAGCGGAGACATTCAGGCAGAAGCTGGCCAGCGCGGCCAGGACCCAAAAGCAGATCCAGAGGGTTTTCAGCGTCTTGCGTTGGGGTTGCTCGACCACTCGAACTGCAACTCTCGTGTTTGACATCATCGAACGGATTCCTAACTGATCTGGTTCTGCGTGCACGTCTAGACTGGACTCGATTATACGCTTCCGGAAAGGTGAAAAGTCGTCAACCGACCGAACATAGGCAGAAAGCTTGACACAATCAATCGAAGATCACGCCGCGACGGCGACAGACGCCCATTTCGACATCGTCCACACCGTCGCGGAGGACGAAATCGACGCGCAGCAGCACGTCCACAATTTACGCTACGTCCAGTGGACTCTCTGGGCCGCCGGCCGGCACACCGAGTCGATCGGATGGGATGCCAAGGCGGCCCTGGCACGCGGGCTCGGGTGGGTGGTACGCGAACACTCCATCCAGTACCGCGGTGCGGCGTTGGCCGGAAACGAAATCATCGTCCGGACCTGGGTTCACGATCTGCAGCGTTTTGCTTCGCGGCGAAAATACCTGATCTGCCGCCCGGCCGATCGCACGGTGTTGGCCAAAGTGGAAACCCGTTGGGTGTTTGTGGACTTGAACCGACACAAGGCTTTGCCGATCCCGGACGAAGCCAAGCAGCATTTGGTGATCTGCCCCACGCCGCCGCCCTTGCCCTGGGAACCCGCCCGATCCCAGCGGGACGCGTGAGCGACCGGCATCCCAGCGGGACGCGTCACGGTCTGTTGATCAAGTGAGCTGCGACGCGTAAGCGGCCGGGCATTTCGGCGCGATGCCCGAGGCCTGACGGCCAGCGGCTCACCATTGACTCCGCAGATCCCGATTCGATCGACATGCCGGTCAGCGACCGGCGCGTGTTGATTTCGCCACCCCCAGCGCCACTGGCTCACGCCACGTGCTGAGATGCGGCCGCTACTGATTCAGGGCCTCGTCGATGATTTCGCGACTGGCACGCGTGCCGAGTGCACCGATGATGCCGTACGGGCTGGCGTCCCCGGGGCGAATGCCATCGTTTTGTCCGGCCCGGGAGTCTCCCGACCCGATCGAGTCGGAAATGAAGACGACCGCCCCGTCCCCCATCAAAATGTGCGCGCCGCCTTGGTGACGACTGCTGATCGACCAGTTGCCTTCGGTCAATTCGTGTGCACCGTGCAAGCACAATTCGGTGTTGGGGGGACGATTGGTGGTGACACTGGAATGGATGTGCCCGAAGTTGGCCCAACTGAATCCGCGCCGTGTTCCCAATTCGACCGCCACCAAATACGCCGAACCGTCGTCGTTCTTGGGGTTGTGTGCGGGGAACGCCGTCGGAACCCAAAACGAAGGCCGTTCCGGATCGATCAGGGTTCCGGAATCCTGGCAGGCCATCGTCCCACCGGCCGCACTCATCGTCACTTGCAGGCCGTCGACATTGCTGACGTCGAACAACCCGTGCGATCGAGTGTCGCGGTCCAGCAGGTCGGTCATGATTTCGCCACAGCAAATCGTGTTGGAGAGCCCGTCCAGGATGTCGCGGAATCGCGTGAATTTGCGTGTGACAAAAATCCCACGTTGCCAGCGGGCCACAGCGCTGGCCTGGATCACCGAAGGCGGTTGGTAGTCGCCGTGTAAAAAGTTGGTCAACCCGATCCGCGTCGACATCGCGCTGTCCCCGATGCAAGCCGCATAGTTGGTGCGCCCCAATGCCGGCAATCCCGTACCGGGGTCGCTGGGACAGCGCAGCGTAGGGATTTCGGTCACCCAGGGCCGGTAACCATATTGGCCCCCTTGGGGCTTGGGCCCCATCGGTTGCCAGGGCGGATTGATCGGGTTCCCCAGCGGGTCGGTGGCCAGCCGATTGGAAATCTGCCCCCACAAGGCTTGCTGCTCCATGAACGGGGTCAGCCCGACCAGAAAGCTGAGGCTCTTTTGGTTCGTGCGCGGTGAATAGAACGCCAACGTGTTACCGGCCAGGTAGTCGATCCCGGTCCCGCCGCCGTGCATCGGCAGTCGCTTGAAGGCGGAGTGATAATTGTGGAGCGCCAGACCGACTTGTTTGAAGTTGTTGCTGCAACTCATCCGCCGCGCCGCTTCGCGGGCCGCCTGGACGGCCGGCAACAACAGGCCCACCAAGATTCCGATGATCGCGATCACGACCAACAGTTCCACCAGCGTAAACCCGGCAGTGCTTCGCCTCGACATGGAGGGCTCCTCGTTTCTGAAAAATTGGTGGACGGTCGTCTTCACTCGGCAGGCGGCCCGGTCGCTGCCGCGGCATCTTGCTCCAACGCTTCCTGCTTGGCTTTCTCAAGCTCTTCGATCTCTTCCTCGGACAGCCCCGAGGTTTCATCGATCTTGGCGTTCATCGCCCGCTGCTCTTGCTCGCTGATCTGGTAGGGGTTCTCGTTCAAGGGGACATCAACCACCCCTCCTTCATGACCACCACAGCCCGTCATGACGAACATCGACAAGCAGACCAGACCGGCTGCCAAAAGCATGCTTTTCATTAGAGTTCACTCGAAAAGGACGTGAAGAGGACGCGTCGGCGGAGCCGGACAGAACCGGGACGACTGTATTGTAGCCAGTTTCGCGCGGCAAACACGCAGGAAGCATTTGGGGCGATGAAAGGGAAGTCGGCATGCCTCGTCGAGGCGAGGGGCATGCGGATCAGGTGAAGAAGTCACCCTCCCTGGCAGGGAGGGTCGCGGAGGAGTTTACGCTCGGAGCGGGGAGGGTCTATGTGGCTGGAAACCGCTCAGCGACGATCGCTCGACCCTCCCCTCGCTGCGCTCGACCCTCCCTGCCAGGGAGGGTGACTTGTCGCGTTCCCCACCGCGTCCCCGATTACCGTAGTTTCTTGGCCAGAAACCTCGCCGTCGCGTTGTCCGCTCGT
Source organism: Stieleria neptunia (assembly GCF_007754155.1). Classification (NCBI taxonomy): domain Bacteria; kingdom Pseudomonadati; phylum Planctomycetota; class Planctomycetia; order Pirellulales; family Pirellulaceae; genus Stieleria; species Stieleria neptunia. The sequence goes on along the minus strand of NZ_CP037423.1, from coordinate 2,473,429 downwards.
CCGGCGATTTGTTCCGGCGTCCCCTCGGCCATCAGCCGGCCGCCGTTGATGCCGCCGCTGGGGCCGAGGTCGATGATCCAGTCACAGCAGGCCAGCAGGTCGAAGTCGTGCTCGATCACGACGACCGTGTTGCCCGAATCGACCAACCGTTGGAGCACGCCGACCAGGCGTTTGACGTCGTCAAAATGCAATCCCGTCGTCGGCTCGTCGAGCACGTACAGCGTGTTTCCGGTTGAGGTGCGGGCCAATTCCGTCCCCAGTTTGATTCGCTGAGCCTCGCCGCCGCTGAGCGTCGTGCTGCTCTGCCCCAGGTGCATGTAACCGAGCCCGACGGCTTGAAGCGAGCTGAGCAAGCGATGGGCCGAGGGCATGTTTTCAAAAAACGCGGCGGCCTGGTCGATCGTCATCGCCAGCACATCGGCCACGTTGGCGCCTTTGAATCGCACTTGCAACGTTTGGCGATTGAAACGTTTTCCGCCGCAGCGGGGACAGGTCACGAACAGGTCGCTGAGGAAATTCATCGAGATCCGCTCGACGCCGTGCCCCTTGCAAAGTTCGCAGCGTCCGGCGGCCGAGTTGAAACTGAATCGGCTGGTCGTGAACCCGCGTGTTTTGGCCTCCCGCGTCGCCGCAAAGACCTTGCGAATCTCGTCCAACACGCCGCTGTAGGTCGCCGGACAGGAACGTGGACTGCGCCCGATCGGGGCCTGATCGATCGGCACCAATTTGTCCAATTCCGCCGCGCCGGTCAGTTTGCCGAACTGGGCAATCCCGCCTGCCGGGGTGGGCAAACGTTTGCCGTGGGCCAATTGATACTCGACCGCGGGCAGCAGCGTGTCGACGACCAGCGAACTTTTACCGCTGCCGGACACGCCGCTGATTCCGATCAGACATCCCAGGGGAAATCGCGCGGTGATGGTTTTCAGGTTGTGTGTGTTGACGTCGGTCAGGGTCAGGAAACGATCCGCCGCGCGACGCGTTTCCGGGACCGGCACCGCGTCGACGCCGGACAGGTACCGTCCGGTCAAACTGCGTTTGTTGGCCTGGATCCGTTTGGGCGTTCCGGCTGCAACAATCTTGCCGCCCTGGGCTCCCGCGCCGGGACCGACATCGATCAAACGATCGGCCGCCCGCATCGTCGCTTCATCGTGTTCGACGACGACGACGGTGTTGCCGTTTTGTTGCAGCCGTCGCAGACAGCGGATCAAGCGATCATGATCGGCCGGATGCAATCCGATCGAGGGCTCGTCCAGGATGTAGCAAACGCCGACCAGGCCGCTGCCGATACTGGTCGCCAGCCGCACGCGTTGCAGTTCGCCGCCGGAGAGTGTTTCGGCGCTGCGGTCGAGCGTCAAATACGAGACGCCGACTTCGTCTAAGAATTCCAGTCGCTTACTCACCTCGGACTGGATCGGTTTGGCAACGGCGCGATGGAGTGGCGAGAGCGTGGGGCCGAGGCCGCCGATCCAAGTCGCCGCGTCGGTCAAATTCATCGCCGTCAGCTCGGTGATCGAAACGCCATCGATCGTCACGCCCATCGCTTCGCTGCGCAACCGCCCACCGTTGCAGCTCGGGCAAATCGTTTTCCCATCGCCCGAATCGACTTGCCCCAGCCCGTCACAGGTCGGGCAGGCGCCGTAGGGGCTGTTGAAGGAAAACGTCCGCGGTTCGATCTCTTCGACGCTGGCCCCGCACTCGATACATGCCATCGCGGTGTTGTAGATCGAATCGATCCAGTTTCCACTTTCATCTTGCACCGCCGCGGTCACCAGCCCCTTGCCCAGCCGCAACGCCAACGAGAGCGAATCGGCCAGCCGAGACTCGACGCCCTCTCGCACCACCAATCGGTCCACGACGGCTTCGATGGTGTGGTTTTTGCGCACCGCCAACTCGGGCGCGTCTTCCAACAGATACATTTCGCCGTCGACGCGGACGCGGACCAAACCGGCGACCTGGATCGATTCGAACACGTCCCGATGAGCTCCCTTGCGGCCGCGCACCATCGGCGCCATCAACACCAGCTTGCTGCCCTCGGGTCGGGACAACAACGCATCGCGGATCACGTCGGCGGACTGGCGGGCGATCGCCGCACCACAGCTGCCGCAATGCGGTAGCCCGACGCGTGAAAACAACAGACGCAGGTAATCGTAGATTTCGGTGACCGTGGCGACGGTGCTGCGGGCACTCGTCGAGCCAGGCTTTTGATCGATCGCCATCGTCGGCGCCAAACCGTCGATCAGATCCACATCCGGTCTCGGCAACGAATCCAAAAATTGCCGGGCATAGGCCGACAGGCTATCGATGTATTGGCGTTGTCCCTCGGCGAACAGCGTGTCAAAGGCCAGCGAACTCTTGCCGCTGCCCGAAACGCCCGTGATCACCGTGATCGCATCGCGGGGAATCTCCACGTCCACCGATTGCAGATTGTGAACCCGCGCGCCGCGGATTCGGATCGAGCTGGCGGAACGGGATTTCGGCACCGATCGTTCTGGATGCGGGGGAAGGGACGAAGACACGTGATGGTCCGTCAGTCTAGGACATCAGGCAACCGATGACATCAGGCCCAGCGACCGTCGGTGACGTTGTGTGTCACTTCTCGGGACGTCAATTGTATAAGTGACGGAGTTGATCGCAGCGGAAAACGCCAAGACTTTCGCGAGCCGCCGGCCCTCTCTGGCGTTTGCTTGCTGCGCAAACGCCGTCTCTCCCAGAGGGAGAGAGACTCAATCGGTTGCCAAAAGCAGCAGCAGTTGAATCGACGTCCCCAGACGTGACGCACAGCGTCACCTACAGCAGTACAGCATCACCTACCGCAAACTCAAGCCGCCTTGGCAAGTCGCTTGGCCACCCGTGGCGGCGGCTCGCGCCAGCGTCGGTGCAACCACCAGTATTGTTCGACCGCTTCGGAAACGCTGATCGCCAGCTGTCGGTTGTACCACTTGGTCAACGATTCGACGGACTCGCAATCACCCTGGGGGTCATTCTCCGGATCGGCGACGGCGACGCAAGCGGATTCAAATTTCATCGGCTGGCCATCGATCCGCCGGGTGGATCCGGCCAGCATGGGCGCACCGCTGCCGAGCGAAAACAACGCCAGCGCTTTGTGGCAGGACGCCGGAACGCCCAGAAACTTGGTCCAACATCCCTTCGGGCCGGCGTGTTGATCGGCCAGGATCGCGAGGGTGCCGCCGTCGGCCAAATGCTGATCGACCTGGATCGCGCAGCCGTCCTTGTCCAACATCCTCTGCCCCTTGGCGCTGCGGAATCGGTGGACCCAGGCGTCCAGAAAGGGGTTGTCCAAACGACGGGCAATGGTGGTCGATTCACACCCCATCAATCCCGCGGTGTAACCGCCGATTTCGAAGTTCCCGAAATGCCCGGTCACCATCACGGTCGGGCGTTTGGACAGACAGTTGCGCAAAATATCGCGGCTGTTGCGAAAACAAACATACTGGGACCAGTTGGTCAGGTGCAGCCGCCGCTGGGCCCAGGCGATTTCGCAGACCATCAGCATCAGCGAGTGCCACATCGATGCTTCGATCGCCTTCCGCTGACGCTCGCTGGCGTGGGGAAAGACCTGTTTCAAATTGCTCGCCGTGGTGCGTTTTCGGAGCGGCCCGAGACGGCAAATCAGGGTCGCCAACACTCGACAGAGGGCATCGCCCAGGTCCAGCGGCAGCGTCTGGATCACCGCGACGACCAGCCGAATGACGAGGTAGCTGGAAAAATCGATCGCCCGCTGCCGCGCCGGTTTCCAGCCGGCGGCCAGTTTCCTGCCGGCGAGGGGCATGAATCGTGTGATTGGCGTGACCATCGGGATCAGATCGAAACGGGGAAAGACTTGCGTAACCTGACGCCGCCTGCCGCGGACGCCCCCGTCCAGAGTGTCTCAGAAGTGACGCCTCGGACTCCAGAGCGATTTTTGCGGCTCCAGAGTAAAATGCCACCCCAGCGGGACGCGTCACAGGCTGTCGGTTTTGGACCGTCGGAAGAATAAGTGGCGGGGATTGATTGTGGGATAGGCTTCCAGCCTGTCGTTTTCGCCATGACAGGCTGGAAGCCTATCCCACTTATTCTTCCGACGGTGCTTAGTGAGCCGCGACGCGTCAGCGGCCGGGCATTTCGGCGCGATGCCCGAGGCCTGACGGCCAGCGGCTCACCATTGACTCCGGTCTTTCAAGCTGAAACCGGACGGCTCGCGCCGTTCCGCTAACACCTTCGGCCGACCGACGTGGGTTGATCGACGCGATAAAACCGGGCATACGGACACTATTTTCGCATTCGTCGATTGTCACCGCTGGGGTGGTGGTTGTTGGATCGGTGCTCGAAAGCGAACATGCCGCTTCCCAGCATTTGGTTTTCGTTTGTCCCCCCCAATCCCCAGACCGATGAATTCCCCCGACCCCTCCGGTTCATCTCCCCCCAAACCCCAGCCTTCCGACGGCCCCTGCGCGGTCGTGTTGGCCGCCGGCAAGGGGACCCGCATGAACAGCGATTTACCCAAAGTCCTCTGCCCGGTCGTCGGCCGTGCGATGATCCATTTCGTCATCGATGCGTTGGAAGCCGCCGGCATTTCGCGTCAGATCGTCGTGGTGGGCTACGAGGCCGATGCGGTCAAGCGAGAACTGGCGACGCGGTCGGGCAGCAACATTCAATTCGCGTTGCAGGCCGAACAGCTCGGGACCGGCCACGCCGTGCAGTGTTGCGGTGACTTCCTGGCCGATCAAACCGGGCCCACGATCGTGGTCGCGGGAGATTCCCCCTTGATCCAAGCCGCCAGCTTGAAAACGCTGCTCAAGCATTTCAACGAAACCCAACCGGCCCTGCTGTTGGGCACGCTGAAAAAAGACGACCCGACCGGTCTGGGCCGGATCGTGCGGAACGAAGCCGGCGAGTTCATTGGGATCGTCGAACACAAGGACGCGACCCCCGAGCAGTTGGCGATCAACGAAGTCAACATGAGCACCTACCTGTTTCGCACGCCGGATCTGCTCGACGCGCTGGCGATGTTAAAAAACGACAACGCCCAGGGCGAATACTACCTGACCGATTGTGCGCGTTTGTTGCGAGAATCCGGACGCCCGGTCGCGGCATTGCCGGCGCTGCAACCGTGTGAATCACTGTCGATCAACAATCCCGACGAACTTCGATTGGTCGACCAACAGATGCGGACGATGGGTTATGCGTGAATTAAAAATCTTTAGCGGCAGGGCCAATCCCGATCTGGCGATGAAAATCTGTCGCCACCTGCACCTTGAACCCGCCGCGATCTCGCTGGGCAAATTTCCCGACGGGGAAAACTACTGCAAACTGGACGAAGACGTTCGCGGACGCGACGTGTTCCTGGTCCAGCCGACTTGCCCGCCGGTCAACGACAACTTGTTCGAGTTGTTGGTGATGATCGATTGTTGCAAACGCGCCAGCGCCGAACGCGTCACCGCGGTGATCCCGTACTATGGCTACGCGCGACAAGATCGCAAAGACGAAGGCCGCGTGCCGATCACGGCCAAGATGGTCGCCAACATCATCGCCCGCGCCGGTGCCGATCGCGTGTTGACGATGGATCTGCACGCCGCCCAGATCCAAGGCTTCTTCGACGTCCCGGTCGATCACCTGTATGCCGCACCGGTGCTGAACGAACACTTCAGCAACCGCGGATTGACCGATGACAAGATCGTCGTGGTCAGCCCCGACGAAGGCAGCATCAAACGCGCCGTCGGCCACGGCAAACGCCTCGGCGGAAAACTGGCCATCGTCGACAAACGACGCACCAACGCCTTGGAAGTCCGTCAAAGCACGATCATCGGCGGTCCGGTCGAAGGCAAGATCGCGCTGATGTTTGACGACATGATCAGCACCGCCGGATCGATTTGTGGTGCCGCCAAACTGGTTCACGAAGCCGGTGCCGCGGAAATCCACATCGCCTGCACCCACGGAGTCTTCTGCGGACCGGCGATCGAACGGTTGCGCGAAGCCCCCGTCGATTCGATCACCGTCACCGACACGATTCCGATCGCCGCCGACAAAATGTTGCCCAAGATGGCCCAGCTGTCGGTCGCCCCCCTGTTGGCCGAAGCGATCAAACGGATCCATCACGATCAATCGATCAGCGAACTGTTCCGCGAACGGTAATACGTCCGGGCTCAATCGGAACACCGCACCCAGTTCAGAAACAACCCTCCCGCGCGGAGGTCGTACAGTTTTTAAAGCAACCCTCCCTGGCAGGGAGGGTCGAGCGCAGCGAGGGGAGGGCTCGGTCACTGCTTCGAGGAAGCTGCCGCTCAACTTCATGCCGATGCGATGAATCGGGCCTGCGGGGCCATGCCGGGGATGGCAATCAGGAAACTGACGGCGCATCCGGCACATCCGGAGTTTCTTGAATGGTTTTCGCTCCGCTCATCGCGGGTCGGGTGAAAACCCTCCGTTGGCGGCCAGCGGGCAATCCACATTTCAGGATCATCTCCGCACGCCCCACAACGGTCATCTCGGTTTTCTTATGGCCCAGAACTCGCCAGCCCCTGAACACGTTCTCCAGCCGCATCGACGGATTTTGGAGTTGGATTCGCTGCGGGCGCTGGCCGCGATCAATTTACTGTTGTTCCATTTCACGCACGTGTACAGCGTGAAATTCGGTTACACCTCGCCGCTGGGTTTCGAATGGCCCTACGGCGCGTACGGCGTCGAGATGTTTTTTATCCTGTCGGGGTTCGTCAACAGCATGTCGCTGATGCGACGCGGAAAACCCGTCGACTTCGTCGCCGCACGATTGATCCGCATCCTGCCGATCTTCTTGATGGTGATCGTTGCCAATCTTTGGATCATGAGCTTCGCGCCGCTCAACGAGATCGGCATCACGACGGCACAGTTCGCCGCCAATTTGACGTTGCTGCCGCGGATCTTCGGCCACGAGTGTGTCGATCCGGTGATGTGGACGCTGCAAGTCGAGATGATGTTCTACTTCACGCTGGTGGCCTTGTATCGATCCGGCGGTCTGCGACGCTACTTCATCGGTTGGGGATCGCTGCTGGTCTTGTCGTATTTCGTCTGTCCAACGCTCGATGCGGTGGAATCGACCGCGACGGGCACCTGGTGGTTCTCGCTCGCAACGGCCGCCCGGCGACTGATGCTGCTGGATTTCGTGCCGTTGTTTGCGATGGGGTTCCTGCTGTACATGATCAAAACCAAAACGGGTCGGATGTGGCAGAATCTGGCGGGCATCGTGGTCGCCGCCTTCGTCTTCCACAGCATCGATCACGGCAAACACAACCCGGCGGCGACGGCACTGATCCTGGGGCTGGTGACCGCGTGTGCGTATGGCAAGATGCCGCTCTTGCGATTCCGCCCGCTGTTGTTCGTCAGCACGATTTCCTACGCGCTCTACCTGTGCCACAACAACTTGGGGTGCGTGTTGATCCACCGACTGGACCACAGCGGTTATCCGCCGGTGGTGTGTTTCGGTTTGGCCGTCGTGTTCGCGTTCTGCCTGGCGACGCTGGTGACCACGCGGGTCGAAGGCCCGATCACGAACTGGTTGCGGACGCGTTGGGAACGCTATCGCAGTGGCGAAGAGGCCACAGCGACGGTGGCGGCGGAGTAGCGTCACTGCTCGCTGAGTGCGGCGGCGAGCTGTTCGTAGGTTCGCCCGGAATCGATCTTGTTGCCGCGGTTGTCCAGCGCGATCTGGTAGAGGTGTTGGCCACAGGTGGTCGGGTAATTCCCGGTCACACAGGCCCGACACAGATTGTCCGCTGGCAGATCGATGGCGCGTGCGAGCGCTTCGACCGGCAGATACCGGAGCGAGTCGGCGCCCAAGTCATCGGCGAGCCGTTGCTGGGCTTCATCGCTCAATTCGCCTTCGGTGCCGAAATACTTGGGCCCGATCAACTGATCGATCGTGCTCATGTCGATGCCGTAAAAACAGGGCGCGACGATCGGCGGACAAGCCACGCGAACGTGAATCTCTTTGGCCCCGCCGACTTCGCGAATCCGATCCAACAACACGTTCATGGTCGTGCTGCGGACGATCGAATCTTCGACCAGGATGATCCGTTTGCCTTCCATCACTTCCCGCAGCGGCGTGTATTTCGTCGCCGCTTTGACTTTGCGGGCCCGGCCGCCTTCGATGAACGTTCGACCGGCGTAGCGGTTTCGGATCAAGCCTTCGCGGCAGGGGATGGAGAGTTGATAGGCCATCGCGTCGGCGGCGGCTTTGCTGGTGTCCGGCACGGGGACGATGATCGTGTCGGGATCGTCCAACGGGACGCGACCGAGTTCGCGTTCACAGCGAGCGAGTTCTTCCCCCAGTCGTGTCCGGGTCATATAAACGCTGCGGTCATCCAACGTGCTGGCGACGTTGGCGAAGTAGATCCATTCAAAGAAACAGTGGGCGGGTTTTTGGACCGGCGCGAATTGTTCCATCCGAAACCCGGACTCGGGGCTGACAATGATCGCGTGTCCCGGCGGCAGCGATTTGATCTGATCGGTTTCAAACCCCAGGTTCAGCAGCGCGACACTTTCGCTGGCTGCGGCAAACAGGGGGCCTTCTTGGACATAGCACATCGGCTTGATGCCCAGCGGATCACGGGCGACGATCATTTCGCCTTCGGCGGTCAACAATGCCAACGAGTATGCACCGTCAAAATCGCCGGCGACTTGTCGCAGCACATCGATCCATTCGATCCGCTCGGTCGAATGGCTGAGCACCCGGCCGATTTCGTGCAGGATAATCTCGGTGTCGGTATCGAGTGTCAGGTGATGGTCACCGTCGGCCAACAAACGTTCTTTCAAGACGCCATAATTCGCCAGCTGGCCGTTGAAACAAAAACTGAACCATTTTCGTTTGTGGATGTGATCCCGCACAAACGGCTGGGCGTAACTGCGGTCGTCCTGGCCACAGGTGGCGTAGCGGACGTGACCGATGGCCGCACGCCCGGCCAGACCGCGCATCAGGGACTCGCATTTGGCGCGGTGGTTGAGCCGAAACACCTCGGTGACGGTGCCGACGTCTTTCCGCGTGTGCAGCAATTTGGCTCGATCGGGATCATAGGTGGACATCCCCGCAGCCAATTGGCCGCGGTTCTGGATATCCAGCAACATCCGGGGAAGCAGCCGAGAGATCTGACGCGGCCCCTCGTCGGTGCACATCGGGCTCCGCCCGCGGCCGGAAAGATGGTAAATCGCCGCGACACCGCATTCGTGATGCAACTCGCTCATGCCGGGGTTTGCTCGTCAAACGTTGAGAGGGGGGGATCATGGGATCGCAGCGAGCAAAAGACTCGTCGCTGATGTCTACGTGCCTATTGTCCAAATGCAGACCGATTTGTCGAACCGCCCAGTCGCGGGGAGGATTCGATTTTCGAAAATTTGACGCGGTTTGGCCAATCCCCCGCCGGTTGCCGGATAGCCGATCGTCGGGTCTAAAGTTATCGTGTCCGCACGTTCTGTCGCTTCGACAGTTTACCTGAGAACGTCCGCCGGAACTGGTTTTTCGCGTTCCATCCAAACTTCCTCGCCGTTTGTTGCCTTTGTGACTGATTCGGATTCCAGCCAGCTGCGTCACGCCGCGATCGAGGGAGCACGCTGCGTCGTCGTCAAAGTCGGCACGCGGGTGTTGACCGATCCCCAAGGCAAATTGGATCGCCGCCGCATCGAATCGCTCGCCGAGGGCCTATGTCAGATCGCCGACACGGGACGCCAGACGGTGATGGTCAGCAGCGGGGCGGTGGGCGCCGGCATGGGAAAACTGAATCTGGACCGACGCCCGACCGATTTGGCGAAACTGCAGGCCGTCGCCGCGGTCGGACAGGCCGATCTGATCCAGGCCTATGAGAAAGCGTTGGCCGGGTGCGGCCGGCACGCCGCACAAGTGCTGCTGACCCGCAACGATCTGCGCCGCCGCGACGGCTACCTGCACGTCCGAAATGCGTTGGCGAGCATCCATGAATTGGGCGCCGTGGCGATCGTCAATGAAAATGATTCCGTCGCCGTCGCTGAATTGATGACAACATTCGGCGACAATGATCGGCTGGCCGCACAAGTCGCCGGCCTGCTGGATCAAGCCTTGCTGATCATCCTGTCCGATGTCGACGGACTTTATGACGGTCCCCCGGACGCCACCGGCAGCCGACGTATCGACTTGGTGAAATCGCTCGACGAGGAAATCTTGGGACTGGCCCAAGATCATCGCAGCACGCTCAGCAAGGGCGGCATGTCCAGCAAGCTGTCGGCGGCAAAGCTGGCGACCGCCCACGGACACTCCGTCATCATCGGCCCCGGGCGCGACGACGCGGTGCTGGAAAAGATCCTCCGCGGTGATTCGATCGGAACGCTGTTTTTGCCCACCCAGCGAACCCTCCGCGGGCGACGCCGTTGGATCAGTGGTTCGGCGGAAGTCGAAGGTCAGTTGATCGTGGATGCCGGAGCGGCGCGGGCACTCCGCGAAAACGGCCGCAGCCTGTTGGCGATCGGAATCCATGCGGTCCAGGGCAAGTTCAACGCCGGGGCCGTGGTGGCGATCGTCGACCACGATGGCAACGAAATCGCCCGGGGCCTGTGCAATTATCCCTCCAAAGAAGTCGACCGGATCAAGGGCAAGATCAGCGACATGATCGCCGGCATTTTGGGGCACCGGCCTTACGATTCGGTCGTCCATCGCGACAACATGACGCTGCGAATCTGAGGCGGTAACACTCCCCGGCGTTCTCCGCTTGGTGAAACAGACCCGCCCGCCACGCGGCAAATGAATTCGCCGCGTCCTTTCTGTCGCCAGGTGCCGCCATGCCCGTTTGGACCCCCAAAACGCTGCTCTTTCCGTTCTTCATCGCCCTGGGCCTGATCGCCCTGCCCGACCGTCCACTCCGCGCCGATTCGGCCGGCTATCAAAAGACGCTCAAAAGTACCGCGTGGGTGATCACCAGCAACGCCGAAAACGAAACCTCCGCGGGGACCGGCGTCTACGTCGACGCCGAAAAAAAGCTGCTGTTGACCAACGCCCACGTGATCGGCGAAAGCCGCAAGGCCGTCGTCTTCTTTCCCACCCAAACCGCCGGCAAGCTCGCCGTCCGCCGCAAATTCTACCTCAACAACATCCTCAAACTGGGCATCCAGGGCGATGTCGTCGCGGTCGATCGCAAACGCGACTTGGCCCTGATCCAATTGCCCCGGGTGCCATCGGGCATCGAAGCGATCGAGATGGCCGACGACAGCACGACGCCGGGCGCCAAAGTCGCTTTGGTCGGCAACCCCGGCGATAGCGAAATCCTCTGGGTCTACACCGCCGGCACCGTTCGATCGGTGTACCAAAAGAAATTCAAATCCACCCACGGCGAACATGACTTCATGGCCCTGGAAACGCAGAGCCCGATCAAGCCGGGCGACAGCGGCGGCCCGATCGTCGACGAAGACGGCAAGTTGGTCGGATTGGCCCAGTCGTTCTCCCCGCAAAGTCCACTGGTCAGCTTCTGTGTCGACATCACCGAAATCCGCCCGATGCTGGACAGCCCCTGGAAAAGCGCCCCGCTGCCGGCCAAGGTGCTGCTCGATGAAGCCGGGATCGAATACACCAAACACGCCAGCGGCCACTACCAGATCGATCGCAGCGTCGGATCGAAAACCCAAGCGGTTTTCGTCGCCAAAAACACCGAGTACCACGGTCGGGCCGACATCCGCCGCATCTGGTCGACGGTGCAGACCACCGACCAGGCCCCCGGTGAAACGCTGCTGATGCGTCTGATGCGTCAGAACACCGCCACCAAACTGGGCGCCTGGGCGGTCGAAAAAACCGCCTCCGGCTACGTCATCTTCTACGTCGCCAAACTCGACGCCACCGCCAGCGACGAAGCCCTGGAAAGCACCATCGACTACGTCGCCCGCCTGGCCGCCGCCATGGAACAAGATCTCAAACCGAAACCCGACCAACAAACCGCCCAAGCGACCCTGCAAGCCTGGTTGGCCGAGTAGGGGGAGGGACAGGTTTCAGGTTGCAGGTTTCCTGACTCTGACGTTTTCTATGTATCGCGTTTCGCCGGACTGGCGAAGTCTGTTAGGCCCGGAGGGCCGGCAGAGTGCATGCCGGTGGCGTGAGCCACCGGAGATGGTTACACGGAATCTCTGAGGCCCAGCGGGCCGACACAATTCCCCAGCTTTTAGCATTACCCGCAGCTCATGAGACCGATTGTGCCGGCCTTTCAGGCCTCCGTGATCGAGGTCTTTCCATTTCGGTGGCTGACACCACCGGCAAGCATTGTGCCAGCCCTTCGGGCTGCATCGCGAACAAACATAGAAAACGTTAGCGTCAGAAAACTTGAAACTTGAAACTTGAAACATTCTCCCACGAGATCCGCTTGGATGTTTGAACGGCAACTCAACGCCGCAACCCAACATCCTTTCTTCCGGATCTCGACCCATGAAACGCACTGCCAAAAAAATCTTCGTCGCCGCAACAATCGCCGCCGTCTCGATTCAATCCGTTCCGACCGCTTCGGCCTGTGGCGGGCGCGGGGGACGCGTTTCTTACGCCCCGGTTTACGGGAGCTATGGCCGAGCCGCGTCGAACTATCGGACGACCTTGCCGACGACGCCACCGATCCACAACGCTCGGCCGCCCTTCAACCCGGCGCTGCATCAGACGTCGCAACCCGCCGCGGTCGCCCCGCCGGTTTCCACCGCATCGTCCGTCGCAGCCGTCCGCCCGCGGCCGCGGGCTCAAGTCGCATTGCAAACGGCGGCACCGCAACAAACCGGCACGCCACAAACCGTCCAACCGCAGGCGTCCCAGCAACTGACGTCCCAACAACCCGCCACGACGCCGGCGGCCACGCCCGATGCGGAATCGTCCGCGCTGGCAGCCCTCGCGTCGCTCGCCGCGGCGAATTCCACCGCGACCACCTCCACCGCGAACATTTCGAACCCGGCACCGACCTCGACGACTGCGGTCGCAGCCTCCACAACCACGCCCCAACACATCGGCAGCTTTCGGGCAGCACTGCCGAGCAACGTCACGATCCAATTGAACTTGAACGACAGCGGCACGTTCTCCTGGATCGTCTCCAAGGACGGCAAGACCAGCCAGTTCTCGGGCCAATACCGGGTGACCGACGGACGATTGACGCTGGTTCGCAGCAACGACTTGCAGCAGATGGCCGGCAAGCTGACGCTGGGACCGAACGGATTCACGTTCCAGTTGGACGGTGCCAACAACGCCGGCTTGGATTTCAAGAAAGTCGCGTAGTCGCGTAGGTCATGCTGTGCATGACAACCGGCTTGCATCGCATGCCCTACGCTTCGCCACGATCGTTTAGCTGCGATGCGTGATCGGATGCTCGAGCAACTTGCGGAGATAGCGTCCATACTCGCTGTGCCGGAGGGATTCGGCACAGCGTGCGAGCCCCTGGCGATCGATCCAGTTGTTTCGAAACGCGATCTCTTCGGGACAACAAACCTTCAGCCCGGTGCGTTTTTCGATCGCGCCGACAAAGCTGCTGGCGTCATGCAAGCTCTCGTGCGTGCCCGTGTCCAACCAGGCGATCCCGCGCCCCAGCACTTTCACTTCCAATGCACCCTGTTGCAGGTAAACGCGATTCAAATCGGTGATCTCCAGCTCGCCGCGCGGTGAAGGCGACAACTGCTTGGCAATCTCGCTGGCTTGGGGGTCGAAGAAATACAAACCGGGGACGGCAAAACTAGACCGCGGCTCGGCCGGTTTTTCTTCCAACGTGATCACCCGCCCGGCCGAATCAAACGAGACGACGCCATAGGCCGATGGATTGCGCACTTCATAGGCAAAGATCTTTGCACCGCGGACCAGTTTCGCCGAACCGCGGAGCAGTTGGATCAGGCCCTCGCCGTAAAACACGTTGTCCCCCAACACAAGACAACTCGGTTGGCCCTGCAGAAAGTCTTCCCCCAGAATCAGCGCTTCGGCTAACCCGCCGGGACGTGGTTGGACGGCGTAAGAAATCTGAATCCCCCACGCCGAACCGTCCCCCAACAACGACTGAAACAACGGCGTGTGACTGGGGGTGCTGATCAGCAAGATGTCTTGGATACCGGCCAACATCAACGTCGATAGCGGATAATAGATCATCGGTTTGTCATAGACGGGCAACAACTGTTTGCTGATCGCCGCCGTCAGCGGCGCCAGCCGACTGCCACTGCCGCCAGCTAAAATGATGCCCTTCATGATGGATCCGCCTTTGAGACCTGGCCGAGTCGCTGGAGTTGGTAATTCCCATCCAGGATAGCTTGCCACCAATCGCGATGGGTCAGGTACCAGCGGACGGTGTGGCGAAGACTGGTTTCCAGATCAAACTGCGGACGCCAACCGAGTTCGCTGCGAATCTTGGTCGAATCGATCGCGTACCTGAAATCATGGCCGGGCCGATCGGGAACAAACGTGATCAACTCCTCGTACCGCCCGCTGCGTCTGGGGTGCAACTCGTCCAGGATGCCGCACACCGAGCGGACCAGATCGATGTTGCGCCGCTGGCTATCCCCGCCGATGTTGTACGTTTGGCCGACGCGTCCGTTCTCCAACACACTGCACAGTGCTCGGGCATGATCCAGCACGTACAACCAGTCGCGGATGTTTTCGCCCTTGCCATAAACGGGCAGCTCTTGTTCCCCGAGCGCCTTGATGATCATCAACGGCAGCAGTTTTTCGGGGAACTGATACGGCCCATAGTTGTTGCTGCAATTGGTCACGATCACGGGCAAGTTGTATGTCGTTTTCCAAGCCCGCGCCAGGTGATCCGATGCGGCTTTGGTGGCCGAGTACGGCGAGTGCGGGTCATAGGGCGTCGACTCGGAGAACTCGCCGGTCGCACCGAGTGCCCCATAGACTTCATCGGTCGAGACGTGCAGAAAACGAAACGACGGGGCGCGTTCGCTCGCCAGGCCTTGGTGGTATTCCGCCGCCGCGGTCAGCAGCTGGAACGTGCCGACGATGTTGGTCTGGATGAATGCGGCAGGTCCATCGATAGAACGATCGACGTGCGACTCGGCGGCCAGATGCATCACGGCGTCGGGACGATGCTGGGCAAAGACGCCGCGCATTGCCTGCAGGTCCGCGATGTCGAGCTGACAAAACGTGTAACGGACATCGTCGGCCAAGTCGGCCAACGAGTTCGGATTGCCCGCGTACGTTAATTTGTCCACGTTGACGATCCGGTGGTCCGACGACGTCAGCAAATGTCGGATCAGGTTGCTGCCGATGAATCCGCACCCACCGGTGATCAAGATTTTCACTTAGCCACCCCTGGAGTCGCCGCGCCGTTGCCATCGACCGTTTCCGTGCGGACGAAATAAAGCCAGATCAATGCAGCGATCGAGAGGCAGAACACCACGACACTGACCCACTGTGAAATCGACAGCGACGTGTTGAATTGCCCCGCCTCGTCCACCCGAACGATCTCCAGCACGTACCGCAACACTGCATACGAAGCGAACCCGATGAACATCAACGCGCCGGTGCGCGTGATCATCAGCGACAAGGCACAAAGTGCGATGCAGAGGACCAGGGCACTGATGCTGCTGATCGGTTGCGCCGCACGCACCGGCAACGCCCGCTCGGGAAGATCGTCGGGGGACAACACATGGGTCGTTCCGGAAATCCGCATCATCCATCCCGGCACGACCTCTTCTTCGGCAGTCGCGGGGTCGGCTTGCTGGAACGGTCGCCGGTCAAAGTCACCGGCTTCGAAGACGTCGTTGGCCTTGATGCCCAGTTCGTCCGCAACACTGTCGGGCACCACCGAACGAATTTTGCCTGTTTTCAAATCGATGTCCATGCCCAGCAATTCGCCGCTGGTCAGTTGTTCCTGATAGACCTTGGTGATCGGCGGAAACTGCAGCGACGCCCAACCGGGTTCGCATCGTCCGCCGTAACAGCAACCGTTCAGCAGGCAGCCGATTCGTCCGAAAAAGACGCCCAGGAAGATGCACGGCACGATCGCATCGCCGAAACGCAGCAGCGGGATCTTGTTCCGGAAGGTGAAAATCAGGAAGGCGAGGAAGCCGCCGATGAACGAACCGTAGACGACCAGTCCGCCTTCGGTGAACGCCAGCATGTTCTTGATCGTTGCCAGTGTCGTCTCCCCGATGTACTGGTCGCGGTACTGGATCACATAAAACAGTCGTGCACCGACGATGCCCCCGATGAAGACCCAGGGGGCCAGAGAGAAAATCAACTCGGGGTTCATGCCGGCGCGCTCGGTTCGGTAGGCCGCCAGCGCGATCGCGCTGGAGACACCGAGGACCAAGAAGACGCCGTAGCCGCGGATCGCCATCCCGACCGGATCTCCGGCGACGTTTTCCAGTTCGACGTTGGGCAAAATAAAAACGACCAATCCCGCCGCGATCGCCCAAAACAAGCCTTCACCGGCCATCACCTGGCCGAGCGTCGGTGGTCGATGCTCGTCGTGACCGCGCTCGCCCTGCTTGCGTTCACCGTGCTGGCCGCCCATCCGGCTGATTTGACGCTGGGCCCAAACCAGTCGAACGACCAATGCCAGCACGAGGATCCCCAGCGCCCAGCCGAACCCAAACACGGGAAACGGCCCGATTTCGTGGGGAATAAAGAAAAGCGTGCGTTGCATCGATGTTGGTGAAGCGTTGAAGTTGCGAAAAACCCGGTGACATTGGCCTAGACCACCGGCGACTCCCTTTTCTACGCTCCAGAGAGTGAAAAAGTCCAGGTCGCCTCGCAATCCCCCCGGATACCGACGACGCGTTACCGACCACGCGATGCCGACCCCCCGATCACGAACCACACCCACGAGATCGCCAGCATGATGCGGCCTTCCCAATCCATCGCTCCCAAGCGGTTCGCGGCAACCCTGATGTTTGCCTGGTGCAGCCTGCTCGTGTTGGCAAGCACCAACGCGGCCGAACCGCCCCAGCTCCGGCTCGCCGCCGCCAACGTCCCGATTCCTCCCGGCGAAGCATTCCAGGTCACCGTCGAGGTGTTTGAAGTACTCGGCAACGAAAAACTGCAACTCCAGGACCGCCACCTGCTGCTGTTCAAAGGCGGCAAGGCCTACGACTTTGGATTGACCGAACCGCGCGACGTGACGCTGATCGATCCGGTGAATTCCCAAGTCATCCTGCTCTCACGCGTCGACCACGTCAAAGCGACGATCACCCATCAAGAGATTGTGACCGCCGCGGCCCGATTTCGACTGTTCGCAACCAACGAAGGCCTGGAAACCCGGTTGGGAATCGACGCCGAAACGACCAAGGAGGCGAACCAAGACAATCGCTACAGCATCGAATTCGGCGACTATCACTACAGCGTCACGACCGCCGAGCCGTCGATGGCGGCTCAACCGCATCGCTTTGCCGAGTTCACCGATTGGGTCGCCCGAGTGAATCTGGTTCGCAAGCTCGGCACGCCACCGTTTGCCAGAATCAACCTGGGAAACACCATCGCGGCCGACGGTTTGATTCCCCAAACCGTCACGCTGACACTGAAATCCCAGACGCGCTCCAGGATATTTGTCTCGTCGTACAAATTCAAACCGGGGCTGAGCAAGGAAAGCCAGCAACGTCTCGACGAGGTCGCCGGCATGCTGACCCTCTATCGGGACGTGCCGCTGGCGGCGTTTCCGAGATAGTCGTGCGCAACTTGTAGCGGAAGGGCGCGAGCCTCTCCGGTGTGTCACACTACGACTGAACGCCCAGCGACAACCCGTCCAGCATTTGGCCCGCCGCGTCGCTTTTGTTGAGCACGTAGTAGTGAATCCCGGGGACGCCGTTTTCGATCAAATCGATCGTTTGCACCCGCGCGTGATCCACGCCGACTTTGAATTGATAGTCGGCGTCGTCGTTTTCGTTCATCGCCGCTGCCATCTGGTCGGGAATCCGTGCCTTGCACATGCCGGCGATCCGAAGTGCTTGTTTGAAATTGGTCACCGGCAAGATCCCGGGCACGATCGGAATGCTGATCCCCGCGGTCTGGCAGGCATCACGAAAACGATAAAAGTCATCGTTGTCGTAGAACAGTTGTGTGACGATCACGTCCGCCCCCGCATCAACCTTTCGCTTCAGGTTGTCGAGATCGGTTTGTGCATCGGGCGCTTCCTGGTGAATTTCCGGATAACCGGCGACCGCGATGCCGAACTGGTCGGGAAAACTCGCTTGGATCAACTCGACCAGTTCATTGGCGTACCGCAATCCGCCTTCGACCGCCTGAAACGATTCGCTGCCCTTGGGCGGGTCGCCACGCAGGGCCACGATGTAATCCGCCCCGCGCCGCTTGGCTTCGGCCAAATACTCGCGGAGCTGCTCGACGGTCGATCCGACACAGGTCAGGTGCGACGCAACCGGCAACCCCGTCATCTCCCGCACCCGCTGGACGACATCCAACGTGCGCGACTGGGTCGAACCGCCGGCGCCGTAGGTGCAAGTGAAGAAACTCGGCTGAAACGCCTTCAATCGCTCGACGTTCTTTTCCAGCAGATCCATGCCCGCGTCGGTTTTCGGCGGAAATAATTCGAACGAAATCGCGCATTGCTCGCCGTTGAAGTGATCGGCAAGTTTGATCGGAGAACTCATCTGGGACCGAAGATCGGAGTGGGAAGTCGTACTGAAACGGACACCCATTGTAGCTGTCCGATCAAATTCGCAATGCGTGAGTCTCAGAAAGAGTGGGACAGAGGCTTCCCGCCAGGGACCGTCCAGCTCAAGGCGACCGCTTTTCGCACGTACGACGGCCCCTTCCGGGCCGTCGTCCGGAGGGCATTTCGCACGTACGACGGCCCTTCCGGGCCGTCGTCCGGAGGGCTCGCCCCGACGCCCCAGAAAAGACGTCGTCCCCTCAAGCCTGCACACCGGCGCACTCGTCACGCCCCTTTCTCCATCACGTCCCGTTAAGGGCCAAATCTTGACCCACGGTTCCCACCCGCCTAGACTCGCCGCTCCCGCCAGCGACTCCGGATCCGCTGAATGCTTCTCGGGCATCCCCTTCCGCCTTTCCGCCTGCTCCACACGGTGCCTCCGTTGATCGATGTGCCTTTGCTTCCCCCAGTTGATCTCTCGTCGATGACTTCTGCTGCGACGCTGTGGGGGCAAACCGAGTCGGTGACGCCGCCGGCAGGTCCGCTGATCGCGTTGCTGGTGTTCGGCATCGCGTTGCTGTTGGTGCTGATTCTGAAGCTGAAATTATCCGCGTTTCTGGCTCTGTTGGTCGTGTCGGTCTTCGTCGCCGCGACCAGTCGGACGGTCAATCCGGAAGCGGTCCCGCTGACCCAAGTCGCCGACACGATCGTCAAGAGCATGGGCAGCGCGCTGGGGTTCATCGCGACGATCATCGGGATCGGCGCGATCTTCGGCGCGATCCTGGAACACAGCGGCGGGACTCAGGCCCTGGCCAATCACCTGGTCCGCATCTTCGGCCCGAAGCGTGCTTCATGGGCGATGTTGTTGACCGGATTCATCATCTCGATCCCCGTCTTTCTGGACGTCGCCTTGGTGATCTTGGCGCCGCTGCTGTTCGCCCTGGCCCGCGACACCAAACGGCCGTTCCTGCATTTCGGGTTGCCGTTGGTCGCGGGGATGGCCGTGACCCACGCGTTCGTCCCCCCGACGCCCGGGCCGGTTGCCGTGGCGTATCTGCTGGGGGTCAATCTGGGTTGGGTGATTCTGTTCGGCGTGATGGTCGGGTTGCCGACGGCGATTCTGTGCGGCCCGTGGTTGTGCGTGAAGCTGTCCAAGGGCGTGGAGATCAACTTGCCGCCGGCCCCGTTGATCGAGGAGGAAGAGCAAGTCGCGTTGCCGTCCTTCGGTTTCATTTTATTTTTGATCGCGCTGCCGATCGCATTGATCTTGGCCAACACGATCGTCGAACAGTGGATCGCGGCCGGGTTGCCCGAAGGCCTGACGCGTGACGAGCGGGGCACACAACTCGCCGCGACGTTGGCCGCCGCATCGCCCGTGGTGCAGTTCATCACGTTCATCGGGCACCCCGTGATGGCGCTGCTGTTTTCAACGATTTTTGCGTTGTATTTCCTGGGCACCAAGCGTGGCGTGGACCGCGAGACGCTGCTCGAGATTTCGACCAAGGCGCTCGGCCCGGCGGGGATCATCATTCTGATCACCGGAGCGGGTGGTGTGTTCAAGGGCGTGCTGGCCGCGACGGGGATCACCGACGCGATGGAGGAAATTTTTCGCGATTCGGGAATCTCCGTGCTGTTGTTGGCCTGGGTGTTTGCGACGCTGATTCGAGTCGCGCAAGGGTCGGCAACCGTCGCGATGTTGACCGCGGCCGGTCTGATGGGAAATTTTGTCGATGGCATGAGCCAGCCGCAATTGGCACTGATCACCGTGGCGATCGCGGCCGGAGCGACCGGGTTTTCCCACGTCAACGATTCCGGGTTCTGGATGATCTCTCGCTATTTCCAGATGTCCGAAGCCCAGACGCTACGCACCTGGGGTGTGATCTCGACCCTGATCTCGTTGATCGGATTCTCCATCGCCATGGTGTTCTGGCAATTCGTCGGTTGACCCTTCCGCGGCGATCTCCGCTTCACCAACCCGGTCTTCGGCGACGGCGACCGAGGACGCGACAGCCGTGGCGGCGGTGCGGTCGCGGACGAACCACGGCACCACCAACACCAGCAACGCCGCGACGATGATCACGTTGCGGCTGCTCTGGTCGCTCGGCCAGTACGGCGTTTCCCAAAGCACACGCCAAAACACGAGATGCAATGTCAACGCAAACGGCAATGCAAACGCGAACGATTCCATCGCACCACGATCGGCGATCTGGCCCTTCGGCCCGTCATTGATGGGGATCCAGCGCAGCAACGGACGCAGCAGCCACGACAAGATCGCCGCACCGATCACCAACGCCGGCATCGATTGCCAGCCGATCACGATGGCGGGGATCGACAGCATCGCGATCAAATCGACCAGCCGCCGGGTACCGCCGCCGAGCGGATCCAGCTTTAGATCGGCCGTCGGACAAAGCCCCTTGGCGAGCACGCGTCCGAACAACGCCGCCGCAACCAACGCGGTGGCCACCCGCATGATCGCATCGACATGAAGCCCCTCGGGTACCCAGTACAGCGGCCGAGTGGCCTGCCAAGGGACGACCATCACGGTCGGATAGGCCAGCATCGCAGCGACCACAACGATGCCGGCAAACACGATCAATCGGGTCGGCAATCGCGTCCCATCAATCCGGATCAACGCCATCGCCCAGAGCGTCGAAACCGCGACGGTGTGGTAGGTCAAAATCGCCAACAACTGCGGTGACACCCGGGGCGTCCAAAGCGGACCGCCATGCCAGTGGACGAATTGCGCCGGCAGCGAAAGCGAATACAGCTGTGTGATTCCGATCAGCGTCAGCGAGACCCCGACCAGCGCTTCGACGATCGGATAACGGCGGGAGATCGGCAGCGAGCAAAACCGACAACGCCCGGCCAGCGAGATCCAACCCAAGACCGGGACGTTGTCCTGGATCTTCAACGTGTTGGCACAACGCGGGCAATGCGAGTGACCTCCGATGCCTTCGCCGCGCGGCATCCGCCAGGCGACGACGTTCAAAAAGCTGCCGATCGAACTGCAGAAAAACAGCAGCCAGCCGACGATCGTCGCATCAATCAACCGCGGCTGGATCAGATCCTCGAAGTCGTAAAAGGCATACATTCGCGACTGGATCGACGCCAAACCGAAGATGTAGGCGGCCGCGACAAGCGCGATCGCGGTCAGCGTGGCCAGCAGGGGAAGTTTTTTTCGCAGTCGATTTCGCGTCAAGTTGTCAGATCCGATTGAATGCCGGGCCGGTTGCTCTGGCACAATACTATCGCCGTGGTGACGTCCGCTACAGTCTTGCTTGAAAATTCCCCCCGTCGATGAACCAAGATGCCAATCCCCGAGATTCGACTCTCTCAGGCGAATTCCCGTTCCTTGCAACGCGACGGCCAGTACGTGTTGTACTGGATGATCGCGTCGCGACGAACACGTTACAGCTTCGCGCTCCAACATGCCGTCGACCGGGCTGAAGCACTCGGTAAACCGCTGGTGATCTTCGAACCGCTCCGCGTCCGCTACCGCTGGGCCAGCGACCGCATCCATCGCTTCATCATCGAAGGCATGCGCGACAACGCCGACGCCTTGCGCGACAAACCGGTGACTTATTTCCCGTACGTCGAACCGAAACCCGGTCGCGGTTCGCCGTTGCTGGCGAAATTGGCCGAAAAAGCCTGCACGGTGGTCACCGACGAATTCCCGTGCTTCTTTCTGCCCGACATGATCGATGCGGTCAAGGATCGCTTGCCGGTGCCGCTGGAACTGGTCGACGGCAATGGCGTCGTGCCGATGCGGCTGCCCGGTCGGACGTTCACGGTCGCACACAGCTATCGACGCTGGATGCAAAAAAACATCCTCGATTGTCTGACCGAATTGCCCGAACCCGACCCGCTGGGCGACGTTTCAATGCCCGAACTGGACAAATTACCGGCGTCGGTGACGCGAAAATGGAAGCCGGCGGACTTGGACGCACTGCTCGAACCCGACGGTTTGGCGGCGATCCCGATCGACCATGACGTCGCCCCCAGTCCGGTGGTGACCGGCGGCAGTGCGGACGCCGAGAAACGCTTGGACCGCTTTCTGGCCGAACGGCTTCAGGTCTACCACACCGACCGCAATCACCCCGACGAAGAAGCCACGACCGGACTGAGCCCGCACCTGCATTTCGGCCACATCGCCACCCACGAAATCGTCGAACGGGTCTTGGATCACGAAGAATGGACGCCGGACCAGGCCTCCGATGCGAACGGCAAAAACCACGATTTTTGGAACACCAGCGAACCGGCCGAAGGGTTTTTGGACCAGATCCTGACCTGGCGTGAAATGGGCTTCAACCTGGCGTTTCGCGAGCCTGACCAATACGACAAAATCGAGTCGCTGCCCGATTGGGCCAAGAAATCGATCGCGGCAACGGCCGACGACGAGCGTCCGGTGACCTACACGCTGGAGCAATTCGAGGCGGCCGAAACCCACGACGAGCTCTGGAACGCGGCCCAGCGGCAACTCGTCCGCGAGGGCGTGATGCACAACTACATGCGAATGCTGTGGGGCAAAAAAATCCTGCACTGGACCGAGTCCGCCGAGCAGGCGCTGGAGTTCATGATCCACCTGAACAATAAATATGGACTCGATGGGCGTGACCCCAATTCGTACAGCGGCATTTTCTGGGTGTTGGGGCGATACGACCGGGCCTGGGGTCCCAAACGCCCCATCTTTGGGAGTTTGCGCTACATGACCAGCGACAGCGCTCGCAAGAAACTTCGGCTGACGAAGTACTTAAGTCGTTTCGAAAGTTGAGGCCGCATCCCATTTTCGACCCCGAAAACTCTGAAAAGCCCTTGCCGAGCTGCGCGGGTGTCGATACGCTTCCGAATCCTCCGCCCGAGGACCGTTCTCGGTCTTTCATCGGCGGCAGACCCGCGAACTCGATTCGCTCAGCTTCCAAGCGAGATGGCGCCGTGATAAACCGGCTGAAATCGCAGCCGAAGACAAAGGGTGCCTGACAGCACGGCCGACCTGCACGTCAAAATTGCAGCGACCGCACCGATGGCAATGACCAGACTGGCAACGACCAGATCGATCGCCCCATTGTGCTGAGCCTTCCGTTTGACCTTCGCCCGACCGCACATTTTCCGTTACCCGTAGAACTGTTTCCGTGACGCAACCTACCTACATGGCCAAACCCGGCCAAGTTGAAAAGAATTGGCACGTCGTCGACGCCTCTGACGAGGTACTCGGACGCTTGGCCAGTGACATCGCTGTCGTCCTGATGGGCAAACACCGCCCGCAGTACACCCCGCACGTTGATTGCGGCGATTTCGTGATCGTCACCAACGCGGACAAGGTCGCGATGACAGGCCGCAAGATGGACGACCGGCACTACACCTGGTACACCGGCTACCCGGGGCTGAAGCTGGAAAGCTACGCCGATCGCCAGCAACGCAAGCCGGAAGATTTGATCTTCCACGCCGTCCGCCGGATGTTGCCGAAAAATAAATTGGCCCGCCAGATGATCAAGAAACTGAAGATCTATGCCGGCCCCGATCACCCGCACGTCGCCCAGGATCCGAAGCCGCTGGCCCGGAAGGGCAAGAAAGTTAGCTAGCCCGATTTGGCCAGCTCGATTTGGCCAGCCCAACGCGTCTGTCTCGCTCGGCTGGCACCTTGAAACCACCCTCCAAACGACTCATTTACCGACTCTACTGATGACCCTGGTCAAAAAAGACAAGATCAACGGTGACGCTCTTGGAACCGGACGACGCAAAAGCAGCGTCGCTCGCGTCCGCGTCCGTGCCGGCGAAGGCAAGATTACGATCAACCGAAAACCGTTGAACGAGTATTTCGTCAACGACCAAGATCAAGCTGCGATCACCGCAGCCCTTGCCGCCGTCGAACTCGCGGACAAGCTGGACGTCGTCGTGCGTGTCACCGGTGGCGGTCTGACCGGTCAAAGCGGAGCGGTTCGTATGGGACTCGGTCGTGCACTCGTCAGCTACGACGAGTCGCTTCACGATGCCCTTCGGGATGGCGGGTTCCTGACGCGAGACTCTCGCATGAAGGAACGAAAGAAACCTGGTTTGCGCGGTGCCCGACGTGGCGTCCAGTTCAGCAAACGATAAACCCTAGGAAAACAGTTGGGAAAGAAAGAAGAAGCGTTCGAAGTCGAGGGCACTGTCACACAGGCCCTCGCCAACACCCGGTTCCGAGTCCAATTGGAAACCGGCAACGAAGTCATGGCGCACGTCGCAGGACGGATGCGCAAGCACTTCATCCGTATCGTTCCAGGCGACAAGGTCCGCGTCGAGCTGTCGCCCTATGATTTGACCAAGGGTCGCATCACCTACCGAGAACGTTAGCGGTCAAGCGGAACGTACGCGGGCAAGCCTCGAGTACTTTGCCGACGTCTCGTTACAGAGTCCGTAAGAAAGTGGCGTAAGCTTCCAGCTTGCGCTCCACGGGTGAAACGAGACGGCATCCCGATCCCGCCCGCTCACCAGTCGCAGCAATTCGCCCGAGCCGTCCATGCCCAGCGACCTGGTATCGATCCTCCGCACCGCCAAGTCGGCCGCCTACTCCGGCGGCCACGTCTTGCATCGCTACTGGCACGAAGGGGTCGAGCTGCGCGACAAGTCCGACATCGGCGGCAAGAGCTACGACCTGGTCAGCGATGCGGATCTGGAAAGCCAATCGGTAATCGCCAATCTGATCACCGAGAAATTCCCCGATCACGAACTGATGGGCGAGGAAGACTTGGTAGGCGATACCGGTGCCGAGCACCTCTGGGTCATCGACCCGCTCGATGGCACCAACAACTTCCTCCACCATGTCCCGCACTTCGCCGTCTCGATCGCCTACTACCGCGACGGCATTCCGACTGTTGGTGTCGTCCACAACCCCATCAGCGGCGACACCTACGCGGCGGTGAGAGGCGAGGGGGCGAGCCACAACGGCGACCCCATCGGCACATCAGCGGCGACCGAGTTGTCCACGGCCCTGATCGGCTGCGGCTTTTATTACGACCGCGGCGCGATGATGCGATCGACCCTGGCGGCGATCGAAGATTTTTTTGGCCACCACATCCACGGGATCCGCCGCTTCGGAACCGCCGCGCTGGACCTGTGTGCCGTCGCCAACGGCATGTTCGGGGCGTTCTTCGAGTACAAGCTGTCGCCCTGGGATTTCGCCGCCGGCCAACTGATCGTGACCGAAGCCGGAGGCAAAATCTCCGACGCCCAGGGAAACCCGCTGGGTCTGGAACCGTCCAGCGTGCTGGCAAGCTGCCCCGGCCTCTACGACGCCGCCCTGGCGATCACGTCGAAGCATCACCCTGCGTAACTGCTGAAAGGCTGAAAGGCTGAAAGGTGCCACCCACCATTCCAGCGCTATGGGGCGAATGGGACAGATACGACCTATGTGTCCCATCGGTCCGATTTGCCCTATTTGCGGTGCGGTCACAAGGTGCCGCCTGCGGCCCCAAAAGGCGCCCCCCACCATCCTGCGACCAATTTTCGACGCGTGAAGCTGGGTCCGGAGGTGACGATCAATCACTTTGCGCCGAACGGGGTGAGTGCTGGTGAACCGATTGGTCGATCACGCGTGCCGGAACGCTGACGGTCCGACATTTCTGACCCAGTCTTGTCTCAGACTAGCAGGCGTGGTGCCGGCCATCTCTCTGGCAATGAAAGCCGATTCACACCCCCCAGTTTTGCGGGGGAAGTGACTTTCCGCAAAATCCCGAACAGATGCAACCGAAGTACATTTTGATCGATTCGGAAAACGTTGGCCGTGATTGCTCACGGCACCTGGTGGGAAACGCCTTCAAAGTGCTCGTGTTCGTCGGCGCCAAACAACCGAATGTTTCGGTCGAGACGGCGAAGGCTTTGCAGCCGTTCGGCAAGCAGGTGGAATACATCACGATTTCTGGCAGCGGCCCCAACGCGCTGGATTTCCACATCGCGTTTTACATCGGTCAAATCTCGCAGTCAGACCCGTCGGCGGCGTTCCGCATCATCTCCAACGACGAGGGCTTCGATCCGCTCGTTCGACACCTCAAATCACGTCAGATCGATGCCAAACGAATCGGATCACCGACGGCGGCGAAGTCGCCCATACCCGCCAACGACGGCACGCTGACGCAACGCTTCGAGGCGGCAATCGCGTTTCTGAAACGGAACAAGGCGTCCCGGCCGCGGAAGCTTGAGACACTTCGCTACGCCCTCTCCAATTCGTTCAAGAAGAAACTGCCGGACCAAGACATCGAACGGGTCGTCAACCAACTGATCGCCAAGAAGCACGTGACCGTTTCTGGAGCGCAGGTGAACTACAACCTGCCGGGGAAGTGACTCAAGCCGCTCACTTCGCACCGTCGGAAGAATGAGTGGCTGGGATTGATTGTGGGATAGGCTTCCAGCCTGTCGCTTTCGTCATGACAGGCTGGAAGCCTATCCCACCTATTCTTCCGACGGTCCTTAGCGCCAAGTGGGGCGTTTGTTGTTAGCGGCAGGGCGCGAGCCCTCCGGTCTTTCACGGTGCTAATGAAGCGCGACCGGACGGCTCGCGCCGTTCCGCTAACACCTTTAAAGCCAAAGTGGATGGCACTGGGGGGCAAGCCTCACCGGCCTTATTTCGTCATCGACTTGGGCCGCACGACGTCTTTGACCAGCCCGATCATTTCCATGCATCGAATCACACGCCACGACATATCAAACTCCCACCAACGGTGACCGTGGGCGGCCGATCGAGGTTCGGCGTGGTGATTGTTGTGCCAGCCCTCGCCATGGCTGAACAGCGCGACCAGCCAATTGTTGCGGCTATGGTCACGCGTCTCGTAGTTGCGATAGCCGAACGCGTGGGCGACCGAATTGACCGCCCAGGTGCCGTGCAGCACGAACACGGTCCGGACCGCGACGCCCCAGACGTAATAGCTGGCCGCATACTTGAGCGCCCCGGCACCGCCGTCGACAAAATAACCCACCAGGGCGCCGACCAGGGTCAACGCGATGGCGTGCCCCAGGAAGACAAAGAACCAGCCGCCTTTTCGCTCCAGCCGCAAATAGAACGGATCACGCAGCAAGTCGCGGACGTAGCGTTCGTAGTGGGACGTCCGATCCAGGTCTCGATTGCGGACCACGACCCAGCCCATGTGGCCCCATAAAAAGCTGACCAGCGGCGAGTGCGGATCGGGTTGGTCGTCGCTGTGCTGGTGGTGCATGCGGTGGATCGCGACCCAGCGAGCCGGCGAATCCTGCAAATTGCACATCCCCAGAATCGCCAAGCCATGCTCCAGCCATTTCGGGCACGTGAACCCGCGGTGGGTGAGCAGACGGTGGTAGCCGATCGTGATCCCCATCATCCCGAACACAAAGTGGCCTGCGATCGCAATCACCAGCCCCGACCAGGTGAACAGCCAGGGGACGAAGGCCAGCAAGGCAACCAGGTGGACGAAGGAGAGCACGGCGACGTATTCCCACAGAATCCGCGTCGGCCGCGTTTTCTCGGGGTGGGGAAGACGCTGCGGATCGATCGCCGGAACCTGATCACTGGCCGTCTCGGCAGCCGCTACGGCCTCCGCGGTCGAGCGTGACTCGGTGGGGTCGGGTTCCGCAACAGTCTTTGGGGTGGCGTCGGCAGTGGACATCAAAAGGGCCGGGTTGGGGGAATTGGCGACTGGCGGGTGCGACCCGCGACTGGCGTGCCGAAAAGGCCCCACGCGCATCCCGATTCAACTCGGCCACGCCGTCTTTCCAGACCGACGAAGCGATTGCGCCACGACGTTCGCCGGCACGCGACGAGGGATGCAGGGGCAAGCGTTTCCGAAGGTCTTAGTTGTACGCGAACCCCGTGGCATTCCGGCAGGGCAAACGGCGAAGAAAAAAGCCGTGGGCGAAAGAATTCGCTCACGGCTTGATCGTTCGTGCGGCAACGCACAGCCGAAGCTGAACCTGCGCGACAAATGGGCTCGACTACTTCTTGTCGTCTTCGGCTTTCTTGACCTTCTTTTTCTTCTTCAGCGAGACCTTCACCACGCGAACCTTGGGCATTCCCAAGATGGCTTCGTCTTCGTTGAATTTATCAAGTCGTTGCAACTGGGCGATCCGCTCGGCTCGGGTCAGCACGTTCCGCGCTTTGATCGCCCCAGCTTTTACCTTCAGGCTGCGATCGAGCGTCATGGTAGCTTCCTCGGGGGAGGGAAAAGGGGTGTATTGAAGTTGTTTCGAGCCGCGAAGGTTAATGCCTGGGGCCGGAATCCGCAAGGCTGAGCCGCGAATTTTCGCCACCGGGGGGCACGTTCACTTTTTCAAGTAACCGGCACTCGTTTGGAAATACTTTCGCCGCCGAACCACATGCCGGTCGGCGTCGGAAGCGGCCACCAAATCCGCCAGATTGGCTTGGCAGTAACGGCACTCCGCGGTCTCCAGGTGAAAGCGGATGTAGTCCGCTTGATCGTCCGCCAAGGTCTCCAGCAAGAACTGGCCCAGCTCCTCTCGCGAGGGGCACGACAATCGGCCGCGACGCCAGATCGCGCCCAGCGTGTGCAGCCCCGCGTTCTCGCGGCCACGCACGGTGATCAACCGCTGCCGCAACTCCGCGTCCTCGCGCAATTGCCCTTCCAACGCCGTCGAGCGCTCGTCGGAAAGCGCCTCATCGAGGAAAGCGACCAGTTCGGCGTCGGTGAATTCGGGCATCGTTACACGTCGCGGCTGAGGCACAGGGTGACGTTTTGGCCACCGAAGCCAAAGCTGTTGTTCAGGGCGTATTTCACGTCCGCCGGGCGCGCTTCGTTGGGGACATAGTCCAGATCGCAAGCGGGATCGGGGTTTTCGTAATTGATCGTCGGCGGCAGCACCGAATCTCGCATCGCCAACAGGCAAACGATCATCTCGGTCACCCCGGCGGCGGCAATCAGGTGGCCCATCATGCTCTTCGTGCTGCTGACGGGAACCTTGGCCGCGTCGTCGCCAAAAACTTCGTGGCAGGCCAGCGATTCGACTTTATCGTTGACCGTCGTGCTGGTCCCGTGGGCGTTGACGTAACAGATGTCGGCGGGTTTCAGGCCGGCGTCGGCGATCGCCATCCGCATCGCCGCGATTCCTCCGTGGCCGTCCGGGGGGATATCGGTGATCCGGTAGGCGTCGGCGGTGGTTCCGTACCCGGCGATTTCGCCGTAAATCGTCGCCCCACGAGCCTTCGCGCGATCCAGATCTTCCAAAATCACCATCGCCGCGCCTTCGCCGAGCACAAAACCATTGCGGAGCCGGTCGAACGGACGGCTGGCCTTGGTGGGTTCGTCATTGCTTTCGCTCAGCGCGGTCAGCAGGTTGAACCCCGTCACGCCGAAGGGATGGATCATGCTGTGCGTTCCACCGGCCAACATCACGTCGGCGTCGCCGCGGCGGATCATTTCGGTGGCTTCGCCGACCGCTTGGCTGCTGGCCGCACACGCGGTCAGACAGTTCATGTTGGGGCCCTGGGCATTGAACAGCGTCGCCAGGTGGGCCGCCGGCATGTTCGGCTCCTGTTCCAGTTCGCTGGCCGGATCGAGCAACTCCAGCCCGCGTGCGATGAACTTGGACGCGTCAAATTCTCCGCCGGCGATCGCCGCGGTCATCATCTGGCTGAACGTGTTGAAATCCTGGTTCCCTTCACCACTGCCCAAATAGACGCCGAAGCGGGTCGGATCGGTGATCGTTTCCAAAATCCCGCTGTCGGCCATCGCTTGCCGGGCGGCTCCGATGGCGAATTTGGTGTGCCGTCCCAAGGTCTGGGGACGGCCGAGAGGCAGATCTTCTTCGGCCAGCTCCCAATCCTTGACCTCGGCACTGATCTTGGTCGGAAACCCGCTGGCGTCGAACAGGGTGGTGTAGGCGACCCCGCTTTTTCCCGCCTGAAGCCCGGCCCAAACCGAATCGACGTCGTGGCCCATCGGGTTGACCATGCCGATCCCGGTGACGACGACGCGTCGGCGGTCTTTGTGATCACGCTGCATGCTGACTTCTCGGCGCTGGAAACTAATTGAGTTTATCGTAGGTCGGGAATCGATTTCCGTTGGCGTCGACCGCCACCGAAAAGAACTTCATGATCCGCAGCATGACCTTCAGATCATCCGGTTCGAACAACGGACCGTCGATCAAATAGCCATCTTCGAGAAACGCGAACATCAAATCGATCTCCGCTTGAATCTCGCCGTCGCAGTGGCTGGTACTGGTGACGGTTCCGCCATTCTCCTGAACGGCGTCCATTTTGACTTCATACTGCAGCGTGGTGCCGTTGAGCGCGGGCGCATGAAACTTCGCCCGTCCGACCTTGGCCAGGACGACACGTTTGTCGAACAAAAAATGCTCCGCCACCAGGATCCCGCCCAGCTGCGCCATCCCCTCAATGATCAGGGTCGGCGGCAAAAACGGGTATCCCGGGCAATAGTTGTCGACGGCCTCTTCAACCAAGCTGACGTTCTTGATGCCCTTGGCGTGCGAGCCCGAGACAAATTCGGTAAACCGATCGACCCAGAGCCATCGCATCAGTCGTTGACCTTGGCACCGACGTACCGGCAGAGATCGCCAACGGTCAGCAAATTGCCGAAGTTTTGCACCTTCGGGTCCGCTTCGAAGTCGCTCAAGTCGGCCCAGGGCATGCGTTTTTTCAGTTCTGCCAGGCCGTCGGCGGTGACCACGCCGTCTTGAACGTATTGGCTGTTGGTCAAAATGTCTTCGGGAGACAATTCTTCCCGCGGGATCTGGATATCGAACGCCTTTTCCAGCTTAAAAACGATGTCCAGGAAGTCGATCGATTCGGCGCCCAGGTCACCGACCAGGGTCGCGTCCATCGTGACCTCGTCGTCGTCGACGCCCAACGCGTCTTCGAGTGCCGATTGAACCTTCGCGAAAATTTCGTCTTCTGTCAGAGCCATCTCGTGTTTTCCTTTGCAAATGCTTTTCCGCACGTCCCGCCCAGGGGTTCGGTCCCCCGGTTCAAAACTGGACCTGCAGATGAAACTAGGTGGTTGGATTGGGGGTGAACGAAACGTCACCGAACAACTCTTTGAATTGCTTTTTTGCCCGCCGAATGATGTCCGCGTCTGTACCAGTCTCCGGCGGCTCGTTGCTACCCGAACGTTCTAAAATCAGCCGCGCCGAGACGGTCACCCGCCCCTGTTTTTCGGCATTCGCTTTGACCGTGATCAGCCCGTCGGCCTCTTTGACACGCTCGGCGGTGACCACCAGCGTTTCGTCGGGGGACAGGAAGTCGCCGAATTTCACGTTGCGGACTTCTCGGAGCAACACCAACGCCGAAGCAAACTCGTCTCCCGTCCGGATCATCCAGACCGCGGCTTGATGCAGCGCCTCAAGCATCATCACCCCCGGCATCACGGGAAACCGCGGAAAATGATCTTTCAAATATTCCTCATCCGCTCGCAAAGTACGTTCAGCCACGATCCGCTGTCCGGGATCCAGGCTGACGATGCGGTCGAGTTGGCGATACTTCATGAAACGGCGATGGTGAAACAAGAATCAGTAGGCATGGCGTCTTGCCATCTCGACGCGATTGAAACGCCCTGGACGCGTTTTCACTCTCTCCAGCCATCGGCTGTTGAGCCCGTCACGCTTGAGTTTGGATGGGTATCGGCACCGGTAATGTCAGCCGATTCGGAAAACTCAATGTTTTCCGCAGCCACAAAATAGTGATCTGGACAATTTCGCTCAACCACAGCAGAGCGAACTCCGCGGCTTGCCGACAAGGTTTTGTCATCAGCCCCCCCGGGGTCTGTCCCCGCCGAGACGTTTTGCCCCGGGGTCTGTCCCCGCCGAGACGTTGTTTCGATCGGTCGCGAGATGGGACCAATAGGACCAATGGGACACATAGGTCCTATCTGTCCCATTGGTCCCATTCACCCATGGCCCCCCGATCAAACAACCCGGGGTCTGTCCCCGGTGGGAAATTCGGGGTCTGTCCCCGGGGAAATTAACCCCGGCCGCAAACAACCCGGGGTCTGTCCCCGGCCGCAAAAAACCGGGGTCTGTCCCCGGGGAAATTGGGGTCTGTCCCCGGTGGGAAATTTGGCGGCGGTGGGGGATCTCTGGTACGCTACGGGACCTGCCTCTTGCATCGCCGTCTCCCCGATTGCCCTGCCTTGATTGTCCTGCCCCGATGCGATTTCACTCTCCTGCGCCGCGAGTCCGCTCCCAAGCCTGCTTTGCCGCGTTGTTTTCCTTGATGGCAACCGCCGTCGGCGACGTGATGGCGGTCGCCCCCGACTCCGAAGCGTTCTTTGAACAACGCATTCGCCCCGTCCTGGTCAAACACTGCTACGAATGCCACTCCGCCGAGTCCGACGAAATCGGCGGGGCCCTGTGGCTGGACAGCGCCGGGTCGATGCGCGATGGCGGTGAGAGCGGGCCGGCGATCCGCGTCGGCGATGCCGACGCGAGTCTGCTGATCTCCGCGATCCGCTACGAATCCAGTGAAATGCCTCCGGATGCACCGCTGCCGCCCGCGGTGGTCGACGACTTCGTCCGCTGGATCAACGCCGGCGCGATCGATCCGCGAAAAAAATCTGCCGACACATCGCCCCGTCCGGCCGCCGACGAAATTGATTTGCAGCAAGGACGCGAGTTCTGGGCGTTTCGCCCCCTAACCGACTTCCGCAAATCGCTTTCGCAGGACTCCAAAGACGCGATCGGTGAAGATCTGATCGACCACCAACTCGACGCACAATTGGCCGAACAGGGAATCGAGCCGGTCGGCACCGCACCGCCGGAACCGCGATTGCGGCGTCTGGCGTTTGATCTGACCGGTTTGCCGCCGTCCGAATCCATCCGGCGTCGATGGATGGAATCGCCGAGCGAAGCGACGTGGATCCAACTCGTCGACGAATTGCTCAGCTCCCGCGCCTTCGCTCAACATTGGGCACGGCACTGGATGGACGTCGCCCGCTACGCCGACAGCAACGGCAGCGACTTCAACGCGACCTTCCACGAGGCCTGGCGCTACCGTGACTACCTGATCGATTCGTTTGACAGCGATCGACCGCTGGACGAAATGATCCGCCAGCAAGTCGCCGGCGACCTGTTGCCCGCCGCGACTGATCAACAACGGCATGACAACGTCGTCGCGACGACGTTCCTGATGCTCGGCCCCAAGATGCTCAGCGAGCGGGCCAAAGAGAAATTGATTTTAGATGTGGTCGACGAACAGATCGACACGGTCGGCCGCGCGTTCCTGGGCATGACACTCGGATGCGCCCGTTGCCATGACCACAAGTTCGATCCGATTCCCACCGAAGACTACTACGCACTGGCTGGGATCTTTCAAAGCACCCAAACACTCAACGGCGAATCGCAAAAATACGTCAGCACATGGAATCGCGTCGAATTACCGACCACGGACGAACACCGGCAAGCACTCGACCAGCACCGCACCACGCTCGCTTCTCTGGAAAGCCAAGTCAAGCAAGCGACTCAAGAGCTGCAACTGGCAAAGGAGAGCGAAAACAACGGAATCGTCGTCGACGACCGTGAAGCGACCAAGATCGGCGATTGGGTGGGATCCACGTACACGAAAGGCTTCATCGGTTCAGGTTACGTGCACGACAACAACACCAACAAGGGATCGCTGTCGATCGAGTTTCGCAAACGCCTGCCGACCAGCGGCCGCTACCTCGTGCGTTTTGCCTACAGCAGCAACGCGAGCCGAGCGGCAAAAATCCCGGTCACGCTCATCACCGCCGATGGAAACGAACAGCTGATCGTCGACCAGCGGAAACGGTCGGACACGCCGCCTTGGAATGATTTGGGAACGTTCCGGTTTTCCGCCGATGAAGATGCGGTGGTGACGATACGCAACGACGCAACGGACGGCTATGTGATCGCCGACGCCGTCGCATTCGTCTCCGCTGAAGAAGCGGCGGAGTCTGACGAGTCGCGTCAGGCGGCCGAGCGAATCGCCGCCGCCCAGAAACGACTCGACGCACTGCAGAAGCAACTCGATGCCGCCAAGAAAAACGCACCGCCGCCGCTGCCGGTCGCGATGGCACCGCGAGATTTGCCGACCGACAAGATCGCCGACAGCCCCGTCCATATCCGTGGCG
The DNA here is from genome assembly GCF_007754155.1 of Stieleria neptunia. NCBI lineage: Bacteria > Pseudomonadati > Planctomycetota > Planctomycetia > Pirellulales > Pirellulaceae > Stieleria > Stieleria neptunia. The sequence continues at coordinate 2,438,820 of NZ_CP037423.1, read as the reverse complement.
AAGTCAACAACGTCGGCGACGTGGTCCCGCGCGGTTTCTTGCAAGTCTGCGGCCCCGGCGACGCGGCGATCGAAACGCCCTCCGGCAGTGGTCGGGTCGAGTTGGCCCATTGGCTGACCGATCCCGACAATCCGCTGGTCGCCCGCGTGCTGGTCAACCGAATCTGGATGCACCTGTTCGGCGAAGGCATCGTTCGCACGGTCGACAACTTCGGCACCCGCGGCGATCGGCCCTCGCACCCCGAATTGCTCGATGCCCTGGCGATCGACTTCATGCGACAAGGCTGGCAGTTGAAACCCCTGGTGCGGCGGATCGTTCTCTCCCAATCCTACGCGCGCAGCAGCGAGTTCGACCAACAGGCTTACGCCACCGATCCAGAGAATCGACTGCTTTGGCGGGCGCATCGCAAACGACTATCGGCCGAATCGATTCGTGACACGATGGTGCTGGCCGCCGGCGCGCTGACCCAAGAGGAACGCACCGAACCGGTCGCCGACAAAGGCGTCTTGGTGACGGCCAACAATGCGGTCACCAAAGCCGTCGCCTCCGGCATCGACCAACCCGTTCGTTCGATTTACCTGCCCGTGATCCGAGGCTACCTCCCGCCGCTGATGACCGCGCTCGATGCCGCCGACCCGGATTTGCTGGTCGGCAAGCGACCGACGACCAACGTGCCCGGCCAAGCATTGGTGCTGATCAACAGCGACGCTGTGATCGGTTGGGCGCAGCAAACGGCCGACCGGATCGTCCAAACCGAGTCGACTTGGGAGGACCGGTTGCGGGCGGCCTATCGCATCTGTCTTTCGCGCCCCCCCTCCCCCAACGACTTGGACATGGCCGAGCACTACGTCGGGCTTTCCCAGTCACTGAGCGACGACCAACTCAAGAACCGCTTCGCAGACTTTGTCGCCGCGATCTTTGCCACGACCGAATTCCGAATGCTGGACTGACATGCCTGATTCCTCCACCTCTCCGCTCCAGCTCGGCCGCCGCAGCTTGCTTACCCGGGCCGGTTTTTCGATCGGGTCGCTGGCCGTTTCCGCACTGACGCCGATCGGTGCACGGGCAACCGGTGCAATGGATCGGAACGCCGGTGCGCATCCGAAGCCGCGCGCCAAACGGGTCATTTTTTTGTTCATGCACGGCGGGCCCAGCCACGTCGACACGTTTGATTACAAACCGCGACTGGCGACCGATGACGGCAAGCCGTTGCCGTTTGACTTGCCGCCGAACCTGGACGCCGTTCCCAAACTCATGAAGGGGCCGTGGGAATTCGCCCGCCGCGGGCAATCGGGATTATGGGTCAGCGATCTGTTACCACACATGGCCGCGCAAGCCGATTCGCTGTGCGTGATCCGCAGCATGCACACGCGGGGTCAGTCCCACGGTCAAGCGGTCGGGATGATCAACACCGGCAGCGACAACCTGGTCCGGCCGAGCGTCGGGGCGTGGCTCAGTTATGCGCTCGGCAGCGGGCATCCCGATCTGCCGGCACACATCGCGATCGGCCCCGCCACCGCACACGGCGGCCCGCGAAACTACGGCGCCGCGTTTTTGCCGGCGATGCACCAGGCGACCGCGATCGGCAGCAACGGCAAACCGGGATCCGCCAAGATCCCCCATCTCACCGGAACCCTGGATTCGGATCGCGTGGACCGGCGGATCGAGATGCTCGCCGCACTCAACGCGAACCATCGCTCCCGCAGCGGTCCGGATCGTGAAATCGAAGGTGCGATCCAGGCGGTGGATCTGGCCCGACGGATGCGATCAGCCGCACCGGATGTCTTCAACTTGGACTCCGAAACCCAGGCCACCGAGCGGGCTTATGGGATGGACGAAAAAGCGACCCGCGAATTCGGCAAGAGCTGTTTGCTGGCGAGACGATTGGCCGAAAGTGGCGTGCGGTTCATCACGGTGTCCAGCGGCCAGGTCTGGGACCAACACAGCAATTTACAGAAGGGGCATGAAAAAAACGCCTTGGCGACCGACAAACCGATCGCGGCCCTGATCACCGACCTCAAACAACGCGGCCTATGGGACGACACGTTGATCGTCTGGGGCGGCGAGTTCGGGCGGACGCCCGTCGTGCAGGGATCCAACGGCCGCGACCACAACCCGCAAGGCTTCTCCGTGGTCCTGTCCGGTGGCGGGGTCCGCGGCGGATTTGCCTACGGCCAGACCGATGAATTTGGCTACTATGCCCGCGAAAACCGGGTCCACATGCACGACCTGCATGCCACGATCCTGTACCTGATGGGGATCGACCACAAACAGTTGACGTATCGATACGCCGGACGCGATTTCCGCCTGACCGACGTCCACGGCAAAGTCGTCGACAGCATCGTGGCGTAGCGGGCTGTCGATGGAGTGAGCCGCGGGCGCGCCAGCGGTCGGGCATTCTGGCGCCCGCCCGAGGCCTTACGGCCAGCGGCTCACCATTGCTTGTGGGACACTTGGGGGGCATCGATTCGCCTCTGGCCAAACCTGTCGGCATGGCGATAATGTGGGGCCAAAGGAGCGGCCCTGTCGGCCGATCCGCTAGTTCGTTCTCCGTCTTGCCTGTAGACTCCCCGCCATCGGAACTCCCCATGCTACGAACCCTTACCGCATTGGCTCTCGCAGCCACCTTCCTGACCATGACCAACGAAGCATCCGCCAAATCCGCCTCTGAAGCCGAAGTCACCCACAAAGTCTATTTCGATATCGAGATCAACGGCGAGCCCGCCGGCCGGATCGTGATGGGCCTGTTCGGCGAAGACGTCCCGAAAACCGCTGAAAACTTCCGCGCCCTGTGCACCGGCGAAAAAGGTGTCGGAAAGATGGGCAAACCCTTGCATTACAAGGGCAGCAAGTTTCACCGCGTGATCACCGAGTTCATGTTGCAAGGCGGTGACTTCACGGCCGGAAACGGAACCGGTGGAGAGAGCATTTACGGTGAAAAATTCGCCGACGAGAAATTCGCCTTTGCCCACGACGAAGTCGGATTGCTGAGCATGGCCAACGCCGGCCCGAACACCAACGGCTCGCAATTCTTCATCACCACCGTCAAGACGCCTTGGTTGGATGGCAAGCACGTCATCTTCGGCCGCGTGATCGAAGGGATGGATGTCGTCAAGCGAATCGAGTCGCTCGGATCGCGAAGTGGCGCAACTCGACTGCCGATCGAAATCGCCGATAGCGGTGAATTGAAAGCCGAGTAGTCGTCGAGCGATCGATTGATGGCACGGGTTAAACACCGGAGGGCTCGCAGGCTGTCGTTTTAGTCGGGATCTGCTGAGTCAATGGTGAGCCGCTGGCCGTAAGGCCTCGGGCGGGCGTCGCAGTGCCCGGCCGCTTACGCGTCGCGGCTCACAAAATCGACAGCCCGCTCGCGCCCCGCCGCTAACAAATCGCGACTCGTTCCCAGGCCCCGCCTGGGAACAAGGCAAAGTGGGGTAAGCATCCTGCTTGCCATCCCGGCCGGCTCCGCCGGCGCGATCTGGAGGCGGAAGGCAAAGTGGGGTAAGCATCCTGCTTGCCACCCGGGCCGGCTCCGCCGGCGCGTTCTGGAGGCGGAAAGCAAAGTGGGGTAAGCATCCTGCTTGCCACCCGGGCCGGCTCCGCCGGCACGTTCTGGAGGCAGAGCCTGGGCTGCGCAAAACCGACCGGTTTTGTGTTGAAATTGCTATTTGAGAATTTGACGGAATTGGTTCTCTTATATGCAGTTTTTCCGCGTCATGGAGGTTCAGTCATGTCTCAAGCCACGATTGAGTATAAGTCACCTGTTTCCAAACTTCTTGGTTCGGCACGCCGTGGACGAGAGAAATGGAAGAACAACGCCATGCAATCCAAGCGGTTGATTAAGGAACTCAAGCAAAACCTCTGCAATGCGAGAGAGAGCCGCCAGCGATGGAGAGGCGAGGCAAGCCAACTGCGGCGGCGCGTCGCCGAGCTGCAGAGTGAATTAGAGCAGTTAAAAACGCGGAGCAGCCCCTGAAGAATCGCCCGACGCAGCCGTCGACTCAATTGCTGCCGCCGGCCCCCCAACATTCTTTTTCGTTGAGTCTCGTTGTACTCACGATTTCTTGGGTGCTCCAAGCAACCATCAGCTATCGAGCTTGTGAGAAAATTGCCCGCACGCTAGGCACCATCCATTCTGGATTGTCTCACGCCCCTACGGCAAACACGATTCAGAACTGGACGCTGCGACGGGGGCTGCATGAATTAACGCGTCCCAAAGAACAGGCCGACGATTGGATTCTCCTGGTCGACCACACGATCCAATTGGGAAACGAGAAATGTCTTTTGATCGTTGGGATTCGCCTTGAACATTGGCTCAATCTCGATCGGCCTATCCGACTGAGCGATCTCTCGGCCATCCTGATCGAGATTGTCCAGACATCCAACGGCAAGATTGTTGCCGAGCAACTGAAGAAAGCTGCTGACCGAGTCGGTCAGGTCAAGGCCATCATTTCCGACCAAGGTTCCGACTTGGTCAACGGAATCGCTGGTTTTCAACAGGAAAGCGAGTCGACGATCGCATTGACCGACATGTGTCACCGAACTGCGACGGCACTCAAACATGTCCTGCAGAAAGACCCTCAATGGGATTCGTTTCTCGGGCACTGTGGAAAGACACAACCGAAAGCCAAACAGACTGAGCTGGGATCGTTGTTGCCTCCCAAACTCAAGGTCAAGGCACGCTTCATGAATCTGCACAGTCTGATCGGGTGGGCAGAGCGGATGTTGCGTCTGCTTGACACCCCCCATGAAGAACGTCAGCAACAAGATCGACTTGGTCGCCTGGAAGAGAAATTCGCTTGGGTGCTTGACTATCGTGAATCGATCGCAGTCTGGGCACGCCTGATGCGGATGGTCGACAAGACGTTAGAGCACTCACGAACAGTCGGTTTTAACGCAGACTCGGCTGCTTCCCTGGCTGAAAAACTTTCGTGTGATGTAGGCGATTGGCAGAGCCAAGCGTTTCGCGACGAGATCGTCTCGGCGATCGAAGAGAATTCAAGCATTCTTGCCCCCGGGGAGAGGTTGCCGGCGAGCAGCGAAATCCTTGAATCCTTGATCGGTAAGGGCAAGCAGATGGGTCGACAACATTCTCGCAGCGGTTTCACCCGCAACGTCTTATCAATGGCTGCCAGCGTCGCCGACGTCAGTGCGGAAGCCATTGAAACGAGCCTCGCCTCCGTTACCCACAAAACCCTATGCAATTGGGTGAAGGACAACCTCAGACAAACCATGACGATGTTCCGCCGCAGCGTACTACCGTCATCCCCAGGAACCGATACGGCCTAAATCTGCTATCCTTCTGAGTTGCAATTTTGCGCAGCCCAGGCAGAGCCTCCAAGACAGTGTGTTCCCAGGCGGAGCCTGGGAACAAGCGAAAAAACGACAGGCTGGAAGCCTATCCCACACTCAAATTCCGTCACTTACCGTCCCCAGCGTTTGTCGTTGGGATTGCCGGCGGTCATCAGGTAGGTCAACAAGTCGCGGACCTCCTCGGCCGACAATCGATCCAACAAATTCTCCGGCATCTGAGAGACCTTGGAGGCTTCGATCAACTCCACACTGTCCGCTTCGATGTCGACCGCTTTGGCATTTTCGTCGATCGGATAGACGGTCAAGTCGCCGTTTTCTTTCTCGACCACCAAACCGATCAGCACTTGGCCGTCGTCGGTCAGCACGCGAGACGATCCATATTGGTCTGAAATGTCTTTGCTGGGGTGGACGATGGCTTCGACCAAATAACGTTCGTCGAATTTATTGGGGATGCTGGTCAAGTCCGGACCGATCGCACCTCCCAACCCCGCCAACCGATGGCAGGCGGCACACTTGGCGCTGAAGAACAGCGACCGCCCCCGCTCAAAGTTTTTCGCGCCTCGGGTGGCGGCCAGCGCCGCATCGACGGTCCACTTCTGGCCGGGGCCTTGGGGCTCGATGATCGGAAAATCCGGCTGGGGGTTGAAGTCTTCGCCGGTGATCTCCTGAAGCGCGACACGTTGCTCGGACGAACAATTGGCCAGGGCTTCGTCGCGGATCCGCGTCAGGTAGCCGGCATAGCTCGCTCCGCCGGATGCCTTGGCGGCTTGATTGAGAAACGTGAAGTAGCTGCGGCGTTGGTCGAGCGTCCAACCGCTTCTCACGTTCCGCAGCATGAACGCGTACAAGATCTCGCGCGACGGAGGCATCGAATCGATCATTTTATTGATCGCCCCGCCATAGCGACTGTTGCGGCTGGCGAGTTCGGACCACGGCGGAGGCTCCGTCGGCCGGCGGTTTTCGATCAACGCCATCGTCTTGGCAATCACCGACTCGCTGCGCAGATACGTCAGCACACGAATCAGTTCGGTGTTCACGTCATCGTCGTCGCTGGGCAACAGTGGATCGAGCTGCGCGAGCACTTGCTGGGATTCGATCTTTGTCGGTTTGCCCAGTCGATCAAAAATCAACGCGTAACCACGGAGCATGCCCAGCAATTGCGACTTGCTGAGCGAGTCGGCCTTCAGTGTCACTAAAGCAACCAGGGCACCGGCGCGATGGTATTCGCTGCCCAGACGTGCCAGCGCGACCGTCGCCGTGATCCGCGTCTGTGGATCGGACGCGAGGACCGCGCGTTCGGCCCACGTTTCCACGGGTTGACTTTCGACCGCGATTCTGGCGGCGTGACGCAGGAAACGATCTTCGCTGGAAAGCAGCGGCCAGGCGGCCTGGATCGCATCGGGTGACACGACACCATGAAACGCTTCCAACGATCGCCGCTGTTTCCGCGCCGCCTCCGCCGCGGGATCAACCTCCGTCGGTTGCGCCCGAGACTCGTCGCCGACATAGCGGGCACGATACAGCCCCGATTGCGTGCCCCGTCCACCGACGGCGAAATAGAGCGCACCGTCCCGACCGATCACGGCATCGGTCAACGGCAGCGGTGAACCGTACAAGAACGGCTCCGCCTCGCCACGGTATCCGGCCCCTTCGGGTTTCAAGTGAATTGCGTACATCGTGCCGAAAGTCCAATCGCAGGCAAACAGTGCATCGCGATAGCGCGTCGGAAAATCGGCGTCCGCCCCCGCCACCATGCCGGTCGGCGATCCCGGTCCGATTTCGACCACCGGCGGCAATGAATCTTCGTAGTAGGTCGGCCACTTTCCCGACCCGCTTCGCCAACCATAATCCGCGCCGCTGGCCGCCAAACAAATCCGCGTCGGCCGATACCACGGCAAACCGAGATCCCACTCCATGTCGGCGTCATACGCGAACAGATCGCCGTGCCGATTCAGTGCGATGTCGTACTGGTTTCGAAATCCGATCGTGCGAACGACTTGTTGCTTCGACGCGACGTCCAATTCCGTGACCCAGCCGCCGGGCGCCATGCGACCGCGGGCGTGGCCGTTGGCATCCCACATCCGCGGCAACAGGTGCCCTTCGTACCAGGTCGGCACACGGCTCCGGCTGTGACTGGCCAGCGGTGCGGCGTTGCCCCCGTCTAAATAAAGCCCCTTTCCGTCCAGCATCGGCAACACGGCATGATTGCCATGCTCGCCGCCGCCGGTGGTTCCCGGGTAGGTCTCCGCCACATCCAAGACGTCATCACCGTCGGAATCACCCAAGCGGATCAGGTTCCCGCCGTTGCGATGAAACCACAAACTTTCGAAGGCCCAGTGCAAGCCCTGCGCTCCGGAAACACCGGCCAGCGCCCCGGCGGAAACCTTTTCGACCAGCGGCGGTTCTCCCGATCGCAGCGTCACGCGATACAGCCCGGCGCCGCCTTGGTCACAGGCATACAAACGACCTTTCGGATCGGTCGCCAACGACACCCAACTGCCTTGCTCCTTCGGCACGTCGTAAACCTGTTCGACGACGAAGCCCGCCGGCGCGTAGATCTCTTGGGGGCGAAGGGTTACCCGCCCGCCGGCGTCCGCACCCTCCGACGTCGCAATCCCCCAAGGCCCCGCGCCGATCGCGGCGATGGCTTTGACGCCCGTCCAATCGGAATCGTCAAATCCAACGGCGTTCCAACCACGCGTTTGCGTTTCGGAACGTTTCCAAGTCGTGTCGGTCACGATCGAAGTGGTGTTGCCGTCGGCATCGTCAAGCGTCAACTTGGCGACCAGCGCCGCCACACCGCCTTCGTTTTGGCCGGCGATCGCGATCACGTTGCGTCCGGGCTGCAGCCGCTTGGCAACGTCCTGATCAATCGGCGATTGCCAGGCGTCGCTCTTGGCGACCTGTTTTCCGTTTAGAAAGACTGTCATGCGGTTGTCGCACGTCGTGTACAACCGGGCGTGCTTCACCGGCGCAGCGACTTGAAACGATTTCCGAAACCAGACCTTTTGATTTCCCGCCGACTTGTCCGCCCAGATCCACTGGGGCTGGGGCGATTGCTTGAGCCAGGCTTCGGCGTTCGGTTTGGCAACCGTTCCCTCAGCACCACGATCGGTCGCCGCGTCGGCGGATGGTGTCGAATCAATCGCGGCCTGCAGCACACGTTGTGCCTCGGCACCCTGGAGCGGTCGCAGCAACAGATTGCGGTACTCCGCCTTCATCGCGGGACCTTGATGAAGCTGCAGCCCCAACAGTCCGCTCCGCTGGGCATCGGGGTGGTTGTCCGTCACGTCGACGGTCGTGACGCCATTGACCTGATGGATCATGCGGTTTCCGACGGCGACGATCACCAATTCATTCCACTGTTCGGTGGCGATCCCCCGAAGTGGCGTAAAAGCCTCGGTCACATCGGACCGGCCGTCCGCCGAAATCATGACCCGCTGACCACCGGTGGCGATGATCCCACGTCCCGTTTTTTCACCGTACATCATGCCCATGTAGTCGGGTTTGGGATGCAGGTCGGCTTGGTAGCCACGCAGCGCCAATTGGCTTTCGTTTGCCATCGCACTGCGATACTGAACGCCGGAATTGTTTCCTTCGAAACGAACCAGGCAACGAAACTCAAAATCGCCGACCTCGCCGCCTTGCCAAATCAGAAACGTGTTTGTGGGGACGGGATTTTCGTTCGTCGACTGTCCGACGATCGCACCGTCACGGACCGACCAAAAGGGGTCCAATCCCTTCCACTGCGACAGATCCTTGCCGTTGAAAAGGACTTGGTATTTCGGCCCCTCGCCCTGTCCGATCGTCGCGGTCCAGGCAAGCAGTCCTAACAGTAATAATCGCAGTGGTCGCATCGAATCTCGTTTCCGCTATGAAGTCTTTTCGGCGTGTCATTGGGAGTCAATCATCTGGATCAGAACGGGCCACCCCGAGACATCAGTGCGTTTGAAAAAAGCAGTGGCTGGTGTTCGCCCAAGACGATTTGCGTCGCCATAGATCTTAACTGGTTCTTTTTGGAAGTGGTGCCTGCGAGCGGGCTGTCGGTTGAACGATGTTCCGAGACGAACGCGAAGATCCCAGCCCGACGCGTAAGCAAGGGGCGCCGCGTGGCGTCTTGCGTACGCGCGGGTGGGGCTTCAATCGACGGGCCACCAGCAGCGAGACTCCGTGGCCGCTTAGAAGTCAGATCCTGCGTGACTCCCAAAGTTGCAGGATTGCGAGGCCGCAAAACCCGCGACTTGGGGGGATGCCAGCACCGGAGGAACCGCAACCGGGCGACGGAATACGGCGGTGCCGGCGACTCCTGACCCCTGAGCAAGCGGTCCCAATCGACCGTTTTGGCTCACAATTCCCCACCACGCGAGTGTAAGCGGCGGACTCGATGCCGTTTAGACGATTAGTCAACTTTCGTGCTTTCGCCTACCCCGCCGACCGATTCCATGATCGCCCCCAGCCACTTTCATCATCCGGATGATCTCGATGCCCAGTTGATGTTCAGGATTAAGAATGGCGAGCACGAAGTGTTTGAGCGGTTGGTGCGACGCAATCGATCGACGGTCCTGCGGTTCATTCGGCATTTCCAGGCGCCCAGCCTAGTCGACCCGGAGGACCTGACCCAACAGGTTTTTCTGCGGGTGTACAAGGCGCGGCACACGTACCGAGCGACGGCCAAGTTTTCCAGTTGGCTGTACACCATCACCCGAAACGTCGTCTCCAACACCAATCGACAACTGGCCAGGCGTCGCGAGATTTCCATCCAAGGGGTGTCCGACGCCAAGTTCGAGCGTCAAACCCCGTTTGAGATCTCCGTCAACTCGGACCCGGCCAATAATCTGATCCGCAGCGAATGTAGACGTGCCGTGCATCGAGCCATGACCCGACTGGGCCGGCGTCAGCAGGAGGCCCTGCGATTGGTTCATTTTCAGGGCTACAGCTATCTGGCCGCCGCACAGGAATTGATGCTGTCGGAAATGGCCCTCAAATCTCTCGTTCAGCGTGCCCGAACCGGACTGAAAAAATCGCTGCAGCAGGAACATGGCGAAGACATCGACGATATGCTGAGAGCTTGCGCCCCCTGTCACCGAACGTCCTTCGCGCTCAAACGGTCGTGAATGGATCCGCCGAATCCTCTACCGGAATGCCCCTGGTCCGATCAGCGGTGACGTCCGATCAGCGGTGACGGACCAGACGACAGGCGGTCCACATGCGGGCAATCCGCTCAGATCCCTCTTTCTGAAAACAACACCATGAACATGATGCGTCATCTGATTTGCATTGCGATCTTCGCCGGTCTGTCCATCCCGTCCGCTTCCCAGGGCGAAGACAGCTGGCCGACCTTTCGTGGCGCCGACCGAACCGGGGTTTCCGAAGACACCGGTCTGCTGGACCAGTGGCCCAGCGACGGTCCCAAATTAATTTGGACCGCCGAAGGTGCCGGACGTGGCTATGCCAGCGTCGCGATCTCGGCGGGCAAACTGTTCACACTCGGCGATGGACTCTCCACCGCCGATGACGATGATGAATACCTGGTCTGCTTCGATCAAAAAACCGGCCGACATCTGTGGCACAGCAAGACGGGCTCGCCGTGGACCAGCGGCAAAGAATCCTGGCAAAGCTCGCGCAGCACACCCACCGTCGACGGTGATCGCGTCTATGTCGTCACCGCGTATGGCGAATTAATCTGCTTCAGCACCGCCGGGCAAGAACAATGGCGGCGTCACCTGAAAGACGATCTGGGCGGCAAGAAAGCCGATGGCTGGGGCTACAGCGAATCCGTTTTGATCGACGGAGAAAAACTGATCTGCACCCCCGGCGGTCCCCAGTGCACGATGGCGGCACTGGACAAATTGACCGGTGAAACCCTCTGGACCTGCGTCCGCGCGGAAGATCGTGGTGCCGGACACGCGTCGGTCGTCCCTTCAACGGTCGGCGACACCAAAGTGTATGTCCAAACGACCGGCAGCGGACCAATGGGCGTTCGCGCCGATGATGGAAAACTGTTGTGGTCCTACGAAATCCAACGCACCACCGCCGTGATTCCCACCCCGATCGTCAAGGGCGACCTGGTGTTCAGTTCTGCCGGCTACGGCACCGGCGGCGCCCTGCTCCGTCAAATCCCCGATGGGGACGGCGTGACCGCAGCAGAACTCTATCCGCCGAACCCCAAACTGGGCAACAAGCACGGCGGCATCGTGCTGGTCGGCGACTTCCTGTACGGCGACTCAGAAGACCAGGGAATCCCGTTCTGTGCCGAATTGATGACCGGCCGGACCGAATGGAAATCGCGTGGGTCCGGGAAGAAATCGGCGAGCGTCACCGCCGCCGACGGAAAACTCTTCATCCGCTTCAGCGACGGCACCGTCGCGCTGGTCCCGGCATCACCGGATGAGTACGAAGAACAAGGCAGTTTCAAAATCCCCGGCAGCGGCGAGCGTCCCAGCTGGGCACACCCCGTCGTCGTCGGCGGCAAACTCTATCTCCGCGAAGGCGACCAGATCTTCTGCTACGATGTCAGTAAGTAGCCGCCAACTGCGACAACAAAGCCGGTCAATCACGCGGTTCGGTTACCTGCTGGAGATGGCCACCTGAATGTTGCCGCTCCGGTCGATGGAACCGGAGCGCCCGCGGTGTTGCGTGATGCTTTCCCGCCGGGTCAACGATCGTGCAATGGGACCAATTGGACACATAGGACGTATGGGTCTCATCTGTCTTATTGGTCCTATCGATCGCGGGACCCATCAGTCCAGAGGTTGGACCAACCGCCAGCTCGAACAGAAGCCGCTTGGACGCGAAGGTACCAGCGACCGGAGCGACTTTCGATCACTTCACTTGCGCGCTCCAGTGGCCGACACCGGGGCTGAATGGGGTTCAAGATGTTTCAATTTCTCGCCTCGGCACAGGCCCGTTGCCGACTACCACTCCCAAGTCGATTGCGACCTCAAATCGCAACACTCGTCGGACTTGCCGTTGCAGGCCTGTTGACGCAAACCCTCGGCACACCCGTCGTGAACGCCGAGTCGCCGCCACGGCCCAACATCGTGTTCGTCATGACCGACGACCAAGGCTACTGGGATACCGGTGCGACCGGGAATCCGCACATCGACACGCCGAACATGAACGCGATCGCCGACCAGGGCATCCAGCTGGATCGCTATTATGCGGCGCCGGTTTGCGCCCCGACACGCGCCGGGTTGATGACCGGACGCTACTACCTGCGAACCGGTTTGTACAACACGCGTTTCGGCGGCGATTCGATAGGCCTGGGCGAAATCACCGTCGCCCAACTGCTCCAGCAAGCCGGCTATCGAACCGGTCTGTTCGGTAAATGGCACCTGGGAAAATACCCCGGTTATCAGCCTCAAGAGCGTGGCTTTGACGAATTCTTTGGACACTATCACGGGCACATCGAACGCTACCAATTTCCGAACCAGGTCTATCACAACGGACGACCGGTCGAAGCACGCGGTTACGTCAGCGATGTCTTTACCGATGCCTCCATCGACTTCATTCAACACGCCGTTGAATCGCATGACGGACCGTTCTTTTGTGCGCTGATGTTCAACGCGCCCCATTCACCGTTCTTGCTGGACACGTCGCACTATGCACAACCCGAAGGCGACAAGACGCTCAAAAAGTATCTCGATCGCGGCCTTCCCATCCGCGAAGCACGGATCTACGGATTGATCGACCGGGTGGACCAAAACATCGGACGCTTGCTGGACGTGATCGAACGGTTCGGCGCCGCGGAAAACACGCTGGTCGTATTCACCAGCGACAACGGCGGGGTCAGCAAATTTTGGAAAGGCGGGATGAACGGAAACAAGGCGGGTGTCTACGAAGGCGGAGTCCGGGCGCCCTGTTTTGTGCGCTGGCCGAACCGCATCAAGCCGGGCCAGAAAGTTCAAGCCCAGACCTCACACGTCGACTGGCTGCCGACGTTTTGTGAACTGGCCGGAGTCGACGTCCCGCAAGTCCGAACGATCGACGGCAAGAGTCTGGTTCCATTGTTGACCAGTGGAAACGACAAGACACATCATCGCTACGTCTACCACACCTGGGATCGCTACCAACCCAACGACGAAAAACGTTGGTCGATCAGCGACGACCGATGGAAATTGTTGTGCCAAGTCGGAAACACGGCGACCGCGTCAAAATCAAATTGGAAATTGTTCGATCTGCACGCCGATCCGGGTGAAAAGAAAAACGTCGCCCCACAGCACCCCGCCCACGTGGACCGGTTACGAACCGAATTCGTCCGCTGGTTCAACGACGTCACCGAGGGCCAAGCTTACACTCCGGTTCCTGTCCCGGTCGGTGACGTGCCCGTCGACATCGAACCGAGTTGGGCGACCTGGACCGGCAAACACATCGAGTACGTCTTTGACGGTTACGACTGGGACACGATCCAGGGCTGGAAAGCACCCGGTGAACAAGCGAGTTGGAAACTGGACGTCGATCGCGCCGGATCCTACCGCGTGCGACTGATCTACGGATGCCGTCCCCTGGACGCCGGCGGCACCTTGATCTTGCGAAGCGGCGATGACGTCACCCGCCACGTCGTCGTGGCCAGCGCCACCGCCGACCAATTCGAAAGCCACGCGGCCGGCGTGCTGCATCTGGAACAAGGCCGCGTTGAACTGGTCGCCGAAGTCGCCGAGTGCCCGGGCAACGAATTGATGCGTTTGAACCGGATCACGTTGGAGCCGGTGAAGTGAGCCCGTTGGCATGCACAGCATGCCCTACTCGCTACTCCCGTCCGGGCATCACTTCTCCTCGACCAACTTGCTCGGATCGATCACGACGTGCTTGACCTTTTGTCGCTTCCAGGTGTAGGTCGCGTGGACCATGCCGTCGTCGGTTTGGATGATCGCCGGGTAACTGAACTCCGCGCCCTTTTCCTGTTCCAACGTCCCGACGCGCGTCCAATGTTCCCCGTCTTCGGACATGGCCAGGTTCAACATTCCACGCCGCCCCCAACCCGTGCTTCCGCTGCCCAGGTGGTTGTAGATCAGCAAGTGACGACCGTCGGCCAACGAAACGACTTCGATGCCCGAATTGGGATTCGGCAGATCGATGCCTTTTAATGCCGACCAAGTGTTTCCGCCGTCGCTCGAGCGGGTGCTGACGATCACCCCTTCTTTGCTTCGACACAACGCTTGAAGCGTGCCGTCGGCGTGTTGCAGCAGGGTCGGCTGAATCGCGTTAAATTTGGACGCGTCGTTGATCGGTCCGATACGATCCCACGTCCCCGCGGGCTGACCACCGAGAAGATCGACTTTCTCGAAATGCACTCGCCAGCCGTCGTATTCGGTCGATGACCCACACAGCAGACGCCCGTCATCGGTCAAAATCGGCTTGCACCGCACCGGGCCGTCGATGCCCTCCGGCAATCGGACCCGGTCGCGGAAGGTACGCCCGCGGTCATAGCTGACCATCATCTCGCCCCACCAGCTCTGCGGGTCGGGGCCGACTTTGAAAAACAATAGCGTCGGGGCATCACCGGGCGGTTGAAACAGCACCGGGTTCCAACATGGATGACGCAAACCATCATGCTGAACACCCGTCGCGACTTGCGAGGGCGACGACCAGCGGCTTCCGTCGTGATAGCTGGTCCAGATCCCGACGTCCTTGTGCTTCTCTTTCGTTCCACCGAACCAGGCCGCAACCAATCCTCGACTGGTCTGACAGATCGTCGATGCGTGGCATTGTTTGGTCGGCAGTTTGTTGTAGATAAACTCTTCGCTCACCAACCCGGGCATGCGTGGCACCTCGGCCTCGTCAACGATATCGGCGGCGGTTTGCTCGTCAGAATAGTGGATGCAGTCGTCATGGGCGATGTAATAGATCCGTCCGTTTTCCGCACCGACCATCAAGTCGGGCTTGCCGTCGCGGTCGAGATCGCATGCCGATGGACTGGAGGTGTGCCCGGCGACGTTGCGACGGGCCAGATTGCCGATCCGCTTCAAGACGATCTTGCCGTCGACGGTTTTACAGTTGCGGTACCAGATTGCGTTCTCGGAATTGACCAACACATCCAACCGTTTGTCGCCGTCCCAATCGACCACGTCAAGTTTATAGCGACCCGATCCGCCGCATGATCTCTGGTTCAATTGAATCGGTTGCAACCGTTCATCGACAAACACGCGTTGTGCTTCGCCGGCATCGGATCGCAGCGTCAAATAGCCTTCTTGGTCCAGCATCACCAAGTCCAGTTTCTCGTCGGCATCAAAATCGACAACCAACGGTGTGGTCCGCCACTGGGTCAGCGCCGATTGACTCTTGGTTTGCCACCAGTACCACGCCGGCGGTGCCTCCGAGGGCGTTCCCGCGGTCTCCGCTTCGACCATCACGCCACCGTCGTTTCGCAGCCACTGGACGCGGGACAAGATGGAGTTGTAGACGATGTCGGGATCTCCATCGTCGTCCACGTCGGCCACCGAAAGCGTCGTGTATCCCCATTTTGCTTCACAGGGTCCCTGGATCGAACCACTGGGGCCGGCCATCACACGAAACGGCGCGCTGGTCCGCCCATCGGCCGACTGCACTTCCACCAACGAGGGTGCCGACCACTTCGGCGATCCGTTGCTGCCGGCGCCCAAGTTTTCGAAATAGGCGATGTTTCCCGCGGTATTCCCACACAAAATGTCTTCGTCACCATCGCCGTCCCAATCATAGGCATAGGGCGTGGCGAGCGCACCGAATTTCAGCGTGTCGGCCTCCTGTCGGAAGTAGCGAGGCGCGAGGAAGACCGGTCGACGCTCTCGCAGCGTTCCCGTGTTCTCGACCAACGCGACGCGACCGTCTTCGTCACCGACGATCAAGTCGATGTCGCCATCGCCGTCCCAGTCCATGGCCGTGGGGGTGATCATCTGCAGATGCATCACCAACGGATCGCCCAGATTGTCGTCCAGCTTGACGCCGGCGGCGTAGATCGGACCGGTTCGAGATCCGATGTTTTCAAAGTACGTGAACCCGTCCAAGAACTCGCCGCACAACAGATCCAAGTCCCCGTCGCCGTCAAAGTCGGCGAAGTTTGGCGACGGCCAACCGTAGACATCGATGTCGCCACCGGCCGCGGTCAGTCGCTGGGGAGTCGAAGAATAGCTCGGTTGTTCATCCGAACCTTCGTTGAGGATGATGTAGACGTTCCCGTGTAGCGGACCGTTTCTCCATCGCCCCGCTGCGTCGTAGGCGTGGTCCCAGCCGTAATCGGTCCAGTCTCCGGTGCCGACGGCTAAGTCTTGATCGCCATCGCCATCAAAATCGACGTAACGCCACATGTTGCCGCGCACCCGATTGGCATGCACGTTGGACTTGGGATAGATCTTTTCGGGCTTTTCAAAGTTGAACGATCCGGTCGATGCGTCGCGTGGGAATTCGCTGCCCGGTTGCAAAATCCGCGGCTGCCCATCGACGTAACTGACCTGCAGATTGTGCCCGGCTTTGCCGAGCCGAACGCCGGGTTTGAAGACCGGCATTTTGATCGTCGGATCTTGCGTCGGATTCTCAAAGTAATAAACGCCGCCGGACGGTTTGTCCGGACAGGCGACCAACAAGTCGATGTCGCCGTCGCCGTCATAATCCATCGGCATCGGCCAGGCCCAGAGTCCGACTCCGAGATCGACTTCCAATCCGGGGTGGTTGTACTTTAGCGGTTGAAGCTTCCAATCCGGGTCGGCAGCGTGTAGCGAACCGGTGACGAGGGCAAGTCCGAGAAGCAGTAAAGGAGGGGTGTGGCGATTCATGGTTTTGTCGTGGGGAGAGTGGCAGAACGATGGAAGGCGGGAGGATGGGAGGGAGGGGGGGCAAAACGATGGGGGCAAAACGATGGGAAGGATCGGTGGGAGGGATCGGAGGGAAGGCAGAATGATGGGGGGCAGAATGATGGGGTGGGGAATGATGGAGTGCGGAATGATGGGGTGGGCAGAATGATGGATGACAGTGTGATCGGGGTATGGCCATGATTCTGCCCCGTATCATTCTGCCACTTTTCTTCCGCGACGTGTCGCCATCCGTGCCTTCATCGATTTCAGTTTCCGTTGCAACTCGCGGCGCAGCGCTTCCGCTGTCTCCGCAGACGATTGGGAAAGATCGTGTTGCTCACCGGGGTCGGATTTTAAATCGTAAAGCTCGACGCGATCGTCTTCGGCAAACCACAGCAGTTTGTATTGATCGCGGCGGAGTGCGGATTGGGGCCGAGTTTGACTGACACGAAAATCGTCGATTCCGATCGTCTGTTTCGCATCCTTGTACCCGCGTTCGGGATGGTAGTAAGGAAAGTGCCAGATCAGACTGCGATCGGCCCGCTGTGATTCCCCTTTGAGCACGCCCCGAATCGATGCACCGTCGACGTGGTCCGCCGTACCGCCGGCGACATCCACAAACGTCGGCAACAAGTCATAGCCGATCACCGGCACATCCGACTGAGTCCCCGCGTCGATGCTGCCCGGCCACCTGGCGATCATCGGCACGCGTATTCCACCCTCGTACAAGTTCCATTTCGAACCGCGCAAAGGGGCGTTGGAAACGTATTCGGGGTGGCCGCCGTTGTCCGACATGAATACGACCAACGTGTCGTCGGCTTGCCCCGAGGCGTCCAAGGCATCGAGCATTTGACCGACATGGTGATCGAGTGTCTGCAAGAACGCCGCGTAGGTGACGCGTCGGTCACGATTGGGGATGCCTTGCGGAATGACTCGATCGAAGCGGTCGACCAGCCACTTGCACGGTGTTTTGACGGGCGTGTGCACATAAAACGACGATGCCATGGCGAAAAATGGCCGCTCGCGTTTCTCGACCAGGTAGTCGCAGACTTGGTCGACCATCGAATCGGATGCGTACTCACCTTCTCGCTCGATGCTCGCCACGGGAGACCGCTTCCATGAATACGGGTGCGCACCAAAGTCCTCGACGGCAATTTCGAATCCCTGCGCCGCCGGACCGTGCGTCGGACTCCAGCCGAGATAACCGCCGTGATGCTGATTGAGATGCCATTTCCCGAAGAACGCAGTTTCGTATCCGAGTCCGCTCAAGTGCTCGGCGATGGTGGTTTCCTGCAACGGCAAATTCAAGGTCAACGGTGGCGCTTGCAGCAACGTCGCCCCTTCGATCTTCTGAAACCCCGGTTGGTCTTTCGTGACAAACTCGAATCCCAGCCGGGCCGTCGTTTTGCCCGTCATCAGACTCGCCCGCGACGCGCTGCAGATCGGCGCCGACGCATAGCCATGATTCAGCCGCATGCCTTGGGCGGCCAATCGATCGATGTTGGGTGTCTGGTGCCAGGGATGGCCATAGCACGCCAGGTCCGACCAAGCCAGATCGTCGGCCAGGATGAACAGAATGTTGGTCCGAGTTTCCGAGTCGCCAAAACAACGCGCCGATCCCGCCACCCACAGCATCAGAACCAGCAACACTTGCCCCGGCTTGTTCCATCGTCCTTGCATCATTGCACCGCTCTTCTACGTGAAACCAAGAAACCAAGCATCATCATCACCGCGGGACCGAAGACGATGACCAGGAATGGATGGAACGGGCTGGCAATGGACTTGAGCGTCGCCGGCCAATACGCCGTTTTGGAAAACGTCATCCAAGCGATCAAGACGACACCGACACCGAGGATGAAAATCGCGGGGCGTTCCCGCAGTCTCGGTGACGTGGTGCCCAGTAAGAACAGCCCGATGATCGCTGCGCCGAGCACGCCCGAGAGTGTCCACCAAATGTCCAAAACACTATTGGTCAACCGCACCAAAATCAACGCCACGATCGTCCCGAGCGTGCCCCAAACCAACGTCGCCGATCGCAACACGAGGACGCTGGCCTGGTCGCTGGAATCGGGCCGCCACAGCCGCTTGTAAAAGTCACTCATCACCAACGTTGCCGACGAATTGAGCCCCGTCGAGACCGTACTCATGGCCGCCGCGAACACGGCCGCGATCAGCAACCCCCGCGCACCGACCGGTAGATTCGCCGCAATGAAATGGGGAAAAACGCGATCGCCCAGGTCGGTTTGCGACAACCCGTCCGCCGTGGTTTGCAATTGGACCTGATAGTCGGCGGAATCCGGATCGACACCGGCCTGCATCAGCTTTTGACTCGCCACGATGTTTCGCACCGCGTCCATGTCGTCGGGATGATTCTGATAGTGGGCATACAACGCCGTTCCGATGAACAAGAACAAACCGCTGACGGGGACGTACAACAGCGCCCCCAACCAGATACTTTTGGCGGCTTCGCGATCGCTGCTGGAGGCGATGTAACGCTGGACGTAACTTTGATCGATACCGAAATTCTTCAGGTTTTCAAACAATCCGTACGCCAACACGATCCACAAAGTCGGTGTGGCCCACTCGGTCAACGACCGACTGCCCAACGAGAACTTGCCTTCCGACGCAGCGACTTCAAACACTTGCACCGGGCCTTCGGGCATGCCCATCAACAGGATCGCCAGCGCCAGCAACGCGCCACCCAACAGCACGAAGGCCTGGATCGCATCGGCCCAGATCACCGCCGTGATACCGCCGATGAAGGAATACGCCGTCACGATCACCCCGGTCACCAGAATCAGCGTGCGGATGTCCCAGCCGAACAGGATCGCCATCGGCAAGGCCATCAAGTACATCACGACGCCGATGCGGGCGACCTGGAACAACAGGTAAAACGAACTGGCGAACAGCCGGGCCCACAACCCGAACCGATGTTCTAACAACGAATACGCGCTGACTTCGCCGGACGCCCGGTACATCGGCAGAAAGTATCGCACCGCAATCCAGGCAGCCGGAGGCAGGGCGAGTGAAAACGCGAACGCATTCCAATTGTCCACAAACGCCTTGCCCGGCAAGGCGAGGTAGCTGATGCTGCTCAGATAGGTTGCGAAGATCGACATGCCGCACAGCCATCCCGGCAACGATCGCCCGCCCGCTGTGAAGTCGTCGGCCGACTTGTTGCGCCGCCAAAAGATCAAACCGATCGCCAGGATGCCGACGAAGTAGACGACCAGCACGAACCAGTCGATGCCCGTAAAAAATGTCGCTGCGATCATCACTGTCCTCTCGGCTCCCCCGCCATCGAATTCAAGATCGTTCGCAACTCCGAAAGATAACTCTGGTAGTCGCCGTCTTCGGCACGGTTGACCGATTCGGATGGATCCACGTCGTGATCGTATAACTCCACTGCGACCAGCTCGCCGCCGGCCGGTGATCCGTCTTCGCTGGACCGCCATTCGGTGTATCGAAATCGCGGCGTCCGAATGCTGTGCCCCATCGCTTTCATCGACTTGCCGTAGTAGGACGGACGGGGGTGCTGAGTCAGGGCGGCTTGTTTGACCTTAGACGCCTCGCCATCGATCAGCGGGCGAAGACTGACACCCTCCAGCCCACTCGGTGCATCGAGACCGCAAAGGTCGGTGATCGTCGGGTACAGATCCAGCAGTTCCACGATCGCATCGGTCTGATCCACTGCAACACCCTCCGGCGGCGCGATGATCAGGGGCACGCGGGCGTCGAGTTCAAAATTGGACGTCTTGCACCACAGCGTGTGATCGCCAAGCTGGAATCCGTGGTCGGACCAGAACACGACCAGTGTCCGCTCGGTCAATTCCAGCCGATCCAATTCACCGAGCAGCCGACCGACTTGCGCGTCCATGTAGCTGATCGCGGCAAGGTAACCGTGACGCAGCTCTTGTTCGTCGTCCGCGGTCAACGTCGCCGGCTTGCTCTTGCCCAACAGTTCCTGACTATTGTGCCAGGCGATACGCGGCGTCCCGTCCGGCCATTGTGGGCAATCCGGCCCCGTGATCTGGTCGCGATCGTACAGGTCCCAATACTTCTTGGGCGCGTTGAACGGCAAATGGGGCTTCCAAAATCCGACCGCCAAAAAGAACGGCTCTTGCGACGCCGCGCGTTCCCGCAGCGCATCGAGCGCAAGCGTTGTGATCCGCCCGTCAAAGTAAGCGTCGTCGGGCACGTCACGGCATTCGCAACGAATCGCATCGGCGTAATCGCGTGGAAGCTGCCCTTCCACTTGCGGAAGATCGCGTCGGTGCGAATCGAAATGCATCACCGCCGGCACGCTCCAGGAATCCGGATCGCCCTGAATCTCCGTCGCCCAGTTGTGGAAGATTTTGCCAATGTTTTGGGCGAAGTAGCCGTTCTGTTTGAAATGTTGTGGCAACGTCACGACGTCGGGAATCGCATCGCGAAAATGCTTCGTCAAATTGTACTGGGCCAGCGTGTTCGGCCGCCGACCGGTGAGCAAACTGCTGCGCGCGGGATTGCAAAGTGCCTGGGCGCAATAGGCCCGATCGAATCGAGTCCCCCGCGCGGCCAACCGATCCAAATTCGGCGTCTTGACCAACGGGTGACCGTAGCAACCCAAATCACAGCGCAAATCATCCGCCGCAATGAACAGCACATTGGGACGATCGTCTGCCGCAGCGAGTGGCGTGATCGCCAACGTCAACCATAAGATGAATATCGTTCGAATCATTGAGGCGGAATCGGTCTTGAGTCTTGAGTCTTGAGTACTGAGTACTGAGTACTGAGTACTGAGTACCTTATTTGAAATCTGAAATCCCCCCCCATCATTCTGCCCCCATCATTCTGCCCCCCATCATTCTGCCACCCATCGTCTTGCCCCCATCGTCTTGCCCCCATCGTCTTGCCCCCATCGTCTTGCCCCCATCGTCTTGCCCCCATCGTCTTGCCCCCATCGTCTTGCCCCCATCGTCTTGCCCCCATCGTCTTGCCCCCATCACTTCCCCTTTCCCAAGACCCCGATCTCTCTCAGCACTTCCGCGACTTGCTCGCGTTGCGGGGCGAGGAACCGGTTGAAGGGATCGGCGGGCAGGTCTTCGCAGATGCCGATCAGCGAGAGTGCGGATTTGGTCGCCTTGATGTGTCGCGAGGCATACTTGCCGATCTCGTAGATCTCTTGGAACTTCAAAATCGTTGCCAACACCGCATCGACTGCTTCGGTGTCACCGGCGACGAGTGCCTTGTAGCAATCGACAAAGACGCTGGGCATGACGTTGGCGCCTCCATTGACGCCGCCATCGCCTCCCAACGCCATCGCCTGGGGCAGCAGGGCTTCCGGACCGATCAAGACCTGCCAATCGGTGCGAATTGATTTCAACTGGCACAGTCGTTCGAAATACTCCAGGTCACCGCTGCTGTCTTTGACACCGATGATCGATGGGATTTCGGACAATTGCTTCAGCGTCTCGATCTCGAACCAGACCTTCGTCAAACCCGGCATGTTGTAGAGCATCAACGGCAAGGGGATTTTCGGCGTGATGCTCTGCACGTAGCGCGTCAGTTCGGTCTGTCCGGCCGGGAAATAGTAGGGCGTTGTCAGCACGGCAGCGTCCGCTCCGCACTCGGCGGCATACTCGGCCAGGTTCACGGTTTCGACGTAAGCGGTATCGGTCACCCCGACCAGCACCGGCACACGGCCGCCGACGATGCGCACCGATTCGGCGATCATCTCGCGTCGCAATCGGTAACTCAAACTCGGGGCCTCGCCGGTGGTCCCCAGGATAAACACCGCAGCGACGCCACCCTCGATCACGTGATCCAGCAGTCGCTGCAACCCGGCATGGTCCAACTCATCGCGGTCCGCCAACGGCGTGACCAACGGTGGTACGATCCCCTGGAGCGAAATAGGGCTGGAGGGTGGAACGCGTTGTCCACTCGCTTCATTGGTCACGGCACTTCCCATCGATTGGTTTCTCTGGATTCAATTTCTTGCAGCGTCAACTGAAGTCCCGATGCGATGTGACGCTGCATCGCATCGCGGGCGCGCTCGGGATCCTTGGATCGGATCCCATCAAGGATTGACGCATGATCGTCGCACGTCGCCTCCATGATCGCGGCATCATACGCGTGCCGATCGGCGGCGAAGACGCGGACCAAGGCGTTGGAACTTTCGCTGGACCGGACCATCGTTTGGTTGCCGGTCGCGTCGATGATCAACATATGGAACCCGAGGTCGGCTCGTTCAAAATCGGCCGTGTCACGTTTACCGGCTTGCCTGTTTTTTATCTTCGCGACCTTGCCGGCGATCGTCCGCATTCGCCCCAGCGCCCGCTCGATGGCGGCGATCTGTGCCTGACTGGCACGCTCGGCCGCCTTGGCCGCCGCATAGGGCTCGATGGCTTCACGCATCTCGTACAGCTCCACCAACTCGTCCGAACTGATCGTGCGAACGACGGCCCCGAGTTGCGGAACCAGCTCGACGAACCCTTCGTTGGCCAACAGCCCCATCGCCTCGCGGACCGGAGTGGCACTGATCCCCAGTTCCCGTCCGATCGGCCCGTAGCGAATCCGGCTGCCCGGCGCGAACTCACCGGCGATCAACCGCGAGCGGAGGTTCTGGTAGGCCAGCTGGGCGTGGGTGGAAGTCACGGCGACACTCAGGTTTGTAGAGGTCTATAGACTTTAGCAGCTGTGTCCCGTGATGCAAGGGGCGGACGTCGCCGCATGTCTCATCTTGGTAGCGGCAGGGCGCGCGCCCTCCGGTCTTTCACGGTGATCCTGAAACGCGACCGGACGGCTCGCGCCGTTCCGCTAACGCAGCTGATTGGTAGCGGCAAGGCGCGAGCCCTCCGGTCTGCCACAGTGTTTTTGAAGCGCAACCGGACGGCTCGCGCCGTTCCGCTAACGTCAAACAGGTGACACTCCGCCGGCCCCCAGACACAGACACAGAGCACTCGTACGGGCAACCAGAGATCCAAATACACTGAATGCCGCCTACTTCGACTCCATTTCTTCTCTTTCGGTGGAAAAGCGGAGCACGTGGCCGCTCGGACGGCGATGGCGACGTCGATGGCCAAGATTACGGTCGATTCGGCCTGAATTTCTTGAAGCGTTTGGACGATGTGACCCGCTAGCGGGCTGTGGATTGAAGTCCGCACGGGTTAGCAAGACGCCACGCGACGCCCCCCGCTGATGCATCGGAGATTCTCGAACCCTGTCCCCCTTTTCGTGACGCTCCGATGATGACGACTTTGTTCGTCATTGTTCCGTGGTAGATCAAGGGTCACTCGGCTCGGTTCGCCCCAGGAAGGCGTGCCGCGAGGGCGCGAGATGGCCAGGCGGCCATCGACAACGACGACTGCTTGCCAGGGTTACTGGTTCAGCTGCTCTTGGACCGTCTCGCGTGACGCACGGGTCCCCAACGCTCCCCACAATCCATACGGACTCTTCGCCCCCGGTACCGACTCACCGGTTCCACCGCTCCAGACATTCGTATGATGAACGTTGCCGGCCTCGATCGAATCGGTCAAGAAGATCACGGCGCCGTCTCCCATCAACACGTGGACGCCGCCCTGGTGGCGGCTGCTCGGCGGGGCGATCCCCATCGAGTTTTCGTCGCCGGTGCTCTCGCCACCCAGACAGAGATCTTTGTTGGGTGGCAGGATGGTGTTCATCGCCGTGTAAACCGTTCCTCCGGCGGCCCATCGAAACCCGCGCCCCTGGTTGCTGGCCGCCAACGTCGGCGCCGTGCCTCCGTCGCTTCCGTCGGACCAGAATCGCGGTCGATCGGGGCTGATGTATCCCTCGTGCTCGCAGTGATCCGGCTCGTCGCGAATCTCTTCGTCTTCCCCCCGGATTGCGGCGATCGTTCGCTTGTCGCGGTCACCCAGGTCGGTTGTGATTTCACCGGCAAAGATCGTGTTGGACAATCCGTCCAAGACGTCTCGGAATCGCATGCTTTTGCGCGCAACAAAGGCTCCACGGCACGACGCGTTGGCTTCAACGGCGACGGCGATCGGCGGCGAGGTGACCACATGGTTGACTTGGTACCAGGGCCCTTGGTCCATCAGCACCACGGAATCACCCACGCAAGCGGCGTAGTTGGTTCGCCCCATCGCCGGCAGCCCCGTCCCCGGATCGCTGGGGCAACGCAACGTCGGGATCTCAACCTGCCAGGGCGGATAACTGGCTTGCGACGTCCGCGGCCCCATCGCCGGCCAAGGCGGCGTGCGTCGGCCGTTCGAATTCTCGATGCCGGTGTTCGGATTCGAAATCTGCCCCCACAGCGCTTGCTGCTCCATGTAGGGCGTCAGTCCAACCCAAATCGAAAGGTCCATCCGGTTGTCGCTGTCCGTTGTTCCGTCCAAACCGTTGACCCAAGTTCCACCCTTGTAGGTCGGTAGTCGCTTGTAGGCGCCGTGATAATTGTGCAGCGCAATGCCCAGCTGCTTCAAGTTATTGCTGCAGCTCATGCGACGGGCCGCTTCCCGCGCCGCTTGAACGGCCGGCAACAACAGTCCGACCAGAATGCCAATGATGGCGATGACGACCAGTAATTCGACAAGCGTAAAGGCCCGTCGCGGGCGCGATGCATGTGCCCGAGTTGCGTGATGGATGATCATAGAATTGCTGAATGAAGAATGATTTGGAGAACGGTTGCATGTGCCCGGCGACCAAACGGGCGCGGCCGCCCTGCTCGATCACTCCGATCAAGCAACAGGGGACGCCACGGGGAAGACGTGTGAAAAGACAGGCTGGAAGCCTATCCCACGGGGGATGACAGGCTGGAAGCCTATCCCACTTGGAAAATCATTCAGCTGATCGGTGGGCCGCGAAGATGCGGCAAAGACGTCGAAATCGATTCAACCCAGGGCGAATCCGCCAACACCTGACGCTCCACCAGAACGTCGCCGGTGGAACGAATCGGATCCGAAACGACCTCTCCGGCCGCCCAGGCGAGCGATTGGCAAACGGCACAATCGTCGGAATCGTGGGAGTGCGGCGGAGACGGGACTTCGGGCTGGTGGGAGTGCGTCGAAACCACCCCCTCGTCGTGGACGTGATGATGCCCGCAATCATGGCACGACTGGCCACCGCCGGAGCTAGCCGGCGATGCCGCGACGGCGCGATGCCCCTCGCAAGTGGCAACATGAATCCACGCGGCAGATTGGCCCATCAGGACCAAGCCACAGAGCAGCACGGAAATCGTTTTGCCGACCAAGGAGTTCATTTGCGCACGTTTTGGGTGTTTGCTCCGCACATTCATTGCATCGCACCACTGCTACGATCCAAAGAGTGCGGTGGTTCGTCAAGCTGAATTCGCCAAATTCACCGAATCCGCACGACCGCCACCGCCCGAGAACGCCGCACATTTCCCCCTGCGAAGTCATCCGTTTTGTGCGATAATCCGTTCCCAGCCACCCCGCCCGCCTTCGTCCGATCTTCAATCTGAACCGGTTCCGGCCCAGAGTTGAAATCCCCCCCCGACCGTTCCTGCCATGAAGAATCCGTTCTCAATCGTCCCGGTCTTGCTGCTCGTCGGCATCGGCAATGCGTCTGCCGCCGAGATCGATTTCAATCGCGACATCCGGCCGATCCTTTCGGACAACTGTTTCCTGTGTCACGGCCCCTCCGAATCGACCCGCGAAGCCGATCTGCGATTGGACGACCGTCAGTCCGCGATCGATTCGGGGATGCTGGTTGCCGGCCAACCGGACGAAAGCGAAGTGATCGCGCGGGTGTTCGCCGAAGACGCCGACTTGCTGATGCCGCCGCCGGATTCGAACAAGCGGCTGACCGACGCGCAGCGCACACTGCTCAAACAATGGGTCGCCCAGGGAGCGACGTATCAAGAACACTGGGCCTTCGTTCCGCCGCAAAAAGCCCCGGGTGTCGACACGGCCAATCCGGTCGACCATTTCATCGGCAAACGGCTGCGTGAGCACGGGCTGACGTTCTCTCCGCCAGCCGACTTGCGAACGTTGATCCGCCGCGTGTCGCTGGATTTGACCGGAATGGCCCCGACGCCCGAGCAAGTCGAACAATTCCTGGCGAGCGCGGATTCGCTGGGAGTCGATTTGGCCTACGAAGCACTCGTGGATCGATTGTTGGCCTCGGCGGACTACGGCGAACGCATGACGCTGGCTTGGCTGGATGCGGCACGCTACGGCGACACCAGCGTGATGCACGCCGACGGTCCGCGCGACATGTGGCCGTGGCGTGATTGGGTGATCGACGCGTACAACGCCAACATGCCGTTCGACCAATTCACGATCGAGCAGATCGCCGGCGACCTGATTCCCGACGCAACGGTCGATCAAAAAGTCGCATCGGGTTTCAATCGGAATCATGCGACCAGTGACGAAGGCGGGGCGTTTGCCGAGGAGTTGCGCGTCGAGTACGTCGTCGATCGCGTCCAAACCACCTCCACCGTCTGGCTGGCTCTGACGATGGAGTGCGCACAGTGCCACGATCACAAATACGACCCGATCTCCCAAACCGAGTACTACCAGTTCTACGCGTACTTCAACAACACGGCCGACCCCGGCATGCAAACCCGCAAAGGGAATCAGTCGCCCGTCGTCGACGTCTATGACCAACGGCATCAAGCCCGGATGGCGGAATTGCAGGCGGAGATCGATTCGAAAAAGAAACAGCTGGAATCGCACCAGCGCCACGCCGATCCGCAATTCGTCGCTTGGGCAGAACAGGAAACCGCCAAGTACGCCAGCGACGCCCAGCCGACCGAGCAACTCTCCGGCATCGCCCATTGGTTTCCGCTCGATGAATCCGACGGTTCGCAGTTGAAGAACGAAACCACCGGCGCGGTCGCGGTGTTGGAGAAAGGAAAGTTTCAGACGAGCGATCGAGAGGGCAACAAGGCATTGAAGCTGAATGGGCAAACCCAGTTCGCCTGTTCGGAGAACCCGCCGCAGCTGGAATCGGATCAGCCGTTTACGATGGCCGCCTGGATCAAATTCGATGGCAAATCCGGAGGCGCCGTGTTCTCGCGGATGAATGTCGCGGACAACTATCGCGGCTATGACATGTGGATCCAAGGCAAAAACATCGGAACGCACATCATCCATTCCTGGAGTGACAATGCGGTCAAAGTCGTCTCCAAAGACTCACTGAAAACCGACACTTGGCAACACGTCGTGATCACCTATGACGGCACCCAGAAAGCCGCCGGGGTGAAGATCTACATCGACGGAAAACTGTCGGCCAATCAAGTCGAAGCCGACACGCTCGGCGGCACACTGCAAACCGATGTGCCCTTCAAAATCGGCAGTCGCAGCAACGGCGCCAATTGGAAGGGTGAAGTCGACGACATTCGGATCTATCCCTTTGCCTTGAGCGAATCCGAGGTGCCGCTGGCCAAGGGTGACGTGATCGGAGGCATTTTGGCGACGGCTGCCGACGATCGCAGCGAAGCCCAGTGGGCAGCCCTGCGAAACGTCTACTTCAGCCAAGACGCGGACTTCCAATCGCTCCGCAAGTCGCTCGCCGCGACGACCAAACAACACGCCGATCTGGCGGCGAAAAAGACGACGTCGATGATCATGGCGGACAACCCCGACGACAAAATGCGGATGACGTTCGTCCTCGATCGCGGGCAATACGATTCGCCCAAGAAGGATGCCCCGGTTTCGCCCGGCGTCCCGGCGGCCCTGCCACCGTTGGCCGAGGACGCTCCGCCGAATCGATTGGGGTTGGCCCGATGGCTGACCGCGCCCGATCATCCGCTGACCGCACGCGTGGCCGTCAACCGTTATTGGACGATGCTCTTTGGCAACGGACTGGTCCGCACGATCAGCGATTTTGGTGCCCAAGGCATGCCGCCGACCCATCCGCAACTGCTCGATTGGCTGGCCGTCGATTTCGTCCAATCGGGCTGGGACGTCAAACGGATGCTGCGACAACTGGTGCTTTCACGAACGTACCGCCAGAGTTCGCGTCGAGAGCCCGTGCATGCGGAACAGGACCCCGAAAACCTGTTGTTAGCCCACAGCCCGCGATTTCGATTGCAAGGCGAATTGATTCGTGACCAGGCGTTGGCGGTCAGCGGATTGCTGACCCGTCAGGTCGGTGGCCCCGGCGTGAAACCGTATCAACCGGTGAATATCTGGAACGAGGTCAGTCTGAACGGCGGTCTGCGTTACACCCAGGACAAGGGCGAGAAACTGTATCGCAAGTCGATGTACACGTATTGGAAACGTAGCGCGCCGATGCCCAACATGATGATCTTTGACGCGCCGTCGCGTGAGAAGTGTGTCGTCGCCCGGGCCCGGACCAACACACCGCTGCAAGCCCTGGTGACGCTCAACGATCCGCAATTCGTCGAAGCGGCCCGGGCGCTCGCCCAGCGTCTGATCGAGTCGGAATCCGATGATCGCAAGCGAATCGATTTGGCCTACCGCCTGACGACCGCACGACCGGCAAGCGAGCGTGAGACGTCCGTGTTGCTGAGCATCCTTGCCGACCAGCGCGAACGCTTTGCCGCGGCCCCTGAATCCGCCAACCAATTCTTGTCGGTCGGCGAGTTGCCGCGCGACGAATCGATCGATGCAATCCAACACGCCGCTTGGACCGTGATCGCACAAATGATCTTGAACCTAGACGAAACGTTGACCCGAGGCTAACCATGGACTCCCTGACCACACAACGCCGCAAGTTTTTGCTCGGGACCGGTTACGGGCTGGGGGCAACGGCGCTGAGCACCCTGTTGAATCCTGAATTGGTCGGCACCGCCAACGCCGCCGCAGGCGCTTCGAATCCGGGATTGCCGCAATTCCCCAATTTTGCCCCCAAGGCCAAACGGATCATCTATCTGTTCATGGCCGGCGGCCCCAGTCATATCGACACCTTCGACTACAAACCGGAGATGCGTAAGTTTCACGGCCAAGAACTTCCCGAGTCGGTTCGTCAGGGACAACGGTTGACCGGGATGACCAGCGGCCAATCAACGTTCCCCTGCGTCGCGCCGATGTTCAATTTCGAACGCTTCGGCCAGCACGGGACCTGGGTCAACAAAGACATCTTGCCGTACACGTCTGGGATCGTCGACGACATCACGATCATCAAATCGATGCACACCGAAGCGGTCAATCATGACCCGGCGATCACGTACATCAACACGGGCGTCCAACAGCAAGGCAAACCCGCGCTCGGTTCCTGGCTCAGCTATGGACTGGGCAGCGAAAACGACAACATGCCCGCCTACATCGTGATGATTTCTCGGGGCCGCGGCCAATTGCAGGCACTCTACGATCGCCTGTGGGGCTCCGGGTTTCTGCCGGCACGTCACCAAGGCGTCAAGCTGCGCAGCAGTGGTGAACCGGTCTTGTACTTGAACAACCCGCCGGGCATCGATCGCCAATCGCGACGCAGCATGCTGGACGGATTGAACGAACTCAATCAGGTGGCCTATGACAAGTTTGCGGACCCGGAAACGCAGGCCAGAATCTCGCAGTACGAAATGGCGTTTCGCATGCAGAGCGAAGTGCCGGATCTGATGGCGATTGAACAAGAACCCCAGCACGTGTTGGATTTGTACGGCGACGACGTTCAAAAACCCGGCAGCTTTGCCAGGAATTGTCTGCTCGCCCGTCGCATGGTGCAGCAGGGTGTCCGCTACGTGCAGTTGTTCCATCGCGGCTGGGATCAACACGGCTCGCTGCCCTCGAAGCTACGTCAGCAGTGCAAGGACATCGATCAACCGGCCGCAGCGCTGATCAAGGACCTGAAACAACGCGGCATGCTGGACGACACGCTGGTCGTGTGGGGCGGCGAGTTCGGCCGCACGATTTACTCGCAAGGCAAATTGACGGCCGACAATCACGGCCGCGACCACCACGGCCGCTGTTTTACGATCTGGATGGCCGGCGCCGGCATCAAGCGTGGATTCGAATACGGCATGACCGATGACCACAGCTACAACATCCTGAACAACACCGGCGTGCACATCCGTGACATGAACGCCACGATTCTGCATCAACTGGGCATCGATCACGAAAAGTTGACCTTCAAGTTCCAAGGGCTGGATCAACGGCTGACCGGAGTCGAAGAACCGGCGCACGTCGTCCATCCCATTTTGAGTTAAGACGCGGCGATCGGCCCGCGCTCTGATGCCCCTCGTTCCAAGGCTCCGCCTGGGAACGCAAGGTCGGTGTGGCTCCGCCACACGCCGTGCGCGGTCGCGAGGCGGAGCCTCCGTGATCGTGTGTTCCCAGGCAGAGCCTGGGAACAAGTCGAAAAGTCACCCTCCTGGCAGGAGGGTCGAGCGAAGCGAGGGGAGGTCGAACGGTGAATGTAACAGTTTAGTTGAATGACCTGGGGGACGGTGGTGTCGGACCATCGCTCGAACTGCGCATCGCCGAAGGATTGGATTCAGCTCTCCCCGCAGTCTGTCATGGGGCGTGCCGATTGGTTTACCATCAGCGCAGCATTCAACGTCGTTTCACCGGAATCGTCCAGCGAACGTGACTACAGGTGAGTCGCTCGGCTGAGAATTTCGCTCGCTGCTTCTTCCGGAGTCGCAGCTTGTCTCTTCCTATGAAGAGGCGACACGATCGCCTGCACCGGCGTAGCCGCTACGCCGGTGCATAAAGCGAACGCAGTACTTCGTCCGGAGGTCGCGTGAAAAGACCGTAGTAGATGTCGCTGGCACGGTGCCCATGACGCCGCGCTGTCTCTGCAACGCTCATCAGATCTGCCATCCGCTCACCACCTTCCCGACTTCGGCTGCCGAAGCAGATCTTGCGCAACACGACTAGTGGGCGAATAGCACGTTCTGCAAGGTTGTTCGTCGGCGAAACTCGTGGATCGTCGATGAACACCAACCACTCTGAGAGGTGACGAAGAATTCGCCCTTGAAGTTGGATCGCTTTTTCGTCTTCGACATCAGTCAACGAAAGGCGTTCCAATTCGTTTCGCAGCCACAAGATCTCAGACTCAAGTGCAGCTCCTTTTAGCTTACCGGCTTTTCGTCGGCGGTGGAGGCGAGTACCGCGTTGGACGAATTGCTTGACATCTTCGAAGAACTGATAGTCGGCTGATACCGGAGCAACGAGCTTTTGCCAATCACGCGAGGTTCGAGCAAGATGTGCCAAACATTTTTGCTTCGCGCCAGCGACCTGAGCATTGTAGCCACCGTAGCAGTCCGTTACCAAAGTGCCGCAAAAGTCAGGGCCAAGAACGTCGCGTGAAACGAACCCCGCACGCGTCGTTTCAAAAGTGAAATGGATGAACTGTTCGTTGCCGTGTACCCAAAAGTAGGCGCGATCGCCGTCTAAGGTCCAGTAGGTTTCATCCGCATAGACTGGCCCGTCAGTGCTGGCAAGCTTCTTGGCGATATCGTCGACAACCGGTTCGGCAAGCTTCGCAAGAGCCTTTTCGAAACCGATCAGTGCTGCCGCTGTGAACGTGATTCCAAATAACTCTTCAATCGCTCGTGGGACCTTGCGGTAGGTAATGCCAATGACATTGCGGAGATAGATCGCCTTGCTGCGCAACCCTGGTCCTATGCGACTTCCCAGAACCTCTCCCGGACCAGCTTTTTGCACAAGCGTATCACAGGCGATGCATTTGGCGACCACATGACGATAGAGCACGACGCGGAACTGTCCATCAACAATATCTTCCTGCAGGTGCTCCAATGGATCGGCATCCAACAAAATGACTTGGCGACTCGCGCAGCAGGGGCAGACTCGAGGAGCCTTGACATCAATGTCCCAATCGTACTCTTGGGGAGTCTTTCGAAACCATCCTGGATGACCTACCGGGGCGCCGCGTTTAGCTTTGCGACCCGAATCATCTTGGTTGGCCTCTTGCAATTCCGGTTTCGCATCGTCGTCAGACTGCTCATTGGTTGCAAACTTGTTCTGCCGCTCAATCTTCAATTCAAGTTTGACGCGTTCCAGTTGCTCTTGGAGGCTGACGACGTCGCTGAGCAATTCGCTGTTACGCTTTTCGAGCAATCGAATCTGGCGAAGCGATGATTCTCGGGTGTCCTCGCTTTGATTAGCTACCATCGCAACAGAAATCACCGAGGCGCCACCAAGATGCGGGCAATTCCCTACATTGGGGCAAGCGTGCTCGTGGTTGGGATAGATTGGAATAGACATTTCGCGGCAATCCTCGATTGCCACCAATTTATCCCGCCGCCCCAAAATCGACCAATAGCAGTTCCAAGAGGACTAAACTGTTACGCAATTTTGTAACAGTTTAGTTGAATGACCTGGGGGACGGTGGTGTCGGACCATCGCTCGAACTGCGCATCGCCGAAGGATTGGATTCAGCTCTCCCCGCAGTCTGTCATGGGGCGTGCCGATTGGTTTACCATCAGCGCAGCATTCAACGTCGTTTCACCGGAATCGTCCAGCGAACGTGACTACAGGTGAGTCGCTCGGCTGAGAATTTCGCTCGCTGCTTCTTCCGGAGTCGCAGCTTGTCTCTTCCTATGAAGAGGCGACACGATCGCCTGCACCGGCGTAGCCGCTACGCCGGTGCATAAAGCGAACGCAGTACTTCGTCCGGAGGTCGCGTGAAAAGACCGTAGTAGATGTCGCTGGCACGGTGCCCATGACGCCGCGCTGTCTCTGCAACGCTCATCAGATCTGCCATCCGCTCACCACCTTCCCGACTTCGGCTGCCGAAGCAGATCTTGCGCAACACGACTAGTGGGCGAATAGCACGTTCTGCAAGGTTGTTCGTCGGCGAAACTCGTGGATCGTCGATGAACACCAACCACTCTGAGAGGTGACGAAGAATTCGCCCTTGAAGTTGGATCGCTTTTTCGTCTTCGACATCAGTCAACGAAAGGCGTTCCAATTCGTTTCGCAGCCACAAGATCTCAGACTCAAGTGCAGCTCCTTTTAGCTTACCGGCTTTTCGTCGGCGGTGGAGGCGAGTACCGCGTTGGACGAATTGCTTGACATCTTCGAAGAACTGATAGTCGGCTGATACCGGAGCAACGAGCTTTTGCCAATCACGCGAGGTTCGAGCAAGATGTGCCAAACATTTTTGCTTCGCGCCAGCGACCTGAGCATTGTAGCCACCGTAGCAGTCCGTTACCAAAGTGCCGCAAAAGTCAGGGCCAAGAACGTCGCGTGAAACGAACCCCGCACGCGTCGTTTCAAAAGTGAAATGGATGAACTGTTCGTTGCCGTGTACCCAAAAGTAGGCGCGATCGCCGTCTAAGGTCCAGTAGGTTTCATCCGCATAGACTGGCCCGTCAGTGCTGGCAAGCTTCTTGGCGATATCGTCGACAACCGGTTCGGCAAGCTTCGCAAGAGCCTTTTCGAAACCGATCAGTGCTGCCGCTGTGAACGTGATTCCAAATAACTCTTCAATCGCTCGTGGGACCTTGCGGTAGGTAATGCCAATGACATTGCGGAGATAGATCGCCTTGCTGCGCAACCCTGGTCCTATGCGACTTCCCAGAACCTCTCCCGGACCAGCTTTTTGCACAAGCGTATCACAGGCGATGCATTTGGCGACCACATGACGATAGAGCACGACGCGGAACTGTCCATCAACAATATCTTCCTGCAGGTGCTCCAATGGATCGGCATCCAACAAAATGACTTGGCGACTCGCGCAGCAGGGGCAGACTCGAGGAGCCTTGACATCAATGTCCCAATCGTACTCTTGGGGAGTCTTTCGAAACCATCCTGGATGACCTACCGGGGCGCCGCGTTTAGCTTTGCGACCCGAATCATCTTGGTTGGCCTCTTGCAATTCCGGTTTCGCATCGTCGTCAGACTGCTCATTGGTTGCAAACTTGTTCTGCCGCTCAATCTTCAATTCAAGTTTGACGCGTTCCAGTTGCTCTTGGAGGCTGACGACGTCGCTGAGCAATTCGCTGTTACGCTTTTCGAGCAATCGAATCTGGCGAAGCGATGATTCTCGGGTGTCCTCGCTTTGATTAGCTACCATCGCAACAGAAATCACCGAGGCGCCACCAAGATGCGGGCAATTCCCTACATTGGGGCAAGCGTGCTCGTGGTTGGGATAGATTGGAATAGACATTTCGCGGCAATCCTCGATTGCCACCAATTTATCCCGCCGCCCCAAAATCGACCAATAGCAGTTCCAAGAGGACTAAACTGTTACGCAATTTTTTAGATAGGAAAAAGGGTCAGGAGCCTTTTTGGCAGTTTAGGGGGATCAGGTGTTGCCGTCTGCCGTCGCGTCAAGTTGTTGCAATCGGTCAGGCGCTTCGTTGCACTTTCTAAGAATTGCTTACCGCTTCGATGCTTGATGTGCGGACACAACGGGTCGGGGTTGCGTGGGACTTGCAACCGAAAGGCTAACGCCAGCGTCCTGAATCTGCTGGCCGTAGGTCCGCGTCTTGGTGCGACAAGCGTCTTGATCTCTTGTGGCCCATCGAGCAATCCAGCGGCGCATGACTCCCCAGTGATTCGCGTCGTGTGGTTCAGCGTGTTTTTCTTTGACTCAAAGACGAATCCGACTCTGCGCACGACGCGGCGACCCTCGGGACTCGTGCGCCTGCGGATGTTTGCGCCGCGACGCCCATCAAGGCTACGCTGTAAAGCAATTTGTTAGCGGCAGCGCGCGAGCCCTCCGGTGTTTGGCAATAACAAGGAACCGGAGAGCTCGCGGCTGTCGATTGAGTGGAATTGGTGAGGCAATGGTGAGCCGCTGGCCGTAAGGCCTCGGGCGGGCGCCTGGATGCCCGGCCGCTTACGCGTCGCGGCTCACTCACTAAACGGACTGCCCGCTTGCGCCCTGCCGCTAAAACCTCCTAAAGCACAGGGAAAAACGCTTCACTGCGTCCCCGTCCGGGGTCGAGGGGCGGGATCGGAGTCGTGGTCCGGAGGTGGCGCTGCGCTGACCTCCGGCTACTCGCTGAAATCCCCCGGGGATGTCAATTGTATAAGTGACGGATTTGATCGTAGCGGTAGGCGCCAAGACTTTTGCAGCGCGAACCCTCTCTGGCGTTTGCTTGCTGCGCAAACGCCGTCTCTCCCAGCGGGAGAGAGACGAAATGGTTTGCCAAAAGCTGCAGCAAAAGAATCGACGTCCATTGGGATCAGGTCGACGCTCGGTCTGCGGCGTCTGCGTCGAGGTGCATGCCCGTTGGGCGATTCCCCGTTCCTACGCATTCGCGGATTGATCGCCATTTGTTCTGCGCCGGTTGTTTGCCGGTTCAGGATTGTGGCGGTTCACGACTGACTTTGGGTTGATCATCACCTTGAAGCGATTTGATTTGGTCCACAACCGTCTTGACGCTTTCTTCGCCGCGGTGCAATCCGATGTCCAGCGTGAATTGTCGTCTCTGTCCCGGCGATAGTTTGGGGACGCGTCCGGCGGCGCGCTCGACCTTGCGATTGTAGGGATAGCCCGTCGC